>JABCYW010000041.1 GCA_013289985.1 Betaproteobacteria bacterium | reverse complement strand
GTCGTCGTCACGTTCACGACGGTGAACCTCATCGTGGCGGTGATCAATCTAGTTCCCGGAAAGGTGCGCGATGACCTGTCCAACGACGGCGCCATCCTCTGGGAACTGCTGCTGCACGTCACGCGCGGCGCGCCGCATCCGCTGGCGAAGCAGCACGCCGCATCGCCGCTGTTTCCGCGCGAGACCAATCTGACCGCGATCGCGGACATGCTGCCGCCCGGCTTCCAGGTCGGCGTCGAGATGCTCAACGACGATTCGACAACGATGGAGTTCGTGATGGCGGTACTGCAGAAGTACCTGGCGCTCGATGCCGAGGCCGCCAAGGCCGCCATGCTGCGCATCCACGCGCAAGGCGGTATGCTGTTCGCGCTGGCGGATCGCGCGCAGGCCGATGCGGTGGCAGACGGCATCACGCGCGAGGCGCGCGCGCAGGGACACGTGCTGGTGTGTCGGGCGGTCGAAGCCGCGGTGGCCTGAGCACTCGTGGCGACGATCGAGCAGTAGCGAGTGTCCAAGGTGCCAGGTCTTGCCTGGCAAGCCGCATCACGTTGGCGATGGTCTTGAAGACGACCCGCTGTTGGAGTTGCCAGGCAAGACCTGGCACCCATCCCTGCTGGTCTCCCGGGAACGCGCGCACGTCGCGGGGCGGAACGTTAGCGCCGGGGCGTCAGTTGGGGCGATGCGGTCACGCTGCCGGGACTTCACCCCGCGAGACTTGGGGCCGTCGGCCGGTCGCAGCCGTTCTCGCAGCGCGGCTGCCGGCGTTGAAGGTCAGTCGACGTGAATGACCAGCGGCGGCTGTCCAAGCCAAGCCGTCAACTGTGCCTGGACGACCCCCCGCAACTCCTCGAGCGCGGCGGTGTCGATTTCCTTCCAGCCGAGAAGACGCCGGCGCCGGCTCGTCGCGACACGTGCCCTGAACTTTCCCGCCAGATCGTCGTCGGTGAAGACGTCAACGGACAAGCGCAATCCATCCGACGTGGACCACATGAACCAGCCCCAGTCCTCCTCACCGGTGTCGAACCGGCCGTAGCGCGCCTGGAGTGCCGGCAGCAGTGCTGCAGAAACAACGTCGCCGGCCACGCTGCAGCTGTTGATGTAGCGCGCGCGGTCGGTCACTTGCACGTGCTTCGTGAAACTCAGTTCGTATGGCATGCTCGATCTCGCGCGAGGTTTCCGTGCAGCGTACACGTTCCGACCACGAGGCGCGCGCTCAAACGGTCGCCGACGAGAGTTGGAGGTCCCATGAAGAAGCTGGCTGTCGTACTCGCCCTCGGTTCGGCCGCGCTTGCGGCCCACGGCCACGTCGATCGCTTCTTCACGCTGGCGGACGATGGCGCGATCCCGGAACTGCCCGAGGAGTACGCCGCAACCAGGTTGAAGATCGAATTCGATCCCAAGGCGCCGGGGCATGTCGCCGCAATCGTCCTGACGGTGCCGGGCCATGAGACCCAGGTTCCGCCATGCCTTGTGCGCAAGATTCCGCCTTCATCCAGAGAGAACCTGGTACTCAAGGGGTCGTGGTATCACGATCCTGACATTCTGCCGCCCTATGTCGATGTCAGCTTCAGGGCGGACGTCCGTGCTTCGAAGCGATCGGCGGAGGAGGGGGTCGAGCTCCTCTTCAGTCTGCGGGATGGCCAGTTGATCTCGGCGCAACGTTGGGTCGTGACGTCGGGGCGATACGGGCCGGGGTCGACATCGTTCCCGCTCAGGTGCGACTAGCTCGTCGGCAATTCACCCCCTCGGCGCCCGCCGCGCCGCCCTAGCCGGCGCGCTCGTCGAATCGCGCACGATCAGCTCGTGCGGCAGCACCCGCTGCACCGCCGCCGTCGTGCGCGTGCCGGGCGTGCCTTGCACGGTGGGCGTGCCGATCAGCAGGTCGACGGCCGCGCGCGCCATCGCCACCGTGGGCTGGCGCATGGTGGTCAGCGGCGGCCACACCAGCGCGCTGGCGGGCGAATCGTCGAAGCCGGCGATGGCGAGGTCGCCCGGCACCGCGAGGCCCTGGCGCTGCGCCGCGGCCAGCACGCCCAGCGCCATGTCGTCGTTGCTGGCGAAGACGGCGGTGGGATGGTGGCGCAGCTTGAGCAGCTGGTGCGTGGCGGCCACGCCGGACTCGAAGCGGAAGTCGCCGGCTATCACCAGCTCGGGCGCGAGCTCCACGCGCGCCGCCTTCATCGCCTTGACGAAGCCCTGCTCGCGCAGCGCCGACGCCGCCTGGTCGGCCGCGCCGCGGATGAACGCGATGCGGCGGTGGCCCAGGCTCAGCAGCAGGTTGGTGATCTCCTCGGCCGCGTGCACGTCGTCCATGCGCACGCTGGGCATGTCCTTGCGCTGGCGCGCGGGCGAGACCAGCACCGTGGGCGTGCCGCTGTCGTGCAGCGCCTTGAGCACGTGCGGGTTGTCGCACAGCGGCGGCGTCAGGATCATGCCGTCGGGGCGCAGCGTGGAGACCATGCGGTGCACCTGCTCGCCGAGGTCGTGCGCGTCGTTGTCCATCGATTCCACGACCAGGTGATAGCCGGCCTCGCGGCAGCGCATCGTGGCGCCCTGCTGCACGCCCGAGACGAAGGCCGCGCTGGGGTCGAAGTACAGCAGGCCGATGAGGAACGAGCGCGCGCCGGCCAGGCTGCGCGCCGACTGGCTGGGCCGGTAGCGCAGCTCGGCCATCACCTGCAGCACCTTGTCGCGGGTGTCCTGGCGCACGCCGGACTCGTGGTTCATGACGCGCGACACGGTCTTGATCGACACGCCGGCCTGCCTGGCCACGTCGCTGATCGTGGTGCTGGCCGCCGGCGGCGCCACCGGCGGCGTGCGCGAATGGGCCATCAGGCGACGCTCCGCGCGGGCGCGGTGCGGGCGCACATCGCCTCCACCAGCGCGCGGTGGTCGGGCAGGTCGGCGGCGGCGCGGCGGGCGACCTGCGCGATCGTCGCGAATTCCTGGCGCGCGTCGGCCGCGCGCGGCCACGCGGCGCGCGCGTGCGAGAGATCGGTCGGATACCCCATGCCGTACAGGACGTACTGCCAGCTGGAGGGCGGGTACATCTCCAGGTCGACGATGAAGTCGAGCCGGTGCGGCGGTCGGCCGCGCCAGCGTGCGAGCAGGTCGCGCAGCGTGGGCGTCCACGACGCCGGGTCGGCGTTGTCGCGCCAGAACGCGGTGTCGTCGCGGCGGGTCAGCGCGTAGTGCAGCTTGAGGAAGTCGACGATGCGCTCGAAGCGTGCGCGCATCTGCTCGTTGAACGCGCGCGCCGCCGGCGCGAAGTTGCCGTCGGCCGGCAGCAGGTAGCCGATCAGGTAGGCGGCGGCCTCGATCAGGCCGATGCCCGACGACTCCAGCGGCTCGAGGAAGCCGGCCGACAGGCCCACGGCCACGCAGTTGCCGATCCATTGCGTCTCGCGGTAGCCCACGTCCAGCTTCAGGGTGCGCGGGCTCAGCGCGTCGGCGGCCGGCCCGATATAGCGGCGCAGCACGCGCTCGGCCGCGTCGTCGTCGGTGTGGCGGCTGGAGTAGACGTAGCCGATGCCGCGCCGGCGGTGCAGGCCGATGTCCCAGGTCCAGCCGGCCTCGTGCGCGGTGGAGATCGTGTACGACGGGATGGGCGTGGCGTCGGCCGGGTAGGGCACCTGCAGCGCCAGCGCGCGGTCGACGAACAGCACGTCGCTCAAGGGCTTGCGCGCCGCGCCCAGCGCGTCGCCGATCAGCGCGGCGCGGAAGCCCGTGCAGTCGATGTAGAGGTCGGCGCTCATCGCGCCGCGCTCGCGGGTGGCGACGCCGGCGATGTGGCCGTCCTCGCGCAGTTCCACGCGTTCCACCGTGGCGATCACGCGCTCGACGCCCAGCGTCTGCGCGTGCGTGGCCAGCAGCGCGGCGAACTTGCCGGCGTCGAAGTGGTAGGCGTAGTTCATCGGGCCCAGCCAGTCGCCGTCGCCCGTGCGCTTGGGCGCGCGCGAGGCGTCGGCCACGTGCTGCTGCATCGACACCGCGTCCGCGAAGGCGCGCGGCGTGCCGTCGGTCGCGCCGGCCTCGCCCAGCAGCCAGTAAGGCATCAGCTCGGGCGCGCCGGGCCGCTGGCTGGGCGGGTTGAACGGATGGAAGTAGCGCTCGCCGGGGCGTGCCCAGTCGACGAAGCTGACGCCCTGCTTGAACGTGGCGTCGCACTCGCGGATGAAGCGCGCCTCGTCCAGGCCGATGGCGCTGAGCGTGCCGCGGATCGACGGGAACGTGCCCTCGCCGACGCCGATGATGCCGATCTCGCTGGACTCCACCAGCGTCACCCGGATCCCGCCCGCGGCGGTGCCCAGCGTGCGCGCCAGGAAGGCCGCGGTGAGCCAGCCGGCGGTGCCGCCGCCGACGATGAGGATGTGCTGGATGGGCTTCATGGGGGCTTGTCTCCGGAGCGGTGAAGCGTGAGGCCTCCCGCTGTTTCTCGGCGCTGTCGAGGGCCTCGGTACTTTCCCGGGGCCGTTTCGACCGCTTCTTATAGGCGATCATATCGACAAAAAGACAACGCTGTCATTCCGTCGTTGACAGCGTTGTCATCGATCGGCATCATGCGATTCATTCCAGGGCCGACGATGACTGGAAACGCCGCACAGACGGCCGTAGCTGCACCACCAAAAAACTGGAGACAACGTGACTACTCGCGCTCAGAAATCCCGGGGTTCGCTCGCATCCCCGATCCACCTGGCCGTCCTGGCCATGCTCGCCACGACGGCCGGGGCCCAGGCCCAGACCGCGCAATCGCCGGCCGCCGCGGCCAGCGCCGCCGCGCTCGACACGCAGGAGGTCACCGTCACGGCGACCAAGCGCACCACCACGCTGCAGAGCACGCCGCTCGCCGTCACGCCGATCAGCGCCGCGGAGCTCGAGAAGAACCATGTGCAGACGATTGCCGACGTCGTCCACCTGGTGCCCAGCTTCCAGGCCACCACCGAGGGCGACCACGGCGTCATCACGATGACGATGCGCGGCATCGGCAACGACAGCGCCAAGACCGAATACGCCGACCCGGAAGTGGCGCTGTTCATCGACGGCATCTACGCGCCGCGCGCGGAAGGCGCCGCGACGCTGCTGTTCGACATGGACGGCATCGAGGTGCTGCGCGGCCCGCAGGGCACGCTGTGGGGCCGCAACTCCACGGTGGGGGCGGTCAACATGAAGACCGCCAAGGCCGAACTGGGTTCGAACTTCGGCTCCGTCGAAGGCGGCCTGGGCAGCTACGGCCGCTTCGGCACCCGCGCCGCGTTCAACTTCGCGTTGACCGACACCTTCGCGCTGCGCGCCGCCTTCGTGCACGAACAGCACGACGGCTATGTCAGCTACCAGAAGCCGCCCACGGTCGCGCTGGCGGACCAGCAGGCCGCCGTCAACGCCTACAACCTGGCCAACCCGACAGCCACCGTCGCGTTCCGTCCGCTCGACCCGAACACCTTCGTCCAGACCGGCCCGAAGTACAACTCCCAGGATCAGAGCGCCGCCCGCCTGAGCTTCCTGTGGAAGCCCACGCGCGACATCTCGTGGAACGCGTCGTACGAGAAGTTCATCGACCGCGGCACGCCCGACATGAACCTGCTGCAGACGCCGCGCGCCGGCACCAGCTTCTGGTCCGCGCTGATCAGCGTGGCGCCGCAGCTCGATCGCAACGTCAACACGCTGCGCAGCCGCGTCGACTGGAACCTCAGCGATGCGGTGTCGCTCGCCTACATCGCCGGCTACTCGGACTTCAAGGGCTCGTCCGACTTCGACCAGTCCGGCGGCGCGACGGCGCCCACCAGCTTCACGACGGGCGCCAAGGTGCAGGAAGACCGCACCAACTGGTCGCACTACAAGAACTACAGCCATGAGCTGGAAGTGCAGTCCACCGGCAAGCGCGAGGTCGACTGGATCCTGGGCCTGTACTACGCCGCCGAGGACAACGGCATCCGCTTCGACATCCCGATCTCCAACGGCACGCAGCAGGGCACGATCAACTGGCAGGGCTCGTTCATCCAGCCCAAGGAGACCGTGGCCTCCGAGGCCGCCTTCGGCCAGGCCACCTGGAACCTGGCCAACGACACCCTCCACCTGACCGGCGGCGCGCGCTTCACGCACGACGATCGCAAGAACGAAGGTGGCACGAACAACGGCTGGACCGGCAACCAGGCGGTGCCGCAGGTGCCGCTGGATCCGGGCTCGGATCCGCTCGCGGCCGGCAGCGGCTTTTCCACCTACCAGCACAACGACGGCCACTACACGGGCTCGAAGGTGACCTGGCTGGCGCGCGCGAACTACGACTTCTCCAAGACATTCATGGTCTACGGCAGCGTGTCCACCGGCTACAAGTCCGGCGGCCTGCAGGACGGCGGCCTGCATTACGGTCCCGAGACGCTGACGAACTACGAGGTCGGCACGAAGAACACGCTGTTCAACGGCACCGTGCACTTCAACAACTCGCTGTACTACGAGGACTTCAAGGACTTCCAGTTCAGCGCGCCGGTGACCAACCCGGACGGCTCGCACTCGCTGGCCACGTCGAACGCGAAGGGCGCCAAGGTCTACGGCTTCGAGACCGAACTCTCGGCCAACCTGACGCCCGACGACCGCGTGCAGGTGGGTGCCGCGTACACGCACACGGAACTCGGCTACCTGCTGGCGGGCAGCAACGACTATGCGCTGCCGGCCTGCCCCGACCCGAAGATCAGCAGCTGCCTCGACGTCACCGGCCACCGCCTGCCGCACTCGCCCACGGGCTCGATCACCGCGCAGTACGAGCACACGTTCCGTTTCGCTGACGGTTCGAAGCTCGCGCCGCGCGCGAACCTGCACTACGAGTCGGCGAGCTGGCTGAGCGTCTTCAACATGGGCGAAGGCGACGCGCAGAAGGCCTACACCCGCACCGACCTGGGCCTGCGCTACACGGCGGCCAAGGACTGGTACGTGGACGCCTATGTGCAGAACGTCGAGAACGGCCGCATCAAGACGAACGCGCAGAACTCGTTCGGCGCGTGGCAGTCGCAGTACATGGCGCCGCGCACCTACGGCGTCAACGCGGGCTTCAACTTCTGATGCCCCGCGGCGCTCTCCGGCCGGCGGGCGCCGCACTTTCTCCGAGCCCGGTCGTGCGCCGCACGGCCGGCTTTTCCCGGCTGCGACGGCCCCGTCGCAGCCTCTTTTAGAACACCATGTCCTCCTTGCTCCGGGCGTTCCTGCTCGCGGCCGCCGCATTGTGCGCAATGGGCGCCAGCCGCGCGACGACCACGATCACGCTCGCCACCTTCCCGGATCTCGACCGCGCCGCCAGGGCCGCGCTCCCGCGCTGGCATGCCGCGCATCCGGACGTGGACGTGAAGATCGTCTCGCTGCAGTACGCCGACCACCACGACCGGATGACGACGGACCTGGCCACCGGCTCGGGCCTGCCCGACGTGATGGCCATCGACTTCAAGTTCATCGGCAAGTTCACCGGCTCGGGCGGCTTCGAGGACCTGTACAAGCCGCCGTACGACGCCGCCGGCCTGCGCGCGGCGTTTCCCGCCTACACGCTGGCCCAGGCGACCAACGCCAAGGGCGAGCTCAGCGCGCTGCCGGCCGACATCGGCCCCGGCACGCTGCTGTACCGCGCCGACCTGCTCGCCAAGGCCGGCCTGACCGAGGCCGACCTCACCCGGGACTGGCCCACCTTCATCGCCGCCGGCGTCAAGCTCAAGGCCGCCACCGGCGCCTGCCTGCTGGCCAGCAGCAACGACGTCGTCGACATCGTGCTGCGCTCCAACCTGCCGCCGGGCGAGGGCATCTACTTCGATCGCGCGGGCAAGGTGCTGGTGGACGACGCCCGCTTCGTGCGCGCGTTCGAGCTGGGGCGCGCCGCGCACCGGGCCGGCATCGACGCGGGCACCACGATGTGGACCAACGAGTGGGTGGCGGGCTTCCGCTCCGGCCGGATCGCCGGCCAGATGATGGGCTCGTGGCTCGCCGGCCACCTGAAGAACTGGCTCGCGCCCGACACCGCCGGCAAGTGGCGCTCGGCGCCCCTGCCGGGCGGCGTGTACGCGTCGTACGGCGGCTCGTTCTACGCGATCCCCAGGCGGGCGCGGCACAAGGCCGAGGCGTGGGCGTTCATCCAGTTCCTCACGGCCGACCGCCAGACGCAGCTCGACGCGCTGCGCCAGTTCGGCAACTTCCCGTCGCTGCTGTCCGCGCAGCAGGATCCCGTGGTGGCCGAGCCCATCGCCTTCCTGGGCGGCCAGGCCGCCGGCGTGCTGTGGCGCGACACCGCCGGCAAGGTGCCGGCGATCCCCGTCGACAAGTACGACGCCATGGCCACCGACGCCGTGCGCGCCGAGTACCAGAACGTGATCGCCGACGGCAAGGACATCCATGCCGCGCTGGCCGACGCGAAGACCCTGATCGAACACCGTGCGCGCCGCTGAAGCCGTCACCGCCCCTCCCATGACTTCCCCGCTGACCAGCGAATCCGCCGTCGCGCCCCCGGCGCCCGCGCACGCGAGCGCGTCCCGCGCGGCCTGGCGCAGGCGCGCGCGCAAGCTCGCGCCCTACGCCTTCATCGCGCCGTTCTTCGTGCTGTTCGGCGTGTTCGGGCTGTTCCCGCTGCTGTTCTCCATCTGGCTGTCGCTGCACCAGTGGGACGCCGCGTCCGGCCTGGCGGCGATGCACTGGGTGGGCCTCGAGAACTACGGGTACGCGATCACCGACCCGTGGTTCTCCAAGTCGCTGCTCAACACGCTGTGGTTCGCCGTGGCCTCGGGCGTGCCGCAGCACCTCGTGGCGCTGCCGCTGGCGTTCCTGATCCACATGACGCTCAAGCGCAGCCGCAACTTCGTGGTCGGCGCGTACTTCGTGCCCTACGTCACCTCCAGCGTGGCGATCGCCCTGATCTTCACCACGCTGTTCTCCAAGGACTACGGCGTCATCAACGCGATGCTGCCCGGCCCGCCCATCGACTGGCTGGGCGACAAGTTCTGGGCCCGGATCACCATCGCCTTCGTCGTGTTCTGGCGCTACCTCGGCTGGAACGTGGTGCTGTACCTGTCGGCGCTGCAGGTGATCTCGGGCGACCTGTACGAGGCGGCCACGCTGGACGGCGCGTCGCGCTGGCAGCAGTTCCGCTACGTGGCGCTGCCGCTGCTCAAGCCGATGATGTTCTTCGCGATCACGCTCACGCTGATCGGCAACCTGCAGCTGTTCGAGGAGCCGTTCATCCTGATTCCGCCCGACTCGGGCGTGGCCACCAGCGTGATGACCACCGCGACGTTCATGTACCGCATGGCGTTCTCCGACGGCGACTTCGGCACCGCGTCGGCGGTCTCCTGGCTGCTGTTCTTCATCATCGCGGCGCTCACCTGGGGCAACGCGCGCCTGTTCGGCAAGGAAGGAGCGAGCGATGTCGCGCGCTGAACGCCTCACGCCCGCGCGTCTCGTGACGCTCGCGCTGGTGGGCGCCGGCGTGGTGCTGCTGGCCGCGCCGTTCTGGTTCACCTTCGTGTTCGCCACGCAGTCGCGCGCCGACATCTTCGCGTCGCCGCCGCCGTTCTGGTTCGGCACGCACTTCCTGGGCAACCTGCAGCTGCTGCTGGAGCGCCTGCCGTTCTGGCGCAACCTGGGCCTGAGCCTCTACGTGGCCACGATGACCACGGCGCTGAACCTGCTGCTGTGCGCGCTGGCCGGCTACGCCTTCGCGGTGCACGAGTTCGCCGGCAAGAAGATCCTGTTCGCGCTGGTGGTGGGCTCGATGATGCTGCCCAGCTTCCTCAACATGATCCCCACCTTCATGGTGATGGACCTGCTGGGCTGGATCGACCAGCCGCGCGCGCTGTACGTGCCGGGCGCGGCCGGCGCGCTGGGCATCTTCCTGATGCGCCAGTACATCGGCTCGGCCATCCCGCGCGACCTGATCGACGCCGCGCGCATGGACGGCTGCGGCGAACTGCGCACCTTCTGGAGCGTCGTGATGCCCCTGTGCGGGCCCGCGCTGGGCACCCTCGGCCTGATCACCTTCATCAACGCCTGGAACAACTTCGTCGGGCCGCTGGTGGTGATGCGCAGCGTCGAGAACTACACCGTGCCGCTGGCGCTGCGCAGCATGCAGAGCCCCAACAACACCGAGTGGGGCGCGCTGATGGCCGGCAGCGCCATCGCGATGCTGCCGCTGCTCGTCGCCTTCGTCTTCTCCGCGCGACGCCTCGTCGCGGGCCTCACCGCCGGTGCCGTCAAAAGCTGATTCCCATGAGCTCCTCACAGTTTCCCTTCCCCACCCTGCCGGCGAATTTCACGCTGGGCGTCGCCACCAGCGCCGCGCAGATCGAAGGCACCGCCCCCGGCGACGGCAAGGGCCCGTCCATCTGGGACGCGTTCTGCGCGACGCCCGGCAAGATCAAGGACGGCTCCGACATCGCCGTGGCCTGCGACCACCTGCACCGCATGCCCGAGGACGTGGAGCGCATGAAGTGGCTGGGTCTGGACGCCTACCGCTTCTCGTTCGCGTGGCCGCGCGTGCAGCCGCTGGGGCAGGACGCCTGGAACGAGACCGGCTTCGCGTTCTACGACCGGCTGATCGACACGCTGCTGGACGCCGGCATCGCGCCGCACGCCACGCTGCACCACTGGGACCTGCCGCAGGCGCTGCAGGAGTCCGTCGGCGGCTGGCAGTCGCGCGAGACCGCGCACCACTTCGCCGGGTACGCCGCCGAGATCGCGCGCCGCTTCGGCGATCGGCTGGCCTCGATCTCCACGCTCAACGAACCGTGGTGCGTGGCCACGCTGGGCTACGAGCGCGGCCAGTTCGCGCCGGGCCTGACGAGCCGCCAGGCCGCGATGCAGGTGTCGCACCACCTGCTGCTGGGCCACGGGCTGGCCCTGCAGGCGATGCGCGCGGTGGCGCAGGCCAGGCCGGACGGCCGGCATCCGCAGCTGGGCATCGTGCTGAACCACACGCCGGCGTTCGCCGCCGAGAAGACGCCGGCCGACCTGCAGGCCGCCCGCATCGCCGACGGCCTGGACGTGCGCTGGTACATGGACCCGCTGTTCCGCGGCGCGTATCCGGCCGACGCGATCGAGCATCTCGGCGCCGACGCGCCTGTGGTGCAGGCCGGCGACTTCGCGGTCATCCGCCAGCCGCTCGACTTCCTGGGCATCAACCTCTACACGCGCCAGTGGGTGAGCACGCGCGAGCCGAAGATCCCGGCGCCCGAGCCGCACGGCGTCAACGACATGGGCTGGGAGATCGTGCCGGAGGTGCTCACGCAGCACCTGGTGCGCCTGACCCGCGACTACATGCCGCCACCCATCCTGATCACCGAGAACGGCATGGCCAACGCCGACGTCGTGGCCGGCGGCGAGGTGCAGGACACGCCGCGCGTGGCCTACGTGCAGGGCCACCTGGCCGCGGTGGAGAAGGCCATCGCGCTGGGCGCCGACGTGCGCGGCTACTTCTACTGGAGCCTGCTCGACAACTTCGAGTGGGACTCGGGCTACGCGAAGCGCTTCGGCCTGTTCCGCGTGGACTACGACACGCAGGCGCGCACGCCCAAGGCGAGCGCGCACTGGTACCGCGCGTTCATCGCGAAGCACAAGCTCTCGCGTCAGGGGTAAGCCATGGCACAACTGAAGTTGCAGGGCCTGCGCCGCACGTACGCGAACGGCGTCACCGCGGTCGACGGCATCGACCTGACCGTGAACGAAGGCGAGTTCATGGTGCTGGTGGGGCCGTCGGGCTGCGGCAAGTCGACCACGCTGCGCATGATCGCCGGGCTGGAGGACATGAGCGCGGGGCGCATGCTCATCGGCGGCGTCGACGTCACCGACGTGCCGCCCGCCGAGCGCGGCGTGGCCATGGTGTTCCAGAGCTACGCGCTGTACCCGCACATGACGGTGGCCGAGAACATGGGCTTCGCGCTGAAGATCGCGGGCCGCTCGAAGCGCGACATCGCCGCGGCCGTGCGGCGCGCCGCGGAGTCGCTGCAGCTCGAGCCGCTGCTGGATCGCAAGCCGCGCGCGCTGTCGGGCGGCCAGCGCCAGCGCGTGGCCATCGGGCGCGCGATCGTGCGCGAGCCCAAGGTGTTCCTGTTCGACGAGCCGCTGTCCAACCTCGACGCTTCGCTGCGCACGCAGATGCGGCTGGAGATGGCGCGGCTGCACGAGCGCCTGGGCGCCACCATCGTCTACGTCACGCACGACCAGGTGGAGGCGATGACGCTGGGCGACCGCATCGCGGTCTTCAACGCGGGCCGCATCGAGCAGGTGGGCACGCCGCAGGAGGTCTACGGCCGGCCCGTCAACCGCTTCGTGGCCGGCTTCCTGGGCTCGCCGCAGATGAACTTCCTGCCGGCCGTGGGCGAGCTCGACCCGGCCGGCCCGATCCTGCGGGTGCCCGGCGCCGGACGCCTGGCGCTGCCGATAGCCTGCGCGACGCCCCTGGCCAGCGTGCACGCGCTGGGCGTGCGGCCGGAGCACTGGCTGATGACGCCCGGCGAGGGCGCCGACGGCCTGCACGCCAGCGTCGAGCGCGTCGAATGGCTGGGCGACGTGACGCTGGTGCACTGCCGCCTGAGCGGCCGCGACGCCGCCAACGGCGATGCCGGCACGATCAGCGTGAAGACGGTGTGGCCGGGCAGCGACGCGCTCCCGCGCGGCATGCCCGTGCGCCTGCAGGTGCGCCCGCGCGACCTGATGCTGTTCGACGCCCAGGGCCGCGCGCTGGCGGCATAGGGGTCTGGCATCTCCCGAGGGGTCTGGCATCTCCTCGCGCCGCGCAGCGGTGTGAGGCAATGCCTGACCCCGAACGTGAGCTGGGATCGAGGCATTGCCCGGGGATCGGGGTCAGGCACCGCCCCGGGAGGGAGTCGGCGTCCCGGGCTGCGCCGTCGAGGCGGAGCCAGACCCCTCGCTACTTCTTCGTCTTGAGGGCGCTGAACGCCAGCGCCATGGCGGTGGGGCCGGCGGGCGACGCCGGAGCGCTGGGACGCTGCGAGCGCGTGTCGTCCGGGCGCGGGCCACGGCGGTCGTCGTCGCGGCGCGGGCCGCGCGGCGCGTCGGAACGCGGGCCGTTGTTCGGGCCGCGCGGGCCGTCCGCACGCGGGCCGCGCTGGCCTTCTGGCCGGGGGCCACGGGGGCCATCGGCGCGCGGGCCTTGCGGGCGATCCGTGCGCGGACCTTGCGGGCGATCGGTGCGCGGCGCGTCGGTGCGGGCGCCCTGCGGCCTGTCGTTGCGCGGCGGACGGGGCGGACGCGGCGCGTCGCCCTGCGGCGCGGCGCCGTCGGCCGGCGCGGCCCGGGCGTCACGCGGGGGGCGCGCGTTGCGCTGGCCTTCCGGGCGCGGGCCGCGGTTCGGGTTCGGGCCGCGGCGGTCGCGGTTGAACGCGGGCGCCGGCGGCGGCTCCAGCGCTTCCTTGCGGGCGCGCGCGAGCAGCGGCTCGAGCTCGCCCTCGGGCACGTTCCGGCTGGCCGCGAACTCGGCCACCGGCAGCGTGTTGGCCTCGAACTCGCGCAGCAGCGTGGCACGGTTGGCGCGCTGCTCGTTCTCCAGCGCGATACGCGCCTGGGTATTGGTGCGGCGGCGCGCCAGTTCCTCGGTGGCCGCGGTGCGGTGCTCGTCGCTCAGCTCGTCGCCGGGGTTGCCCTCGAGGTCGTAGCGGTGCGTGGCCTTGACCAGCGCGTTGAGGTACGCATGGCTGCCGGTGTAGCGGCGCAGGAACGCCGACAGCTGCGGCTTGGTGAACAGGCCCGGCGAGCGGGCCTGGATGTCGGCCTGGATGCGCAGCTTGATGGGTTTGGGCGGGTTGGAGAACAACGCGGGATACAACTTCTTCAGTTGCGGGCCGCAGTCTTCCAGCGCGGGGCGGGCGGCCGGGTCGGCCGGCGCCTGCTCGGCTGCGGCAGCATCCGTGGACGACTCCTCGGCGGTGGCAGCGACGGGCGCCGACTCGGGCACGGCGTCCGCTGCGACGGGCAGCGACACGGGTGCGGAATCGTCGCCTTCGGGCGGCGTCGAGGATGAGGGAAGCGAAGACATGCGGCAGCGGGGAATAAGCGGTGAAGGGGCGTATTGTCGCAATGATTGGGGCCGCGTGCACCTGCACGCCTCCGGCCGGTGCGAAAAGATGCGTTCCGGCGCGGCGCGGCGTCAGCGTTTCGGCGTCGACGCGGCCGGTTCGCCGGCCTCGGCCCTCGAGGCGAGCTGGCGCGCGACGGCCTGCAGCGAGGGCTCGGAACGCTCGATGAAATGCGCGTGCATGTCCTCGCGGATCTGCTCGGCCGTGGCGTTCATCTTCGCGCCCAGCGGCGACCTCCAGAACGCGACGATCTCGGCGCGTTCGTTCGCGTCGAAGTGTTTTTCCAGCGGGTCGCCGTTGGCCGGCCTGCGGCTCTCGGCGACGATCGTCGGCCCCAGCGCGCTCAGCTTGCGGCCGGTGGGCGAGTCGAAGAACGCGGAGATCTGGCGGATCTCGGCGGTCTCGAAATACTTCGCGTAGATCTCGTAGGCGGTGTACGCGGCGAACTCGTCGGCATCGAAGCGTTGCAGCGCGTCCTGCAGGTCGCGCCGGCCCTGCGCCAGCAGCGCCGGAACGCGGGCGTGCGCGGCCGCGGCCAGTTCGGGCGTGGCGAACGTGTCGTGGTCGAGATCGGCGTGCGCGGCGTCCTCCAGCCGCGGCAGCGAGTCGCGCGCGATCTTGGCCGTCATCTGCGGCCAGGTGTCGGCGAGCCGGTAGGCCACGATGAACTCCGCCAGCGCCTGCTTCTTGTCGGCGTCGGGCGCCGAGGCGGGCTGGGCCCGCACCGCGAAGGCGGCCAGCGTCCCGATCAGGGCGGCGAGCACGAAACGGGCGGGAGTCATCGTGGCGAGGTCGGTTGGTGTGCGGAGCCGCCATTGTCGCGCCCCGCGCATGCTGCGCCACAATGTTCCGCATGGAGACCCCCCGCCTCGCCATGCGTCTGCCTGCGCACGTGCTCAACGGCCTGGCCGTGTCGCTGGGCATCTCCCTGATCGTGATCACGCTGACGCTGGCGGCCGGCAAGCTGGCGGCGCTCGCCGCGGCCACCGGCGCCATCTGCGCCAGCCTCGCCGACCTGCCGATAGCGCCGCGGCGCACGTGGCGCCGCGTGGGCATGGGCGCGCTGGCGGGCTGGGCCAGCGGCGTGCTCATCGCCCTGCTGAGCGAGTCGGGCGTGGCGATGGGCTTCATCATCATCGTGCTGTCGTTCTGCTCCACCATGGCGCTGGCGTGGGGGCTGCGCGCGGGGCCGTTGTCGTTCATCCCCATCCTGGCGCTGATCTTCACGCTGGCCGCCCCGCCGCACGGCACGCACGCGCTGCTGGTGCACGCGGGCTGGTCGGCCGTCGGCGGCCTGGCCTACTTCGCGTGGGCCGTGTTCAGCTCGCGCGTGCTGCAGCCGCGCTACCGCACGCTGGCGCTCGCCGCCGCGCTGCAGGCCCTGGCCGCGCTGCTGCGCTCGCGCGCGGCGCTGCTGTCGCGCGTCGAGAGCGGCACGCCGCCGCTGGAGGACTGGATCCGCAGCCAGGTGGCCCTCGACGAGCGCCTGCAGGCCGCGCGCGACCTGCTGTTCCCCGCGGCCGGCAAGCCGCAGACGGCCCCTGCGATCGCGGTGCTGCTGCAGGCCGTGGAGATGCGCGACACCCTGCTGGCCGGCGAGCTCGACATCGAGCTGCTGGGCCACGACGGCCCCGCGGGCCAGCTGCGCGAGCGCCTGCGCGTGCACGGCACGCGCGTGGCCGACGCCATCGACGCGATGGCGCAGGCGTTGCGCGACTTCGGCATGCAGGTGCCCTCGGCCGCCGCGGCGCCGCTGGCCGAGACGGACATCGAGATGGGCGAGGCCGTCGCGCCCGTGGCGGCCGCCGCGGCCTCGATCGCCGCGTCGGCGGCCTCCGCCGCGGCCACGGCGCCGTCGGCCTCCCTCGATGCGCAGGTGGCCGAGACGGACGCGGCGCGCGTGGGCGAGGCGGCGGCGCAGGCGGTGGAGCCGGGCGCCGCTGGCGCCGGGCCGACGCCCGATCCCGCGAGCGCGGCGCGCGACGCGGCCGCGGGCGTGCGCGCGCAGACGCCCCCGCGCGTGCCGCTGTTCGCCAGCACCGACCCGCGCTATCCGCTGGCGGTGGCCTTCTACGGCCGCGCGCGCCAGATGGTGGCGGTGCTCGCGCGCATGCAGGCCGCGCTGCGCGGCGAGCCCACGCCGCTGCCGCTGGCGCGCGACGAGCTGCAGGTGTTCATCTCGCCGGAAGGCTGGCCGCTGGCGGCGCTGCGCGCGCAGCTCACCCCGCGCTCGGCCACTTTCCGCCACGCGGTGCGGCTGAGCCTGGCGCTCGGCAGCGCGTACTTCATCGGCCTGGCGCTGCCCTGGGCCTCGCATCCGCACTGGCTGGTGCTGAGCGTGGCGGTGGTGCTGCGCGGCAACCTGGAGCAGACGCTGTCGCGCCGCAACGACCGGGTGCTGGGCACGATGATCGGCTGCCTGCTGGTGCTCGTGCTGGCGCAGTTCGGCGCGCCGTGGCTCACCACCGCGGCGTTCCTAGTGGCGGTGGGCATCGCGCACTCGTTCACCACCGCGCGCTACCTCGTCACCGCGGCCGCAGCCAGCGTGATGGCGCTGATGCAGGCCCACATGGCCGCGCCCGACGCCGCCAGCTTCGGCGTGTTCGAGCGCGTCGCCGACACAGTGATGGGCGCCGCGCTCGCGTGGGGCTTCAGCTACGTGTGGCCGTGGTGGGAGCGGCGCGGCATCGCCAAGCTCAACGACCGCGTGCTCAAGAGCCTGCGCGCGCTCACCAGCGAGGTGATGCGGCTGCCCGACCCGGCCAAGCCCGACCTGAAGCTGCGCCTGGCGCGGCGCGAGGTCTACGAGGCGGTGGGCGCGATCGCGTCGGCGGCGCAGCGCACCAGCGCCGAGCCCGAGAGCGTGCAGGTGCCCATGTACGCGCTGGCCGAGATGCTCACGCGCTGCCACGTGCTGATGGCGCAGCTGGTGGCGGTGCGGCTGCTGCTGGCGCGCCGCGGCGCGCAGCTGGAGGGCGCGGTGGCGCAGAAGGCGCTCGCCGATGCGTGCGTGGCGCTGCACCACGCGCTCGAGAACCCGGCGCTGGGCACGTCGCCGCAGCGCGGCGCGCCGGGCGCGGCGGGGGCGCCGGTGGTGGTCAGCGGCACGGTGCCCAGCGAGGACGTGGACCACACCGCGGTGCCAGCCGCGTTGCCGGACAGCGCGGTGCTGCCGTGGCTGCGCCGCCGGCTGCAGCTGGCCACGCGCGCGGCGCGGCGGGTGGGGCTGGCGGCGCAGGCGCTCAACGCGGCGTCGCGCTGAGCTCAGCGATTGCGCTTCGCCGCCCGGGCCGCCCGCTCGGCCGCCTTCGCGGCTTCCGCCGCCCGCAGCTTGTCCTTCTTGCTGGGCCGCTTGCCCTTCACACCGCCGGCGTTGTTGGGCGTCTCGGCCGCGCCCTTGGGGGGCAGCACCTCGGTGGGCTCGAAGCCGGCGATCACCTCGCGCGCCACGCGCTGCGCCTGGCGCTTCTCGATCAGCCGGAAATGCGCCTCGCCGGCCACGGGCACGAAGCTCACGGCCAGGCCGCTCTCGCCCGCGCGGCCGGTGCGGCCGATGCGGTGGATGTAGTCGTCGGAGGAGCGCGGCAGGTCGTAGTTGACGACCACCGGCAGCTGCACGATGTCGATGCCGCGCGCGGCCAGGTCGGTGGCCACCAGCACCTGCACGCGCGACGCCTTGAAGTCGTCCAGCAGCTGGGTGCGGCGGCCCTGGCTCAGGTCGCCGTGGAAGCCCTCGGCCTTGAGCCCGCCCACGTAGAGCTTGTGCGCCACGTGCTCGGTGGCGTGCTGCGTGGCCACGAACACGAGCACGCGCTTCCAGCCGTGGTCGCGGATCAGCTTGAGCAGCAGCTGCGTGCGGGCCGCGGTGTCGACCGTGATCGAGCGCTGGCGGATGTTGGCCACGGCGGCGGCGGTGGCCTCGGCGTCCGCGGCGGCCTCGTCGTCGGCGCCGGCCAGCGCGATGCGCACCGGTTCGTGCAGCAGCGATTCGGCCAGCGCGAGCACCGGACGCGGGAACGTGGCCGAGAACAGCAGCGTCTGGCGGCTCGCCGGCAGCATCGCGAGCAGGCGATTCAGCTCGTCGGCGAAGCCCAGGTCCAGCAGCCGGTCGGCCTCGTCCAGCACCAGCGTCTGCACGTCGCGCAACGAGACCGCGTTCTGCTCGACGAGATCGAGCAGCCGGCCCGGCGTGGCCACCACGATGTCGGCGCCGCCGCGCAGCCGCATCATCTGCGGGTTGATGGACACGCCGCCGAACGCGATCGCGATCTTGAGCGTCACCGCCAGGTGCTGCGCGTCCTCGCGCAGCGATTCGCCGATCTGCGCGGCGAGCTCGCGCGTGGGCGCGAGCACCAGCGCGCGCACGGGACGCGGTTGCCCGGGCGCGGGCACGCCCGCGTCGGCCAGGCGTTGCAGCACCGGCCAGCCGAACGCCTGCGTCTTGCCGGAGCCGGTGCGCGCCGCGCCCTGCACGTCGCGGCCCGCGAGCGCGGGCGGAATGGCCGCGGCCTGGATGGGCGTCGGGCCGATGTAGCCGCGTTGCCGGGCGGCGCGCTCGAAGGGCTCGCCGAGGCCGAGGGAATGGAAGCTCATGCCCGTATTAGACACGGGTCGCGTCCTTCAGGGTTTCGCGCAGGTGGTCGAGGCGAGTTCGAAGTGGCGATCGCCGATGCGCAAGCGCGCGACGATGGTGCGTGCCGTCGCGTCCGGCGCCGCCTCGCGGAAGTGCAGCGTGATCGAGTCGGGATCGTCCTGCGCGGGCCTGTCCATGCCCACGAGGCGCGCGTGCGCCATCACGCCGTCGCAGCCCGCCGTGGGCGTGTAGGCCACGTACTTGCGCAGCGCCTCGGGCTGGCGGGCGATCATGTTGACGCGGGCCGGCGGGATGTCGGGCGCGTAGCGGATCGTGTCCCTGGGACGCGCCGCGCAATGCTTCGCGTCGTCGATCCAGGCCTCGTGCGTGGCGTCGTCCGGGCGCGCCGGTGCCCAGCCGCCGTTGCGGCCGCCGGCCAGCACGAGGTGCGTGGCGTGGCAGAAGCCCGCGGGGTCGGCGACGGACGGCGTCCAGACGTCGGCCTGCAATCGCCAGGGAGCGCCCGGCTTGCGGCTGGCCGAGGACTGCAGCGTGGCCGGGTCCAGCGGATCCTTCCTGCCGTACGCCTTCAGCAGCCGGTCCAGCCCGGCCTTCTCGCCCGGGGCGAGCGCGCGCGTGTCGTCCGCCTGGGCGCAGGCGGCGGCCGACGCCAGCGCGCAGGCGAGGCCCAGCAGGGCCGCGCGCGAAAGGCGCGCGTTCACGACTTCCTGGCCCGCCGCTGCTGCCAGGCGAGCAGTTCGCCCACGAAACCCTTGCGGAACGCCACCACGCACAGCACGAAGATGCAGCCGATGATCACGCCCGTCCACGGGCCGGCGCGGTCGGACAGGTAGTTCTGCAGGAACACCACCGTGAACGCGCCCACCACCGGGCCGGCGAAGGTGCCCAGGCCGCCCAGCAGCGTCATCAGGATCACCTCGCCCGACTGCTCCCAGCGCACGTCCTGCAGCGTGGCCAGGTGCAGCACCAGCACCTTCAGCGCGCCGCCCAGGCCGGCCAGCGAGGCCGACAGCACGAAGGCGAGCAGCTTGTAGCGGTCGACGTTGTAGCCCAGCGAGATGGCGCGCGGCTCGTTCTCGCGGATCGCCTTGAGCACCTGGCCGTACGGCGAGTGCACCACGCGCAGCACGAACAGGAACACGGCCACGAAGACGGCCAGCACGAACCAGTAGAGGGCCATGTCGCCGTCCAGCGGGATCAGGCCGAGCAGCTTGCCGCGCTCGATCCCCTGCACCCCGTTCTCGCCGCCGGTGAACGGCGCCTGCAGGAAGAAGAAATACAGCATCTGCGACAGCGCCAGCGTGACCATGGCGAAGTAGATGCCCTGGCGCCGGATGGCGATCACGCCCACCACCACGCCCGCCGCGGCGGCCGCGAGCACGCCGCCGGCGAGCGCGAGCTCGGGCGTGAGGTGCTTTTCCTGCAGCAGCCACGCCGTGATGTAGGCCGCGCCGCCGAAGAACGCGGCGTGCCCGAACGACAGCAGGCCGGTGTAGCCCAGCAGCAGGTTGAACGCGATCGCGAAGATGGCGAAGCACAGCGCCTGCGCCACGAAGATGGGGTAGACGCCCACGAAGGGCGCGACGATCAGCAGCACCAGCGCGACGATCCAGGCGATCTTGCCGGCGCGTTGCGTGCCTTGCCCGAGCCAGCTCATCACTTCTCCTTCCCGAACAGCCCGGCGGGCCGGATCATGAGCACGATGGCCATGATGAAGAACACGACGACGTTGGACGCCTCGGGATAGAACACGCGCGTGAGCCCTTCCACCAGGCCCAGCACCAGGCCGGTGACGATGGAGCCGATGATGGAGCCCATGCCGCCGATCACCACCACGGCGAACACCACGATGATGAGGTTGCTGCCCATCAGCGGCGTCACCTGGATCACCGGCGCGGCCAGCACGCCGGCGAGGCCCGCCAGCGCGGCGCCGCCGGCGTAGGTGAGGGTGACCATCAGCGGCACGTTCACGCCGAAGGCCTGCACCAGCGACGGGTTCTCGGTGCCCGCGCGCAGCAGCGCGCCCAGGCGCGTGCGCTCGATCAGGAACCAGGTGCCGAAGCACACCACCAGCGAGGCCCCGATCACGAAGCCGCGGTACTTGGGCAGGATCATGAAGCCCAGGTTGACGGCGCCCGACAGCGCCTCGGGCGTGTCGTAGGACTGGCCCGACGAGCCGTAGTGCTGCAGGAACACGCCCTGCACGATCAGCGCCAGGCCGAAGGTGAGCAGCAGGCCGTACAGCGGGTCGAGCTTGTAGAGCCGCTTGAGCAGCAGCTTCTCCACGACGACCCCCACGAGACCCACCACCAGCGGGCCCACGAGCAGCGCCGTCCAGAAATTGAAGTGGAACTGGATGCCGAGGTTGAACACCTGCGAGCCGACCTGCACGTTCGTCAGGTCGACGCCGTCCAGCCCCAGCCACGCCACGTAGGCCCCCAGCATGTACATCGCGCCGTGCGCGAAGTTCACCACGCCCAGCAGGCCGAAGATGACGGCCAGGCCCAGGCTCAGCATCGCGTAGAACGAGCCGTTGACCAGGCCCAGCATCAGCTGGCCGAGAAGGGCCTGGATCGGGACGCCGAAAATTTCGGTCATCGAGATTTCACTCCAACTCGCGAGCGCCCCGACCGATCATCGCGATGGGCCGGGGCGTTGCGTTTCTCAAGCCGTCGAGCCGACGGCGGCGATCACAGGGTCACTTCCAGGCCGAGCACTTGGATTCGGCCTTGGTGGTCCAGGCCGCTTCGCCCTTGATCGTCTCGACCACGTTGTAGTAGTCCCAGGGTTCCTTGGACGTTTCCGGCGTCTTCACCTGCATCAGGTACATGTCGTGGATCATGCTGCCGTCGGCGCGGATCCAGCCGTCCTTGGCGAACATGTCGTTGACCTTGGAGGCCTTCATCCTGGCCAGCACCTTGTCGGTGTCGTCGGAACCGGTGGCCTTGACGGCGGCCAGGTAGTTGGCGACGGCGGAGTAGTCGCCGGCCTGCAGCGAGCCGGGCATCTTCTTCATGACGTCGAAGTAGCGGCGGCCCCAGGCGCGCGTCTCGGGCGTCTTGTTCCAGTACCAGCTGTCGGTGAGGTACATGCCCTGCGTGGCCTTCAGGCCCAGCGAGTGCACGTCGTTGATGAACATGAGCAGGCCGGCCAGCTTCATCGTCTTGGTGATGCCGAATTCGTTGGCCGCCTTGATCGCGTTGACGGTGTCGCCGCCCGCGTTGGCCAGCCCCAGGATCTGCGCCTTGCTCGCCTGCGCCTGCAGCAGGAACGACGAGAAGTCGCTCGCCGACAGCGGGTGCTTGACCACGCCCAGCACCTTGCCGCCGTTGGCTTCCACCACCTTGGCGGTGTCGCCTTCCAGCGCCGCGCCGAACGCGTAGTCGGCCTGCAGGAAGTACCAGGTCTTGCCGCCGGTCTTGGTCACGGCGCCGCCGGTGCCCTTGGCGAGCGCGGTGGTGTCGTAGGCCCAGTGGATCGTGGTGGGCGCGCACTGCTCGTTGGTCAGCGCCGAGGTGCCGCCGCCCACCGAGATGATGATCTTGTGCTTCTCGGCGGCGACCTTGGCCATGGCCAGGTTGGTGCCGGAATTGGTGCCGGCGATCAGCACGTCGACGCCCGCGGTGTCGAACCACTCGCGCGCCTTGGAGGCGGCGACGTCGGGCTTGTTCTGGTGGTCGGCGGTGACCAGCTCGATCTTCTTGCCGTTGATCGTGCCGCCCGCGTCGGCGATGGCCATCTTGATGGCCTCGACGCCGCCCTGGCCGTCGAGGTCGGCGTACACGCCCGACATGTCGGTGATGAAGCCGATGCGGATCACGTCGCCCGAGATCTGCGCCTGCGCGGCGCCGGCGAGGCCGAGCGCGCCGAGGCAGGCGAGGGCCACTGTCTTCAGTGTCGCGGAAAGAGGCTTGAACATGGGTGGGTCTCCTGTTTGTTGGGGGTCTTGAGGAAAAGAGCGCGGGGCGGTCAGACGCCCAGGTATTCGTGGAGCTTGTCGATGCGGCCGGGCAGCTCGGCCTGCGTGAACTGCTGGATCACCTGGCCATGCTCCATCACCAGGAAGCGGTCGGCCAGCGGCGCGGCGAAGCGGAAGTTCTGCTCCACCATCACGACGGTGTAGCCCTGCTTGCGCAGCGCGACCACCATCTCGGCGAGCTTCTGCACGATGACCGGGGCCAGGCCTTCGGAGATCTCGTCGAGCAGCAGCAGCTTCGCGCCCGTGCGCAGGATGCGCGCGACGGCCAGCATCTGCTGCTCGCCACCCGACAGCCGCGTGCCCTGGCTGGGCGCGCGTTCCTTGAGGTTGGGGAACATCGCGTAGATCTGCTCGATGGGCATGCCGCCCTCGGTCAGCACCGGCGGCAGCAGCAGGTTCTCCTCGCAGCTGAGGCTGGAGAAGATGCCGCGTTCCTCCGGGCAGTAGCCCAGGCCCAGGCGCGCCACCTTGTGCGTGGGCATCCCGATGGTCTCCTGGCCCTTGACCTTGATGGAGCCCTTGCGCGCGCCCGTGAGGCCCATGATGGCGCGCATCGTGGTGGTGCGCCCGGCGCCGTTGCGGCCCAGCAGCGTGACGACCTCGCCTTCGTTGACGTGCAGGTCGACGCCGTGCAGCACGTGCGACTCGCCGTACCAGGCGTTGAGGCCCTTGATCTCCAGGAACGGTGTGCTCATTTCAGTGGGCTCCGACGAGCTCGGTCTGCGTGGTGCCCATGTACGCCTCGATCACCTGCGGGTTCTTCGACACCTCCGCGTACGGCCCCTCGGCCAGGAAGGTGCCCCGCTGCAGCACGGTGATGGTGTCTGCGATGCTGGAGACCACGCTCATGTTGTGCTCGACCATCAGGATGGTGCGGTTGGCCGATACCTTCTTGATGAGCTGGCGGATGCGGTCGACGTCCTCGCTGCCCATGCCTTGCGTGGGCTCGTCCAGCAGCATCAGCTGGGGCTCCATCGCGAGCGTGGTGGCGATCTCCAGCGCGCGCTTGCGGCCGTAGCTGAGCTCGACCGCGGGCAGGTGCGCGAAGGCGGCGAGGTCGACCTCGGCCAGCAGCTCCATGGCGCGCGCGTCGAGCTTGCCCAGCGTGCGCTCGGACTTCCAGAAATGGAACGAGGTGTTCAGGGTCCGCTGAAGCGCCACGCGCACGTTCTCCAGCACGCTCAGGTGCTGGAACACGGCCGAGATCTGGAACGAGCGGATGACGCCGCGGCGGGCGATGGCGGCCGGCGCCTCGCGCGTGATGTCGGCGCCGTCGAAGACGATGGAACCCGAGGTGGGCTGCAGGAACTTGGTGAGCAGGTTGAAGCAGGTGGTCTTGCCCGCGCCGTTGGGGCCGATGAGGGCATGGATGTGCCCCCGCCGAACCCGCAGGTTCACCTTGTTGACGGCCACGAAGCCCTTGAATTCCTTGGTCAGATCACTCGTCTCGAGGATGTAGCTGCTGCTCATCGACCGGAGTGTAGGGGCTGCACACCAGCCGTAACAGTTCGCAGAACTACGTTCGGGTTAGCCCGGACGTTTCCGTGGCTGTTCTTGGACGGCGGCGTCAGGATACTGAAAGGAATCGGGCCGGCGTGGGCGTCCCTTGGAGGCAACTGACCAGCATCCATCGCCAAGGCCGGCATCAGCAGGCCAGGCGACTATGAAATCTGCACCAGCACCACTCGATTGCGGCCAGCCTGCTTGGCCTGGTACATGGCGGAGTCCGCGCGCTGAATGGCCTTGAGCCAATCCTCGCCGGCCTTCAGTACCGCGATGCCAAAGCTGCAGGTCACGTCCACGTCGTTTGGCCACGGCTGCCGTTCCAGGCCTTGACGAAGCCGCTCCGCAATTCGTCGCGCTTCCTCCCCGCCCGTGCCGGGACAGAGCAACAGGAACTCCTCGCCGCCCCAACGCGCCACGAGGTCATCGTGCGTTACATGATTGCGCAGGTGCGTGGCCACTTGCGCTATCACGGCATCGCCAGTGGCGTGCCCAAAGCTGTCGTTGATGCGCTTGAAATGATCGACGTCGGCGAAGATCACGGCCATCGGAAACGCGTTGATGCCGAGCTGCAGCAGCCTCTGTTCCAGCCCGAGGTTCAGGCCGGTGCGATTGAGAAGCCCGGTCGCGGCGTCGGTTCGCACCAGGGTTTCGAGCGACTCGGAGCGCGCGTGGAGGGACGTGATCGTCTGGGCGAGAACCTGCTGCTGGCGTCGACTCTCGAGCAACTGGTACTTGTAGCGCGCCAGTTCGATGGTCACGAAGGCGCTCACGGCGCCGAACCAGACAAGCAGCAGGCCCAGGCGGAACGTTGCCGGCGATACCCATTTGCGCTCGAGCTCGATGCGGTCGACGACGATGCGATGCGGCCCGGCGCGCAAGTTGGCGCCGGTCTCGATGTCCATTGCCACGACATGCTGCAACTCGGTGCCGGCGTATTGCAGCGGGATGTTGTGTTCCTCGATCCACCACGACGCGACGCTCATGCGATCCATGGGCACCTCGATCACGCTGTTGGCCGTCTGCTGGATGTACACCAGCTCGTGGTTCTTCAAGGTCTCGATGTTGTCCGGCCTCGAATAGGCGGGATTGAAGTTGCCCAGCGCCACACGCACTTCCTGCAGCGGCTCCGGGCCCGTTGCATTCAGCTGGATCCGCATGACCGAGAACTGGCTGAGGTCGATGCCGTCGGGCGCCTGCGCGAGCATGATGTGCATCGAGCAGAAGGGGTACGGCGCCGCCATGCCGACCTCGCATTGCAGGCCCAGCGTGCGCCCATGGCGCTCGAGAGTGGCAACGCTGCTGCCGTGATTGCCTGGGTCGCGGTCGTCGATGGCCCGCACGGGATGGTCCGAGCTGCCGTCGATGACCAGCGTCTCGTTCATGCCCAGGCTGTTCCACATGAGCGCGCATATCGACAGCAGCACGAGCGCGAGCAGCCAAAACGAAGCCGTCCGCTGGCCGCGAGCCGCGACGGCCCCGAGGTTGCTCTTGCGCGGCGCCTTCATGACGCCATTGTCGACATTCCGGTCGACGCGATCCATCACCTGGCCCGCCGAAAGCCCGATCGGTTGTGGAGTTTCCCATCGAGCAGACAAAAATCGATGAGTTGGCGGACATCGCTGTCGCAGAGGGGCGTGGTGACAGCGCTATCAGCGCCTGATCAGAAGCCGCCCTCGGCAACTGTCGGCTTACACCCCCTTCGGCGAAGATCGGCGAGTCTTTCGGAGCGACTTCGACCTTCTCACGCGAACAATTGCGCCAGGCGTTCGACGGCCGCTTCGGACACGGCGCGGTCGATGCGCGCGTCCGGGTTGTTGAAATCGTGCGGCTCTTGGGTGGCGACGAGCAGTCCGTCGCGACGTGGCACGACAATCAGGTTGTGGCCGCGATAGCTCAGCATGTAGTCGACCTCCGGCTGCGGAATGAGGCGTGCCGTCTGGCCTCGCACGGGGATGATGGATTCATCGCCCAGCAGTTCTCGCGCACCGTAGCCCGTGCAATTGACGATCACGGATTCGCGCAGTCCGCCGAATTCGCGCGGATGCCTGAATTCACGAGTCTCGAATTCGCCTCCTTCGCGCTCGAAATCGTCCATCAGCAGGCGCTGGTAGCTGGCGATGTTGAATGTCATCTGCGTGAAGCGACGCACATGCGATGCGCGAAACGGATGTTCGCCCGGGCGCAATGTCTTCGACCGCGGATGGATGTCCGTCAGGCGCGCCGTCAGGTCCGGATAGGCGGGCTCGTCGGGATCGTCCGGCAAAGGCTGCTCGAAGGGAATGTCGGACAGGGCGTAGCCGTCGCGCCATTCGACCGGCGCGCCCTCGATGCCAAGCAGGCTCTGGTAGGTCTTGAACGAACTGCGTGCCATCGCCTCCCACGCGGATTCAAATCCGGGTGGCATGGCAGCGCTCGCGCAGAGCCGGGAGTCTGGCGTCCAGAGCCCCGTGGCTGCGGACGAGCGCACCTCGGGCGGCCGATCCTTGCAGTAGATCCGCACGCGCAATCCCGCACGCTGGGCAACGCGCGCCGTCGTCAGCCCGATGGCGCCGGCGCCTATGACAGCGATGCGGCGCGGCCGGTGCGCGAGCACCAGACCCATGGCCACGCGCGCCGACCCCCACGAGAGCGACCAGCCACTGCCGCCGTGGCCATAGTGATGAACGACGGTCTTCCCGAAGCAATGCTCGGACTCGATGCGCGGCCCCTGCATGCGAAAGGGTCGCGTGCAGACCGAGATGTCGATGAGGCGATCGGGCGTCGCCCGCATCGGCGCCAATGAGGCTGGACTGGTCCAACTCGCCAAGGGGATCGAGAGATGATCCTCGCCGCGTGCAGGCAGTGAAGCGGCAAGCGCCAACGGAGCGGATGCCAGGAAGCGACGTCGTTGCATGAAGGGGGCGGGAAGCTGGAATGTCTTGTGCCGGCAGTATCGCCGCACGTCATGGATGCCAGCGGCCGATGCGGGCTGGCGTCCGGTGGCAGAACTCGGCCACAAGCCGCCATTGGCGGTCGACCGCTTTGAAGTAGGCTGATTTGGCAGGACCATTGGAGAGCCAAGGTGAGAAGACTCGTGCAATGCGCCGTTGCGTTGTTCTTCGCGATTTTTGCGAACAATGCTTCGTTCGCCGTGTCGGCGCAATTGAAGACCGCTTTTCGACCCTCGCCGCTGAATGTTTAGTCGACGAATACTGGACCGGACGCTTGCATCAGCGGGCTTCCGAAGAGTCGCGCCGCTCGCATACGCCATGCCGTCGGCGTGCGAATGCGTCAGTTGGGAGGCTTGGGTCGTTACGTCATCAGCGGATCGCCAGGAATTCGATTTTGGAATCACTGCTTACCACCCCGAGGCCTCGGCGTTCGCTCGGACTTGCCTCTCGCTATACGCGGGCGAACGATGGGCGGCCGCGCTCAGCAATTTTCCTGATCTCTTCCGCGGAGTCGCTTCTCCGATTCGGGAATTCGACGATCGGCTCTCACGGGTTCCTCTGTCGCACCGAGAGTCTTCTGCAGAGGAAACTGCCTCGCTCATCTGTAGTTCCTTGCGGGAATCAGTCGCGCCCTTCATCGCATCCGTTGACAGCGAACGTGCTTACTACGACGCGCTCAGCCAGGACACGCCGCTAAATTGGCGGTTCACCCATCCCCTACTGCAAGTGGCGCAGCTGGGCTTCCTCGGCGTGAGGCTTGGCGTCGCTGACGCGGCGTTGCAAGATGCGCTGATGCAGAGACCTGATCGTTTGCAGCAACAACTGGGCCCCGTGGTGGACGTCATGCGCTACATCGATTCGGTCGTTTCAGCCGCTCGGAAAGCCTAGATTCTCTGTCCGATTCCGGCCCATTTGCTGCCGGTCGCGAGCGGCTGGTTTCGAGTAGGCTACAAGACATGCAACCGATACTCGAACTACCCGATTCGGTCCGCGAACTGTTCCTCGAAGCAGGTTGGCCTGCTGCCAAAGCCTCGGTCGATCAGTCCGTTCCGGCCGGACATCCCGCCGCGGCGGTGCTCGAGCACTTCGGAGGACTGCGCGTTGGAAGCTGCGACGGCGGGGAGGAATGTGCAAGCAGTGACATCGTATTCGGGTATACCGACGACTATCAACGCGACGCCGTCGTTCTTGAATGGCAACGGCTCTTGTCCAGGACGCTCGTGAACATCGGAGAAGTACATCATTCGCACGGAGCACTCTTTATCGACGAATCGGGTGCCTGCTACGGAATGAGCTTCATACACGACGCGTTTTGGTTCGAGGGATCATCATTCGGCGAGGCTGCGGAGCGCGTTCTCCTCGGCCGAAAGAGCAAGGCGATGCTGCGCCCAGATCAATCTTCGGTCTCGCTGTACGGAGAGCAGATCACCGACGAACATCCTGGCGCCTACGATTGGCGTCGACGCATCGGTTCGGGGTCAAATCAATGATGGCGATCGTCGGCCTGCGGCCGAGGCTGTGTGAAAACTCGCCGCCGAATGGCGAACTCGAAAAGTCGACGCGTCAAAACGCGCATAGTTGAACGATCGCGGCCTCGGCAAGGGTGAAGCGACCCCCAAAAATGCGCGCGCTCGGAGTTTTCACACAGCTTCAGCCACAAGCGGTCGGTCGCCAGCGGCGGCTTTGAGGCGCCCGATCGCCAAGCGGTAGAGTAACCGGATGAGAAAGTTACCTGTCATTCGGCCGCGACCGACACGACCTGACGCCGGCTACTATTCGCGCCTCTGGCGCGAAGCGGGGCCTACAGGGTCAACAGGGCACGTAAGCGATGGTGCGATTTGTCGCACGAGCATTTTGACTGGGAAGGTTTCGGGGACCTGAGTTGGCGCGATCGACGACGCCACCTGGCGGTGCTGTTGAAGGCGTTCCGACGCGCCCAGGTCGAGCTCGCCGACTACCGGGGCGAGTACCAGCTGTTTGCATCCATCACGCCGGGCGACAGCGGTGGAGATGCCGTATATGTTCATACGCCGAACCCCAATGGCACTCCGTTTCCGATCACTCAGACTGGTGAACAAGTGTCTCAACTCCCGCCCTTGCTCGCAGGTCGCATCGACTTGATACGGTATCGGGTGCTTCGCGATGGTCACGGACCGTCTGCGACGTTTACGATCATCCCAAATGGCATGGGTGTGTCCTAGCACCCTTCGTCGGCAGGCGGCCAGGAGCAGCCCGTCGGGACCGACAGCTTTGCGGCTGCCAAAATCGGCTATAACACTGCGCATGAAACTCTCCGCAGCTGAATGCGTGGTGCAAGTTGGCACTTTTCTCTACGACGGCCAGGTCGTGTGCGATCTCCGCATCGTCCTCAGCCCCGAGCGAGGCGGCACGGGCGACTACGAAGATCAGCCCGAGGTGTCTGACGACGCTGATGAGAACACGTTCTACATTGAATACGGTTCGACGACCTCACGAGGCGTCTTCTCCACCGGTGGCGGCGGCTTTCCGACCTTGCCCGCCGCGATCGCCCACGTGGAGGCGATGCCTGGTTTCGGAAACACGGTGCGCTGGATCGAAGCTGCTCAGCCGGCAGATCGCGCCGCGACACGCTCTTGATGGCCAGAACCGGCCGTTCGTGACAGACCAAACGCCCAAAAGAGAGGTGCCAATGATCTGCCATGAATGCGGCAACGAGCATGCTGTGGATGAGTTAGAGCTCGCCTTCGTGCGGCCAGACGATGTCGCTGCGCTGTCGCCCGAGGAAATAGCTTCGCGTGTCCAGGAGAACAAGGATCTCAGCATCATTGATGGCAAGAGATTTTTCATCAGAGGTCTGATCTCCCTGCCGGTGATCTCACGAGAGCCGCCTTACAGCATTGGCGCGTGGGTGGAGGTCGAGCAAACGTCCTTCGAGCGGGTCTATGAACTGTGGTCGGAACCAGATCAGGAGACGGAGCCAGCGTTCCCAGCGCGTCTCGCCAACTCGATCCCGACGCTGCCAGAGACACTAGGGATAGGCGCGAGCTTGTTGCTGACTGGGCCCACTACGAGGCCGCAGATCATCATTGATGACATCAGCCACCCCCTTGGGCAGCAGCAGCGAGAAGGCATCAATCAACACGTGGCTCACGAATACAGCGCCCTGATCGCCTAACGTCGCAGAACGGCCAGGAGCTGACGCTCGCGAAGGTCGGCTTCCGAGGATGTCTGCGAGCCAGCAGTCGAAGAATTCGACGGATAGAAAGCCGCGGCGCGCCTTGTAAGATGGCCGCAGCGTAGCCCTTAGCTGTAGAGTCCCGTGCAAATCAACGACCTTCACGAGATCCGGCTTTTATCCCTTCAAGATGCGTTCGATGCGTCCGGCCTCGTGCTTGCCAGCTTTGAGCAGCACGTTGCCGCCGACTGGGAGCCAGAAGCGCGCTCAACATTCGCTGCGGAGTGTAGTCCCGAGCACCTCCGGGAGCTGATCGAAAACGCCACGTATGCGATGGGTGCTTTCGTCGGTCCGGATATGGCCGGCGTTTCGCTAATGCCCCGGCCCTCGTTGCTCAAGGTGTTCTTCATACATCCCAAATTCGTTCGCACAGGGATTGGGCGCAGCCTTTGGGAAGCTACGCGGAGGCAAGTTGAAGCAGCGACCCCGCAGGTGCAAACCGTCGAGCTGAACGCCAGTCCCTATGCTGTGCCGTTCTATCGCTCCGTTGGCTTCGTACCGATTTCCCGCGAGTATTCACGATGCGGGTGGCGGGCGACGCGGATGGCCTGCTGGCTACCTGCACGATCCATGGGTGCCGAGCTGTAAGACAGCAGATTTGAGGCACTGTTGCGTGTTGCGGCGTCGGTGAATGGCGGGTTCACTGACGCTAAACACCGCGACTGGCGATCAAGATCAACCGCCGAGGCGCGGCAGCTTTTGTGCAAAGTACTCCGCGGCATGGCGTCGCGTCGGCGTCGCGGCAAGCGTCTGTGCCGGGTCGCCCTGGAAGCGTCGCGCCGCGCCCGAGACTAGGCTCATCTGCAGGTCGTTGAGTGGCTCGCTGAGCGACGGCTGGAGATGGCTGTCTGCGGGAGCGGGGATGTCCGGCAGGTCGGTTCTTGCTGCGGCGCGCGTGACCAGCTGAGCCAGGGTGGGGGCTTTGACGATACGGGCGCTCGAGATCATCTTTGCATCGGGGATGCTCAACCAATCCCTCAGCGTGGCCAGGATGGATGTGTGGTCGTATGGCGTGCCGGTCGGTGAACGGAAGACCGTGCCCGCTTCGATCCAGGGCGACACGACGACGCATGGAACGCGCACCCCGAACCTGTCGAATGCGAACCCCTCGGGCGCCTTGGTGCTGACGGAGTCCGGAGAGGTAGCCGGGATCGCGGGAAACACATGGTCGAACGTGCCGCCGTGCTCGTCGTAGGTGATCACGAGCATGGTCTTGCTCCAGACCGCCGGATTCGTGACCGCCTGCCAGATGCGGTACAGGAAGGCCTCGCCCGCATCGACGTCGTGCGGAGGATGCTGGTCGTTCGGGTCTACGAGAAAGCTTGGCTCGAGGAAGCTGTACTTGGGCAGCGTCCCGTTCGCGCACGCGGCCTCGAAGTCTGAGAATCGGCTGAAGTTAGCGTGATAGGCCTCCGCCCAGAGGGACGGGATCATCGTGCGTGTGAGCGAAGGCGCGACGAGGGCGTCGCTGTAGACGCACCAGTCGCCCTGGTCCAGGGCGCCGAATATCGTGGGCACGTTCCAGACGAGAGGATCCGGGATCAGCCCGTTGTTCACGTGTCCGTTCGAGGTGCCCGCGTGCACGAACGACCGGTTCGGCCAGGTCTGGCAAGGCGCCGAGGCGAACCACGCGTCCGAGACCGCGTAGTTGCGGGCGAGCGCGCTCAGGATCGGCAGTTGCTCGGGCGTGTAGCACGCCATGATTTGCGTAGCATCGTCCGTGCTCGTCGTTGCGTAGTCCTGGACAAACCCCTTCATCGGCCATGTCGGGTTCCATGAGGGTGCTTCCGGCCCGAAGATCTGGGCCGTCATGTGATCGTAATGCTCCTGGGGATCGGTGGTCGGCGTGATGGTGTTGGCAGCGCCATATCCGACAAGCACCGGCTTCGAGGTCGGGTCGTCGACCCTGGCCGGAATCGACATCCCGCGCAGCAGGCCGTCGAACGCCGGCGCGGAGCCGGGCGGCAGCACATTGGCAGGGTATTGTCCCAGCTCGGTGTCGTAGAGCCAGCCGAGCATGTTGTCCAACGACCGGTTCTCGAGCATGACGACGACAAGGTGCTCAATCTGGTTCATCGGCATGGGTGGCCCTCCTAGTGGGCATGGGTGGTTGCTTTGGCATCTCGCCCCCGCCTTCCGGCAGTGGGCCCGTGACGGCCGCTCGCGAGCAGCTAGTGGGTCGACCGTTCTACGCGCCTAGAAGAATGCACGGCCGTAGTTGATCGGTGCATGATCGGCGAAGTCGCGCGTTGGCACCGTGTCGGGATCCAGTCCGCTCAACCCATAGTCGAGGCGCGCGCGAACCTGATCCGCGATCACCACGGCGTCATCCGGTGCGTGCGTGACCATGCCGTTGCGATCGATGTACCAGACATCGCCGACGTGCGTGTAGTGCGGCCCTTCCGGGGGAACGTGCGTCACGATGTCGCAGCAGTCGACGATCCGCAGCGTCAGCGCCGAGCGGACAGATTGCGCGAACGCGGCATCGCCGACCCGAGGCGATCCGATGGTGACCAGCGTGGCGGGCTGCAGGATGGACGACGCCAGCGTCGCGAGCGCCGCGCCGAGGCTGTGGCCGCAGACGAGAAGTCGAGCGGGTGGGATGGAGGCGGACTTGATCCAGGCCTGCACCGGCCCGATCAGCGAACGCATGCTGCCCGCGAATCCGAAGTGCACGTTGCCGCCGGTCTCGGGCCAGGGCACCGGAATGGCGGCGATATCCGTCAGCAGATCCTTGATCTCCTTGGCTTGGGTTCCCCGGAATGCGAGCAACGCCTTGCCGTCCGCGCGAACCGCGCCGTATCCGTACGCGCCTGTCGTCGAATCGGAAAATATCGTCGGACTGCCGAACTTCGCTGCCGCGAGCGCCTCCTTCAACTGGGCCTGCTCCGCGGCGCCGTCCTCGGTCCTAACGTAGGCCAGGCGTGCGCACTCGATTCCGAGTTGAATGTCGTTTTGGCTCTGAGCGTCACCGAACAGCGTTGGTCGCAGACCGGGTTGAAGCAGAGAGACCCGATCTGAATGGTACGAAATCGTCGACATCTCAAGCTCCTTGAATTTGTTGCGCGAGATCGTAGGCCACTCGAATCCGGTAGTACGGTGCCATCGATGTGTACATGGGTCGAAGGCGGCGGATGACGCACGTCATACAAAAGGAGCATGACTCCATCCGATGACCTATGCCGGTTCGACGATCGGAGCTCGTGCCTCGATACCAGCCATTCAGATTAAGACACTGTCGAGTTCGCGCCATCCCTAGACAGGCGTGTCGGGAATCGGCACCAGTTCTCGTTTTGGCGCCAGAGTTACGATTGCATTAACCGCTCCCAGTCGGCGCGCGGCCATGACCGGTCAGTCACGACCGACTGCTTACACGATCTCTAAGGCGACCCGCTGTCGATGCGCCTCAATGCAGCCGCTAGTCTCCTGACACCCTCGTCGATCTGCGGTTTTTCCAAGAGCGCGTATCCCATCACCAAGCCGGCGGGCCTGTCCGAAGCTTCGGGCTCGACAGCCGGATGGAAGAAGATGTTGATCGGGTAGACAAGCACCCCACCTCGACGTGCTGCTTCGACGAGCATCTGCTCGCGCTGTCTCTCAAGCCCTGAAAACCAGACCACCAGGTGCAATCCGCTAGCCGCCCCTTGAACCTCGACGCGCTTGCCAAGGTGCGTCGCAAGGGCTTCCAAGAGCGCATGTTGGCGTGCATGCTGCAGTCGTCGGATGCGGCGAACGTGCCGGTCGTAGCTGCCGTCTTCCAGGAGCGCGGCCAGCGCTCGCTGGATGCCCGTGTTCGCATGCCAGTCCGTCAGGCGTTTGGCGATGGAGAACGTTTCGACCAGGCGCGGCGGCAGCACCATGTAGCCCAGCCGGAGCTGAGGCGACAGCGTCTTGGAAAATGTCCCGACGTGGATGACACATTCCCGGGTATCGAGCGACTGCAACGTCGCTTCAGGACGAACTGAGTAGCGATACTCGCTGTCGTAGTCGTCCTCGATGATCCATGTGCCGTGCTTAGCCGCCCAGTCCAGCAGGGCATGCCGCCGGCCGATGGGCAAGAAGGCTCCGAGTGGAAATTGGTGCGTCGGCGTCACGTACGCCAGCTGCGCTTGCGGGATCGCGGCAAGCAGCTCGGTTCTCATGCCGAGCGCGTCGACGTCAACACCGGCGAGCTTCGCACCGTAGGCCTCGAAAACGTTGTGGGCCATCCGATAACCGGGGTTTTCGACTGCGACCGTGTCACCGGGGCTGACGAGCAATCGAGCGCACAGGTCGAGCCCTTGCTGGGAACCGTTCACGATCAGGATCTGTTCGACCGAACACGACAGCCCGCGCGCGTGGCTGAGATGGGTTTGCAAAGCCTTGCGAAGGTCGAGATTGCCTCGAGGATCCTCGTAGGAGAGCCGTGCAGGCCGCTGGCGCTCTGCCGTGCGGAGCGCCTTGAGCCAGGTCAGCGTCGGGAAGTCCCGCCCGGCCAACGGGCCGTAGATGAAGTCGATTTCGCCGCTCGCGGGAAGCGGTGCGTCCGGGTAGGCGAGGGAAGGCATTCGCGCACCGATGGTGGACAGCCGACCGGAATGCCGGACGATCCTGGAGCCGCGGTCGTGCTCGGAGCCGTGCGCCGACGTCCGGTTTCCAGGCACCGCGCCCGGGGCTACCCGACTTGCAGCGCCGGCCCGGGTTTCGATGAACCCGTCGGCAGCCAGCTGTTCGTAGACCAGCGACACGGTCGTGCGGGACAGGCCGCGTTCGCCGGCAAGCGCGCGGGTCGAAGGCAATGCCATTCCGGGAGCGTACGTGCCGTCGGCAATGCGCGCCTTGATCTCGTCGTACAGCGCCGCGCTCACGGCTCGCCGTGGCGTCTCGTCTGTGCTCATGGGGGTCAACTGGTCCAGTGAGAACGCTCAAAACTGGATATTTTCCACAATCCAGTCAGCTGGCAAAGTCGTGCCTTTGTTGCAGCATCGAAACGAACCGCGGCATCCGCAGAACGACTCATGTATCTTCCATCGCAATTCGCAGAGACGCGCCCCGAAGAGATTCGTCGCGTCATCCATCAGAACTCCTTGGGCATGCTGGTCACCCACACCGTTGCGGGTCTGGACGCGAATCATTTGCCGTTCCTGCTCGACGCCGACCGCGGAGCTTGCGGCGTCCTGGTCGCCCATGTCGCACGCAAGAACACGGTTTGGCAGGACGTGACCGACGGCGACGACGTGCTGGTCGTCTTCCGTGGCGCGCAGGGCTACATCTCCCCCAGTTGGTATCCCGGCAAGCACCAGACGCATCGACGAGTCCCAACCTGGAACTATGAGGTTGTTCATGCTCACGGCACGATCCACGTGCACGACGACGCCAAGCATGTTCGTGGTGTCGTCGCGCGGCTGACTCGCCAGCACGAAGGCAGTGAATCCGAGCCGTGGAAGATGGGGGACGCACCGTCAGAGTACATCGCGGAGGAACTGAGCCATATCGTGGGCATCGAGATCAGGCTCACGCGCTTGGAGGGCAAACGCAAGCTGAACCAGCATCACGAGACTCGTGATCGTGAAGGTGCCATTCAAGCGCTTGAAGATCGCGGCAACGCTGGCCTGGCGGAAGCCATGCGCCAGACCGCCAAGAAGCCGACCTGAGAACGCTGCGCTGGTCTTCCTGAATCACGAAAGCCGACCTTGTACACAGCCACCTTCACCTTCGCCAAGGGCGATTTCGACGACGAATTCAGAGCGCTCGATCAGGCGATCGTCGAGATCGCCAAGTCGATCCCAGGCTACCTTGGCGAAGAGGCGTGGGAGAACGCAACGTCCGGCCTCATCTCGACCGTCTATTACTGGGACACGCTGGAAGCGCTTCAACAACTCATCCACCATCCGAAGCACATCGAGGCCAAGGAGCGTCAAGCCAAGTGGATCGACGGCTACCACATCGTGGTCGCGCAAGTCCTCAGGTCATACGGCGACGGCGGGATCTCTCATCCGCTAGCAGTCACCCCAGTAAAGACACTGGGCGACTTTGCGTCGAGTTCCTGAATCAGTGCTTCCATCATGTCCCTTTTCGCATTTGCCCTTGCCGCCCTGATCCTCGCCATCACACCCGGCCCGGGAATCGCTTACGTGGTGGCGCGAACCGTTGCCGGCGGCCGGCCCGAAGGGCTGGCGTCGTGCCTCGGTACGGGGTTGGGCGGATTCGTTCACGTCGTCGCCGCTGCGCTCGGCCTGTCGCTGCTGATCGCCAAATCGGCGCTGGCGTTCGGCATGATCAAGTACGGCGGTGCCGCGTACCTGGTCTATCTGGGCGTTGGCATGCTCCTGCGCAAGCAGCGAGCCGTCGATGCGGGGCAAGTCCAGTCGCGGGGCGCTCGTCGGGCGTTTGCTGAAGGCGTCGTGGTCGAAGCCATGAACGTCAAGACGGCGTTGTTCTTCCTCGCCTTCCTTCCGCAGTTCACGTCGCCGAGCGCACCATTGGCGCCGCAGATGGCCTTGCTTGGCAGTGTCTGCGTGGTGTTGAACACGCTCGTCGACGTCGTCGCGGTGATGGGTGCAAGCAGGCTTCTGACGTCGAGCGCCGCACGAACGGCGAGAGCCCGATTGCTCACGCGCGTCTCGGGTTACGCGATGTTGTCTCTCGGCGTCCTGTTGGCGTTGACTCGTCGGACCGCTTGAATCACTGCCGGTTCTTCCTGTCCTGAACTCCGGATCGCATACCAACCTTTGAGTCCTGCTATCACGGAGAGCCGTTCTTCATCGTACTGGTGGTGAACGGCGATAGGCGAGGCCATCTTGCTCCGACAGCTTCACAGTCGCCAGGCCTCAAAGCACGCGCAAGATCACGGTCGTCTGGTTCAGCAACTGATAGCCGATCTCGCCGAACGTCGTCGGACCGTGCAGCCCCCGACCTCATGCCCAGCGAGGTCGCCATACAAGAAGTTCAAGATGCAGTTGCACGAGAAGACCGCCGCGCCGAGGTCGCACTCGGCGAAGTGACGCCGGAAATCCTCCCGATGCCGCGTCGCCCGGTTGCGCACGTACCGAGAACCAAATCGCTCCTCAGCGAGGCTGCTCCAAGAACCTCTGAGCGTCCAGCGCCGCCATGCATCCGCTTCCGGCGGAGGTGATCGCCTGGCGATAGACGTGATCCTGGACGTCGCCGGCCGCGAAAACGCCCGCGACGCTCGTCATCGTCGCGAAGCCGTCGCCGCCGCCACGGGTGACGATGTAGCCATCGCGCGTCTCCAGTTGATTGCGGAAGACGTCCGAGTTCGGATGATGTCCGATCGCGATGAAGCATCCCTTGACGTCGATGGTCGCCGCACGACCCGTCTCGACGTGCTCGACCCGGATGCCGGTGACGCCGGTGGCATCTCCCAGGACATCGCTCAATCGCCAATCCAGGTGCAGCTCGATCCTGCCCGACGCCACCTTCTCGTGGAGGCGATCGATCATGATCGCCTCTGCACGGAACTTGTCGCGCCGATGGACGAGGTGGACCTTGCGCGCGATGTTCGAGAGGTATAGCGCTTCCTCGACAGCGGTGTTGCCGCCACCGATCACGCAGACGTCCTCGCCGCGATAGAAGAAGCCGTCGCAGGTCGCGCATGCGCTCACGCCGCGCCCCATGAAGTCCGCTTCCGATGCCAGACCCAGATACTTGGCCGAGGCCCCCGTGGCGATGACAAGCGCATCGCAGGTGTAGGTCGCGGAATCACCCACGAGCGTGAACGGGCGTTTGCCGAGATCGACCTCGCCGATGTGGTCGATCTCGATGCGCGTGTCGAAGCGCTCCGCGTGTTGCCTGAAGCGCTGCATCAGCTCCGGCCCTTGGACGCCCAGGGGATCGGCAGGCCAGTTGTCGACCTCTGTCGTGGTCATGAGCTGCCCTCCTTGCGCAATGCCGATGACCAGCAAGGGGCGGAGGTTCGCTCGCGCGGCATAGATGGCGGCCGAATAGCCGGCCGGTCCAGAGCCTAGGATCAGGACTGGGGCATGGACGGGAGTGCGATTCATGGGCGATCCATGTGTTCAGAGTTGCGCGGCTTCGAGGCGTCGTGCAAAGACATCGGGAGACTCGAAGCCAATGGTGCGAGCCGACGGGAGTTCGTTGCCTTTGGCGTCGAAGAACAGCACGGCCGGCGGCCCGAAGAGACCGAATCGTTTCAGCAGCGCCTTGGCGTCGGCGCTGTTGGCCGTGACATCCGCCTGGAGCAGCAGTGCGCGTTCGAGGCGCGGACCGATGGTCGCGTCGCGGAACGTCGCATGCTCCATTTCCTTGCAGGCGACGCACCAGTCGGCGTACATGTCGAGCACCACGGGCTTGGTCGCGTTCTTCAGCGCCGCGTCCAGCTCTTCTAGCCTGGTAATTCGCTGGAAGCTCGGTCCTTCCGCCGCGGAAGCGTTCGTCGTGGCCGCACCGCCCGAGCTGGCGCGTGCGAGATGGCGCAGGGGCTGCAGGAAGCTGTCGCCGCCGGACAGCGCACCGCCCATCAGCGCGATGGCCCAGAGCGCCGCGACCAGGCTGACACCACGGAAGACCTTGGGACGCGACCCGTCGAACGCGCCCAGCGAGAACAGGACGATCAGGGTGACGGCCGCGGCGATCAGCATGGTGACCTGGATCGGCAGCACGGGGGAGACGAGCCACAAGGCTACGCCCAGCAGCAACACGCCGAAGAAGGTCTTGACGTGCTCCATCCAGCGCCCAGCCCGCGGCAGCAGCGTCCCGGCCGACAGTCCGAGCAGCAGCAAGGGCACGCTCATGCCGGCGGCTAGCGCGAACAGAGCCGTCCCACCCAGGACCACATCGCGCGTCTGGCTGATGTAGACCAGCGCACCCGCGAGCGGTGCGGCGACGCACGGGCCGACCAGCAGCGCCGACAGACCACCCATCGCGAAGACGCCCAGGTGCCGCCCCCCGCCGAGGCTGTTGGAGGCATTGTTGACGCGATCCTGGATGAAGCCCGGCATCTGGAATTCCCAGACACCGAACATCGACAACGCCAGCACCGACAGCAACAGCGCGAAGCTTCCGAGCACCCAGGGGTTCTGCAGCGCGGCGGCGAAGCCCGAGCCGAGCAGGCCCGCTGCGACACCCGCCGCCGTATACACGAGCGCCATGCCCAGCGAGTAGGCCAGCGCAAGCGTGAAGCCCTTGCCACGCGACACCGCCTGGCCTTGCCCGACAATGATGGACGACAGGATAGGCAGCATCGGCAGCACGCAGGGCGTGAACGACAGCAGCAGGCCGCCAAGCAGGAAGATGCCGACGACCTTGAGCAGGCTGCCCGACTTCAGCGCGGACGAGTTGGCATCGGCGGGCGGCTCGACGCCGGCATTGGTCGCGTGCACGATTGCAACCGTCGGAGTCGCGGGGGCCGTACTCGCCTGTGCTGAGGGATTCGAAGTTTCTTCAAGCGCAACCCATTGAACAGTCAACGCTCCCGCGCCGTCGTGAGTCCATCGGATCGAGCCTTCCTGCGGCGGATAGCACAGGCCACGGTCGGCGCAGCCCTGATAGCTCATCGACAGCGACCCGGCTGCGGGCGCTCCCTGAAGCGATTGCCGCACGTGGACGGAGCCTTGCCACAGCACGACGTCTTTTCCGAAGTTCGCATCGAATTCCGTCTTGCCGTCCGGTAGATCGGCCGGTGGCAACACGCTCGGCGCCTGGGCCTGCAGTTGGAAGCGATCGCGGTAAAGGTGGTAGCCGGGCGCCGCAGTCAACTGGATGGACATCGCCTTCGCGCCATCGGGCGCGACCGCCACCTTGAAGGCCTGCGCAGCGTCGAGGAAGTCCTCGTCCGCCGCGGACGCAACCGTGTCCGAGAGGATGAAACCGAGCAGAAAAAGGAATGCGCCGAACCAGCGCCCGGCGTGTTGTCGAATATTCATGTGGGAGACCTCGGATCAGGAAGAGGAAGGTCGACGTCGTGCGAATGCACGCGGGCGGAGGGGTCGACCGCGAGAAAAGCAACGCCTTGCTCGCGCAAGAAGGATTCGGCATCCGGGCCGCGCAGCATGCCGATCGTCGCAAGGGCGCCCGCGGCAGCACAGGTGGGCGCGATCACGCTGATCGATTGCCAGTGCGAGACTGGCTGGCCGGTGCGCGGGTCGAGGATATGGCAGCAGCGCCGCCCGTCGGGGGTGACGAAGAAGCGCTCGTAGTCGCCGCTGGTCGCCAGGGCACCTTGCGCGAGCTGCACCTGCGCGCACGTCGCTTCGGGGCGGCGTGGATGCTGGATGCCGAAGTTCCACGGCGCCCCGTTCAGGCGCGGTCCGAGCACGCGCAGGTCGCCGGCCAGGTTGACGAAGCCGTGCCGCCCCCCTGCGTTCAAGAGGACGGCGTGTGCGCGATCGGCCGCGTATTCCTTGCCGATGCCGCCGAAATCCAGCTGCATGCCCGCGCGCGTCAGGCGTATCCGGCGGCCGTCCCATTCGACCTGTCGCCAGCCGATCAGCTCCAGCAAGGGCGCCAGTTCGGCATTCGACGGCACGCGTGCAGCGCGGAAGTCCCAGGCCCGCCGCAACGGGCCGGACGTGATGTCGAACAGGCCGTCGCTCGACTTGAAGAGCTGTCCCGAAAAGTTGAGCAAGCCTGCGGTCTCGGCGTCGACAAGGACGCCGAGTTCCGAGCCCGCCGATTCGTTGATGCGTGACACGACGCTGTCGACTCGGTAGCGCGAATACTTGGCTTCAATGCGCAATACTTCGGCGGCGGCAGCCCGCAGCGCCGAATGGCCCGTCGGGACATCCATCCCCGCGACGACGATTTCGTTGCGAGATGCCATGGCATCGAATCGGAGCTTGATCTCGTCGCCTGACGATGACAGCTCGAAGCTCATCGCGGGGCCTAGAAGCTGCGGGCCACGCCCAGCTGCAGCCATTGCGCGGAGAACGGCTGGAGTCCGGGCGCCCCGTTGCCACCGAGACGCCAGCCGGAGCGTTGTTCGTAGCGCTCATAACTGGCGTCCAGCGTCCAGCGCGAATTGAGCTTCACGTCAAGGCGGAGGCCGGCCGACAACGCACCGAACGCCGACAGCCGCTGGTCCGCCGAGACGTCGTGCGCGCCATCGTAGCCGGGCGGAAACGGCGCGCCCAGGCTCGCGCTGTAGACCGGGTCGAAATAGAAGCGGGCGGCGCGCTGCGTGGTGTACCTGACGCTTGGCACGAGCTGGACGCGATCGTTCAGCGTCTGCACCCAGGCCGCATCGAAGGTGCTGGCGCGCACGCCGAACGTGTCCGCGTAGTAACGCCATCCGGTACGCAGCGTCGCATTCTCCTCATCGAAGCGGTGGTTCCATCGCAGCAGGCTCGTGTACTGGTTGCGGTGGTCGGGCCGGATGTCCGGAAACTTGTACGGATCGGAGAAATAACCATCCCCGAAATTCGCCCCGAGCGTCGCCTGGACCAGGTCGTCCGGCGTCACGGCCTGTGTCACACCAGCCGTGGCCTGCCAAGTTCGGCGATGTTTATGCAGCTTCGGGTCGTCGTTCGAACCGATTGCGTCATTGCCGTAGCTAAGCCCGGCGTTCCAGGTGCGATTGTTGTCGTCGGTCGACCAACGGTAGGTTCCCGAGACTGTGCGCGAGCGATAGTCGTGCTCATTGGAATAGGCCGCGCCGAGGGACCATGCGCTTCGGTCGGCGTAGTGCGTCACCGTCACGTCTTCCGCATTGCGCCGCTCGCTCATGCGCGACGCGCCCGAGACCGCGCTGTGGTAGCGCGGCGAAGCACCGGAGACGCTGTCGCTGACGACCGAGCCTTCGACCGACCAGCGCGAGCCAATCGGTGCCAGTACATACACGGACGGCGCATGGACGTGGACACGATCGAGCCCAGGTTGCCAGTCCCGGTAGGACAGAGCCTTGAGCTCGATCTCGCCTTGCTCCGGCGCGGTCTCGGCATTCGCGTGGATCGCGGCTCCCGGCAACAGAAGCGCCGCCGCCAGGATGGAGCCCAGTCGGGATTCAGTTGCAGCCACAGCCACCTCCACCCACGCCGTAGCCGCCGGAGGCGTTCTCCTTGCTGCTGTAGATGTGCTGTTCGAAGCGCTGTGACAACGCGTCGCCGCCCATGCTCATGTCGGGCCGCGCGAGCGTGCCCTTCTCCCAGGCCTGGGGAGGTTGCCAGGCCGAACAGCCCGCCAGGGTCGCGCAGGCCGCGAGAACGCCCGGCAGAACGCCGCGCGAGATCTTTGATCGTTGCATGTCGAGGTTCGTTGAAGGGTGGGTCACGGGCGCGCCAAGGCCTCGGCAATGCGCTGCTCGAGTTCGGCTTCGGCTTCCTCGCGGAATCCGTGGTGGACTGCAATGACCTTGCCGTCGGCCCCGACGAGGACGGAACTCGGCATCGTCCTGATGCCGAACTGGCGTGCGACTGCACCGCCGTTGTCAAAGCCCAGGTCGAACTTGGCAGGCAACTGCGCCAGGAAGGCTTGGGCGTCGGCTCGTTTCGTATCCAGGTTGACCGCGACGATCCGCAGGCCCTTGGCGCCAAACTTGTCCTGCATGCGGTTCATCCAGGGGAATGACTGCCGGCAGGGCCCGCACCAGGAGGCCCAGAAATCGATGTAGGTCGCGCGCGCCTTGCCGTCGACGAGCGGTACGGTGTTGGCATCGCTGCCGGCCACGCTTGCGATCGGCAGCGACTGACCAGGATCGAGCGCGTATGCGGATGGCATCGCGGCAGCCAGGATGGTCGCTCCGAACAACATGGCAGCCAGTCGACGGGACATGGAACGGGATGGGTTCATGGGTGTATTGCTCCAATCTCGACGACGCTCGCAATCTGGTGGGTCGACGGGAAATGAAATGCGAC
>JABCYW010000040.1 GCA_013289985.1 Betaproteobacteria bacterium | reverse complement strand
GGTCAGCGGATTGGGCCACGCGAACGCGCGCTGCGCGACCCAGCCGAGCGCGCACGCGGCCGCGAACGCCGCGCCGGCCGTGCGCACCAGGGCGTAGTGGCGCGTCGTGGCCAGCCACAGCAGCAGCGGCAGGATGGCGGCGATCACGGCCAGCTGCATGGCCTCGATGCCCAGGTTGAAGCCCAGCAGGCTCAGCGCCAGCGTGGCGCCGTCGAAGTCGAGGCCCGACAGCACCTCGGCGAACGCCAGTCCGTGGACCAGGCCGAACGCGGACGCGATCCAGAGTTCCTTGCCCGCGAACAGCGGCCGCCATGCGTGCAGCGCGGAGACGAGAATGGACAGCGCCACCCCGATCTCGACGGCCCGCGTGGGCAGGTCCACCACGCCGCAGGCCGCCAGCGCGAGGCTGATGGAATGCCCCACGGTGAACCCGCTCGCCACGCCGACGATCGCGCGCACGCTCGCGCGCAGCGTGCGCGGCGCGCCCCAGCGCGCCCGCCCGGCCACCCGCGACGCGAGCAGCGGCGCGGGCAGCAGCAGGGCCAGCAGGAACAGCATGTGGTCGGTGCCCGCGGCGATGTGGTGCAGGCCAAGCGAAAACAGGTGGCGTGCGCCCTGCCACCAGCTGCCGCCCGAGCCGTCCACCTCCACGCGCGTGCCACCGAAGCCGGTGGTGGCGATCAGCATCGGATGGTCGCCGAGCAGCGAATTGCGCACGTCGCGCCGCACGTACACCATCGCCCGATGCGACAGCACGCGCTCGATGATCACCGAGTCCTCCAGCGCGAACACCTCCGTCGAGGCGCCGGCCGGCGCCTCGACGGAGGCGTGCAGCACCAGCCAGTCGTTGCTGGTCCAGTTCGCGTTGGACGTCCTCCTGAGCTCCGGGGCGCCGAGATGCATCGTCCAGCCCTGGCCGTTGCGGCCGCGGATCGCGAAGTGCTCGCGCACGTACTGCTCGATGCGCGGGCCGTCGTCCGTGACCGTCGTCAGCGGCTGGCTCGCGAGCGGCAGCGACAGCGCCGCGCCGAGCTCGCCCAGCGGCAACTGCATCTCCACGCCGATCGCGCGACGGCCGATGTCCAGCATCACGACGCTGGGCGGCACGTCGTGCGCGCCGGCGCGTCCGCCCGCGGCCGCGAAGGCGAGGGCCAGCAGCAAGGTCCGCGCGACGCGCCAGCCGCGCGTCAGGCTTGCGAGGTGGACGGACATCATCGGCTCCTCAGTCGGCCAACTGGTCGTAGTAGTCGTAGGTCTTGTCGCGGAACATCATGTGGTAGTGCGTCTGGCTCTGGATCACGATGCCGTTCTGCACCGCGATCTCGATCCACACGCGCGGGCCGTCGATGCGCATGTACGTGCCGTTGGACGACACGTCCGGTCCGCTGCTGGAGTAGGTTCCCGCGGAGTTCGCCCACGCCACGTAGGTGCTCGCGTAGCCGGCCTGGTAGTCGGAGAGCAGGCGCGCGGCCGTGGCGCTGTCGTAGTCGCCGGTGAACTGCGTGATCGCCGCGGTCACCAGCGCCTGCTGCGTGCTCGTGAGGCCGGACACCAGCACGCCGCGGGTGCTGCTGCTGGCGATGGCGTTGAACCTGGTCGTGACCGTGGAGTAGCTGCCGGTGTCGGCCTCGACCGGGCCGATCAGGATGTCCGAGAAGGTCTGGCCGCTGAGGAAGGCGCTGCTGAGCGACGTGCTGTCCAGGCCGCCGAACACGGCCAGCATCGCGGCGGCCTTGTTCGCCAGCACCGTGTACGAGCCGGCGTCGTACCAGTTGTTCGACGTGTGGGTGTTCGACGTGAACGCGGTGCGCGGTTCCACGCCGATGTGGTGTGGCGTCGGGTACGAGCAGCCGCTGTTGAAGGTGATGTTGAAGGCCATGTGGTGGCCGCCCAGCATCAGCGTCCACGCGCCGGTCTCGGACGGGGTGCCGACGAACGCGACGTGGTACAGGTCGGCGCCGTAGCCGCTGGCGTTCTTGGTGTAGCCGAGGTAGTCGTCGGCGGCCAGCACGCCCTGGAAGTCGGCGTAGCCCTGCGTGCTGAGCGCCGCCTTGGCGAGCGCGTTGAAGGCCGCGATCTGCGCCGTCGTCGTCACGCTGGCCAGCGTGATGCCTGGACGGCTGAACGACAGCGCGCCCGGCGGCAGGTTCGACCAGTCGGTCTTGTAGACGTTGCGCTGCGCGGTCGTGTACGTGGACGAGTCGTAGAGCGTGGACGACGTCAGGCTGCCGCCGAGCGCCGTCTCGAGCGTGGAGACCGCGCCCAGCACGCTGTCGACGTAGGTGGTATCGCACGACGCCGCCGTGGTGGTGCCCACGGTGAGCGTGGCCGTGCTGCTGGTGGTGCTGCCGCCGCTGTTGGTGACGACCACGTCGTAGCTGCCGGCGTCGCTGCTGGCGGCGCTGGCGATGGCGTAGCTGGACGACGTGGCGCCCGAGATGGCCGCGGAGGCCTTGTACCACTGGTAGGCGAGCGTGCCGTCGCCGGTGGCCGTCACCGACAGCGTCACGGCGCTGCCCGCGGACACCGACTGCGAGACCGGCTGCACCGTGATCGTCGGCGCCGACACCGTGCTGCTCGATCCGGAACTCGATGACGACGAGGAACCGCCGCCGCAACCGGTCGCCAACGCGACGACGGCGGCCAGGGAAACGGCCACCACTCCACTCACGACTCTTGCACGCATGCGCGCCTCCGCACTGGCTCCGTTGAACATGGCACGCATGGTGGCGAACGGAGTTGGCACGGATATCGCCACTTCGTGTCGGCGCGGACAACATGTACGGCCGAGCCGGGCCGGGCCCGCGTCACGGGCACCGCGACCGCCACTTTGTTCACGCCCGCCCCGCAGGCGACCCTCGCGCCCGCCGCCGCGCGGCCGTAGAAGCTGCATGAGCCCTTTCCCGCCCCCGCCGTCCACGACTCCCCGCCCTCGTCGCTCCGGCAGCTGGGGCCTCGCACTGGCCTGTACCGGCGTCCTGGCGGCCTGCGGCGGAGGCGGCGGCAGCAGCAGCGGCGGCAACACCGACCCCGGCCTGCCGCCGCCGACGAACACGTTCGCCGGCAACGTCACCTCCGGCGGCGGCCCGCTGGCGGGCGCCACGGTGATCGCCTTCAACACCAACACCAACAGCACGTTCGCGACGACCACCACCGACGCCAGCGGCCGCTACGCCTTCTCGCAGCTGGGCACCTCGTGCACCGACTCGTGCACGGTCAACTACCAGTTCTGGGTCACCAAGGCGGGCTACGCGTTCGAGCCGGCGATGGGCGGCCAGGCGGGCGTCGCCGGGTCCAGCCAGCAGTGGTACGCACCCGCCAGCAACTGGTTCACGCCGGGCGGCGCCACCGCCACCCGCGCGGACTACACCGGCCAGTTCACGAACCCGGGCATGGGCTCGGCCTACATCGTCACGGTGCTGAACTTCGAGTCGGTCGCCAACGGGTCGGTGAGCGACGGCGACTTCATCGCCCACGACGCCGCGAACGCGCAGGTGCGCCTGGCCTCCAGCGGGCAGGCGCAGAGCTACGCCGCCGGCGACGACGCCGCGATGCACTCCGGCGTGGCCTGGCCCGCGACCCGCTACGTCGACAACCACGACGGCTCGGTCAGCGACACGCTCACGGGCCTGGTGTGGCTCAGGGACGCGGGCTGCCTCGCCCCGGCGAACTGGGCGGCCGCGCTGGCCGCCGTGAACCACCTGGCCGCGGGCGCCTGCGGCCTCGCCGACGGATCGGCCGCCGGCCAGTGGCGGCTGCCCAACCAGTGGGAGCTCGAGAGCATCGTCGACGAGTCGGCCGCCAGCCCCGCGATCACGCCGGGCAGCCCGTTCGCCAACGTGGCCGGCACGGCCTACTGGACGTCCACCAGCTACTACGGCGGCGAGGCCGGATCGCCGAACGCGTGGGCCATCCGCATGAACGACGGCCGCTACGTCAACGACGGCGTCGGCAACCTGAAGGCGTCCAGCAGCCTCGGCGTGTGGGCGGTGCGCGGCGGCAGCGGCGGCGCGGTGAAGCTGCAGGCCACCGGCTTCTACGTGCCCTACGCCGCCGGCGACGACGGCTCGCTGCGTTCGGGCGTCGCCGTCCCGTATCCGCGCATGCTGGACCACGGCGACGGCACGCTCACCGACGCCGTCACCGGGCTCGTCTGGCTGAAGAAGGCCGACTGCCTGAGCGGCGACTGGAGCACGTCGGTGGCCGCCGCGCGCGCGCTCGCCAGCGGCCAGTGCGGCCTGAGCGACGGATCGAGCGCGGGCGCGTGGCGCATGCCCAATCGCAAGGAGATGGCCAGCCTGGCCGACCGCGCGCTGAACAACCAGGCCGACTTCTTCGACACCGCGTGGACCAGCGCCGACGTCGGCGTGCCCTCGGCGGCCGTGGTGTTCGACCAGTTCATCACGCTGCAGTACTACTGGACGTCCAGCACCGATGCCAGCGACCCCAGCGCCGCCTGGACGGTCTTCAGCTGCGACTACGGCGTCTACGACCAGCCCAAGAGCGCCACCGGCTACACCCTGGCCGTGCGCGGCTGAAGGGTTCCCGGCGGGACGCCCTGGATGGGCCTCCCTAATTCTCATGTTGCACCGCAGCATGGATTGGTTAGAATTGCTGCACCGCAACAAATTCACCGGAGATCCCCATGACCACCGCCAACGCCTTCGCCTTCCCGTCCTTCCCTGGCGCCGAGAAGTTCACGCCGGAAGCCTTCCAGGCCAACCTGCGCCCGGTCGTGGAACAGGTGCAAGCCTGGGCCGATCTGGGCAAGAAGCACTTCGAAGAGAGCCGCCTGGCCACCGAAGCCGCGCTGAAGTCGTTCACCGGCGTCAAGGATCCGCAAGCCGCCGTCGAAGTGATCAAGGCCAACGCCAAGACGGGCCTGACGCTCGCCGGCGACCAGCTGCGCGCCTCGGCCGACCTGGGCGTGTCCCAGTTCCACGCCGCGATCGACGCGACCGCCGCCAAGCTGCCGCAGCCGGAAGCCTTCGCGCCGCTGACCAAGGGCCTGAAGTCGGGCATCGACAGCGCGCACACCGCCCTGTCGACGGCGATCGACCAGGTCGCCCCGGCCGTCAAGAAGGCCACCCGCAAGGCCTGAGCCTCCCCGCTCCACGAAGAACGCCCCGCCGGGGCGTTTTTTCATTGGAGATTCAGATCCGCACGTTCTCCACCAGGAAGTCGAGGAACACCCGCACGCGCGCCGGCAGCCAGCCGCCATGGCCCAGGAAGACCGCGTGGATCTCCTCCAGGTCGCCCGGGTTGAAGTCCTCCAGCACCGGCACCAGGCGGCCGGCGGCGATGTCGTCGCGGGCATGGAACAGGGCCAGCCGGGCCAGGCCCACGCCGGCCACGGCCAGGCGCTGCAGCGACGCGCCGTCGCTGACCTGCGTGTTGCCCACCGCGGGCAGCGTCACCACCTGGCCGTCCTGCCGCAGCGGCCACACGTTGAGCGCGCGGGTGCGGTTGAAGCCCAGGCAGTTGTGGTGCGCGAGGTCGGCCGGCGTCGCCGGCGTGCCGCGGCGCGCCAGGTAGGCGGGCGACGCGAGGATGGACTTGCGCGTGGCGCCCAGCTTGCGCGCGACCAGGCTGGAGCTCCTGAGCGGGCCCGCGCGCACGGCGACGTCGGTGCGGTGCTCGATCAGGTCGATCACCTCGTCGGTGAGCACGATGTCCAGCGTGACCTCGGGATAGCGCTCCAGGAACGCCGGCACCAGCGGCAGCAGCGCCGCCTCGCCGAAGGGCACGTTGGCGTTGACGCTCAGGCGCCCGCGCGGCGAATCGTTGGCCGCGGCGCCGCGCTCGGCGTCGGCCAGGTCGGCCAGCACGCGCACGCTGCGCTCGTAGAACACGCCGCCTTCGGCCGTGAGCTGCACCTGGCGCGTGGAGCGATTGAGCAGGCGCACGCCCAGCCGCGCCTCGAGCCGCGCCACGAGCTTGCTGACCGCCGACGGCGTCATCGCGAGCGCCCGCGCCGCGGCCGAGAAGCCGCCCAGCTCGACGACCCGGACGAAGACGTCCATCTCTCCGGAGCGGTTGATGTCCTGGCGACTCATGTGATTTCAATTCACAGGTGTTCTTCTTGAGGGCAGTCTAGTCGCAAGCGGACATCGCCGCCACCATGCAAGGCATCGCCATCATCGGAAACCTGCCGTGCCTCTCGCGCTCTACGCCCTCACCGCCGGTGCCTTCGGCATCGGGGTCACCGAATTCGTCATCATGGGCCTGCTCCTGGACATGAGCGCCGACCTCGGCGTCACGCTCCAGGCCGCCGGCCTGCTCATCTCCGGCTACGCGCTGGGCGTGGTCGCCGGCGCGCCCGTGCTCACGGTGCTCACGCGCCAATGGCCGCGCAAGACGGTGCTGCTCGCGCTGATGGCCGTCTTCACCGTCGGCAACGCGGCCTGCGCGCTCGCGCCCTCCTACGGCCTGCTGATGGCCGCGCGGGTGCTCACCGCGTTCGCGCACGGCAGCTTCTTCGGCGTCGGCGCGGTGGTGGCCACCGGGCTGGTGGCCGCCGACAGGAAGGCCTCGGCGATCGCCATCATGTTCACCGGCCTGACCGTGGCCAACGTGCTGGGCGTGCCGGCGGGCACCTGGCTGGGCCAGGCCTACGGCTGGCGCGCCACGTTCTGGGCCGTGTCCGGGGTGGGCCTCGCGGCGCTGGCCGTGATCGCCTGGCTGGTGCCGCGCGACGCCAGGCCGCCCGAGCAGATGGACTGGCGCGCCGACGTGGCCGCCCTCGCCCGCCGCCCGGTGCTGCTGGGCCTGGCCACCACGGTGCTGGGCTACGGCGGCGTGTTCGCCGTGTTCACCTACGTCGCGCCGCTGCTCACGCAGATCACCGGCTTGGCCAAGGCCGCCGTGCCGCCCATCCTGCTCGTGTTCGGCGCAGGCCTGGTGGCCGGCAACATCCTGGGCGGCAAGCTGGCCGACCGGCGGCTGGAGGCCACGGTGCTGGGCTCGCTGGCGGCGCTCGCGCTGGTGCTGGCCGGGTTCGGCGTGGCCCTGCACAGCCAGGCGCTGGCCGTGGTGTTCATCGGCCTGCTGGGCGTGGCCGCGTTCGCCACCGTGGCGCCGCTGCAGATGTGGGTGCTGTCCAAGGCCGACGGCGCGGGCGCGACGCTGGCCTCGAGCTTCAACATCGCCGCGTTCAACCTCGGCAACGCGCTGGGCGCGTGGGTGGGCGGCGTGGTGATCGCGCGCGGCCCGGGCCTGCCGGCCGTCACCTGGGTGGCGACGCTGCTGCCGCTGGCGGCGCTGGCCGTGGCGGGCTTCGCGATGCGCGGGCGCCGCGCGGCGCCCGCGCGCGTGCCGGCCTAGAAGAGGAAGCCGCTGGCGGCCGCGAACAGGCCGGCCACCACGCCGGCGGCCGGGATCGTGAAGATCCACGCCCACACGATGTTGCCGGCCACGCCCCAGCGCACGGCCGACGCGCCGCGCACGGTGCCCACGCCGACGATGGCGCCGGTGATGGTGTGCGTGGTCGACACCGGCACGCCCAGCATCGACGCGGTGAACAGCGTCAGCGCGCCGCCGAACTCGGCGCAGAAGCCGCCCACGGGCTTGAGCTTGGTGATGCGCTGGCCCATGGTCTTGACGATGCGCCAGCCGCCGAACATCGTGCCCAGGCCGATGGCCACGTAGCAGGCCCAGATCACCCACATCGGCGGCAGCTCGGCGCCGGCGCTGGCATAGTTGGCCGAGATCAGCAGCATCCAGATGATGCCGATGGTCTTCTGCGCGTCGTTGCCGCCGTGGCCCAGCGAGTACAGGCCGGCCGACACCAGCTGCAGGCGGCGGAACCAGCCGTCGATGCGCAGCGGCGACTGCCGCCGGCAGATCCACGACACGGCGATCAGCGTCGCCGCGCCCAGCACGAAGCCAAGCAGCGGCGAGATGATGATGAAGGCCACGGTCTTCCAGATGCCCGCGCCGATCAGGTGCGAGAACCCGCCGCGGCCGATGACCGCGCCCACGATGCCGCCGATCAGCGCGTGCGAGCTGCTGGACGGGATGCCGAACCACCACGTGAACACGTTCCACGCGATGGCGCCCACCAGCGCGCCGAAGATCACGTGCTGGTCGACGAAGGACACGTCGACGATGCCCTTGCCCACCGTGGAGGCAACCTTCAGGTGGAAGATCCAGATCGCGACGATGTTGAAGAAGGCGGCGAACAGCACCGCGGTCTGCGGCTTGAGCACGCCGGTGGACACCACCGTCGCGATCGAGTTGGCCGCGTCGTGGAAGCCGTTCATGAAGTCGAACAGCACGGCCAGCACCACGAGCATGGCGACCAGGCCGAAGCCGATCTGGATCGAGTGCATCAGTTGTTTTCCAGGATGATGCCTTCGACGATGTTGGCGACGTCCTCGCAGCGGTCGGAGATGGTCTCCAGGTGCTCGTAGATCGCCTTGAGCTTGATCAGCTCGCGCGTGTCGATCTCGTCGCGGAACAGGCGCGACATGGCCGCGCGCATCACGCGGTCGGCGTCCGACTCGAGGCGGTCGATCTCCTCGCAGGTCTTGAGCGCGGCCTCGGCCACGTCGGCCTGCTTCAGGCGCGGCAGCAGGCTCACCACGTGCTGCACGCGGTCGCAGCAGCGCACCGAGATCTCGCACAGGCGCAGCACGTCGTCACCCACGCGCTGCACGTTGTACAGCGATAGCACCTCGCTGGTGTCCTGCAGCAGGTCGATGATGTCGTCCATCGAGTTGATGAGGCTGCGGATCTGCTCGCCGTCGATGGGCGTGATGAACGTGCGATGCAGCAGACGGTGAACCTCGGCGGTGACCTTGTCGGCCGCGCGTTCGGCCACGTCCACCTCCGACGCGTACTTCTCGCGCAGCGGGATGTCGTTGTAGTTCTGGATCATCGCCATGAAGGCGCGCGCGCCCTCGGCCGTGCGCTCCGCGTGCTGATCGAACAGCTCGAAAAAATTGCCCTCGCGCGGCAGCAGCTTGCTGAACCACATGGTCTTGGATCCTCGTTATTGCTTGATTTGCGGCCTGGATGGCCGTCTGGAGGCGACAGGCTCCGGCGCGGTGCCGCGCGGAAGTCGCAGCCGGGCATTGTACGAGGGCACTGTCACAAAAAGTTCACAAGGGGTCTGGCTCCCGGAGCACCCGCTGCGCCGAGTCGCGCCGCACGCGCGCCAACAGGTCGGCCACGCGGCCTGCACCCGGAATGGTGCCGCCGGGCCACAGCTCGGCCAGCGGCTCCAGCACGAACGTGCGCTGCGCGGCGCGCGGATGCGGCAGCACCAGGCGATCGTCGTGCAGCTCGAGTCCGCCGTCGTCGCCCTCCACGCCGTACAGCAGCACGTCGAGATCCAGCGTGCGCGGCGCGTTGCGGTACGGGCGCTCGCGCCCGAAGCGTTGCTCGATGGCCTGCAGCGCGTCCAGCAGCGCATGCGGCGCGAGCGCGGTGCGCAGGCGTGCCACGGCGTTGACGTAGTCGGGACCGCTCGAATCGACCGGGGCGCTGCCGTACAGCGCCGAGGCCTGGAAGCTGCCGGGGGCGGCCAGCGGCCGGAGTTCGGCCAGCGCGTCGCGCAAGGCGGCGCGCGCGTCGCCGAGGTTGGCGCCCAGGCCGATGAAGACCGTGGCGCCGGCCTCAGTCGGCCGATCCGGCGTCGCCGTCGTCATCCTCGTCGTCCTTGAACGCCGGCGCGGCCCCGGCCTTGCGGCGGCCGCCGCCGCCGCCACGCCGACGGCGCGTGGTGTTGGCCTTCTTCTCGACCTTGTCCAGCAGCGAGCGCGCGCCGGCGATGTCGGCCTCGGTGGCGTCGTCGCCGATGGCCACCAGCACCAGGTCGGCGAACTCGCGCAGCAGTTCCTGGGTGGCGGTCAGCGGCGGCGCGTCCGGGCCCACGGTGCCGAACGGCAGCTCGGTGTTGTCGAACAGCGCGCGCATCGCGGCGCGGTCGGCGTCGGTGGCGCCATCGGCCAGCGCGGCGCGCGCGGTGGCGGCCAGCTGCAGCATCTGCTGCTTGGCGGCGCTGATGCGCGGCGCCGGGGCCGGGGCCGGGGCCTCGGGCGCCTCCGCGACGGCCTTCAGCGGGCGCGGGTCGCGCGGCGCGGCCCTGGGCTCGCGCGGCCGGGACTGCGCCTGCTTGCGCGCCACTTCCATCAGCTCGCGCCGGCGCTCGTCGTCGCCCAGCGAGTAGTCTTCCCACCAGGTGACCAGCTCCGCGTCGACCTCGCCGGCATCCGCGCGCAGGCGCATGAAGTCGAACGCGGCGCGGAAGCGCGGCTGCTCCAGCATCGCGGCCGGCGAGCTGCCGGTGCGCTTGTCGAAGCGCGGCTGCATCTGCCAGATCTCGCGCATGTCGGCGGCCAGCTTGCCGCGGCCGGAGATGTCGCCGATGCGGGCGTCGAAGGTGGCGTCGACGGCGGCCTGCAGCGCGGGCATCAGCGGCTCGCCCTGGTCGCGCAGCGCCTGCCAGCGCGCGGACACCTCGTGCCAGAACACGCAGGCCATCAGGAAGCTGGGCGCCACCGGCTTGCCTTCGTTGACGCGGCGGTCGGTGTCGGCCAGCGCGCGGTTGACGAAGGCCTCGCGCGCCGGGTTGTTGGCGATGCCCTCGAAGTGCGCGTCGAGGATGGGGAAGGTCTTGCGGTCGAGGCCGTACTTCTTCAGCACCTCGAGACTGGCCAGCGAGTGGCCCGTCTGCAGCAGCTTGATCATCTCGTCGAACAGGCGCGACGCCGGCACGTTGGCCAGCAGCGACTTCATCTTGCGGATGGGCGCCTCGGTCTTGGGCTCGATCTTGTAGCCCATCTTGGCCGCGAAGCGCAGCACGCGGATGATGCGCACCGGGTCCTCGCGGTAGCGCGTCTCCGGGTCGCCGATCATGCGCAGCAGCCTGGCCTTGGAGTCGGCCATGCCGCCGTGGTAATCGACCACGATCTGCGTCTGCGGGTCGTAGTACATCGCGTTGACCGTGAAGTCGCGCCGCGCGGCGTCCTCGATCTGCGGGCCCCAGACGTTGTCGCGCAGCACGCGGCCGCTGGCGTCCACGGCGTGGCTCTTGCCGTCGAGCTCGCGGCGCGACGTCTTCTCGTTGCCCTCGACCGCGGTCGTCTCGGCCGCGTTGTCCATGTAGGCGCGGAACGTGGACACCTCGATCTGGTCCTGCTCGCGGTTGCGGCCGTAGATCACGTGCACCAGGCGGAAGCGCCGGCCCACGATGAACGCGCGCCGGAACTGCGCCTTCACCTGCTCGGGCGTGGCGTTGGTGGCCACGTCGAAGTCCTTGGGGCGCAGTCCCACCAGCAGGTCGCGCACGGCGCCGCCGACGATGTAGGCCTCGTAGCCCGCGTCGTGCAGCGTCTTGACGACGCGCACCGCGGGTTCGGCCACCAGCTTGGGGTCGATCTTGTGCTGGTCGACGCCGTACTCGACGCGCTGGCCCAGCGGGATGCCTTCGGCCGACGCGTCGCCCGCGGGCGCCTTGCCCAGCAGTCGGTCGATGAATTTGCGGATCATTCGAATAGCCTCAGGAATCGCCAGCCACGCTCGGCGGCCACGGCCTCCAGCGCGGCCGACGGATTGGTCGCGACGGGGTCGGTGGCCCGCTCCATGAGGGGCAGGTCGTTGATGGAGTCACTGTAAACGCTGATGCGATCGAAGTCGTCCCAGGCGGCGCCCCGCGCCTCGAGCCAGTGCCCGACGCGCGTGACCTTGCCGTGCTGGTACGTGGGCACGCCCTTGATGGCGCCGGTGACGGCGCCGCGGGCGTCGCGCTCGAGCTCGATCGCGAGCAGCTCGGGCACCCCGAACGCCTGGGCGATCGGGCGGGTGACGAATTCGTTGGTGGCGGTGACGATGGCCACGAGGTCGCCGTCGTCCTGGTGCTTCTTCACGAGCGCCAGGGCCTGCGGCGTGATCATGGGGACGATCACCTCGCGCATGAAGCGGGCGTGCGCGTCGGCCTGCTCCTGCGGCGAGCGGTTGCGCCACACCGAGGTGGCGAAGGCGACGTAGGCGTGCACGTCGAGCGCGCCGGCGACGTAGGTGGCATAGAACTCGTCGTTGCGGCGGCGCCAGGCGTCGCCGTCGGCCCAGCCGATGTCCACCATGAACTGGCCGAAGGAATGGTCGGAGTCGCCGGCGATCAGGGTGCCGTCGAGGTCGAAGAGCGTGAGGTTGCGGGCGGTCATTCAGTGGCCGATTGTTCTTCGTTGAGCATGCGCTTGAGCAGCGGCACGGTGACGGCGCGCTTCTCGGCCAGCGCGAAGCCATCGAGGCGATGCAGCAGGTGCATCAGGCTCTTCAGGTCGCGGGCGAAGCGCGCCAGGATGTAGTCGAGCACCTCGTCGCCCAGCACGATGCCGCGGCGGCGGGCCTCCTGGTGCAGGGCGTCGCGCGTGCCGGACTCGGCCAGCGGCCGCACGGCGTGCACCGGGCCCCAGCCGAGGCGGGTGCGCAGGTCCTCGCGCACGTCGAGATCCACCGGCGGCAGGCGGCCCGACGACGCGAACTGCACGCCCAGGCGGGCGCCGGCGGCCGGCGTACCGGACAGCGCCGCCGCGGCGCCGCCCACGCGGCTCGCGGCCTCGACGAACAGCGTGAACGCGGCGTGCTGCTGCGCGGGGTCGAACTGGTCGACGCCGTCCAGCAGCACCAGCGCGGCGTCGTCGGCCAGTTCCCACGGCGTGATCGAGGCCGCGTCGAACCATTGCGCCACCCGGCCGGATTCGACCGCGCGCGCCTGCAGCTCGTGCAGCAGCTGCGTCTTGCCGCAGCCGGCCGGGCCCCAGAGGTAGATCGGCGCGCCGGGCCATGACTGCTCGCGCAGTTGCGCGACGACGGCCGCGTTGTCGCCGGCCAGGAAGCCCGCGAACGGCGGCAACGGATCCCACGCCAGGTCGAGGATCAACTGTTTCATGTGCGATAGAACGTGCTGGCGCGGTAGGCGGCCATCGCATGGCGCATCGCGACCACGCCCAGCGCCGTCACCGGCAGGCACACCAGCACGCCCAGGAAGCCGAACACCTCGCCGAAGACCAGCAGCGCCACGATGACGGCCAGCGGGCTCAGGCCGATGCGCTCGCCCACCAGGCGCGGCGTGAGCACGAAGCTCTCCAGCACCTGGCCCACCGCGTAGACCACGGCCACCTCGGCCACGCCGTGCCAGCCGGTGAACTGGATCGCCGCCGACATCAGCGCCAGCACGAGGCCGGTGGTGTAGCCGAGGTACGGGATGAACACGGCCAGGCCCGTGAAGACGCCGATGGGCCACGCGAGGTTCAGGCCGGTGAGCATCAGCCCCAGCGGGTAGATCAGCGCCAGCGCGCCCATGACCGACAGCTGGCCCTTGAGGTATTGGCGCAGCATCGTGTCGCACTCGCCCAGGAAGCCGGCCAGGCGCTCGCGCGACTTCAGCGGCACCAGGTTCCAGGCGCCGCCGCTGACCGACTCCGCATCGACCAGCAGGTAGAACACGAGCACCGGCACCAGCACAAGGAAGCCCACGATCGTGGCGAGCCAGCTGCCGCCGATGCGTGCCGAGGCCAGCAGCTTCTGGCCCCATTCGTCCATGTTGCCGTCGAAGGACTTCAGGATCCAGGCCTTGACGGTGTCGACGTCCAGGTCCACGCCGAAGTTCTTCAGCTGCGGCGCGACGACGTGGTTGAACTTGTCGAGCAGGCCCGGCCACTGCGCGCGCAGCTGCGGCAGCGCCGTGGTGACGATGGGCACCAGCAGCAGCACCAGCACGGTGGCCGCCAGCATCGCCAAGAGGATCGTCACCGTGGCGGCCAGCGCCCGCGGCAGGCGCGGGCGTTCGAGCAGGCGCACCATGGGCCACAGCAGGTAGGCGAAGACCAGCGCGAGCACCATGGGCGTGAGCGCCGAGCCGAGCAGCCACAGCAGGAACGCCGCGGCCACGGCCAGGGTGAGCCAGGTCAGTGCGCGTTGCTGTGCGGTGGTCAGGGTCATGGGGCTTGAGCGGCCTCTGGCGGGCGGTGTCTTCGAAGTGCGCACGCGGCCGTGGGTGGCCGCGGGCGGGGCGATCCGCACGCGGACCGCAACCGGGCATTGTAGGTCGGCCCGGCGATGCCGCTCCCGCGATTCGGGGGACGGGCCCGGCGAGCCCGGTCCGCGGACCTCAGTGGCGCTGCGTGCGCGCCGCCAGGATGCGGCGGCGCAACGTGTCGGCGTCGGTGGCGTCGGGCGTGTGCTCCAGGTACAGGCCCCAGTCGAAGGCGGCCTCCTCGGTGCGGCCCAGGCCGTCGAGCACGTCGCCACGCAGGCGGTAGGTGTCCCAGTCCTGCGGATCCAGCACCACCTGGCGATCGAGCACGGCCAGCAGCCGCCGGGTGTCGCCGCGGCCCTGGTGGATCTGCTGCAGGTTGCGCAGCATGCGGCCGATGATGTCGCGCGCGCCGGCGGCCTGCAGGAACAGGCCCAGGGGCACGTCGAAGGCGTCGCGCAGGGCGCTGGCCTGGCGCACCAGGTCGAGCCGTTCCTCGAGGTCGTTGCGCGACAGCGATTGCCCGGTGAAGGGGTCGATCACCACCTCGCCCTGGGGCAGGCGCAGCTTGACCAGGAAATGCCCGGGGAAGGACACCCCCTCGGCCCGCAGCCCCACGTGGCTGGCGATCTCCATGTAGACCAGCGCCAGCGTGATCGGGATGCCACGGCGGCGGGCCAGGACGTCGGGCAGGTAGCTGTTGGCCGGGTCGTGGTAGTCGTTGACGTTGCCGGCGAAGCCCAGCTCCTCGAAGAAGTAGCGGTTCAGGCAGCGCAGCTTGTGCACCACCGGCGCGTCGGGCGCGAGGCGCGACTTCAGCCGCTGGGCCAGCTCGTCGACGTCGGCCAGCACCGCCTGGACGTCGAGCCCGGGCGTCTCGTCCTGCGCGAGGGCGACGGCCGCCTCCAGCAGCGGGAACTGGTCGTCGTCGGCCACGAGCGCGTCGAAGTACTCCAGCGCGCTGGGGGCGCTGAACGTGGGCGTGGGACGGGGCACGGTGGGCATTGCCTCAGTTTAGACCCGCCGCGCCGACCCTGTGCATCCCCCGATCGGTCAGGTTCTCCAGCTCAGGTCTTGCGCATGAACTGGCTGGGCTTGAGCCCCACGGCCGCCAGCACCGCCACGTACAGCAGCGCCACGCCGCCCAGCACGCCGGCCATCTTCAGCGCGCGCAGGAGCGGGTGGGAGCGATCCAGCCAGTCGATCGCGTGGTCGGCCCACACGAGGGCGGCGCCGAGCGCCAGCGTGGCCAGCAGCGCACGCGTGACGAAGGCGAGCCAGCCGGGCTGCGGCTTGTAGACGCCGCGGCGGATCAGGCCCACCAGCAGCCACGTGGCGTTGAGGGTCGCGCCCAGGCCGATCGAGAGCGCGAGGCCGCCCACGCCGATGTGCAGCCCGAAGATGAAGAGCATGTTCATCAGCTGGGTGCAGGCGAGGACGGCGATGGCGATGCGCACCGGTGTCCGCGTGTCGAGCTGTGCGAAGTAGCCCGGCGCGAGGATCTTCACGCAGACGATGCCCATCAGGCCCACCCCGTAGCCCTGCAGCGGGCGCACCGTGGCCAGCAGGTCGGCGTCGCTGAAGTGGCCGTAGTGGTACAGCACCGCCAGCAGCGGCTTGGCGAAGACCAGCAGCGCGGTGGCGCACGGCAGGGTCTGCAGCACGACCAGGCGCAGCCCCCAGTCGATCATGCCGGAGTAGCCCTCCTTGTCGCCGCGCGCGCGCGCCGCGGACAGCTGCGGGATGAGCACGATGCCCAGCGCCACGCCCAGCAGCGACGTCGGGAACTCCATCAGCCGGTCGGCGTAGGTGAGCCAGGACACCGAGCCCGTGACCAGGTGCGAGGCCAGCTGCGTGTTGACGAGCATCGACAGCTGCGCCACCGACACGCCCAGCAGCGCCGGCGACATCTGCTTGAGCACGCGCCGCACCCCCGGGTGATGCCAGGCCTCCACCACGCCCCGCCACCGGAAGCGGATGTGCGGCATGAGCCCGAGGGCCTTCAGCGCCGGGATCTGGATGCCGGCCTGCAGCACGCCGCCCAGCATCACGCCGATGGCCAGGGTGTAGACGCCCGGCAGCCCGTGCGCCTCGAACGTGGGCGTGAGCGTGCGCGCCGCGAGGATGACCGACACGTTGAGCAGGATCGGCGTGGCCGCGGGAATGGAGAACCGGCCCCAGGTGTTGAGGATGCCGGCCGACAGCGCCACCATCGACATGAAGCCGATGTAGGGGAACATCACGCGCGTCATCAGCACCGCGGAATCGAAGCGCTGCAGGCCCGACGCCATCACCCACACGATCGCGGGCGCGCCGACGACCCCCACCACGCAGGTGAGCAGCAGCGCCCACGCGAGCACGGTGGCCACCGCGTCGATCAGCTTGTGCGTGACGGCGTCGCCGTCGGAGATGCGGGTGTTGGCCAGCAGCGGCACGAACGCCTGCGAGAACGCGCCTTCCGCGAACAGCCGGCGCAGCAGGTTGGGGATGCGGAACGCGACGTTGTAGGCGTCGGTGAAGCCGCTCGCGCCGAAGCTGGCCGCCACGAGTTGCTCGCGCAGCAGGCCGGACACGCGCGAGACGAGCGTCAGCAGCGAAACCGTCGAGGCGGCCTTGAGAAGATTCATCGATTGCCGCCGGGCTTCAGGCGTGGGCGGATCAGGGGGTCTGGGCGCGGATTATAGGAAGCCGCGCGTCCGGACAAATGAGGAAAGTTCGGGTTATCCCCCTTTTCCGCGAACCGTCGTGGTGCGTACCGGTACAATGCCCTCATCCGCTCCACGCCCAGTCCAGCGAGCGGCCGTCGGTTCTCGACGCCCTTCCCAGCAGTCGGCCTTCACGACTGGTGCCCGCAATCACTGCGCGGCGCAGCAGGCCGATCCGCCTTGCCCGGCATGACCCGGGCCTGAAAAACTCCACATGAACTTTGACGAACTCGGCTTGGCCGAGCCGCTTCTGCGTGCAGTGCACGAGTACGGCTACACGACTCCGACCCCGATCCAGTTGCAAGCCATCCCCGTCGTCCTCCAGGGCGGCGACCTTCTCGCCGGCGCCCAGACCGGCACCGGCAAGACCGCCGGCTTCGTGCTGCCGATGCTGCATCGCCTGCTCGCCTCCGGCCCGAAGAAGGATGCGCGGGGCAAGATCCCCGTCCGCGCCCTGATCCTGACGCCCACGCGCGAACTCGCCGCCCAGGTCGAGGAAAGCGTGCGCACCTACGGCAAGCACGTGCCGCTGACCAGCATGGTCATCTTCGGCGGCGTGGGCATGCAGCCGCAGATCAACCGCCTGCACAAGGGCGTCGACATCCTCGTGGCCACGCCCGGCCGCCTGCTCGACCTGCACCAGCAGCGCGCGGTGGACCTGTCGCACGTCGAGATCTTCGTGCTCGACGAAGCCGACCGCATGCTCGACATGGGCTTCATCCACGACATCAAGAAGGTGCTCGCGGTGCTGCCGGCCAAGAAGCAGAGCCTGCTGTTCTCGGCCACCTTCTCCGACGAGATCAAGGCCCTGGCCGATCGCCTGCTGAACAAGCCGGGCCTGATCGAGGTGGCGCGCCGCAACCAGACCAACGAGATGATCGAGCAGGCCGTGCACCCGGTCTCGCGCGATCGCAAGAAGCAGTTGCTGTCGCACCTCATCAAGAGCGGCGACTGGCACCAGGTGCTCGTGTTCACGCGCATGAAGCACGGCGCCAATCGGCTGGCCGAATACCTGAACGACGACGGCATCACCGCGATGGCCATCCACGGCAACAAGAGCCAGACGGCGCGCACCCGCGCGCTGGCCGAGTTCAAGGCCGGCACGCTGCAGGTGCTCGTCGCCACCGACATCGCCGCGCGCGGCATCGACATCGACCAGCTTCCGCACGTCGTCAACTTCGAGCTGCCCAACGTGCCTGAGGACTACGTGCACCGCATCGGCCGCACCGGCCGCGCCGGCGCACAGGGCCGCGCCGTGTCGCTGGTGTGCGTGGACGAGGACATCTTCCTGCGCGACATCGAGAAGCTGATCAAGCGCCCGATCCCCAGCGAGGTCATCCCCGGCTTCGAGCCCGATCCCAGCGAGCGCGCCGAGCCCATCGTGCTGGGCCGCACGTCGATCGGCGTGCGCGGCCCGTCGTCCGGTGGACGCGGCAACGGCGGCGGCCACCATGCCCGCAGCGGCGGTGGCGATCGCCATGCGTCCGGCGGTGGTGGCGGCGGCGGCGGTGATCGTGGCCGCGGCCAGGGTCGTCCCGGCGGCAACGGCGGTGGTGGCGGCGGTCGTCCGGCCCCGCGTCCGCAAGGTCCGTCGGGTTCGCACGGCGGCGCCCGTCCGGCGCACGCCGGCCACGGCGGCGCGCGTCCGGCCGGCGGCGGTGGCGGTGGCGGTGGCGGTGGCGGTCGTCCTCAAGGCGGTGGCCAGCGCCCGGCGCTGACCTCGTCGAACAAGGGGCCGTCGACCAAGCGTTGACGCGCCGCGGCAGACCGCTCGCATGAACAAGGCCCGTCGGCACACGCCACGGGTCTTTCTTTTTGTGCCATGAACTCGCGCTCTCCGTCGACTACTGCACGGGCCGGCCGAGCGGCCCGGGCGCGCCCGACGGAAAATCGAGGGCTTTGCCATCCGGCAGTTCCAGAGGCCCGCGCTTGGATCTCCACTTCCTCTTCATCGGCCAGACCTGCCTGCTCGCGGCCACCGCCGCGATGCTGTGGGTCGCGCGCCGCGACGACGATCGCGGCAACGGCCTGCGGACGTGGCGCTGGGCGATCACGAGCCAGGCGCTGGCCTACCTGGTGCTCGCGATCCCGGGCGGCGGCACGCTGAACGGCCTGATCGCCAACCTGGCCGGCGCGGTCAGCGTGGCGCTGTTCTTCGTGGCGATCCGCACCTTCGCCGGCCGCGGCCACGACGGGCGCGTGCTGGCGGCCATGGTCGCGGCAGTGACGATCGCCGGCGCGGTCACCGGCGAACGCGTGGCCTGGGCCGCGATCTTCAACGGCTTCGCCTACGCCGGCTACGAATGGCTCAACGCGATCACGCTGTGGCGCGACCGCCGGCCCGAGACCACACGCGTGCAGCGCGTGATGGCGGCGTTCTATGCCTGCATGGGCCTGGTGCTGCCGGCGCGGGCGATCGTGCTCCTGCTGGTGGGCCAGTCGCACCTGAGCCTGGACCACGAGAACGCGTGGCAGGTGCCGATCTACCTGTTCGGCTTCGTCTACCTGGCGGTGACCAACCTCGGCTTCGTGCTGATGTGCAAGACGCGCGCCGAGGCCGAGATGCGGCTGCAGGCGCGCACCGACGACCTCACGGGCCTGGCCAACCGGCGTGCGCTCGACGAGGCGATCGCGCAGGCCTTCGCCCGAGCGCGCCGCACGCAGCGTCCGTTCGCGATCGTGATGGTGGACATCGACCGCTTCAAATTCATCAACGACACCCACGGGCACGGCGTGGGCGATGTCACGCTCGCCGCGTTCTCCACACGCCTGGCCGGCGCGCTGCGCGAGCCCGATCGCGCCTACCGCTACGGCGGCGAGGAGTTCTGCCTGCTTCTGGCCGACACCGACCTGGGCGGCGCGCGCACGCTCGCGGAACGCGCCCGCGAGCACATCATGCAACCCTTCGAAGGCACCATGCGGTCACTGACCGCCAGCCTGGGCGCGAGCGCCTGGCAGCCGCAGGACACGGCGGACACGCTGTTCCATCGCGCCGACCGGGCGCTGTACGCGGCCAAGACCAGCGGGCGCAACCGGGTGGAGACGGCCTGACGCCGCCTAGACGAACTCGCGCTCGCGCAGCCACTTGGTGGCGACCCACTTCTCGCCCTCGATCACCGGGGCGCCGCCGTGCAGGCTCTTGGTGTTCACGTGCGCGCGGTCGTAGCTGAAGAACACCGCGTTGCCCTTGACGGGCGCCACTTCCAGGCCGACGTCGGGGAACGTGGTGCCACCGCCCTTCTTGGGCGTGTTCAGGTACATCAGCAAGGTGCCCACGCGCTGGCCGCCGCGCTTGAGGATGGACGCCGAGCCGGGATGCACGGGATCGAAGTAGTCGTAGTGCGGCTTGTACTCGGCGCCCGGCTTGTAGTGCAGCACCTGCAGGCCTTCGCCGTTCTGCACGGGCCAGTTCAGCAGGGCCGCGATGCGGCGCTCGACGCGATCGATCACGCCGGTCTCGCCGCGCTCGAAGAACATGCCGCGGCTCGTGCGGGCCACGTTGACCTCGCTGCCGCCCGTGAGGTTGTCCACCGTTTCCGAGCGTGCCATGCGCGGGCCGGCCAGCGCGACGACCTGATCGCACTCCTGCTCGCTCATGAAGCCGCTGAACACGATCACGCGCGGCAGCTTCATGCTCATGAGCACCGTGACGTCGCGGTCGAGCACGCGGATCTTGCTGGGCGAGTCGGAGATCGGGGCGTCGGGCACCGGCACGGGCTGCGGCTCGTGCGTCTGCGGCACCGCCGACTGGGCCTGCTCCGTGAGGTGGCCGCGCAGGGTCTCTTCCAGCGCCTTGATGGCCACTTCCTCCTGCCAGCCGCTAGCCTTCATCGCCTCGAGGACGGTCTCCGGAGACACGCCGGCCTGCGCCTGCGCGACGATCCACTGGCGGAGTTCCACCGAGATGTACTGTTGGCGCTGCTCGCCGGCGCTCGTCTTGGTGCTCGATTGGGTTTGCATGAGGTCGACTCCGGGGTGCGGTCGCTGGGGAAAGTCCATGCCGGGCCGGGAGGAAGGGCCCGCACCCCCTATTCTGGCAGGCCGTCGCGGTCGAGTCGGCCCGGAATCCCTCCGATCACGCCGGGGTTCGTGCAACTTCTGGTGAAACTCGCGGGCGAAGGTGTACCGGACCGTGGATTCCAGGGCTCTTCAAGGCTGGCGCCGCCGAAACACCAGGCGATCCGGCTCGGAGGCCCGCGCGGCGAAGCGGTAGCCGTCGGCATGGAAATCGACCAGCGCCTCCGGGGTCTCGGCGCGCTGCTCGATCGCGTGGCGGGCCATCATGCCGCGGGCGCGCTTGGCGAAGAAGCTGATGATCTTCCAGTTGCCGTCCTTCCAGTCCTCGAAGACGCACTCGACCACACGGGCGCGCAGCACCTTCGCGCGCCCCGCCTTGGCCTGGGTGACCTTGAAATACTCCTGCGACGCGAGGTTGACCACCACCGGCTCGCGCTCCCGGGCCTGCAGCCTGTTGAGGTGCGCGGCGACCGTGTCTCCCCACCAGGCGTAGAGCGAGCCGCCTCGCTCGGTAACCAGGCTCGTGCCCATCTCCAACCGATAGGGCTGCAGCCGATCGAGCGGCCGCAGCACGCCATAGAGGCCGCTGAGCATCAGCACGTGCTTCTGGGCCCAGGCGATCTCGGCGTCGTTCAGCGTGGAGGCGCGCAGGCCGTCGTAGACGTCGCCGTTGAACGCCCACATCGCCGGGCGGCTGTTGCGCTCGGTGGCGCGCGTGGACCAGGCCTTGTAGCGCTTCACGTTGAGCCTGGAAAGATCCTCGGACAGGTCCATCAGCTCGGCGATGTCGGCCACGCTCTTCGTGCGCAGCGTGGCGATCAGCTCGGCGGCCTGCGCGGCGTACTGCGGCGCCGTGGCGGCGGGCTTGAGGGCGGCCCGGGCGACGAGCACCGGCTCGGGCAGCGGGGATTCGTAGTCGAGGGACTTGGCAGGAGACAGGAGCAGGAGCATGCCCGGCAGTTTAGCGACGGCCCGCGAATCGGGCGCGCGCCGGGTGGATGGCCTCGCCCCCGCGGACGTCAGCGCTGCGTGGCGGACGGCGGCGCGATGGTGTTGCCGTCGGTGCCGTTGCCCGAGGTGGCGCCGTTGCCCGCGCCTGTGGCGAGCGACGCCACGCCGGACGGGCCCGTCATCGCGTCGAGCACCGCCAGCACGTTGGGGTTGCCCTTGAAGGCCGTCAGCAATTGCTGGCTGCGCGTGCGCTCGGCGGGCGACAGGCGCGCCGGATCGAGCGTGGGCAGTTCCTCGAGGCTGGGCGGCGATGCCTCGCGCGCCAGGCTCTGCAGCGCCACGCCCGCCGCCAGGTCGGCGCGCGGCACGCCCCCCAGGCCGTTGGCCACCATGTAGCCGAGGTTGTGGCGCGCCGGCGCGAGCCCTTGCGCCGAGGCGGCGCGGAAGCCGCCGAGCGCCGCCGAGTCGTCGCGCGCGGCACCCTTGCCGCGTGCGTAGAGCAGCGCCAGGTGGTTGCGCGCGGGCGCGTTGCCGCGCCCCTCTGCCAGGCGGTACCAGCGCTGGGCCTCGGCCGCGTCGGCCGGCTGTCCGCGGCCTTCCTCGGCCATCCAGCCGAGGTTGTCCATCGCGAACGCGTTGCTCTTGCGTGCGGCCAGGCGGAACTGGCGCAGCGCCGCGGCATCGTCGCGCCCGACGCCCAGGCCGTTGGTGAGCATCCAGCCGAGGTTGTTCTGGCCGGAGGCGTTGCCCTGTGCCGCGGCCTTCTGGTACCACTCGACGGCCTGCTTCTCGTCGGCGACCACGGCGTCGCCCGCGGCATACATCAGGCCCAGGCTCACCTGGGCCGGCGCGTAGCCGGATTCCGCGGACTTGCGGATCCAGCGCTCGGCGGCCGCCGGGTCGCGCGGCGTGCCGCGGCCGCTGAGCTGGGCCATGCCCAGGTTGTGCTCCGCGGTGGCATCGCCCTGCGCGGCCGACAACTGCAGCCAGCGCAACGACGCCGCCTGGTCGCGCGCCACGCCGCGGCCTTCGCTGTAGACCCAGCCGAGCGCACTCTGGGCACGCGCGTCGCCCTGCTCGGCGGCGGCCTTGTACCAGCGCAGCGCGGTGGCGTCGTCGCGTTCCACGCCCTGCCCATTCGTGTAGAAGACGCCCAGCCGGTACTGCGCCACCGCGAGCCCCTGCTGTGCCGCCAGCGTGGCCCAGTGCGCGGCCTGCATGTCGTCCTGCGGCACGCCGCGGCCGATCAGCGCCATGTAGGAGAGATTGCTCTGCGCGGTGGGCTCGCCCTGGTCGGCCGCCTTGCGGTACCACTTGGCCGATTCCTCGAAGTCGCGCGCGACGCCCTTGCCCTGCTCGTAGAGGAAGCCGAGGTTGGTCTGCGCGCGCGCATCGCCCTGCTCGGCGGCCTTGCGGAACCAGCGGGCCGCGACAGCCGGATCGGTCGTGACGCCATACCCCCGAAGGTACATGTCGGCCAGTGCCAGCTGCGCATCGCGATCGCCCTTCTCGGCCGCCGGCTGGAACTCGCGCAGCGCCGCCGCGTAGTCGCCGCGACGGCCGGCCTCGTAGCCCTCGGCCGTGCCGGCTCGGGTGACCGGGCACGCGATCGCCAGCGCCGCCGCCAGCGACAACGCCATGCCGGAGCGAAGCAGGAAAACCGCGGGCCGCGCCTTGGACGCACGCACCTTGCCGGACGCCGATCGATTCGAGGGATGCGCCGGGCGCATCGGGGAAGACGGGTCGGGGAAGGCGGGCAATGGATTCATTTCGGGCGGTGGTCCGGGAGGATGTTAGCGCGAAGGATCCGGGGGCAGGAGGCCGAGGCGGACGCGAGGGCCGGACACGGCGGGCAGGCCCGCCGCGTGAGAGGCATCGCGAAATTATCGGACGCCGGCTCGATTTGAATACCGGTGCTTGCCTTGGGGCGTCGCGGACATGCGACACGACGCGAGGGATGGTCTGGGCAGGCTTCATGGCGTTTCGGTGCGGGTCGCGGCACGGGGTTGACACAGGTTGTCTCAGTGGAAGTCGCGGCTGCGCGTGACGAGTCCCTGCAACAGGTGCGAGTGATCCACCAGCGTCTTGGCCACCAGGTGGCGCACCTCGCCTTCGCGCTGCCACACCCCGTAGACCGTCAGCAGCGATGCGGCGAGCAGCGGCTTGCGCTGCGCCGCGGCCACCGCGGGCCAGACGATCACGTTGACGGTGCCCGTCTCGTCCTCCAGCGTCACGAACACCACGCCCTTGGCGGTGCCCGGCTGCTGGCGATGCGTGACCAGGCCGCTGGCGCGGGCGAGCTGGCCCGGGCGGTACTCGGCGTTGAGCAGCGCGGCCTGCTGCACCTTGAAGGTGGCCAGCGCCGGCCGCAGCAAGGCCAGCGGATGGCCTTTCAGCGACAGCCCCAGCGCGCGGTAGTCGGCCAGCACCGCATCGCCCAGGCTGGCGGCCTCGAACGCCGGCTCGGCGTCCTCGAGGGTGCGCGTGGTCTTGAGCAGGGGCGTGGCACGGGTGTCGACGCCGGCCACCGCCCAGATCGCGTCGCGGCGCTGGCCGGCCAGGCCCGACAACGCATCCGAGGCGGCCAGGCATTGCATCGAGTGCGCGTCGAGATCGGCGCGGCGCGCCAGGTCTTCCACGTTGGCGAACGGCGCCTGCGCACGCGCGGCCATGATGCCTTCGCCTTCCTCCTCGCCCAGGCCGCTGACCCGGTTCAACCCCAGCCGCACGGCGCACTGGCCGCCCGGAATGGCGCGCTCGGCACACGCGGGCACGGCCTCGTGCGGTGCCAGCGGCTCCAGCGTGGAGTCCCAGTCGCTGATCGTGATGTCCACCGGCCGCACCACGACCCCGTGCGCGCGGGCGTCACGCACGAGCTGGGGCGCCGCGTAGAAACCCATCGGCAGGCTGTTGAGCAGCGCGGCCAGGAACGCATCGGGATGATGGCGCTTGATCCATGCGCTGACGAACACCAGCTTCGCGAAGCTGGCCGCGTGACTCTCCGGAAAGCCATATTCGCCGAAACCCTGAATCTGCTTGAAGATGGACTCGGCGTACTCCGGATCGTAGTTGCGGGCCACCATGCGGCTGATCAGCTTCTCCCTGAACGGCTCCAGTCCGCCCTTGCGCTTCCAGGCCGCCATCCCGCGTCGCAGCGCGTCTGCCTCGCCCGGCGTGAAGTCGGCCGCGAGGATAGCCAGCTGCATCACCTGTTCCTGGAAGATAGGCACGCCCAGCGTGCGCTCCAGCGCCTTCTCGGCCTCCTTGCTGGGATAGACGACGGGCTCCTTCTGCTCGCGGCGCTTCAGGTACGGATGCACCATGCCGCCCTGGATCGGCCCCGGACGCACGATCGCCACCTCCACCACCAGGTCGTAGAACTTCTTCGGCTTCAGGCGAGGAAGCATGCTCATCTGCGCGCGGCTTTCCACCTGGAACACGCCCACCGAATCGCCGGTGGAAAGCATCTGATAGACCCCATCGTCGTGCTTGGGGATGTCCGCGAGGCTCGCCTCGCTGGCAAGTCCGCCGAGGTCTGCGACGATGCCCATCTCCGCCGCCGCGCCGGCGCTGGAGAAGGCCCTCGAGGCCAGCGCGATGCGGGTCGCGCCGTTGCCCTCGTGGCCCACCGGCGCGCCCTGCGCGCGTTGCCGCGTCTCGGCCTGCTCGCGCCGCTTGTCCTCGATGAACCAGTCCGGCGGTGGCGGCCCCGGCATCAACTGGCGCATCTTGGCATCGACGAACACCAGTCCGCGCCGCAACGCGCTGAGCATGCCCAGCGCGAGGATGTCGACCTTGAGCAGCTTCAGGACGTCGAGATCGTCCTTGTCCCACTGGATGACCGTGCGCTTGTCCATGGCGGCGTTCTCCACCGGCACCAGCAGCGCCACGTCGTGGCGCGCGATGACGAAGCCGCCCGGATGCTGGCTCAGGTGGCGGGGCTGGTTGCGCAGTTGCAGGCTCAGCGCGATCCACTGCAAGCCCAGGCGGGACTCGGGATCGAAGCCATGTTCTTTCAACGACAGCGCGAGGCGCTCGGCCGCGTCGCTGGGTGCCGCTGAGCCGCCCACGTGGTGCAGCGAGCGCGTGACCGCATCGATGCGATCGAGGTCGATGCCCAGCGCGCGCCCCACATCGCGCACCGCCGACTTGGTGCGATAGCGGATGATGACCCCGGTGAGTGCCGCACGATGTCGACCGTACTTCTTGTAGAGGTACTGAATCACCTCTTCGCGCCGCTGGTGCTCAAAGTCGAGGTCGATGTCGGGCGGCTCGCCGCGCTCCGCGCTGATGAAGCGCTCGAACAGCACTTCGGATTCGTCGGGATCGACTTCGGTGACGCCCAGGCAGTAGCAGACCGCCGAGTTGGCCGCGCTGCCGCGGCCCTGGCACAGGATGCCGTGCGCCCGCGCCCAGGCGACGATGTCGGCCACCGTTAGGAAGTAGGCTTCGTACTTCAGGCGCTCGATCAGTTCGAGCTCGTGCTCGATCAAGCCGCAGACCTTGGCAGGAACGCCGCCGGGAAAGCGCGCGACCGCGCCCTTCTCGGTGAGCGAACGCAACCAGCGGGTAGGCGTCTGGCCGGGCGGAACGATCTCCTGCGGATACTCGTACTTCAGCTCGCCGAGCGAAAACTCGCAGCGACCCGCGATGGCCACCGTCTCGGCCAGCCACTCGGGCTCGTACAGGGCCTGCAGGCGGGCCCGCGAGCGCAGGTGCGCCTCGGCGTTGGACGACAGCGCATGGCCGCACTCGGCCACGGTGCGCTGCAGGCGCGTGGCGGTGAGCATGTCCTGCAAGGGCTTGGCCGCGCGCGTGGCCATCAGCACGTCGCCCACCGCGGCGATGCGCAGGCCGGTGGCGGCGGCCACCGCCTTCACGCGTTCGCGCACCTCGTCGTCGTCGCCCTGCATCAGCAAGGGCATGGCGAGCCAGACGCGTTCGCCGAACCAGGCCTTGAGCCACTGGGCCTGCGCGAACAGCGATTCGAACGACAAGGCCGTGGAGGGGCGCGGCGGTGGCGGAGGTTTGGTGGCGCGCCTGGGCGCCGCCGCCGAGGCCGCCAGCTTCGGCGGCGCCGGCGGCTCCAGCGGGCCATCGCCGCTGGGCCCGTCGCGCGCCTCGCGCACCTCGCGCCCGCGCGGGCGTCCCGCGCCCGGGGTGCTGGAGGCGATGGCGGCCGCCGCGCTCGCCTGCGCGGCCGCGATGACGCCCAGGCCGGACAACCGGGCGTCGACGGGCGCCCCCTCGCCCGCTGCCATGCCGTCGCGGGACCTTGCGCGACCGGCCGCCTCAGCCGCCCCGCCCTGCGCGATGGCACCCAACGGCACCGGCCCGGCCGTGGGCAGCAGCAAGGCCAGGCAGTCGGGCAGGCCCGCGAGGTGCGGCGCCGTGGGCGCCTTGCCTTCCAGGTCGCCCGTGCGGGCGTCGTAGCGCCCCTTCTCGGCGCGCCGGCGCGCGAGCGTGATCCACTGCGACAGGTTGCCGTAGCCACGCCGCGTGGTGGCCAGCAGCACCAGCCGCATCGGAACGCCGCCGATGCCGGGCTCCAGCCGCATCTCGGCGCCGATGATCAGGTGCAGGGCGCGCTCGGTGGCCTGCTCGTAGGCATGCACCACCCCCGACAGCGAGCATTCGTCGGTGACGGCCAATGCGGTGTAGCGCAGCGTGGCGGCGCGGTCGACCAGTTCCTCGGGCGACGAGGCGCCGGTGAGGAAACTGAAGTTGCTGCGGCAGTGCAGTTCGGCGTAGGCGGGTAGCGTGGCCATGGTGGAGAGACGGTGACGGCCTGGTCAGGCGGCGCCTGAGCGGGCAGCGAACGGAGGACGGAGGTCGACGCGACGGAGTTCCGGCGGCGTGGCGACGAGCCCCAGGCAAGGCGACAAGGCTCATGCGCGACGCATGAACGATGGCAGGCGCAGGGTGCGCTGGCCGCTCGGCGAGCCGGGGCGCGCTTCGTACGGCGGCGAGGTGGAATCGCCTCGTGAAGTACTGTGATTAAATACAGTCTAGGTCGCCGACGCAGGCAATGCAAGCCTTGTTGCACGCTCGACAGCACAGGGAAGGTGCCGGCGCGCCAAAGGCCCGAGAATCGGCTATTTCGCGCCGACCGCACCATGCAGACGTCCGTCCAGATCGCTCCCTGCCGCCCCGAGTTCCGCGAACGGCTCGTCCAACGGTGGCGCGCCAGCTTCGAGCACGGCGTGGGCGCGCCGGTGCCCCATCCCGTCGACGACCCCCAGCGGTTCCTCGACGAGCACCAGGCCGGTGGTGCAGCTCGGCGACCTGCGCCGCACATGGAAGCGGCCGCGCCGATGTGCGCATGACGGCCCAACTCGCTGCCCTGGTCTACCGCTGGCTCTTTCCAGCGCTCTGGACTGCGTGGGCGTTCTACTGGTGGCTGACGTCCATCGACGTGAAGGCGACCGCGCGGCGCGAGCCCTTCCTGTCGCGGGTGGCGCACCTCGGACCGATGCTGCTGGCCGCCGCGATCCTGTGGACGCCGCGCACGGGCCTGGCGGCGCTCGACGCGCGCTTCCTGCCCGCGACGCCCTGGAACTTCGGCGCCGGCGCGGCGCTCACGCTGGCCGGCCTGGCCTTCGCCGTCTGGGCGCGCCGACACATCGGCCGCAACTGGAGCGCCATCGTCACGTTGAAGCAGGATCACGAACTCGTCACCAGCGGCCCGTACGCCCTCGTCCGCCATCCGATCTACACCGGGCTCCTGGCCGCGTTCCTGGGCTCGGCCATCGCGCTGGGCCAGTGGCGCGGGCTGCTGGCCGTCGCCATCGTCTACCTCGCCCTGCTGCGCAAGTACCGGCTGGAGGAACGCTGGATGCGCGAGCGCTTCGGCCTCGCCTACGATGCGTACCGCGCCCGCGTGAAGGCGCTCGTGCCGTTCCTGTTCTGACGCCCCTTCCCGCCACCATGCCGACCACCTTCGACACCCACCTGATCACCGTCATCCTCGTCATCGCGCTCGTCGCATGGCGCCTCTATTCGCGGATGCGCCGGATGATCGGCCGCCAGCGCCTGTCCACGGTGCGGCCGTGGCTCACCATCGTCCTGTTCCCGCTGATCGTCGCGCTGGTGCTCACCGGCAGCGTGCTGCATCCGACGGCCGCGCTGGCCGTGCTCGCGGGCGCCACCGTGGGCACCGCGCTGGGTCTGCTGGGCACGCGGCTGACGAAGTTCGAGGCCACGCCGGCGGGGCTGTTCTACACGCCCAACGCGCACCTGGGCATCGCGCTGTCGCTGCTGCTGGTGCTGCGCCTGGGCTACCGCTTCGTGATGCTGCAGCTGAACGGCCAGCGCTTCGACCCGCAATCGATGCAACTGGGCGCGAGCCCGCTCACCATGGCGATCTTCGGCACGCTGGCCGGCTACTACGTGGCCTACGCGATCGGTCTGCTGCGCTGGCGCTCGCGCATCGGCAGCCAGGCACCGGCCGAACACTGATACGCTGCGGTCATGAACATCTCCCCGGCAATCACCCTCCTGGCCGCCGCGACGGCGCTCCTCCTCGCCGGCTGCGCCTCGCCGGACACCGCCAAGGGCGCCGCCAAGGAAGGCGTGCAGATCCAGAAGGCGATGGAGGCTCCGCTGGGCGACCTGAACCTGGTCCAGGAGAAGATCCCGCCGGTGCTGGAGGCGGCCATCAAGGCGCCCTACGCCCTGCCCTCGCAACGCGACTGCCCGGCGCTCGCCAACGAGATCCGCGCGCTCGACGCCGCGCTGGGCGCCGACCTCGATACCCCGCCCACCGCCACCAACCCGGGCCTGGTGGAACGCGGCTCGAACGCCATGGGCGACGCGGCCAACGACGCGTTGCGCGGCGCCGCCGAGAGCGTCATCCCGTTCCGCGGCTGGGTGCGCAAGCTCGATGGCGCGGAGCGGCATTCCAGGGAAGTGGCCGCCGCGATCGCCGCCGGCTCGGTGCGCCGCGCCTTCCTGAAGGGCGTGGGCCAGACGCTGGGTTGCGCGGCCCCGGCCGCGCCCCTGCAGGCGCAGGCGGCATCGGCCGCGCAGAGCTGAAAACGCGGCTGCGCCGCTGATCCCGCGATGGACCGCCCCATCGTCGGCTACCACCTCGACGAGCACGGCGACTGGGTGGCCGAGCTCGCCTGCGGGCACTTCCAGCACGTGCGGCACGACCCGCCCTGGATCAACCGGCCGTGGACTCGGACCGCCGAGGGCCGCGCGAGTGCGCTGGGCCGCACGCTGGCCTGCCGCAAGTGCGACCAGGGCGCGACTAAGGACGGCCCCTGAGCCTGCGCGTGGCGCGGGCACCACGCCGCGTCCGGTCGTGCGGCGCAGACCCGCCTCGAAACCGCCTGTTTTTCGCGCCCTCGAGACTCATCCCCACGGACACGGTCTTGGCGAAGAAAATCGATCGGCCCGGCGCGATCAGGTATCGTGTCCTCCTTACAGAAAGGTCCCAATGGCGAAGCCGAACTACAGTTACGAGAAGCGCCAGCGCGAACTCGAGAAGAAAAAGAAGAAGGAAGAGAAAGCGCTGAAGAAGACGTCCGGCGACAAGTCCGGCTCGAGAGACGGCGTCGACGCGGCCGAGCAGCCGGCACCGGCCAGCCCCGAAGGCGGGGCGCCGGCCGCCTGAGCCCAGCGCGCGCGGCGCGTGGCGCCTGCGTGACGCACGCGCCCGCACGCGCTCGCCCGCCAGCGCTCCTGCCGACGCGCCGCCGCGCTCGCGGCCACGCGCACGACGCCCGACGCTCCCGTCAGGCGTCCAGGGGCGGCGGCACGTTGCCGGCGCGCAGGTCGTCGATGGCGGCCGCACCCATCCACAGCAAGGTATCCAAGCACGTCTCGATGCGCGAGACCAGCGCCTCGCGCGGGCCCTCGCGCCAGGGCGTGGAGCCGTAGAACTCGTCCTGCTGCGCCGTCAGCTGCGCCAGGCTGGCGAACGAGCGCACCAGGAAATAGCCGTTCTCGTCGTTGGCCACGGGGCCGTGCGTCACCACGTCCATGCCGAAGGCGCGCACCATCGGCAGCGCAAGCGTCGCCATCGCCTCGTGGAACGCGGCACGCGTGCCCGGCTTCAGGCGGTAGGCGCGGATCTCGACCAGGCGGCGCGGCGGAATGTCGTGGGCGTTCATCGGCGGCGCCCGTTCACGCCGACTGCGGCCACAGGATCATCTGCGTGCAGCGGAACAACGCGATCGTCTTGCCTGTCTCGCGGTGCGTGACCACGGCGTCCCATACCTGCGTGGTGCGGCCGCGATGCTGGGCCGTGGCCGTGCAATCGAGCGTGCCCTCGCGCGCCGTGCCCAGGAAGTTGGACTTCAGCTCGATGGTGGTGAAGCCGGTGGCGCCATCGGGCAGGTTGACGATGCAGGCATAGCCGCAGGAGGTGTCGGCCAGCGTCACCACGCTGCCCGCGTGCAGGTAGCCGTTGGGCGCCATCAGCGTGCGCGTGACGGGCATCTCGGCGTGCACCTCGGTCCTGTCGGCGTGCAGGATCGCGATGCCCAGGTGGCCGGGCAGGCAATCGGCGCCCATGCGGTTCAGGTCGGTGACGGTGGGGGCGGTCATGGCGGCGTGGCTCGAGTCGGGATGGACGCATTCTGCACGCGGTTGCCGCCGCGCAGGTTCCGCGCGAGGATGCGCGACGATGGCCGCCCTGCCCGCACCGGCGCGTCGATGCCGGGCGCAGCCCGTCGGCGATTCGCGGCGGTTCGTCGGACCGGCGTTGACGCGCGGGCGGCTCCCCTGCATCGTGGCGTCATCCGGTGCCGGGTGGCGCCGGTTTCGAAAGTCCGCCATGTTCACGTTCGTCCTCTGGTGCCTGCTGTTCGTCTTCTGCTGGCCGCTGGCCATCCTGGCGCTGGTGCTGTACCCGATCGTCTGGCTGGTGTCGCTGCCGTTCCGCCTGGTCGGCATCAGCGTGGGCGCGGTGTTCGCGCTGCTCACCGCGCTGCTGTTCCTGCCGGCGCGGGCGCTGGGCGGTCCGCGCCGCTGACGCGCTGAGCCGTTGCCGGCGCGCCACGCGCCGAAGAGGCCGAAATGCGGCCTTCGGCGCCGCGGAGTTTTCGCCGCGCCACCCAGAATCGATCGGTGTGTCCTTCCGGCGACGACGTCTCCGAACCATGCCGATCCTTCCCGTCTCCAGGCTCCTGGCCATCGCGCTGATGCCCGCACTCGCGGCATCCGGCGCACGCGCCGACTGCATCGCCGACGCCGCCGCGCGCCAACACGTCAACGCCGACGTGTTGCGCGCCATCGGCTGGCAGGAGAGCCGGCTGCAGCCCCTGGCGCTGGGCCACAACGCCAACGGCAGCATCGACGTGGGGGCGTTCCAGATCAACAGCACACACCTCGCCGAGCTGGCGCGCCACGGCATAGCCCGCGCGTCGCTGGACGACGGGTGCGTGTCCGCCGAGGTGGCGGCCTGGCACTACCGGCGCCAGATCGACCGCGAGGGCAACACGTGGCTGGCCGTGGGCGCGTACCACTCGCGCACGGCGGCGCGCGCCGCCTGGTACGCCAACCGCATCGCGGCCATCCTGATGCGCTGGCGCGTGATGCCCGCGGGGGCACTGCCCTTCCCGGCCGAGCGCACGTCGGCGCCCGGCCCGGCGCGCCAGCCGGTGCCGCCGGCCCACGCCCCCCGTCGCCCATCGCCGGAGGCCGGCCCGGTCGTCCACGACGCGCCGGCCTTCGCCTCGCCCGCGCGCTGAACCGCGCGTCCTCCAGCCTCCCCCTTCGCCAGGCCGCCATGACCGACATCCCCACGCTCCAGCAGCCCCTGCAGCTGCCATCCGACAGGCAGCACGGCATCGGCGCCGCCGTGAAGCATGCGCTGATGTTCGCGCCCTCGATGACCGACATCATGATCCACGAGGGCCAGGTCATCCGCGCGAAGTCCGCCCGCGGCACGCTGCCGCTGCATCAGCTTTTCCAGGCCATCCCGCCGTTCGTGGTCACCCGCGAGCACATCGTCACCTACCTGGCCGGCTACGTCGACGGCGCCGCTCGCCAGCACCGCGACGAACGCGGCCGGCAGCAGTCGATCCAGGACTACTGGGACACCCGCATCAAGCCCGTGCTCGCCCGCCAGCGCTCGGTCAACATCCGGCTCGACGGGCGCGGCGGCCACTCGCTGCGCTACAGCCTGTTCATGCACGGCACGGGCGAGCTGGCGCTGGTCATGCGCATCACGCCGCCCGAGATCACGCCGCTCACCAGCCTCAGCCTGCCGCACAACCTCGTCTCCACGCTCACCGAGGCCACCAGCGGCTTCATCGTCATCACCGGGCCCACCGGGTCGGGAAAGAGCGAGACCGCCATGTCCATCATCGACTGGCACAACGCCCAGCATTCCGGCCACATCCTCACCATCGAGGATCCCGTGGAGAAGAAGATCGCGCCGCGCAAGTCCATCGTCACGCAACGCGAGGTGGGCTACGACGTGTTGAGCTTCGCCGACGGCATGCGCGAGGCCTTGCGCATGAGTCCCGACGTGCTGCTCACCTCCGAGATCCGCGACGCCGAGACGGCCGAACAGGCCATCCAGGGCGGAGAGTCGGGCTCGCTGATGATCGCCACCACGCATGGCAAGTCCGTCGCGGGCACGATGCGCAAGATCCTGTCGTACACCGGTACCAGCGCCGATGTGATGCGCTCGGTGCTGGCCGGCAACCTGATCGCCGTGGTGCGCCAGGCGCTCGTTCCCTCGCGCGACGGCAAGCGCTACCTGATGGCCGCCGACGTGCTGTTCAACACCGGCAAGGTCACCCCGTTCATCGAGCGCGGCGACTGGATCGGACTCGAGAGCGCCATCCGCGAGGACAACCGGCTCGGCGCCAGCGAGTGGGTGCCCATGAACAACCGGCTGGTGGAACTGGTGCGGCGCGGCGAGATCGAGGCCAGCGAGGCGATGCGGGAGACCTCGGACATTCCGACGTTGAAGCGCAAGCTGGCGGCGGCGGGGCCGTCGTCGCCGGCGCGCTGAGAAGCGATCCCGCGCTCGCTCGTCGATATGCCGAACTCCAGTCCGAACTGGCGGCCAGGCATCCGGACGACCGCGATGCCTGCGCCGATGCGAAAGCGGCGTTCGCGTGTGCCACAACGGCTGAACGCCGATCATCCCGAGACGCGCCGGACGCGGCTCCCGGTCGACAATCTGCCCCGCACTCACGGATAGAGGCAGTACACCTCCGCGACCACGTTGCTGCTCGTCGGTGCGCCGGTGCCGTCGGTCAGCGAGATGCTCCAGCCTTGCCCCGTCCACTGCGCGTTGCGATTGAGCACGGGGTTGCCCGTCGTCTCCGAGTCGGTCTGGGGCAGCAGGAAGATCATCGCCTCGGGCGACACCGGGCCGGCCGTGGCGGGGCAGCCGTTGGGCAAGGCGGCGGCGGCGGCCACGTAGTCGCCGTGGCGCACCGCAAAGCCGGCCATGTACACCCGCGCAGAGGTCAGCCCCGATTGGCTGGCGTAGTAGCCGCCGCGGCAGACCAGGCTGTCGGAGGTCGCCGCGTCGACCGCCATCAGCCCCGCCGCGGCGCACGCCGCGCCAAGGCTGGCGTAGCGCGACGTGGCGCGAAATCTCGCGCCCTGGCAGGTGGCCAGCCCGCCGGTGGCCATCATCGCCACCTGGCCCGGACTGCAGGCGTCGCCCTCGCCGACCGTGCCCGACAACGTGAGGCTTCGGGCCTGAACGGCGCCCGCGGCCACCAGGTCGTTGCCGGCGGCGACGTCGCCGTTGGCCGCGACGCGCAGCAGGGCGGTGCCGGCCGGGTTGCGCACGAAGAGGTCGCCGGCCTTCACGACGACCGCATTGGGGTCGTCGGCGCCGAACGCCGTCATCGCCGTCGTGGCGAGACCGCCGTCCGCGGTCAGGCTGCCGTTGGTGACCAGGCCCGTGCCCGCGATCGACGTCGCGTGCCCGGATGCATCGCGGAACAAGCCCGAGGTGGCCGACAGGGCCCCGTTGCACAGGATGTCGACGACGCCGTCCGGTCGCAGCCAGACGCAGTCGGATCCACTCGCGTTGCGTACCGACACTGGCTGCCCGTCGACCCGCAACGTCGACCGGAACTCGCTGTGCGTGCTGCCGTCGCCGAACAGGGTGTTGCCGGCCACCGTCAGGTTGCCCAGCAGGTTCGGATCGCGGGTGTCGCCGATGTGGACGAACTGGCCATAGCCGGACGCCGCCGTGCCCACGCGCACCGCGACCACGCCGGCGGGCCGGCCTGCCACCGGGTTGTCGAGGCTCCAGGTGTTGCCGAAGCCGGTGATGTGCGCCGGGTCGGTCGGCAGCGAGACGCCCGAGTCGGCGCCGATGCGCGCCAGGATGGGGCCGATGACTGCGCCGTCGGTGTCGGCACCGGCGCGGATCGGCCCTGCCAGGACGACATGGCCCTCGATGTTGCAGGCCGCCACCACGCAGCCGGCGGGCACTCGCCGGAACTCGATGGCGTAGGGCGCGTTGTTGAGCGTGGAGGTGGTCGCGGCCCAGCCGGGCGGCAGGTAGCCCATCGCCACGAGATCGGTGACCGCGGGCCGCCAGACGAGTTCGCCAGCGACGCTGACCGGTGCGATCGTCACGCCGTTCTTGAGCACGGACGCCCCGTTCTGGATCTGGCCCATCGCCTCGAAGATCGCGTTGTTGGTGGCGACTCGCAGGTTGTCGAGAATCGTCGCCTCGCCGTTGCCCGCCTCGTGCCGGGCCCGCAGGCGACCGCCCTGGATCACCCCGACGGCGCCCAGCGCCGAAACCAGCAGGCCCAGCAATGCGAAGACAAGGGCGTTGCCGCGCTGGGGGCGCCTCGTGCAACCGCGCAACGACGGACGGCGATGGGGCGACATGATCAGGTGCGGCCGAACACGAAATCGATCGCCACGTTGGCGGCCGAGGTGCACTGCGTGTTCACCTTCACGATGTCGATCGCGCCGTCGAGCGGCTTGACATCGGTGCCGCCGATGCTGACGCGGCGCGCCAGGCTCTGGGCGCCGTTGATCAGCTGCGTGCATTGCGCCGCCGGCACATTGGCGTAGCTCAGCCTGGCGGTGCTGGGCGTGGCGGCCGAGTTGTCGACCAGCGTGATGGCGCCGGAGTAGCTGTTCGTGGCCGTGGCGCCGCCGGCGTCGGCGCGGGTGTCGGGGATGACGCGCGATCCGACCGCGATGGCGGTGGTCAGGCCGTTGTAGCCGTACTGGCCGTAGTTCTGCTGCGCGCCGCCGATGATGGCGCTGATCTCGCTGATGGTGCCTTGCACCTGCGCGTTGGCCTGCGAGCTCTGGTAGTAGCCGATGCCCAGCGCCAGCACGATGCCGCCGATGACCAGGCCCAGCATGCTGAACACGAGTGCGTTGCCGCGCTGGCAGTCACGGCGATGGGAGCGAAATTTCACGACTTCTCCTCGATCAGTTGACGGACGATCCTCGTCCAGGTGTTGCCCGCGCGCGGATTCGCGCGGGCGCGGATGCGGACGCGCGACGGCGCGCGACGGCTGCGGTCAGGCTCAGTGCAGCGGATGCGCCGCGTCGTAGGCAGCGCGCAAGGCCATCAGGTTCGCTGGCTCCATCAGGGACGCGAAGGTGCCCGGCACGGTCATCGACGCGACGCCCATGAACGTGGCCACGGATGCGAACAGGCCCACCAACGCGAAGTTCGCCACGACGGCCGCCCTCTTCACGCGTGCGAGCACCCGCTCGCCTTCGGACGTCCCGAGCTGGATCAGCACGTCGGAGAACGAGGCGCTGGAACGATGCAACGTCGCCGCGCGCGACAACAGGTGCGGTGACAACAGCCCGCGGCGGAACGCGTCGAGCGTGCCGTTGGGGTTCTCCTCCAGGGCGTCGACGACCCGCCCCAGGTGCCAGCGCATCCAGGGAGACGCTCGCTGCGCGACGTCGTCGATGCTGCCCTGCAGGGTCTCGCCCGTCCTCAGCAGCATCGCCATGGCGCAGAACAACATGCCTGCCTGGAAGTCGCGGTACAGGCCGTAGACGGGCCAGGATTCGAACCGCAGTCGCCAGGCACCGCGCCACCGTGGCAGCGACCACAACACGGCGCCCAGGCCCACGGCCAGCGCCAACGTGACCTGCGGCCCCCAGGAACCGGCGAACACGGCGATGTCGCGTGCCCAACCGTTCATGCCCTGCCACAGGGCGTCCTGTGCGTAGACCGGCGTCGCGTCGTCGATCACCAGGATCACCTTGCCCAGCAAGGCGATGAGCACGTAGCAGATGGGAATCGTGACCGCTGGCAGTGCCGCGCAAGCCAGCATGAGGCGCAGCATCTGCCGCTGCTTGTCGATGGCGACGGCCAGCGCACGCAACGCCAGCGGCTTGTCGACGGCGCGATCGACGGCCGTCAGCAGCATGGCGTCCGAGCGCGGCGCCACGCCCTCGAGCAGATGGGACACGCGGCTCGCGTTCTCGCCGCCCTCGTGCCGGTCGAGCACGATGCGCAGCGCCCTCGCGCGACTGCGCTGGCGAGTGAGGTTCGCGTTGGCGATCTCGCCTTCGAGAAAATTCACCAGGGCCTCGTTGCGCTGGTACATCTCCGCGAAATCGCGATAGAACTCGGCGCGCTCGGATCGGAAGTCGGCCAGCGCGAACCAGTCGACGAATGTGCGCATCGATCTCATGGCCGCTCCTGGCGCGGCAGGATCTCGAAGCGCTCGAAGCCGTCGAATTCCTCGCAGTTGCGCACGTCGATCTCGCCTTGCAACGCCTTGTGCAGCGCGTGCTCGAAGACGGTCTTGCCCGTCATGTCGGGACTGTCGAACTGGCAGTTGCTGGCCGAGCGGAAGTGCTGCAGGGCCGCGTCGTCGTCGTTGTTGCGGACGTGACGCAGCCAGATGCGATCGGGTTGGAGCATCTCGGCGACGATGGTCTTGCCATGGGTGCCCCGCCCCTGGCAGGCCGGGCACCCTTCCGGCCGGACCCACTTCAGGCGCGAGGTGGCCAGGCCGAATCGACGTCGCAGGACGTCCTCGATCTCGCGCGCATCGGCGTCGGCGCGCACCGCCATCGACGTGGGCAGCGCGCAGCAGCGGCACAGCCTGGGCACCAGCGCCTGGTAGACCAGCAGGTTGAGGATGTTGGGCCCGGTGAGCGCCTGGCGGCTCACGCCGATCTGGTCGTTGGTGAGGCGGGGGATGATGTTGGAGATGAGGTGCGCGTGCACGGTTCCCATGGCGAGGTGGCCGGTCTCGGCGATCTGCAGCGCGAACAAGGCCGTGAGCTTGTCGCGGATCTCGCCCAGCATCACGCCGTCGGGATCGGAGCGCATCAAGGCCCGCATCACCTCGGCGTAGCGTCGGCGCGTCTCCTCGTCGTTGGCGATGTCGCGCAGCACCTCGATCTGGTGGGCGCCGGCGATCTCATACTCGATCGGATCCTCCACCGTGTAGATGGCCTTCTGGGCCAGGCCCGGCAGCGTCTCGATGAAGCTCTTGAGGCTGGTGGACTTGCCCGAGCTGGTGACGCCCGACAGCAGCACGATGCCCTTGCCCGCGCGGCCGGCCAGGCGCAGCAGGCGCTGGTGGCTGGGCGCGTAGCCGGCGGCGTCGAAGCGGATGCGGTTCTCGTCGCCGGTGCGCAGGATGCGCACGACCGTCTTCGGCCCGAGTCGACCCTTGACGTTCTGGTAGCGCAACTGCCCCGCCGTGCCGGGCAGGTCGAGGTCGATCATGCAGTCGACGAACTGGTCGGCGGCGTACTGCGAGACGTTGTTGCCCTTGCGCGTGCTGTTGTAGCCGGCTGCGATCGCGTCGACGACCTCCTTGCGGCTATAGCGCCCACCCTGCCCGTCCGGCAATGGCTCGATGCGCCCGTCGACGCGGATGCGCACGATGGCGATGTTGCGGCGCACCTCGATGTGCAGGTCGGTCGCCCCGGCGGGCACGGCCAGCGCGATCCAGCGCTCGAACAACTGCATCGGGCCGCCGCGGGCGCCGGCCTTGCCGGAGGCGCCGGCATTGCGCAGGATCTCCTGGAGCACGTGCGGCTCGGCCACGAGTTCGCCCACCACGCCGAAGCCGCGCGCACGCAGCGCTCCCTTGACCGCCTTGGCCGTGGCATCGAGCGCCAGGCGATCGGCCGCCGGCATCGTGGCCCGCACGATCCGGGCTTGACGTGCGCCGCAGTCGAGAGCTACCAGCTTCTCGTGCAGCACCAGCGGCAACTGGTAGATGGCCTCGGGCCCGACCGTCAGCAAGGCCTGGTAGGGCGGGAGCTCGTGGAAATGCGCGAGCACATCGGGGAGCACCTCGGCGTCGCGCCGTCCACCCGGCGTCTCGATGCCGGCGAGCGCGTCGCCCGGCTGAGCGCCGCCCGACGCCGGCGGCTGCCCTGCCGCCTCCGCGGCCCGCCATCGCCGATCGAGCCGAGCGCCCGGCGACGCCGCGACGGCAAGGCGCGGCCCGCGAGCTGGCTCCGCGGCCAGTCCTCGAGGAGCAGCCGAGGCCACCGGCGCCCGATCGACCAAAACCGTCGGGGGGGCACTCGACCCGGCTTGTTCACGGCGACGCAACATCTCGAACAGTCCCATGGCCTGGCTCAGCGCAAGGCCGGAAGCGCGAAGACCTTGACGACGCCGTCCGCGTCGGCGGTGGCCACTCGGCCGTGCCAGCTCAGCACCACGCGATCGACGGCGACCGCCTCCACGCGCCAGGCCGTGCCCGGAACGCCCTGGCCGGACCGCAACAGGTAGGGCATCGCATTCACCACGATCTCGGCCACCGAGGCGGCGCTCGACGCGAACACGCCGCTCACCTGGATGCCAGGAGCTGGCGCTGGCGCCGGCGCCGACGCCGGCGGCAGCATCGGACGCGGCGTCGACTCCGCCGGCGCAGGCACGGACGCCACCGCGATCGGTGCCGGCGCGCCGAAGCCGGCGGATCGCGCAGCCGCCTGGCTCATCGTCGACTCGAGCAGCGCGCGCTGCGCACGGCTGTAGTCGGCGATCGTCTGGGCCTGGGCGATCGGAGGCCCGAGCAGCATGGTGACGGACAACGCAACGAGGCGGCTAGCGCGCGGCGACATAGAACACTCCTGTAGCAGAGAACTTGAGAAGGCCGCGCGCATCCGAGCCTTCGCCGAGATCCACGCGCACGGACTCCCAGCTGACGAAGTCCGGCGCGCCGTCCAGCGCCTCCGCGATGAACGGACCCGGGATGTCGTGCATGTCGACGTCTCCGGCCAGGACAGCAGCCGGGTGCCGCAGCGTCGGCGGCACATCGTCCACGCGAGGCCACAGGACGGGCTTCTTCAGTTCGAGGATGACGTCGGCCGTGCGCCAGCGTTGCAGTTGCGGGCCGGCGTCGGAGATCGCGGCCTGAAGGGACGGCAGCGGATGACGCGGATCGAGCAGCGTTCGACGCGCGATCCACAACGAGCGCGACGTGCGCGCCACGTCCAGCGCAGGCACCGCGCCGCCCTGCGGGACCAGCATCTCGAGCGCGTCGTCCGGCAGAGCCTTGCGCAGGTCGTCGAAGCTGCCGCCGCGCCGGATCCAGTCGCGCGTGCAGGCCCTGGCCTTCGCACTGCACTCCGCGGAGGCGAGGCTCCAGCCCGGGATCCACGTCCGATAGCCGAACATCTCGCGCGCGGCCGCCACGAGCGTGGCTCGATCGGCGGCCATGTCCGACTGGCGAGCCGCCAGCGCGGCCAGGTAGCGCGGCATCGGGTCGGCGGCCCGGGCCGCGGCGGCGGCACGCCGCGCGCCATCGACGCGGTGCACGTGCTGCAGCAGCATCCAGGCGGCCAGCGAGGCCGAGGCCGCCGCCCCGGCACCGATCAGCGGCCAGGGATTGACGGGCATCGCCTGCAGCCGCGCCAGCCGATCGCCGCCCGCGGCCAGCCACGCGAAATCGGCGGGCTCGCAGTTGGGATAGGCCACCGGGTTGTCGCTCCAGATGGGCCTGTCCTCTCCACCCAGCGCGTTGCGCGCATCGATCTCGTTGCTCAGGACGTCGATGACGGGCACGCCGTCTTCGAGGCACACCACGAAGTACTTGTCCTCCTTGCGCTGCGCCGTGGCGGGCACCGTGAGCACCAGCGCGGCATTCGGCGCCTGCCGGCCGACCAGGCGCGAGAAGCACGCCGCGGCCGCCAGGGTGGGCTTCGGCGGGCGCGCGCCTTCCTCCGAGGCGCGCGGCTGGAACAGCCCGTAGCGCACGTGGGCGTCCACCTGCGCCTGGGCCCAGTGCGTTGCGTCGCTGGTGAGCGAGCGCGCCTCGAGCAGCGCGCGTCGCCGGCCTCGGCCCACCGTGGGGGCGCGCCAGAACAGGCCGCCGAGCAGGTTGCCGTGCGCGGTGCTCGCGAGCAGTCGTTCGATGACAGCCATCGTCTCGTCCGGTCAGAGAATGGTGGGGCGCACGAAGATGACGAACTCTTCGCGCAGGCGCGACTGCGTCTTGCTGCCGCCCAGGCCCACGGGGGCGCCGTCGGTCAGCGTGCGGCGGTCATCGGTGGACACCAGGCGGCTCAGTCCCGTGATCACCAGGATCTGGCCGGCCTTGAGCGCCACGGTGGACTGGTCGTTGATGGCCGTGGTCTCGGGGGTCTGCACGGTCTGCTGGCTAGCACCCGTGCCGGAGGTGAAGTTCACCAGGTTCACCAGCGACGACAAGCCGATGCCGAACTTCAGCAGCACCGTGTTGTTGTCGAGGATGAAGGGCTGCGCCAGATAGCGATCGCCGGTGGTGACGGTGGAAGTGACGAGGCCGGGCGCGCCAACGCCCGTGGTGCTCGCCGCGCCCGGGATGGTGGCGCTCACGTAGGCGCGTCCGCCCAGGCTGGACTTGCGATCCCAGGTGCGGTTCAGCGCCAGCAGGCTCACCTCGCGATGCTGGGTCGAGACGCCGTATTCGCTGAGCAGCTTCAGCAACGCGTCGCTGCCGCCGAACCGACGCGTGGCGGCGGTGGTGACGCCCGATTGCGTCGGCGTGAGGATGGAGAAGCCGATGTTCGCCGCCGCGGCGCTCGCCAGCGTGGCGGGCGAGCCGAACGAGCCGGTGTAGGCGCCCCCCAGCGCCGACAGCACCGCGTTCCATTCGATGCCCCGCTCGTCCGATTCGCTGCGGGTGACGCTGTAGACGTCGAACTGCACCTGGGCCTGGCGCAGCAGGCTCTCGTTCTCGACCCGCACGAAGTCGCGCACCTTGGACAAGGTCTCCTTCGTGGTGGTGACCGCGATTCGCCCGGAGCCATCGGATCGCACGACCGACGACCCCGGCACGTCCTTGAGGATCTGGCCGATCGTGGCGAGGATGGACGCGAGCACGTTGGACTTGCCGTGCTCGCTGACCTCGTTGCTGGAGCTGGCCGTGCTGTTGGTGCCACCGCCCCCGTTGCCCGAGCTGGTGGCGTTGGCCTGGTCGGCGCCGCTCAGGCCCAGGTGGTAGTCGGTCTCGCTCTCCAGCGCGGCGATCTCGAAGAACTCGGTGCGCATGCGCTCGATGACGACCACGCCGTCGCGGTATTCCCAGGCCAGGTTCAACTGGTCGGTGACCTGGTCGAGATAGCCCTGCAGGGAGCCCGACCAGCGCATGGCGACGGCATGGACCGAGGTGTCGCGCGGGAGGCTCGACGGTGCGGTGGGCATCGCGACGACATCGCCATGGCCCGCCAGCGTGGGCAGCGTGGGCAGCGACGGGAGCGGCACCGCGGCCGCGACCGGTCTCGGCGCCGCCTCGCCGCCCGCGAACACGTCCGGCTTCAACCGCAGCGGCACGCCGGTGACCGCCGTGATGCGGTCGGCCATCGTGCGCAGGCTCACCTTGCCACCAGAGGCCGCATCGTCGAAGTTCAGCGTGACGCGTTCGGTGAAGATGCTGGGCAACCGCTCGCTGCTGCCCATGGGCACGCTGACCGCCCCGATCCAGGCGCTGCGCGCGCGACGCAGCACCGGCCTGGCCGCCTGCTCCGCGGCCCGGCGATCGGCGTCCACCTGGGAGCCCGCGGCCGCCGCCCCTTGCTGCGCCAGAGTGCGATCGGCATGCAGCGACGCCGTGCCGGCGAGACCCAACGCGTGATCCGCCCGCACGTGTTCCGTGACGCCCGACTCGGCGCAGGCCGCGAGGGCGGAGAGCAACGCGAGTGCGAGCCACGTCGCGAGGCGGCGCGAGATGATCAGGCGCGCGGCGCTCATAAGGCTACCCTCCACCTATCGGCTGCGGTGCGAGCGCCTTCGGGCGGCCGGGCGGCGCTCATGGCGCGTCACACTCGCGCGCCTGCTCGCCCTGGCGCGTGATGCGCACCAGCGGGGGCGTGTTGGCGTAGATGCAGGCCTCGAGCGGGTAGTCGCTCTGGCGGATGCCGGCGGAGTTCAGCAAGGTCCTCAACGCGGTCTCGAAGCTGCCGTCGACGCTGTCGGGCGCCCCGATGAGGAAGTTGCGCTGCGCGTCCCACTTCACGCGGTACCCCGCCTGCGCGCCCCAGCGTTCCAGCGTGCGCGCGAGCGTGATGTCCTGGACGAGCACGCTCCAGTGGCCCGAGGCCGGTTCGCCGCCGGCCTGGCCGCCATAGGGCGCGACCGGGAGCGCGACATCGGATGCCGGCGAAGCGGCATGGCCAGGACAGCCGTGGCCCGCCAGGCCGGCCATCGTGATGAGAACGAGCAACTTCATCGCAGGACACTCCAGGCAAGTCCAATGGCGGGATGGGCAACGCACGGGGACATGGCGATCACTCCGCGGCCGTGAACCGGATGACGTGGTCAGCCGCGACTCGCGCCTGCACCGGGTAGCCCCGCGCGTGCAGGCCTGCCACCACCTGCCGTACCGCATCCGGGAACGACGGCGCGTCGAGACGCATCGCGCCCTCGATCGGCGCGACCCAACCGACGTCCCACTCGAGGTCGTAGCCGCTCGCGCGGGCCCAGCGGCGCAAGGACACGGCGATGTCGCCGTCGGTGCTCGCGATCTCGAACAACGGCGTCGCAGAGGATTCGCGGGCCGGCGCCCCACTGGTCCAGCGCAACACCGATGCCTTCGGACGGGACGCACCGGGCACCCCGTCGGTCTCGACCATCTGGATGGCGCGTGCCGGAACGCCGCGCGCCAGCAACGCATTGCGCAGCGCCTCGGCCCGCAGCGTGGCCAGGCCGTCGGCGCCTCCCGCGTCGTTGCGTCCCACGGCCTGGACGGTGGTGTCGCGGCCGATGCGCACGACCAGGGCCGACAGCGCGTCCAGCACCTCCGGCCTCAGCGTGGCCCTGCCAGGTGCGAAGACGACGGGTTGCTCGTGCTCGAACCGCGACGGCGGCGCTGCACGGTAGTCGACGCCGGCCGTCAGGCCGCCATCGGCCGACGCCAGCAGGCGGCCGCCGCCTTCGTCGCGGGGCATGATGGTTTCCTCACCCAGTGCCGCGTCGCCACGTCGGACGATCGCGCGCGCCCCGCCCAGCACCAACGTGAATTCGCTGGCGGCCGTGCGCGCCGTGAAGTACTGGCCTTCTGACTGCATCACCAGCAGCGCAAGCTCCTTGCCCGCGAACACCGCGGGCATCGGCTGGCCCGGACGCGCCTCGAAGTAGACCTTGCCGCCGCCATCGTCGAACACCTGCGCCGGGCGCGCGGGGCGGTCGCCGCGGATGGCGTAGCCGAAGTCGTACTGGCCGACGAAGCGCTTGCCTGGCAGGCTCAGCGCGTTGCCGGCCACCGCCAGCAACAACGCGGCGCAGAACGCATGTGCGATGGGCCGCAGCGCGTTGGAGGAAGGGTTTGAATCGGCTCTCATGGTCGAGTCGATTCTGCGAGCGCACAGAAAAACTGCCCGGCGCCAAACCCTCGTCTAACCGCCCGTTTGGCGAGCGATGATTTTCAGCAACTGCGGTTCAATGGGCCTCATGCTCATGCGCCAACACCTTCTCGATGCGCCTGTCCGGCACCAGCCAGATCAGGGCGGCGATCAGGTACATGGCCTGCGCCAGCCCCGTCACGCAGAACGACGCCACGATGCCCGCGACGTAGAGCACCGGCGAAACCTTGCCCTTCCAGTCGCTGCCAAGTGCGCGCTGCAGAACGCCGTCGCGGCCTTGCGTGCGCACGATCAAGGTCTGCAGGATCACCCACGAGATCGCCGCCATCATCAGCACCCCGCCGTACACGGCCGATGGCACCGGGCCGAAATGGTTCTCGCCCATCCAGCCGGTGGCGAACGGCAGCAGCGACAGCCAGAACAGCAGGTTCAGGTTGGCCCACATCATGCCGCCGGTGACGGTGGTGGTGGCGTGCAGCAGGTGGTGGTGGTTGTTCCAGTAGATGCCCACGTAGATGAAGCTGATCACGTAGCTCAGGAACACCGGCCACAGCTGGGCCAGCGCGGCCAGGGTGTCGCCGTGCGGCACCTTCAGCTCGAGCACCATGATCGTGATGATGATGGCCAGCACGCCGTCGCTGAACGCCTCGAACCGCCCCTTGCCCATCGCCGCTCCTCCGCGCACCGTGCGCCGCTCGTCCATTGTCTCAGGGCGCGCGGAGATGGTGCCGCGCCCACCGCCTATTCCGGCCTTCGCGCGGCGCCCAGGCCGCTACCCTGCGAACATGGAAACAGCCACGCCCACGCCCACGCCCACGCTCGCCGCGCCCCATGCCGCGCTGGGGCGAGCACATGCGCTGTTCCTGCAGAAGCGCGACGCCGACGCCCTGCCCCATGCCCGCCGCGCCGTCGATGCCTTGCCGCACCGCCCC
>JABCYW010000039.1 GCA_013289985.1 Betaproteobacteria bacterium | reverse complement strand
CGCCGAGGCCATCCTGCAGAAGCTGGGCCTGCCGTACCGCGTGGTGCTGCTGTGCGCCGGCGACATGGGCTTCGGCTCGACCAAGACCTACGACCTCGAGGTGTGGCTGCCCGCGCAGGACACCTATCGCGAGATCAGCTCGTGCTCGAACATGGGCGCGTTCCAGGCGCGCCGCATGCAGGCCCGCTTCCGCAACGCCGCGGGCAAGCCGGAGCTGGTGCACACGCTCAACGGCTCGGGCCTGGCCGTGGGCCGCACGCTGGTGGCCGTGCTGGAGAACTACCAGCAGGCCGACGGCTCGGTCACGATCCCCGAGGCGCTGCGCCCCTACATGGGCGGCATGGCCGTCCTCAAGGCCTGACATGGACTACCCGTCGTACGACCCGAAGAGCCCGAACACGCCCCTCACCGAGGACGAGCTCGCCACCTTCGACGACCTGCTCACCAACCTGCCGTCCGACGGCGCGATGACGCTGGACGGCATGGACGGCTACCTCACCGCGCTGCTGGTCGGCCCGGTGCCGCTGTCCTCGATGAAGGCGTCCGACTGGCTCCCCGCGATCTGGGGCGGCGACCAGGAACCCGCGCCGGCGCCGTTCCGCAGCAACCAGCAGCGCAAGCGCAGCGCGGTGCTGGTGCTGCGCCACCTGCGCAGCATCGAGGCCGCGCTCGTCGACACGCCCGAAGCGTGGGAGCCGGTGTTCTCGGTGGCCGAGGTGCCGGGCAGCCAGGGCGAGGAGCTGGCCGACGCCACCGACTGGTGCCTGGGCTTCCTCGCCGCCACCGACCTCGCGCCCGATGCCTGGGCCGCGCTGCAGGCCGACCCCGAGATCGGGCCGGGCCTGGCCACCATCGCGATGCTGGGCGGCGACGTGGAGCCGGGCGAGGAGGGCGATGCGGACGATGCCGAGGATCTCGACGACCCGCAGGTGCGCGACCACCTGAGCCGCGCCGCCGCGGACGTGGTGCTGAAGCTGCACGCGCGTCGGGCATGAGGCCGCTGTTGATCCTTCTCACGCTTGCCGCAGGACTTTGTTCGTGCGTCACGAATGGCGGCCTGTCGGAGGACAGCATTGCCCGCTTCTACGACGTTCAGGTGGATGCATTCCTCCACCAGGATCAGAAGACACTGTGCGCTCAGTATGCGCCCGAGTACAGGGGCTTCGAACGTCAGATCGGCGAGGTGGCCGAGCGGGTCATGCCTTCCGACAAGGCATCGGAGTGCAAGAATCTCGAGCAGTTGTTCGCCATGAAGAAGCGAGTGGACGAGGCACGGACCAACGGCGACGTGCTGGGTGTCGAGTTCACCCTTGAACGCACCGGCGTGGAGATTGCCCCCGACCGGAAGTCGGCGGACGTTCACCTCAAGGCGCATCTGAACTTTGGCGGCGTGCTCATCGCCGACAGCATCGTGGTCGAACATCTCGTCGACCGCGGTGGCCAGGTGCTGTCGGTGGCCAGCGAGACCGAAGCCCACGTCAGTGGCATCGTTGCCTACGGCACTGCTGCCGCACGGGCTCGCGCGTCCGCGGTGGCGCGATGACGCGACGCTGTGGCACCGGGGTGATCGACTGAACCGGATGCCGTCCGCGACGCTCCCCGACGACCCGCTGGCCGGCCTAGACGCGCCCGCGCGTGACGCGCTGGCGGCGCTCGCGCTGGGTGCGCTGGCGCGCTCGCGCACGTGGGTGACGGACGCGCTCGCGTCGCCGGCCGTGCGCACGCCCGGCAGCGCGGCGCCGTCGCAGGAGCTGGTGCGGCACTCGCTCGCGCGGCTGCAGAAGGCCGGCCTGGCCAACGAGGACGAGCGGCGTCCCGGCTTCTGGACGCTGCCGATGAACGTGTACCCGGTGGTGTATGCGGCCCTGCTGGCCCGCGCGCCGCAGGCGGCGTTGCGGGAGGCCCTCGCGCATGCGGATGCCTACGCGGCGGCTAGCCTCGGCCGCCAGAGCCACGGACGCTTTCCCACGCTGGGCGCGGCGATCGCGCGCGTGCGCCTGGACGCGTCGTGCGGCGCGGGCCCGGTGGAACTGGCCGAACTGCTCGACCGCCTGCCGCCCGGCCTGCACGACATCCCCGCGCTGCTGGACACGGCGCTGGCCGACTGCGTCGACGAGGCGCTGTTCGATCGCCTGCATCCCGCGATGCAGGCCGACATGCTCGCCGGCGCGCTCGACCGCCTGGGCGCCACGCTGCAGACCGGCATCGGCCTCGGCCCCGCCTTCGTGCGCGAGCGCGCGAGGGCCCTCGTGGAGCACGAGGATGCGCTCCTCGTGCACGGCCTGCGCTGGTCGTTCGCCCTCGACCGGCTGCTGTCGGACGCCGCCGATCGCCGCGACGCCGACTGGGTGGCGTCGTTCGGCCGCCTGCTCGGGCCGGCCATCGACATGCCCCTGGAAGGCGACCTGCTCGACGTGTTGCGTAGCTCGCACGGGCATCTCGCGGTGCCGGGGCCGGCGGCGGTGTCGCCGGCCTCGCTGGCCGGCCGTCGCGCCCTGGCCCAGGCCATCGGAGCGGCCGCGCTCGCCGCGCAGGGCCGCTGGTCGGACGCCGAGCCCGAGTTCGACACGGCGCTCGCCGCGCTGCGCAAGCTCTCGGGCAAGCGGCGCGGGCTGGTGCCGCCGCAGGTGGCGCTGGCCCATGTGCTGGCGCTGCTGGCCCAGCAGACGCCGGCCCACCTGGACAAGGCGCTGAAGTTCTGCCTGGCCGAGGGCGGCAAGCGCGAGCCGGCGCTCGACCATCCGCTGGGCGCCATCGCGCTGGCGATCCAGATGCGCCTGGGCGCCGCGCCGCGCGAGCTCAAGCCCTTCCTGCCCTTCGGCAGCCAGTGGGGCTATCGCGCCGCGTCGCGCGTCGTCTCGCCGCTGGACCTCAACCGCTGGCTGATGCGCGCCTGGCTCAAGGAAGGCTCGCTGGCCGAGGGCCTGCCGCCGGCCGAGGCCGATTCGGCGCAGCATCTCAAGAGCGCCTACGAATCGGCCGGCCTGGACGCGTTGGTCGAGCAGCTTGGCGCGGCGTTGCGCGTGCTGGGCGGCGAGCCCGCGCCCGCGTGGTTCTTCGTGCCCGCGGGCCTGGAGCGCTGGCAGGTGGCGCTGGCGGCGCTGCGGTCGCTGGGCGAGCCCGCGTCCGGGCCCGCGGCGGCAGCGGGCGCGCCCGACAGCCGCATCGTCTGGCTCATCGAGACCGGCGAGCACGGCGCCATCCGCGCGCTGGTGCCCAACGAGCAGAAGCGCGGCGCGCGCGGCTGGGGCGCCCTGAAGGAGGTGCCGCTGAGCCGCCTGCAGCGCGGCGCGCAGACGCTCACGCCGGCCGACGCCGGCGTCGTGCGCGCGCTGCGCCAGGAGACCTACGGCCGCGGCCTGCGCCTCGATCTCGCGCAGGCGATGGGCGCGCTGTTCGAGCATCCGCACGTGGCGTTCTCCGACGCGCCGGGCCAGTTCGTCGAGCTGGTGGAGGCCGGCCCCGAGCTGGAGGTGCTGGACGAAGGCGAACGCCTGCGCGTGCGCATGCAGCCGGCGCTGCAGGTGGCCAACGACGCCGCCGTGGCGCGCTGGGCCGGCAGCGAGGCGCAGCAGAAGGAGCTCGACGCGTTGCGGCTGGTGTCGATCTGGCGCGACGGGCCGCAGCGCGCGAAGCTGGTCCGCCTGACGGCCTCGCAGAAGCGCGTGGCGCAGCTGCTGGGCCCTGCCGGCCTGGACATCCCGCGCCAGGGCGCCGCGCAGCTGCAGGAGGTGCTCACCGGCCTGGGCAGCCACTTCCGCATCCACGCCGACGACGCCGCCACGGCGCAGGCGGCGCGCGAGCTGCCGGCCGAATCGCGCCTGCGCGCCGAGCTTCAGCCGGTGGGCGACGGCCTGCAGCTGCGCCTGGTGGCCGCGCCCTTCGGCGCCGACTACGCCGCCGTGGGCCCGCGGCTGGTGCCGGGTCGCGGCCGCGCGCGCGTGGTGGCCACGTTGAAGGGCGAGAGCGTGGGCGTGCAGCGCGACCTGGCGCTGGAGCGCTGGCACCTCGATGCGATCCTCGACACCTGCACCATGCTGGCCGAGCTGCCGCCGGACGCGCCCTGCGAATGGCTGCTGGACGGCGCCGACGACTCGCTCGCGCTGGTGGAGCGCCTGCAGCCGCACACGTCCATCCTCGCGCTCGACTGGCCGCAGGGCCGGCCGGTGCGCGTGACGCCGGGCGCGCTCGACCAGCTGATGCTCAAGGTGAAGACGCGCGAGAACTGGCTGGAGCTCGATGGCAAGCTGAAGGTCGACGAGGAGCTGGTGGTGGGGCTGCAGCAGCTGATCACCTTCGCCACCGAGGGCAAGAGCCGCTTCATGCCGCTGGGCGACGGCCGCTTCCTCGCGTTGACGCAGGAGCTGCGCGAGCGCGTGGCCGACATCGCCGCCGTCACCGAGAAGCAGACCGCGCGCGCCAACAACCCCGACGAGGTGAGGGCGCCCGCCATCGCCGCGCCGTGGCTGCAGGCCGCGATGGAGGGCGCGCGCGTGGAGCACGACGCGGCCTACGCGGCGCGGCTGATGGCGCTCGACGACGCGCGCCGCATCGTGCCGGCGCTGCCGTCCACGTTGCAGGCGCAGCTGCGGCCGTACCAGGAAGAGGGCTTCGAGTGGGCGATGCGGCTCGCGGCCGCCGGCCTGGGCGCGTGCCTGGCCGACGACATGGGCCTGGGCAAGACGCTGCAGGCGCTGGCGGTGCTGCTGGCGCGCGCCGCCAACGGCCCGGCGCTGGTGGTGGTGCCCACGTCGCTGATCGGCAACTGGCGCTCGGAGGCCCTGCGTTTCGCGCCGTCGCTGCGCGTGCATGTCTACGCGGAGCAGGGCAGCACGAGCGATCGCGCGCAGGTCATCGCCGGGATGGGCCGGCACGACGTGCTGCTGGTCTCGTACCCGATGCTGCAGATCGACGGCGAGGCCTTCGCCGGCAAGGTGTGGACGACGCTGGTGCTGGACGAGGCCCAGGCGATCAAGAACGCCGCCGCCAAGCGCAGCCAGGCCGTGTTCGCGCTGCAGGCCACGTTCCGGCTGGCGATGTCGGGCACGCCCATCGAGAACCGGCTGGGCGAGCTGTGGTCGGTGATGCGCGCGTGCAATCCGGGCCTGCTGGGCACGCTGGCGCGCTTCAACGAGCGCTTCGCGGGCCTCATCGAGCGCCAGAACGACCGCGGCGCGCAGCGCACGCTCAAGCGCCTGATCGCCCCGTTCATCCTGCGCCGCACCAAGGCCCAGGTGCTGTCCGACCTGCCGCCGCGCACCGAGCTCGTGCTGCAGGTGCAGGGCGACGACGCCGAGAAGGCGCACTACGAGGCCTTGCGCCGCGAGGCGCTGATCGCCGCCGAGAAGAGCCTGTCGGGCGACGGCGCCGGCCAGGCCCACCTCAACATCCTGGCCGGCCTCACGCGCCTGCGCCGCGCCGCGTGCGACCCGCGCCTCGTCACGCCCACGCTCAAGCGCCCCGGCGCCAAGGTGACGGCGTTCGCCGAGCTCGCCACCGAACTCGTCGCCAACGGCCACAAGGCCCTCGTCTTCAGCCAGTTCGTCGACTTCCTCTCCTTGCTGCGCGAGCCGCTGGACGAGGCCGGCATCGCCTACCAGTACCTGGACGGCAGCACGCCCGCGGCCGAACGCACGCGCCGCGTCGAGGCGTTCCAGAACGGCGAGGGCCACCTGTTCCTGATCAGCCTGAAGGCCGGCGGCTTCGGCCTGAACCTGACCGTGGCCGACTACGTGGTCATCGCCGACCCGTGGTGGAACCCGGCCGCCGAGGACCAGGCCAGCGGCCGCGCGCACCGCATCGGACAGCAGCGGCCGGTGACGGTGTACCGGCTCGTCAACACCGGCACGCTGGAGGAGAAGATCCTCACGCTGCACCAGACCAAGCGCGAGCTGGCCGACAGCGTGCTGGAGAACGACGGCGAGGCCGTGGCCGCGGTGCCGATGGCGCGCGAGCTGCTGGCGTTGATGCGGGGCGACGCGCCGCCCGGATAGGACGCGCTACGATGGGCGCGAGTCCATCTCCAGGGGCAAGCGCCTTGACCGAAGTCACCGGCATCGACCACATCTACATCACCGTGTCCGACCTGGCCCGTTCCGAGCCGTTCTACGACCGCGTGCTGCGCGACGCGCTGGGTTTCCGCAAGAACACGTTCACGCTGGCCGGCGACCCGCACATCCAGTATTTCAACCGGCTGTTCGGGTTCGTGCTGCGCCCCGCGCGGGTGCAGGGTGCGCACGAACCGTATGCACCGGGGCTGCACCATTTCTGCCTGCGGGTGGACTCCGTCGAGGACGTGCACGCCGTGGCGCGGGAATTGCAAGGCTCCGGCATCCCGGCCACCGACGCCCGTCTCTACCCGGAGTACTCGGACGACTACTGCGCCACGTTCTTCGAGGATCCTGACGGCGTGCGACTGGAAGTTACGAACTGGCGTCTCGAGCGCCGCCGGCGTGCGGCACACTGGGACGATCCGCAGGCGTGACGGCGGCGGCGTCGTCCCGCAGCGTCCCCTGATCTCCGCCACCCATGCCCATGACCCCGGCCAAGCCGCCCGAAGACGATTCCCGGACACCGCCGGCCGTGCCCGGCAACGCGGCGCTGCGGGCGGTGCTCGCCGGCATCGGCATCGACGTCTGCGGCTCGACGCTGCTCAACATCGTCCTCACGTCCCTGTACGTGGCCCAGGCCGGCACGCCCGGCATGACCAACACGGAGATCGACGACCTCGTGCGAAGCATGCCGCCCGAGTCGCCGTTGTCGGTGCTGGGCATCCTGCTGGGCGCGCTGATCTCCGTGGCCGCGGGCTACGTCTGTGCGCGGATCGCGCGCCGCAACGAGTTCAGGCTCGGCGCCGTGATGGCCGGCTGCACGGCCCTGATGGGCCTGCTGATGGCGGATGCCGACCGCCTGACCACCGGTTTCCTGCTGCTGCTCCTCGTCTGCGGTGTCGCCTGCAACCTGCTGGGCGTGAAGTACGGCGTCGCGCAGAACCGCCGGCTGGACCAGCCCTCCGAGCCGCCGGCGGACACGACGGCTTCATGAGCGCACGCCACGTCGCCATCGGACTCGGTATCGCGGCCGTGCTCACACTGGTGGGCTGGTGGGCCGTCGTGGCATTCGTGCCCGAGGGCTTCATCGACATCGACCAGGCGCAGCTGCAGCAACGCCTGGACGAGCGCTTCCCGCAGAAGACCTGCGCGTTGGGCGTGGCCTGCGTCACGCTGAGCGCGCCCGTGGTGACGCTGGCGGAGGGCTCGCCGCGCATCGGCCTGTCCGCCGACGTGCTGGTGACGCTGGGCCACCGCGAGATGCCCGGCAAGGTGGCCTTCAGCGGCGTGCTGCGCTACGTGCGCTACCAGGGCGACTTCTTCCTGGACGAGGTGCAGGTCGACAACTTCTCCCTCACCGGCTTCCCGCCCGAGTTCGTGCAGGTGGTGCAGGTACGCGGCCCCGCCGTGCTGCGCCGCGCGCTGGAAGGCCACCCTGTCTACTCGCTCAAGGGCGACAGCGCCCGCGCCGCGCTCGCCAAGCTCGCGGTGCGCGACGTGAAGGTGGTGAACGGGAAGCTGAGGGTGACGTTCCTGCGTTTCGGCGGCTGAAAATGAGCCGGTCATGCAGCGGAACTTGCCGAGCCCTCTTGTTCCGTGTTAGAGTCACGGACTCCGCTAATAAGACCACAGCGGCAGCCGAATCCTGGAGAGGTGGCAGAGTGGTCGATTGTACCTGACTCGAAATCAGGCGTACCGCAAGGTACCGTGGGTTCGAATCCCACCCTCTCCGCCAGTAAGTGAGTAAAGACGCGCCCTAGAGGCGCGTTTTTCATTTCTACCCACCTCGCAACCCACCGTTTCGGAAACATCGCTTTCACGCGACGAATCGACGTGTCGTGATGGCGTGGGGCGGGCAGGTGAGCGGCACCCCTGAGGGCGCCGAGACCGGCCCACTGTCGAGCGCTATGCTGTCAACCGTGACTGAGCGGGACGTCCCAATGCCGGGCGATCCCGTGTTCGTGTCCGTTGGCGAGGCGCCCCGATGGCAGACATACCCGCGATGCTTGGTGAGGCGCAGCGAGCGAAGCGCGCCCTCGACGCCTTCTTGCTCGCAGCGAACGTGACCGACCTCGGCGAGGCGCGGGTCGCGGCGACCCTCTGCCTCACGATTGGGGAACAGTTCGGGGCGGCGCTTCATCTGTTCGAGGGCGGCTTCTCGTCTCACGCGCCGATCCTGATTCGCTCGATGTTGGAGGCGCTGGCTGACCTCCGAAACTTGGTCAACGATCCCAACTACGTCGATCAGATTCGATTCGACGATGCACGGAGCAACGTCGCGCTGTTCAGCGACTACGCCAAGGTAGACGGCATGACAGCGGAGTCGCTCAAGACCTTGAAGTTGTGGGGCGACAAAGCCCAGCCCGTGGTTGATGAACTGAAGGCGAAGGGGCTGTCGAAGCTGAACGCCATTGAGAAGTTCAAGTTGGCAGGGATGGCCGAGAACTACGTGAGCTATCGAGTGCTCTGTAGCTTCAGCCACGGACAGCTGACAACCCTTCTGTCGCGACATGCGGGCAAGTTCGAGTTGAGCTACCACCGCGCGGCGCCGGAACAGACGACAAAGTCGATGATCGCGATGGCGCTTGCGATATTTTGTCAGGCCGTGGAACAGTTGCCCAAGTTCAGCGATTCCCGTGACGCTCAGTTGCGTGCGCAGTTGGACGCCATCGACACAGCGTGGACGAAGTTGAATGCATAGCTGCGGTGGTTTCGGCTATGTAGCCTCGTTGCCATCTTTGTAGTGGGCCCAACGCTGGAGAGCCAACGCATCCTTGTCTACGAAGAAGCAGAAATTCGTCGAGTGAGGCTCGCCGAAGACATCGAAGTACCGAGCGCAGCCCCATGCGTACCAAGCATGTGTTCCAGCTTCAATTGCGGTCATTTCCTCCGACAGCAAAGCCAAGTCGGTGATGACCAATCGATCGTTCCCTGGATGCACGACAGTCTTGACGATCAAGCGATTTTCGTCGGGAGCTTCAAGCTTGTGCTTAAGCGGAAAATCAGAAACACCGATCAATGTCCAATGCTCTAGGTCATGCGCTGGCGTGTTCCCATGGTTCTTTATCAGGAAGCCATGGCGATTTGGAATCGTGTTGCCGCTGGAGTCCACCATGTGTTCGGTATCTACCGAAACGTAGGCACGCAGTTGCATCTTTGATGTGTCTTTGGCGTCAATCACCAATCGTCTGGTTGCTGCCCACAAGAACGCCGTGACGATTGCCAGCGCAACGGTCGCAATAGCGAGTGCACCTGTCAGTTTGACTAGCCACCAATCTGAATCGGATTTCTCCCTGCGCTCGGCGTCCCTGTACTCACGTTCTTGTTGTGTCGGCTCTGGCATGGCCTTCACGCTGACGACCAACGGCAGTTGCACAGTCCCTCGATCGTTGGCGACGACACTCCGACTTGCCGAAGCGGGAAGCGAGGAATGAGGGGTCGTCGTCGACGGTGTCACGGCAGCTGCATTCGTACTTGCAAGGATTAGGGCGACCGAAAGCCAGCGCAGGAACATCGATTTCTCCAACGGGAATCTTGGCCCAGCATACAGCGCCGGGTTCGGAACCGAATCGACGGCACGGCCCTTGGCGCAGGAGCTTGACCGGCTTTTAGCGTCTACAGCGTCAAGGCGTAGGCCGTGCCGGCGACGGCCATGACTAGCAATAGCCAGAACAGCGGGCGCGTCTTCGGCCTCACCGAACTGACGGATGGCACCGTAGTGCGCGTGGACACATAGGACAGGCCCGTACCGGGCAGCGAGGCCGTCATGGCGTCTTCCTGAAGCGTCGAACTCGAGCGAGCAGTTTCAGAACATCCGCGTCAAGGTTGATCCACGAAGTCCCGCCTCGGTCATCAAACGGCTCAACTCTGCGTGCGCCGCCTGGTTCAAATAGATGTCCATCTTCTTCCGCAATGGGTCTTTGAACACCTGGGCGCTGGCAGGTATGGAGTCCGGCACGAATGCCGGCTTGATGACCTTCTTGCCCTCTGTTTCCGAGCGATCGAAGTCGATGCACCGGATGACGTTGGTGACGTTGTAGAAGTACAGCCGCTGGTCGCCGCCACCGATCCCGGTCTCGTCGACCATGTCGAGCTCCAGGAACTGACCGAACGGATCGAGGAACCCCCGGAGTGCCGCATGGGCCTTCTCGTTCAAGACGACGCTCGCGCCCATCACGAAGCTCAGATCGCCCAGCGGATGTTGCTTCTTCTTGACCCGTTCGATGCCGGGCATGACCTGAGGTCGGGTGTCCCATGCCTTGGGTGTGCCATCGGCGGTGAACACGCCGGTCAAGATGTCTTCGTCCCTCACCGGCAGCAGTGTCGTGAACCCGTTGGCCGCGCTATTCCAATTCCAGATTCGGTCAGTGCGAATGTGCTGGTCAGGAGAAGCATTGGGCATGCTGGAAATCTTTGTCGTCTTGAAGCGCGGCAGGATGACTCCATTGTCCGCGCCGTCGATACCGATGCCGACGGCGAAGATCAGGGTGCGAGAAACACGTGCGCCGGGGGCCTGCGACGCGACAACGTTGTGGGCAGGAGTGTCAAAGGTCCCGCACTCGTGCCGGTGTCACGTCCCCTTGCGCCCCGGCTTCCCATGCAGATGCGCCACATGCGACTGCGACCTCTGCCCCGCCTCGAAGCCCCCGCGATCCAGCCCCTTCATGATCCCGCACTGATCCGCCGCGCTGACCTCCCGGCACTGCTCCCGCAGCGCCCGCAGGTCCTTCGACAGCGCCCGCAGCTCGCGTATCCGCTCCTCGACGTGCTCCACGTGCTCGTCCAGCAAGGCGTTCACCTCGCTGCAGTCCTCGTGGCTGCCGTCGCGGAAGCGCAGCAGCACGCGGATCTCCTCGAGGTTCATGTCCAGCGCGCGGCACGCGCGGATGAAGCCGAGGCGGCCGACGTGGCCGTCGCCGTAGACGCGGAAGTTGCCCTCCGTGCGCGCCGGCGCCGGCAGCAGGCGCTCGCGCTCGTAGTAGCGGATCGTCTCCACGGGCGTGTTGGTGGCGGCCGACAGCTCACCGATTTTCATGTTGGCGACACCTTTCAAGGGTAGCTTCAGGTTGGCGAAGGCCCCGGCTTGACTCTGTAGCAGGTACAGATTCGACAATTCTGCCCGTACCGTCGCCGGCGTGCATGCGGACGGCAGGACATTCCTCGAAAAATGAGCGCGAACGCATGAAGAACAACATCTCCCATCGCCTGGCCGGCCTGCTGCTGTCGGCCGCCCTGTCGACGTCCGCGTGGGCGGCGCCCGCCGAGCCCGGGCCGATGTTCGTCGTGCAGTCGGGCCGCATCGCCGTCCCCGCGGATTCGCCGTTGCGCCAGCGTCTCCAGGTGACGGCGGTGGGCGAGCAGGCCGGCCGGCATGCGCTGTCGGTGCCGGCGGTGGTCGAGGCCGACCCCGCGCGCGTGGTCGCGGTCGCGCCGCCGCTCACCGGCCGCCTGCTGGCGCTGCATGTGGGCCTGGGCGACACGGTGCGTCGCGGCCAGCCGCTCGCCACGGTCAGCTCGCCGGACTTCGGCCAGGCGATGGCCGAAGCTGAAAAGGCCGCGGACGCGCTGGCCCTCGCCGAGCACGCGCTGCAGCGCGCACGCGGCGTGCAGGCGCTGGGCGCGAACGCCGGCAAGGACATGGAGGCCGCCGAGGCCGCCCAGCGCGACGCCGCCGCCGAGGACAGGCGCGCCCGCGACCGCGTCGCGACGCTGTCCGGCGGCGCGAAGATCGATCCGCGTACCCGCGCGCTGGTCGTGCTGGCACCGGTCTCCGGCACGGTGACGGCGCTCACCGCGGGCGTCGGCGCGTTCCTCAACGACGCGACGGCGCCCATCATGACCGTGTCCGGCCTCGACCGCGTCTTCGTCACCGCCCAGGTGCCGGAACAGGCGCTGGGCGCGCTGTCGGCCGGCGCCACGGTCGACGTGACGCTGGTCGCGTTGCCCGGCGTGACGCTGCACGGCAAGTCGCTGCGCGCGAGTCCGGTGCTCGAGCCCGACACGCGCCGCGCGAAGGTGCGCATTCCCTTCGACAACGCGGATGGCCGCCTGCGGCCGAACATGTTCGCCACGGCCACCTTCGCGGTGCCGGACGCCGGCGGCGTCACCGTGCCGCCGTCCGCGCTGCTGATGAACAACGACAGCACCACCGTGCTCGTCGAGGTCGCGCCGTGGACGTTCGTGCGCCGCGTCGTGGAGATCGGCGCCGAGGACGACCAGGCCGTGCGCGTGGTGTCCGGCCTGAAGCGCGGCGACCGCGTGGTGACCCGCGGCGGGGTGCTGCTGAATGATTAACCAGTTCATCGAGCTGTGCTTCCGGCGCCGCCTGCTGGTGTGGGTGCTGACGCTGGGGCTGCTCGTCTACGGCTACTTCTCCTGGACGCAGATGACGGTGGAGGCGTATCCCGACATCAGCGACGTCACCGTCCAGGTCACGACCCAGGTGCCCGGCCTCGCGGCCGAGGAGATCGAGCAGCAGGTGACCACGCCGCTGGAACGCGCGCTGGCCAACACGCCCGGGCTCGTGACCATGCGCTCGAGCAGCACCTTCGCGCTGTCGCTCATCACGCTCGTGTTCAAGGACGGCACCGACGACTACTTCGCGCGCCAGCGCGTCAACGAGCGCATCGCCCAGGTGACGATGCCCGCGGGCGTGCAGCCCGGGCTCGACCCGGTGTCCAGCCCGGTGGGCGAGATCTACCGCTACACGCTCGAGTCGGACACGAAGAACCTGATGGAGCTCTCCGAGATCCAGCGCTGGCTCGTCATTCCCGCGTTCCGCCAGGTGGCCGGCATCGCCGACGTGAACAACTTCGGCGGCTTCACCAAGGAGTTCCAGGTCGAGCTCGATCCGCGCGCGCTCGACCACTACGGCCTCGCGCTCGACGACGTCGTCACCGCGATCAACAACGGCAGCCAGAACGCCGGGGGCGGCCGCATCGCGCGCGGCGAGCAGAGCTACGTGGTGCGCGGCATCGGCCAGGCGCACGGCCTCGACGACCTCGGCGCGATCGCGGTGGCGACGAGCGCCGGCGTGCCGGTGCAGTTGCGCGACCTGGGCAAGCTGCAGATCGGGCACCAGGAACGCGAAGGCATCCTCGGCAAGGACGCCAATCCCGACACCATCGAGGGCATCGTGCTGCTGCTCAAGGGCCAGAACCCGTCGAAGGTGCTGGAGGGCGTGCACGCGAAGGTGGACGAGCTGCAGAAGCGGCTGGCGCCCCTGGGCGTGAGGATCGCCCCCTACATCGACCGCGACCAGCTGGTGAAGCTCACCGTCGAGAAGGTGACGCACACCGTGCTGGAAGGCGTGGGGCTCGTCTGCATCGTGCTGATCCTGTTCCTCGGCAGCCCGCGCAGCGCCTTCGTGGCGGCGACGGCGATCCCGCTCGCGCTGGTGGCGGTGTTCATCGCGATGAACCTGCTGCACATGCCGGCCAACCTGTTCTCGCTGGGCGCGATCGACTTCGGCATCATCGTCGACGGCGCGATCGTGGTCACCGAGGCGATGCTGCGGCGGCGCGAGGAGAACCCCGAGCGCGCGCTCGACGCCGACGACGTGCTGGAGACCACGGGCCAGGTCGCGCGGCCGATCTTCTTCGCGACGCTGATCATCGTCTGCGCCTACTTCCCGCTGTTCGCGTTCGAACGCGCGGAAGGCAAGCTGTTCTCGCCGATGGCGTTCACGGTGGGCTTCGCGCTGTTCGGCGCGCTGCTGGGCTGCATGGCGCTGATCCCGGGCCTGGCCTTCGTGGCCTTGCGCAAGCCGCGCAAGGTGTTCCACAACAAGCCGCTGCTCTGGCTGACCGAGCGCTACCGGGGCGGCCTCGGCTGGCTGCTGCTGCGCACGCCGGTGGTCTACGTCGCGTCGGCGCTGGTGCTGGCGGCGGTGGTGCTGCTGGGCGCGACGACGGGCCGCGAGTTCCTCCCCGATCTCGACGAGGGCGCGCTGTGGCTGCAGGTGCAGCTGCCCACCGGGCTCTCGATGGACAAGGCCAGCGAGATGGCCGGCGAGCTGCGGCGCACGCTGCACGAGTTCCCGGAGATCTCGTACGTCGTCACGCAACTGGGCCGCAGCGACGACGGCACCGACCCGTGGACGCCCTCGCACATGGAGGTGCCCGTCGGCCTCAAGCCCTACGCCGACTGGCCCGGCCACGAGTCCAAGGCCGAGTTCGTGCGCCGCCTCAACGCGCGCCTGCAGCGCCTGCCCGGCTTCGACGTGGGCATCAGCCAGCCCATCATCGACGGCGTGAACGACGCCATTGGCGGCGCGCACAGCCCGCTGGTGCTGCGCGTCTACGGCGAGGACATCGTCGACGACCGCCGCATCGCGCAGCAGGTGGTCGACATCCTGCGCACGATCCGCGGCACCGCCTCGGCCTCGCTGTTCCAGGAGCCGCCGATCCCGCAGCTCGTGGTGAAGATCGACCGCGCGGCGGCCGGGCGCGTCGGCGTGCCGGTGTCCGACATCGCCACGCTGATCCAGACCGGCCTCGGCGGCGCGGCCGTCACCACCATGTACGTGGGCGATCGCCAGTACGCCGTCACGGCCCGGTTCCCGCGCTCGGCCAAGGGCACGCTGCAGGACATCGGCGCGCTCACGGTGACGGCGCCCGGCGGCGCCCGCATTCCCCTCTCGCAGCTCGCGGACCTGCGCTACAAGACCGGCGAGAGCACGATCTCGCACGAGCTCAACGAGCGCCAGATCACCGTGCGCGTCGACAACCGCGGCCGCGACCTGACCTCGTACCTGGCCGAGGCGCAACGCCGCATCGACGCCGAGATCAAGGTCGACTCGACGAAGCATCGGCTGGAGTGGGCCGGCCAGTTCGAGAACGAGCGGCGCGCGCAGGCACGGCTCGTGTTCATCCTCGGGCTGGTGTTCGCGATGATGGCGGTGCTGCTGTTCTTCCAGTTCGGCAATGTGCGCCAGACGCTGCTGGTGCTGGGCGTGGTGCCGATGGCGACGCTCGGCGGGCTGGTCGCGCTGCGCCTGACCGGCGAGACGCTCAACGTCGCGACGGCGGTCGGGTTCATCGCCCTGTTCGGCGTGTCGGTGCAGAACGGCATCATCATGGTGGCCAACTTCCGGCGCGTGCGCGGCGAGGGCATCGCGCTGGACGAGTCCATCCTGCGCGCCGCGTCCGAGCGCCTGCGCCCGGTGCTGATGACGGCCACGGTGGCCTCCATCGGCATGCTGCCCGCCGCGTTGGCCACGGGCGTGGGCACGGACGTGCAGCGCGGCGTCGCGACGGTGGTCGTCAGCGGACTCATCGTCTCGACGCTGCTCACGCTGCTGGTGCTGCCCGTCCTCTATTTCGCGATCGAGCGCCATTTCGAGAACCGCACGGCCGATCGGCAGCTGCGGCGTACCCGGTGACGACCATGACGACCCTCCATGTGATGACGCGCTCGGCCGCGGCGGCCGGCCTGGTGCTGCTGGCCGGCTGCGCGGTGGGCCCCGACTACCGGCGCCCGGCGCTGCCGGCGATGGACTACCTGCCCGCGCCCGTGGCCGCCGCCATGCGCGACGAGCGGCAGGTCGTGGAGGCCGAGGTGCCCGCGCAGTGGTGGACGCTGTTCCATTCGAAGGCGCTCGACGAGCTGGTGCGCGACGCGCTCGCGCGCAGTCCGTCGGTGGCCGCGGCGCAGGCGGCGCTGAGGCAGGCGAGCGAGATGCGGCGCGCGCAGCAGGCCGCGTTCTTCCCGTCGGTCGATGCGTCCTATTCGGCGGCGCGGCAGAAGATCGCCACCCCGCTGGCCAGCCCGCTGGCGTCGAGCGCCTACGTCTTCAACCTGAGCACCGCGCAGCTGAACGTCTCGTACGCGCCGGACCTGTTCGGCCTGAACCGGCGCCAGGTCGAATCGCTGCGGTCGCAGGAGCAGGCGCAGCGCTGGAACGTGGAGGCGACCTACCTGACCTTGAGCGCCAACCTCGTCGTCGCGGCGATCACCGAGGCCAGCCTGCAGGCGCAGGCCGACGCCACGGAACGGCAGGCCGCGTTGCAGTCGGACGTGCTGGCGCGCTTCCGCCAGCTGCAGCGCCTGGGCGAGAACTCGGAGCTCGAAGTGGCGCAGCAGGAGGCGCAGCTGGCGTCGCTGCAGGCGGCGCTGCCCGGCCTGCGCAAGCAACTTGCGCAGCAGCGCGACCTGGTCAAGGCGCTGGCGGGCCTGCCGCCCGGCGCCGCCGGTGTTCCCGAACTGCGGCTGGACGACCTGACGCTGCCCGACCCGCTGCCCCTGACGCTGCCGTCCACGCTGGTCGAGCACCGGCCCGACGTGCTCGTGGCGGAGGCCGACCTGGAGAGCGCGTCGGCCGACATCGGCGTTGCGGTGGCCAACCGGCTGCCGCAGGTGACGCTGGGCGTGAACAGCTGGGGCTCGTCGGCCGCGTCGCTGTCGGGCCTGTTCGGGCCGGGCACCGCGTTCTGGACCCTGGCCGGCAGCGCCACCCAGACGCTCGTCGACGGCGGCGCGCTCAGGCACAAGGAGGCGGCCGCCCGCGCCGCCTACGACCAGGCCGAGGCCACCTACCGCGCCACGGTCATCAACGCGTTCCAGAACGTGGCGGACGCGCTGCAGGCCGTGCAGGCGGACGCCGAGGCCGAGCGCGCGACGCGTCATTCGCTCGACATCGCCGAGCACACGCTCCAGGTCAGCCGGCGCCAGCTCGACCTGGGCGACGTCAGCGCCGTGGCGGTGATCCAGGTCGAACAGGCCCATCAGCAGGCGCTGGTGGCCGCCGTCCAGGCCAGGGCCCAGCGGCTGAGCGACGCGGCCGCCATGCTGCAGGCGCTCGGCGGCGGCTGGTGGAATCGCGCGAGCGGCGACCCCGCCCCGGCGCGGGCCGCTGCGGATTGACGCCGCCCCGTCGCACGTGACCCAATCCCCAGATCTGCCGAAGCCACCTCCCATGCACATCGAACGCCACGAAATCGGACCCCGTTTCAGCGAGATGACCGTCGTCGACGTCGGCACCGGCAAGCTCGTCTTCATCGCCGGCCAGGTCGCCGAGGACACCTCGCTGGACATCGGCGGCCAGACACGCGAGGTGCTCGGCTTCATCGACCGCCTGCTCCAGCACATCGGCGCGGGACGCCAGCACATCGTGTCCGCGCACGTGTACCTGGCATCGGTGGGCGACTACGCGCAGATGAACGCGGTCTGGGACGACTGGGTCGTGCCGGGCCACACGCCCGCGCGCGTGACGGTGGGCGCCAAGCTGATCAACAGCGCCTACAAGGTCGAGATCGAGGCGACCGCGGCCTTCACGCCGCACGCCGGGCACGAGCACGCGCACGACGACAACTGCGAGAAGCCGCACGCGAGCGGCGACCTGCGTTGAGACTGCCTCAACCGGCCTCGGACGTGGTTTCCGCGTCCTCGTCGCGCGGGACGAAGACCTTGCCGGTCTTGGTGTTCAGGTCCATCAGGCCCGCATAGCGTCCCCACGCGATCATCGTCTCGAACGTCTTCTCGGGGTTGTCGTACGGCAGCGCGCTGGCGACGTCCTTGACGATGCGCTCGGAGTCGATCTCCTCGTACGCGTCCAGCAGGGCCAGGATGATGTGGAAGATCCGCAGCTTGAACACCTGCTCCGCGAAGATGGTGCGCCGGCCCGCGCGATCCGAGGCGATGAAGCGGCGCCCGAGGCCGGTGAGCTCCACGTCGTGCTTGGGCGTGTCCACGAGCTCGAGGATCTCCGCGGCCTTCACGATGGAGATGGTCTCGCCGAACTCCTTGCCGATGTCGTCCGAGATCTCGTAGATGTTCTTGAGCTCGGGCGCGCCGTCCAGGATCTCGAGCAGGCCCAGGATCTGCGCCACCGGCACGGCGGGGATCGACTCCATGCGCGAACGCGCGCGCGAGATGGCCTGTCCCGGCGCGGGCGGCGCCTCGGGCGGCAGGTCGGGCAGCGTCATCGTGGTGATCGACTCGTGGATGATGCCCACCAGGCGCTGGAACTCCGGGCTCTTGGGGTCGCGCGGATACGGCAGGGGGTTGTCCAGCACCAGGCCCAGGCGGCCGGGACGCGGGAAGACGACCACCACGCGCGTGGCCATCTCGACGGCCTCCTCGATGTTGTGCGTCACCATGAAGATCGAGCTCAGGCCGTTCTCCTTCGAGCGCCACAGGCTGATCAGTTCCTGGCGCAGGTTCTCGGCGGTGAGGACGTCCAGCGCGCTGAAGGCCTCGTCGAGGCACAGCAGCTTGGGCTGGGACACCAGCGCCCGCGCGATGCCCACGCGCTGTCGCATCCCGCCGGAGAGCTCGCGCGGGTAGGCCGCGTGGTAGTTGCCGAGGCCGATCAGCTCGATGGCGTGGTCGATGGCGGCCGTGCGGCCGGCGCGGCTCATCCGGCGCGACATGAGGCCGACGGCGACGTTCTGCTCCACCGTCAGCCACGGATACAGCGCGAAGGTCTGGAACACGATGGAGACGCCCGGGTTCACGCCGGCCAGCAGCTCGCCGTTGCCCAGGGCGCGCCCGGACGTGGGCTCCACCAGGCCGGTGAGGCAGCGCAGGATCGTCGACTTGCCGGAGCCGGACTGGCCCAGCAAGGCCAGCAGCTCGCCCTCGCGAACGGCGAGGTCGATGTTCTCGAGCACCTTCAGCTCGTGGCCGCCCGCGGTCCGGTACGACTTGGTGACGGCGCAGAGCTCGGCGACGGCGGGCCGGGCCAGGGTTTCGTTCAGGGTGGTCATGGTCAATCCAGTCGGAAACGGCGCTCGGCGAACGCATACAGCCGGCGCCAGATGAACTTGTTCATCAGCACGACGAACAGCGACATCACCGCGATGCTGGCGATGATGAGGGGCGTCTCGCCGGACCGGGTCACTCCGGCGATGTAGGCGCCGAGGCCGTCGGCCTTCAGCGTCGTCTTGCCGAAGGTGGCCAGCTCCGCCACGATGCTGGCGTTCCATGCGCCGCCCGCCGCGGTGCAGGCGCCCGTCACCCAGAACGGGAAGATCGCGGGCAGGATCAGCGTGCGCCAGAGGTTCCACTTGCGCAGGCCGTAGACCGTCGCGGCCTCCTTCAGGTCGTTCGGGATCGCCATCGCGCCCGCGACGACGTTGAACAGGATGTACCACTGCGTGCCCATCGCGATCAGCAGGATGCTGCCCCAGTTGATGGAGATGTTCGCGGCGACGAACCAGCCCACCACCAGGGGAAACGTCATGTTCACCGGGAAGGACGCCCCGATCTGCGCGAGCGGCTGGGCGAAGCGCGCGACGCGCGGCTGGAAGCCGATCCACACCCCCACGGGCGTCCAGACGATCGTGGCCAGCACCGTCATCGCCACCACGCGCAGCATCGTCAGGAACCCCAGCCAGGCGATGTGCCCGAACAGGGACCACGACAGCGCGCCGCGCAGTTCCTCGGCCGCCGCGACGAGGCCCGTCAGCACTTCGTAGGCCAGCCACGCCAGCAGCACGCCCAGGACGGCGCGCCAGACGACGTCGCCGCGCACCGCCTTCAACGGCGCGAGGCGCCGCGCCTGCCTGCGGCCGATGCGCGAGGTCCGCGCCAGCAACGGCCGCACCACGTGCTCGGCCATCCAGGTGAAGACGTAGGCGCCGCGCAGCAGGTCGTAGACCCACGAGGTGGCGGGCGTGCGGGACTCGGTCAGCTCGATCTTGAACTTGTCGGCCCAGGCGAGCAGCGGCCGCCAGACCAGCTGGTCGCTCACCAGGATCAGCACGATCATCGCGACGACGGCCCACAGCGACGCGTTGCCGTCGCCCCGCTCGATGGCCTGCGCCATGTAGGAGCCCAGGCCCGGCAGCTTGATGTCGCGGTTCATCACGGTGATGGCCTCGCTCTGCGCGACGAAGAACCAGCCGCCGCCGAACGACATCATCGAGTTCCAGATCAGGCTGTGGGCCGAGGCCGGCAGCTCCAGCGTGGTGAAGCGCTGCCAGCGCGTCATGCCGTAGGTCGTGGCGGCCTCCTGCATGTCCGTGGGAATGGTCACCATCGAGTGGTAGAAGCCGAACGCCATGTTCCAGACCTGGCCGGTGAAGATCGCGAAGATTGCCGCGCATTCCACGCCCATCAGGCTGCCGGGGAACAGCGCCATGAACGCCGTCACGGTGGCCGACAGGAAACCGAGCACGGGCACCGATTGCAGGACGTCGAGCGCGGGCAGGATCAGCATCCGCGCCCGCGCGCTCTTGGCGGCCAGGTAGCCGGTGCCGATGGCGAAGACCAGCGAGAAGGCGAACGCGATCCACATGCGCAGCAGCGTGCGCCCCGCGTAGTACGGGATCTGCCACACGCTGCCGTCGATGCCGGGCTGCGCCGACGCGTCGAAATGCACCAGCATGCCCTTGCCGAAGTGCAGCGCGCTCCAGAAGACCGCGATGAGCACCAGCATCACCACGCCGTCCACCCACGTGAACCCCCGGCGCGACTCGGAGACCTGGAGTTGGGGAGCGATGGTGGTCTTCATGGCGCGCACGCTACCAGACGCACGGTTGCGCGTCGGTCATGGAAATGCAAGGTTGATGAAATCGGGTGGATCCGCTGCATCCCGGCGCTCGTCTTTCCGCCTGGCCCTCAAGGCCGATCCGGCGGGCCGCCGCGGCATCGGGCGCTCCCGGGGGCGATCTTGTGGCAGAACCCTCGAATGCGGCAGAACAATGAGGAAACCCCGCCCCTCGCGGCGCGCATCATCGGCCGCCGCGTCGTTAACATGGACCCCATGCCGGGGCACCGCGCCGGCCTTCGTGCGTCCCCTCCGTCCCGACACCCCTGCGCCAGCCGGTATCCCGCCGCCATGCCTCGCCGATATCGATTTCCGTCGCCGCTGCCGCAGCGCCGCATCGCGCCGCTGGCCGCCTGGCTGGTGGCGCTGGCCGCGTGCTGCGGCGCGCGGGCCGCGGCGGCCGATGCGCCGCCGCCGCAGGAATCGGCCGCGGCCGCCGCCGGGCCGGACTGCTCGCGACCGCTCACGCTGGGCCTGCACGAGCACGGGCTGCTGTACACCAGCCAGACGGGCGAGGGCATCGACAAGGACATCGCCGACGAGATGTCGCGCCGCAGCGGCTGCCACCTGACGCTCACGGTGCTGCCGCGCGCGCGCATCTGGCAGCTGGTCGAATCCGGCGCGCTCGATTTCACGCTGTCGGGCATCGCCAACGCGCAGCGCGACAAGTTCGCGGTCTTCGCCTGGTACGTCTCCAACAAGTACTACCTGCTGGTGCGGCGCGACACCGGCGTGCGCAGCGTGGTCGAGTTCCGCCGCAAGCACTCGCTGCGCGTGGGCCTGATCCGCAGCTTCCGCTACGGCGACCTGGCCAACGGCTTCGTCGACGCGCTGGAGAGCGAGGAGCGCACCACCTATGCCAGCAGCCTCGACCCGCTCTACACCATCCTGCTCGACGACGGCATCCAGGCCATGATCGTCGAGCCGTTCGACTTCCCGGTGATCGCCGGCGCGCAGCTGAAGGCGCAGACGTCCATCCTCGAATTCGGCGATCCGTCGGTGCTGCACGGACTGGTGATGTCGAGGAAGTCGCTGTCGCCGGCGCAGCAGGCCGCCTGGCGCGACGTCGTCAACTCGATGCGCGCCGACGGCACGATACGGCGCATCTTCGAGAAGTACTTCCCCGCCGACCTGGCCAAGCAGATGACCCAGTTCTAAGTGAACCGCGCCCAGTGAAACGCGCTTTCCCTCCCCTGATCTCGCTGTTCGTCGGAGCCATCACGCTCGCGTTCACGATCGGGCTGTGCGTGCACGAGCGCGACAACGAGCAGGCGCGGCTGCGCGCGGTCTTCGACGCCAACGCGCGCCAGACCGCCGGCCGCATCGAGCAGCGCATCGCCAACTACGAGCAGATGCTGCGCGGCGTGCAGGGCCTGCTGTCGGCCGACAACGGAATCGACCCGCAGGCCTTCGACACCTATGTCGATACCGTGATGGCCGGCCCCGACGCCGCCGGCCTGCAGAGCGTGGCGTTCTCGGGCCTGGTCGCGGCCGCCGACCTGCCCGCGCACGTGGAGAAGATGCGCCGCGGCGGCCATCCCGACTATCGCGTGCGGCCCGCCGGCGCGCGCGACGCCTACGCGCCCATCGCGCTGGTGGCGCCCGACAGCGCTGCCAACCGCATGGTCATCGGCTACGACTCGTACTCGGAGGCCACGCGCCACACCGCGATGGTGCAGGCGCGCGACTCCGGCAACGCCACGCTCACGGCGCTGGTGCAGCTGCGCGTGGACTCCGCCCCGGAGCTGCGCAGCGGCTGCCTCATCTACCTGCCGGTGTATGCGCGCGGCACGTCCATCAACTCCATCGCCGAGCGCCGCGCGCACGGCATCGGCTGGGTGCGCGCGGCCTTCCGGGTGGGCGACCTCATGTCCACGCTCTACGGCGAGCAGAGCCCCGGCCTGGTGGTGCGGCTGCACGACGGCGCCGATGCGAGCGAGGCCACGCTGATGTACAGCTCCGACACCGCCGGCGATGCCGAGCCGGGGCGCGAGGACCTGGTCCGCAAGGCGCGCTTCCAGGCCCAGGAGTACGTCACCCTGGCGGGCCACACGTGGACGGTGCAGCTCAGCTCGCTGCCCGAGTTCGAGCGCGCGCACGAGCGCAACGCGTCCACCGTGATCCTGGTGGCGGGCGTGGTGCTGAGCCTGCTGCTGGGCGTGATCACCCACCAGCTCGTGACCGGCCGCGCGCGTGCCTATGCGGCCGCGCAGGCGATGACGCACGAGCTGCGCGAGAGCGAGGAGCGCTATCGCCGCATCGTGGAGACCGCCAGCGAGGGCATCTGGCTGCTCGACGCCTCGCGCCGCCTCGCCTTCGTCAACCCGCGCATCGCGCAGTGGCTGGGCATGCCCGAGGAGGCGATGCGGGGCCGTCCGGTGGACGACTTCATGGACGAGGAGGAGGCCGAGCGCTGCCGCGCGGCGCTGGCCTCGCATGGCGCGTGCGACGGGGAGGGCGCGACGATCGAGCTGCGCCTGCGGCGCGCCGACGGCACGCCGATGTGGGTGTCGCTGTCCACGCGCTCCATCATGGACGACGCCGGCCGGCCCTCGGGCGCGCTGGGCATGCTCACCGACATCAACGAGCGCCGCCTGGCCGAGGAGCGCCGCGCCGCGCTCGAGACGCAGCTGCGCGACGCGCAGAAGATGGAGGCCATCGGCACGCTGGCCGGCGGCATCGCGCACGACTTCAACAACATCCTGGCGGCCATCATCGGCAACGTGGCCGCGGCGCGCCAGGACGCGGCCATCGGCCTGTCCAGCGACGCGAGCCTGGCGCAGATCGAGCGCGCCGCGGTGAGGGCGCGCAGCCTCGTGCAGCAGATCCTCACGTTCAGCCGCATGCAGGCCCAGGAGCTGCACACGCAGGCGCTGCAGCCCGTCATCGACGAGACGCTGGACATGCTGCGCGCCTCCATGCCCGCGCAGGTGGAACTGCGCGTGAGCCTGCCGAAGACGCCCGTGCACGTGCGCGCCGACCCCACGCAGGTGCAGCAGATCGTGATGAACCTGTGCACCAACGCCTGGCACGCGCTGCCGGCGGGCCGCGGCCGCATCGACGTGGGGCTGGATGTGGAGGACGCCGACGCCATGCCGCAGGCCGAGGCCGCCAGGGCGTGGCCGCCGGCGCTGCGCGGCGGCCCGCGGGCCCACCTGTGGATCGCCGACAACGGCTCCGGCATGGACGAGGCCACGCGCGTGCGCGTGTTCGAACCGTTCTTCACCACCAAGCAGGTGGGCCACGGCACGGGCCTGGGCCTGGCCGTGGTGCACGGCATCGTCAGCGTCCATGGCGGCGCCATCCACGTGCACAGCGTGCCGGGCGTGGGCAGCCGCTTCGACCTGTGGTTCCCGTTGCAGGACGCGCCGCGGGAAGCCGTGGAGTCGCAGCACGGCGAGCTCGACGCGCCGCGCGGCCGCGGCGAGCATGTGCTGTGCGTGGACGACGACCCGGCGATGGTGCTGATGGTGGACGGCCTGCTGCGCCGCGCCGGCTACCAGGTGACCGCGTTCGAGCAGCCGGCCGCGGCGCTGGCGCGCGTGCGGGCCGATCCGGGCGCGTTCGACATCGTCGTCACCGACTACAACATGCCCGAGATCAACGGCATGGAGCTGGCTGACGCGATCGTGCGCGCGGCGCCGAACCTGCCCATCATCATCACCTCGGGCTTCATCTCCGACGACATGCGCCAGCAGGCCGGCGCGCTTCGCGTGGGCGCGCTGCTGCAGAAGGAGTACACGCTGGAGCGGCTGGCGGGGCTGGTGCACACGGTGCTCGAACAGCATCGAGAATGAACGATCCGCTTCCGAGGACCACCATGACCCACCCCATCGTCGCCCCTTGCGGCACCTGGCCCTCGCCCATCACCGCGGCCCGCGTCGCCGCGGGCGTCCGGCCCGTGGCCGCGCCGCGCATCGTCGGCGACCGCGTGCTGTGGCTGCAGAGCCTGCCGGAGGAGGGCGGCCGCATCGCCGTGGCCGCGCCCGGCGACGGCGGGCGTCCGCGCATCGTCACGCCCGCGCCGTTCAACGTGCGCACGCGGGTGCACGAGTACGGCGGCGGCGCGTTCGCGGCCGCGGGCGACACGATCTGGTTCTCGCACTTCGTCGACAACCTCGTCTACGTGCAGGCGGGCGACGCCGCGCCGGTGGCGCTGACCCACGACGGCCAGCAGCGCCACGCCGACCTCGAGCCCGACACGCGCCACGGCCGGCTGGTGGCCGTGCGCGAGCAGCACGGCGGCGCGGGCGAACCGCGCAACACCCTCGTCGGCCTGGCGCTCGACGGCAGCGGCAGCACGACGCTGGCGGAGGGCGCCGACTTCTACGCGGCCGCGCGCGTCTCGCCCGAGGGCCGGCGCCTCGCGTGGCTGCAATGGAACCATCCCGACATGCCCTGGCAAGGCACCGAGCTGTGGCTGGCGGCCATCGCCGACGACGGCACGCTGGCGCACGCGCGCCGCGTGGCCGGCGGACGCGACGAGTCGCTGTGCCAGCCGGCGTGGGCGCCCGACGGCCGGCTGTACGTCGTCTCCGACCGCAGCGGCTTCTGGAACCTGTACCGCCTGGAGGCGAGCGGCCTCGCGCCGGTGCTGCCCTTGGAGGCCGAATTCGGCCTGCCGATGTGGGTGTTCGCGCAGTCGTCGTACGGCTTCGCGGGCCCGCACGAGATCGTCGCCACCTGCCGCGAGAACGCCATCAGCCGGCTGCTGCGCATCGACCTGCGCACCGGCGTCGCCACGACGATCGCCACGCCGTTCGAGGACATCGCGGAGCTGCGCGTGGGCCCCGGCTTCGCGCTCGTCGAGGCCGGCTCGCCCACGACGACCACCTGCATCGCGCGCATCGCGCTGGACGACGGCGCGGTGACGGTGCTGGCCCGCAGCGCCGATGAACTGCCCGACGCCTCGGTGCTGTCGGTGCCGCGCGCGATCGCGTATCCGAGCGCGAACGGCCGCACCGCGCACGCCTTCCACTACGCGCCGCGCAACGACGGCTGCGCGATGCCGGCGGGCGAGCGGCCGCCGCTGATCGTCATCATCCATGGCGGGCCGACCGCCATGGCCAGCAACACGCTCAAGCTGTCGACGCAGTACTGGACCAGCCGCGGCTTCGCGGTGCTGGACGTCAACTACGGCGGCAGCACGGGCTTCGGCCGCGCCTATCGCCAGCTGCTCACGGGGCAGTGGGGCGTGGTGGACGTGGAGGACTGCATCGCCGGCGCGCGCCACCTGGTGCAACAAGGCCTCGTCGACGCCGAGCGGCTCGCGATCCGCGGCGGCAGCGCCGGCGGCTACACGACGCTCGCGGCGCTCGCGTTCCACGACGTCTTCAAGGCCGGCGCGAGCCACTACGGCGTGGGCGACCTGCGCGCGCTCGACGCGGACACGCACAAGTTCGAGTCGCAGTACACCAACGACCTGCTGGCGCCGTTCCCCGAACGCGAGCGCTTGTACCTCGAGCGCTCGCCCATCCACGCTGCCGACCGCCTGTCGTGCCCGGTGATCTTCTTCCAGGGCCTGGACGACAAGGTGGTGCCGCCGTCACAGGCCGAGGCCATGGTGGCCGCGCTGCACGCGCAAGGCATCCCGGTGGCCTACATCGCTTTCGAGGGCGAGGGCCACGGCTTCCGCAAGAAGGAGAGCGTGCAGCGGGCGCTGGAGGCCGAGTTGTCGTTCTACGCGCAGGTGTTCGGCTTCGAGCCCGCGGACGACATCGAGCGGGTGACGTTGGCCTGAGCCGGGCACGGCCCCGCGGGCGCGGGGCCGGACGCCTCAGTTGTCGTCGTCGCGCTCGTCCGGCAGCGCATGCGGCAGCACGCGCGTTCCTTCCTTGCGCACCGCCTCGAGCAGGTCCGGATCCAGGCCCAGCGCGCGGATCGCCGTCGGCGCGACCTGGGCGGTCGTCACGCGGCGATCGACGGTCTTCGCCCGCATCGAGGGATGCGAGACCAGCAGGGCGAGATGGCCGTCGTCCGGCGCGAAGCCGCCGTGCTCCATGTCCTTGGCCTGGCTCGTGGTGTAGATGACGCCGGGATTGGGCTGCACCATGAAGTCGGGCGTGCGGCCCTTGGCGGGGTCGCCGAACTTCCCGGGCACGGTGCTCAGGTCGATGACCGCGCCGCCGTTGTCGGCACAGATCTGCGGCACGACGCTCGCGACGGTCCGGGTCGCCGGATCCACCGCGGGGCAGGCCGTGGACGCGTCCAGCACCGCCTTGGCGGCCGCGCGCTGCGATTGATCGTTCAACCAGACGAACGCGACGTCATCGTCGGTGACCTGGCCGTTGCCCAGGTTGTTGCCGGTGACGGGGTCGCTGCCGCCGCCGGCATAGGCCGTCAGCGCGGTGCCCACGGCGTGGCCGATCTTCTTGAGGCGCGCGTAGTCCGCGGGCGACTGGCCATGCTTGGCGGTCACGACGAACAGCGTCGAATCGCTCAGGTGGCGCGCCGCGAGTTCGGCGCTGAACTTGCCGATCGCACCGTCCACGTAGGCGATCGCGGCCTTCACGAAGGGGTTCGGCGTGAATGCCGCGTCGGCGTAGCCGCCGCCGGACAGGTTGGTGGCCTTCTGCGCCACGCTCAGCGTCTGGAAGTTCGTGCCGAAGATCGTCGGCACGGGCGCGGACGTCTTGCCGGTGGAGTCCTTGCCGTCGATCTCGTTGAGGATGTTGCGCACGTGGATGTCGTCGAACACCTCGGTGTGCAGGTAGGCCGGCGCGACGCCGTCGTACGAACCCGTGAAGTCGTTGCCAGCGGGGCCGTCGATCGAGTTGATCTCGGTCCGCGCCATGTCGTCCACGCCCTTGCCGGACGGGCCGTTGATCCAGTCGGTGCCCCACGCGTGCTTGTCCGACCAGGCGGTGTGCGCATGGCGCAGGTGCTGCTTGACGACCTCGAAGATCGTGTTGGTCTGGATGAAGTCGTGCGGGTAGACCGGCACGCACTTGCCGCCGATCTTCCGATGCGGGATCTGCTGCGGATTGAAGGCGCCGCCGCCGTCGAGGTGCACCAGTGCGCCGCCGTTGATCGCGTCGATGCCCACCAGTTCCTGCAGGAAGACCTCCACGCCGGGCGTGCCCGTGCACTGCGTGTCGGTGCCCGCATAGAGGGTGCGGTCGTAGACGTCGTCGTAGAACAGGCCGGTGGAGCGCGGGCCGCCGCCGGTGACCAGCGCGGCCAGTCCCGGCACGGAGTCCGAAAGTCCCGGCGTATATGCGTTCGTGTAGGTCACGCCATGGCGCGCGAGCGCGGCGATGTTGGGGCAGGTCTGGTCGGCGATGCAACGCGCCAGGTCTTGCTCATGCATGCCGTCGATGCTGACGATGAGCACGTGATCGACGGCGTGGCGATCGTCGTCTGCCAGGGCGATCGCGCTGCCGAAGAGCAAGGCCGTACCGAGAAGAAGGGGCTTCATGGTGTCTCTCAAAGGGTTGGTTCCTGGAAGGGAAGTTCATCGCGCGGATGGGCGTTGCGCGTCCGGCCGCCTGGGTTTGTTCCGGCATTCGCGCAGGGCCCCGGCCGGCCGTTGATGTCGGCCGAGGGGCAGTGCAAGGTAGGACGCGCAGATGACCGGCACGTGACTTCAGGCCCCGGTGCCGGCGAACCTTGCGCGAAGTCGAACGCGATCGGAGCCCCCCCTAACGTGGCGGCCTCGAGATAAGCGTGAGCTAACTCGAGGTCGATACGGCGACCTGTCGCGCCAGTTCGCTCATCCGCGGATGCGGGCGGATCCGTTGCGACATCCCGATGAATCCGCCCAGCGGCGTGAGTCTCGGTAGGGTCGGACAGCATGCGTTAAACCACCCCGGATAGGGTCGACGGAGCGCGTTCCGGACTCAACCATCGAAAGCACGAAAGCCGTCATGCCCATCAGCAATCAAGCACCCTCATCGGACGCCGCTCCGCCTTCCTCCGCCGGTCTGCCGGCGATCGCGCACATCGTCGTGCTGATGCTGGAGAACCGGTCCTTCGACCACATGCTCGGCCTGCTGTACGCCGACGCCGGCAACGTCTCGCCGACGGGCCAGCCGTTCGAGGGCCTGACCGGCAAGGAGTCGAACCCGGACGCGAGCGGGAAGCCGGTTTCGGTGTTCCCCATCGTTGCGTCGACCCCCAATGACTACTTCATGCCCGGCGCCGATCCGGGCGAAGGCTTCCTGGCCACCAATCTCCAGCTCTTCGGCACGAGTTCCCCCGCTGCCTCGGCATCGCCCACCAACCAGGGCTTCGTCACCAACTTCGCCTCGACGCTCGCCTGGGAGTCCAAGAAGAAGGGTTGGCAGCCGCGACCAGGTACCGTCGCGAGCGACATCATGGGCATCTACACGCCGGCGATGCTGCCCGTGCTGTCGGGCCTGGCCAAGGGGTACGCCGTATGCGACCACTGGTATTCGTCGGTGCCCACCGAGACCATGCCCAACCGCGCCTTTGCCTGCGCGGCGACGTCGCAGGGTCACATGGACGACCTCACGAAGACCTACACATCGCCCAGCATCTTCGGCCTCCTGACCCGGCACTCGATCGACTGGAAGATCCACGGCTACGACACGAGTCCGCTGACCCGGCTGAACTTCCCGGACACGACCAACGCGCCGGCGAATCGATTCGGGCTTTTCAAGGATTTCCAGTCGGACGCCGCCGCCGGCACCCTTGCCGCCTTCACCTTTCTCGAGCCCAGCTGGGGCGCGACCGGCAACAGCCAGCATCCCGACTACAGCCTGGCACTCGGCGAGAAATTGATCCACGACGTCTACGAGGCGCTGCGCCAGGGGCCCGGCTGGAACCAGACCTTGCTGGTCGTCACCTACGACGAGCACGGCGGCTGCTATGACCATGTGGCGCCGCCGGCGACGGCCACGCCGCCGGATGGCAGCGCGGGCGAATTCGGCTTCGACTTCAAACGCTTCGGCGTGCGCGTGCCCGCCGTGCTGGTTTCGCCGCTCATCGCGCCGGGCACCGTCTTTCGCGCCGCGCCGGGCGCGACGCCGTTCGACCACACGGCTATCCTGAAGACCGTCGAGGCGCGGTGGGGCCTGCCCTCGTTGACGGCGCGGGACGCCGCGGCGTCCGACCTGGGTGCCGTCCTCACGCTGGCGACGCCGCGCACCGACGACCCGCTCGCCGGCGTGGTCGTCCCGAACGCCCGGATGCAGGATCCGTCGACGGCGCCGATCTCCCACCTGGAGGAGATCCACGCGGAACTGGCGGCTCGACTGCCGGGCCCGGACGACGCCGCGGCCGCGGACCGGGCGATGCCGCTCCTCGAGACCAGTGCGCAGGCCAAGGCGTTCATCCAGGCGCGCATCGACGCCTGGGAGCGCACGCGGTCGGCACGAGGCCGATGACCTCGCGGGGGATGTCGGCTTCGGACGAATCTCCTGTCGGCAGCGCAAGATGCAATGGCCGCGCTCGATGAGGCCACTGTCCACGCGCAGGACTCACTGGCCTTCCGGCGGCTCCCACAACTCCACCTTGTTGCCCTCGGGATCGACGACCCAGCCGAACTTCCCGTATTCGGACTCGTCCGTCTTGTCGAGCACCGTGCACCCTTCGACGCGAAGGGCCGCCAGCAGCCCGGCGAGATCCGCCACGCGATAGGTCACCATGAACGACGGATCGCCCGGGCCGAAGTCTTCGCCCTCCCTGGCGCAGACGCGCCAGGCGGTCGTCCCGGCGACGGGGTGCCCGGCCTCGTCGACCCAATCGAGCGCCGCGCCTCCCCAGGGCTGCACGTCCATGCCGAGGTGGGTGCGGTACCAGGCCTGCAGGGCGGCCGGATCCCTGGCCTTGAAGACGATTCCGCCGATGCCTGTGACGCGCCGCATGGCTGCCTCTCGAAAAGGAAGGAGCGCCGAATATAGCGCGGAGATCTCCGCTTGGTTTCGCCAGGCGCTCGCGGACAGCGTCCCCACCAGGCCCTGGTCCGGCGAATCGGCTGCCACCGTCCCGCAGGGCCCTGTGGAGCTCGTGTCGGCCGATTGCCTCGAAAGGTTCGAGTCAGCGTGAGGCCACGCGAGAGTAGTCATTGTCCGACAGCCGGCGATGCCGGCCCTGCGTTGTATGAGAGAGGCATGGCGAATGCCGAGATGTCGCCATCCGGTGCGTTCCATCGACGCATTGCTCGACAACCGCAGGAGACAACCATGATTCAAAGCTTCCGGCCACGTTCCACCACCTTGCGTCGACCTGTCATCGCACTGTCGATCGCGGCGGCATTCGGCCTTGCCGCGACCGGCGCGGCCCAGGCGCAGGTTTCGGTCGACGTCGACGTCGCCGCTCCGGTGCCGGGCTGGCTCTATGACCTCGGCGCGGTCGTCAGCCTGTTCGTCGATCCGCCCATCGTCGAACCCGAGCCCGTGGCGGTCGCGTGGGCGCCGCCGCCGATGCTGGTCGAGGTGCCGCCGCCGCAGCCCGATCCCTATGCCTTCTGGACGGGCGGCTACTGGACGTGGCAGGGCGACTGGGTCTGGTGCGCGGGCCGCTGGATGGATCCGCCGCGCCGGGAGTACGTGTGGGTGCAGCCCTACTACGAACACCGCGACGAGCGCGTCATCTTCATCCCCGGATACTGGTCGGCCGCGGATGCCGAATTCATCGCGCCGCCGATGGAGAGGCCCATCCCCTGGGCCTACGTGAACGCCGGCGTCGTCATCGGGCCGCCGCCCGAGGGACCGGCGGGCATCTTCGTGCCGCCGCCGCCGGGCTCGCGTCCGGGGCTCATCATTCCCGCGCCCTTCGGCACGCCGCCGGCGGTCGTCATCAGCGCGCCGGCGGTTCTCGCGGTGGGCATGACCATCACGGGTGCCGCGATGATCGACGCGCGCCATACGACGATCAACGACAACCGGGTGACCAACTACTCGGTGACGAACGTGCGCAACATCACGAACGTCACCGTGCAGGCGCCGGCCGGCGCCACCGCGAACGGACGCGCGTTCCAGGCCCAGGTGCCGCATCAGGCGCACCTGGCCGCCGCGCTGCGTCCGCAGGTCGAGGCCCGCGCGCCCGTGCCCGCGAGCCGCACGGCGGTGGCCGCATACGTGCCGGGCCATCCGCCCGCCGCGCTTCCGGCGCCGCAGAAGGTCCAGGGACTGCCCGCGGTGCCCTCGCACGGCGCCGCCAACGTGTCGCAGGCCCAGCGCGCCCAGATGAGCCACGCGCCGATGACGCCGGCCGAGGCGCGCCAGGCCCGCCCGAACGCGCCCGCCGAGGCGCGGACTGCCCAGCCGGCACAGCCCGCGCCCGAGCAGCCGCGGGAACAGGCGGCGCGGCAGGAACAGCCGCAGCGCGCGCAGCAGCAGGCCGAGCAACAGCGTGCGCAACCCCAGCAGGCCCAGCAGCAGGCGCAACAGCGTGCGCAGCAGGAAGAGGCGCAACGGGCGCAGCAGCAGGTCGAGCAACAGCGTGCGCAACAGCAGCAGGCCCAGCAGCAGACGCAACAGCGTGCGCAGCAGGAACAGGCGCAACGGGCGCAGCAACAGGCCGAGCAACAGCGCGCGCAACAGCAGCAGGCACAACAGCGTGCGCAGCAGGAACAGGCGCAACGGGCGCAGCAGCAGGCCGAGCAACAGCGAGCGCAACAGCAGCAGGCTCAGCAGCAGGCACAACAGCGTGCGCAGCAGGAACAGGCGCAGCGGGCGCAGCAGCAGGCCGAGCAGCAGCGCGCGCAACAGGCGCAGGCGCAGGCGCAACAACGCGCCCAGCAACAGGCCGAACAGCAGCGCGCGCAGCAGGATCAGGCGCAGCAACGCGAGAAGCAGGCCCAGGCCCGACCCCGCACCGAAGAAGCGAGCCGGCCTTCGAACGGCCGCGAGTGAGCGACGGGGGTGCCCGACGGGGGTGCCGGGTCTTGCCTGGCAACGCCCACGCGCTCCTGGGGCGAGGGCGTTGCGATCGGCTGCTTCTCTCGGGCCGCTTGCGCAAGCGACGCGACGAAAGGAACGACGACGTGAAGATGCTGGCCGTTCGCAGATTCGCGCTCTCGCTCGGCGAGGCGACGGAGGCGCCGCATCATGAATACTCGTCGTTTCGCGTCCGCGGCAGGATCTTCGTCACCGTGCCGCCGCAGGAGGACGCGATCCATGTCTTCGTCGGGGAGGCGGATCGCGAACAGGCGCTGGCGATGTATCCCGAGTGGGCGGAGAAGCTGCTGTGGGGCGGCAAGGTGCGCGGCCTGCGTATCACCCTTGCGCCGGCTGCGCCCGCCGCAGTCAAGGCGCTCGTGCGAAAGGCGTACGACGCGCATGCCGGGAAGCATTGAGGCTCCCAAGCCTCGATCGATTCTTCCTTCCCGCGCAAGACCTGGCGTCGCCCGATTCAGACGGGTGCCTGCGCGGGTGCACAGCGGCAGGTGAGCTTCGCGGCGATGAGGCTGACCAGCATGGCCTCGCCCTCGCCGGCGATGGGGCCGACGCGGAGCAGGAGCTTGGGGTCGTTGTCCTCGTTGCCCACGATCACATCGGCGCGGCTCGCCAGCAGGAAGGGCACGAGCGGCTTGAGCGCGAGCGTGAAGTCTTCGTTGCCGCGGTAGAAGCGGAAGACGCGACCGTCAGGCGTCGACGAGCAGACAACCTGCATGCTCACCTCCGTGGCGGTGCAGACAAGCATCCACGATGCGCCAATGTGGCCGCGTTGGATGCAGGCGCGCGGGCCGGCATGGGTAGGACAAGTGTTGCCACGCAAGACCTGGCACCCGGGATCGCGCGGTGTTCAGCTGTTCTCCACCGTCATCCCTTCGTGGGCGATCTCGAGGATCTCCATCATCGGACCGGAGTTGCCGGCTTCCAGCGAGGAGTATTCGAGCTTGACCGGGAACGCGTTGCGAAGCCTCCAGATCACCGCCGGGCTGTTGCCGGCATCGAGCAGGGTCACGGTGATGTCGCGCCTTTCCACCGTATTGAGCTGGATCGTGTCGATCCAGTCGTAGAACTCGTTGTCCGACTTCTCCAGCGTGCGCTTCAGGACCAGGTTCGGATAGCGCAGGATCCCCGGCATCGTGACGTTGCTGTTCTCCACCATCGTGCCGTCGCGGAACGCCGGCGACTGAGCCGCTATGGTCAGCCCGCTCACTTCGCTGAAGCCGATCCGCGTGCCGCCCCAGTCGACCGAAAAGTGATTTCTCGGCAAGGGATAGTTCATGAAGAGCCTCCTGAGAAAGGTCAGCCATGACTTGATCGGCACGGGGTTCCTGGTCTGGTTTCCGGCCCGGTCGGACGGCTCGCCTCCTGACCTTCAGGCCGCCGGCACCGGCGCCCCGCGCGGCAGGCGCAGGCGCTCGGGCGCCAGGTACTGCTGGCGGTAGACCTCGAAGGGCATGGTGTCGGCCGCCTCGATGCGCGCCTGCTCCGCGAGCGACTCGGCGGCCAGTTCGGCCATGTGCGCGGCCGCTTGCGCGGGCAGGTCCAGCGCGAGCATGTGCGCGCGCGTGCGCAGCGAGTGCGCGCGCACGAACGCGTCGTGCGAGCCGGCGTGCTTCTCGCGCATCTCGGCCAGCACGCGGGCCGACGGCAGCGTGTCGGGCGCCAGCACCGCGGCGCGCGCGGCGGCCAGCGCCTGCGCGTTTGCGTCGGTGCCTTCGTGCGCGTCGAGCCACCCGGCGATCGGGCCGCACTCGGTGAGGATCTCGCGCAGCCAGTCGGTCATCAGCACCTCCACGCCGCCACGCTCCAGCTTCAGGCCGGGTTCGCGGCCGCGGGCGGCCACGCGCTGCTGGTTGCGCCCGAGCTCGGCGATCTCGTTGGGCGAGTCGAGCGGGCTCTCGTCGAGCAGGCAGTGCAGCAGGAAGATGTCGATCATGCGCATCGTGGCCGGCGCGATGCCGGCCGGCACGAACGGGTCGAGATCCATGCAGCGCACCTCGATGTACTCGACGCCGCGTTCGCGCAGCGCGTGCAGCGGGCGCTCGCCCGGGAAGATCACGCGCTTGGGGCGGATGGTGCCGTAGAACTCGTTCTCGATCTGCAGCAGGCTGTCGTTCAACTGGTTGTACGTGCCGTCGGCGGCGCGGATGCCCAGCTTCTCGTAGGCCGGGTAGGGGCGCACCAGCGCGTCGGACAGCGAGGCCGCGTAGCTGTCGAGGCTGTTGTAGCTCACGGACAGCGAGGTCTGCGCGTCGCTCTGGTAGCCGAGCCGGCCCATGCGCAGCGACGTGGCATGCGGCATGAACATCGTGTCCTCGCCCAGCGGCAGCAGGTCGGGCGCGCCGTCGGCGAAGCCGCGCGGCACGGCCGGCGAGGCGCCGAACAGGTACAGCAGCAGGAACGAGTGGCGGCGGAAGTTGCGGATCAGGCCGAAGTACTCGGCCGTCGTCACGTCGGGCAGCGACCAGTTGTAGTGGATGCCCGAGATCGTCTGCATGCGGCGCCCGTAGCGATGGCCCAGCCCCATGCGGTACACAGTCTTGGACTGGCCCACGTTGGACTTGCCGTACTGGCCCAGCGGGATCTGGTCGTCGGGCGGCAGCGTGCAGGGCATGCTGCCCACCCACATCATCTCGTCGCCGAGCGCGCGATAGACGGCCTGGTGCACCTGCGTCAGTTCGGCCTCGGCCGCTTCGGCGCTGCGGTGCACGCCGGTGATCAGCTCCAGCTGGGCCTCGCTGAAGTCGGTGGTGATGTGCGGATGCGTCAGCGCGGCACCCAGCGCGCGCGGATGCGGGGTGGCGGCGAGCGCGCCCGCCTGCGTCACGCGCAGGCTTTCCTTCTCCACGCCTCGCCCGATGCCGTGCAGGCGAGCAGTGCTCAGTGCCTTCAGGCGTTCTTGTAGTCCGCGCATGCGGCTTCTCCTGGTACTTGTCAGGCGCGAAAGGTACTGGAATTTTGTGACTCTTGCTGGCGTGGGTCGATGACGCCATTTCGGCCGATGTGCTAGGGCCCAGTGGACGCTCTGGAGCCCGATGCCGGCTCAGTGCAAACCCTCGGTGGCGCCCCTAGAACGACAACACGAACGCGGCGCCGCCGCTGGCCGGCTTCACGTGGCGCACGCTGCCGCCCATGCCTTGCACGAGGTTGCGCACCACCGCCAGGCCGATGCCGCTGCCGTGTTCGCGGGTGCTGAAGAAGGGCATGAAGATGTCCTGCTCCAGCCCGTGCGGCACGCCCGGGCCGTTGTCGCGCACCTCGATCGCGAGGCGGCCGCCGCGGATGAGGCGGGCGCTCACCCGCACCACGGGTCCGGCCACGTGCGCGGTCGCGTGCGCGGCGTTGCTCAGCAGGTTCAGCAGCGCCTGTTCCAGCTGGCCGGCGTCGGCCTTCAGCGTGAGCGTGGCGGGCGCCACGTCGAAGCTCAGCGCGCCGCCGCGCGCCTGCCAGTCGGCCGCCACCAGGCGCTCCACGCGCGCGAACAGCGGCGCCAGCGCCACCGCGGCGAGGGTGGGCTCCGGCCAGTCGCTCACGCGGCGGTACTCGGCCACGAAGCCGGCCAGCGACTCGGTGCGGCGCGCGATGGTCTCCAGCGCGATGGCCAGGTCGGGGCTCGCCGCGCCGTCCTGCGCGACGAGTTCGTGCGCGGTGCTGGAGAGCGACGCGATGGGCGTCAGCGAGTTCATGATCTCGTGCGTCAGCACGTGCACCAGCTGGCGCCACGCCTTCAGCGTCTCGGCCTCCAGCTCCGACTCGATGGGCATCAGCGCGAGCAGGCGCGCCTCGGCGCCCTCGACGATCACGTCGCGCACGGCCAGCAGGCAGCGCTCGGGGCCGCGCTCGCCGTCGAACGCGAACAACTGGCGCCGCGCCGACGACGGTGCGTCGCGCAGCCGGGCCGTCAAATCCCCGGGCCCGCTGGCGCCCCCCGGCGCCACGAGGCGGCGCGCGGCGTTGTTCAAGGGCTCGACGCCGCCGCCCGATTGCCACCACAGCGCCACCGGCGCCTGGTCCAGCTGTGCCTGCGTCAGCGCGGCGCGCAACACCAGCGCCTTCTGGCCGTCGCCGAACGCGAGGTCCTCGGCATCCGGCGCAGGTGGCGGCACGCGCAGCCGCGAGAGCGCGGCCCAGCCCCAGGCGAGCGCGGCCAGCGCCACGATGAGGCAGCCGACCAGCAACCGCGGCGACTCCGTCGCGCGCCCGCCCGCCGCGGCCGCGGCGGCCAGCAGCAGCGCCGCGGCGAGCGCCTGCGCGCGGCGCCGCCGCGTCTGCCGCGCGGCGAGGATGGCGGGATCAGAGGCCATGCTTGTCGAGGCGCCGATAGAGGGCCGCGCGGCTGACGCCCAGCCGGCGCGCGGCCTCGCTGACGTTGCCCTGGGCCGCGCGCATGGCCTCGGCCACGGCGCCGCGTTCGAGATCGTCCAGGCGCGTCGCACCGGAAGGCGCCGACGGCGACGGCAGGCCGGGGGCGGCGCCGAGCTGGAAATCGGCGGCGTCCAGCCGCGCCTCGCCGCCCAGGATCACCGCGCGTTCGCAGGCGTGGCGGAGCGCGCGCACGTTGCCGTGCCACGCGTCGTCCTGCAAGGCCTGCACGGCCGCGGCGCTGAGCGGCCGCGTGGGCCGGCCGTATTGCGTGGCGTAGCGCGCGAGGTAGTGGTGGGCCAGCGGCAGGATGTCCTCGCGCCGCTCGCGCAGCGCCGGCACGCGCAGCGCGATGGTGTTCAGGCGGTACAGCAGGTCGGCACGAAAGCAGGCCGGGTCGAACAGCCGGCGTTCGTCTAGGTTGGTGGCGCTGACGATGCGCACGTCCACCGGCTCGCCCCGGTCGGCGCCCAGGGGCGTCACCTCGCGGCGCTCCAGCACCGTCAGCAGCTTGCCCTGGTGCGCCAGCGGCAGGTTGCCCACCTCGTCGAGGAACAGGGTGCCACCGTGGGCGGCCTGGAACCGGCCGGCGCGATCGGCGCGCGCGTCGGTGAAGCTGCCGCGCCGATGGCCGAACAGCTCGCTCTCGAAGGTGGACTCGGGCAGGGCGCCGAGATCGACCGGCAGGAAGGTGCGGTCCGCCCGCGCCGACTGCGCGTGCAGCTCCTGCGCCACCAGCTCCTTGCCCACGCCCATCTCGCCCAGCACCAGCACGTTGGCCTCGGTGGGCGCGACGCTGGCGATCAGGCGGCGCAGTTGGCGCATGGCCGCCGATTCGCCCAGCAGCGACGACGCGCGCGGCGTCGCCGGCGCGGGACGCCGGCTGGCCGCGGCGGCCTGCACGATCGCGACGAGGCGCGCGTTGTTCCACGGCTTGGTCACGAAGTCGAACGCGCCCAGCTTCAACGCCTGCACCGCGAGTTCCACCTCGGCGTAGGCCGTCATCGCGACGACGGCCGGCGCATCGACGCGCGCGACCACCTGGCGCAGCAGCGCGAGGCCCTGTTCGCCGTCGGTCTGGCCCGGCGCGAAGTTCATGTCCAGCAGCAGCACCGACGGCGAGACGGCGGCGAGCGCGGCCGCGAGCTCGCCCGGCCGCTGCACCACGTGCACGGCGCCCACTCGGCGCTGCAGCAGCAGGCGCGCGGCGGTGCCCACGTCGGGGTCGTCGTCGAGGATCAGCACGGTGTCGGTGGACATGGCCGCCACGTTAGCAGCGTCGCGCGCGGGCTCCCACCGGGTGTCCGGTTCCGGACAGGTGCGTGGCCGCCGGCGGACAGGTTCGTTCGTCCTGCGCGGTGTCCTCCCAGGGGAGAGGCGCCTGGCATGGCGATTGCGATCCAGTGGACATATGAACGACCGCGCCCACCCCTCGTCGCTGCAACCTGCGCATGCCGGCACGGGCATGGACCGCGTGGTGCCGGGCGTGCGCAGCGCGCGCTGGCGTCGCATCGCCTGGGCAGCGGTCGCGTTGGCGGCGCTGGCGTCGCTGCTGGCGTGGTCGTGGCCGCGCGGGCTGCCGGTGGCTCGCGCCGACCTGAAGCTGTCCACCGTGTCCGCCGGCAGCTTCGACGACGAACTGGTCGTGCGCGCCACGGTCGTGCCCGCGCACTCGGTGCTGCTGGACGCCACGGACGGCGGCCGCGTCGACGCGGTGCTGGTGGCGGACGGCGCGATGGTGGAGGCCGGCGACCTGTTGTACCGGCTCTCCAATCCGCAGCGCGAGCAGGATGTGCTGGCGCGCTCGGCCGACGTCGCACAGCAACTGGCCAACCTGTCGGTGCAGCGCGCCGAGCTCGCCGCCGCACGCGCGACGCAGCGCCGCGAGCGCGCCAACCTCGCGTTCGAGCAGGACAAGGCCGACGCCGAGACGGCGCGGACCGAGCGCCTGGCGGAACAGGGCTTCCTGTCGGCCGCGGCCCTGCAGGACGCGCGCCGCCGCAGCGACCTGCAGCGGCGCTTGCTGGTGCAGGAGCGCGAGGACGGCGACGCGGAGATGGCCACGCGCGAGCAGTCGCTGCGCGAGCTCGAACGCGCCGTCGCCGGCCTGGAGAGCGGCCTGCGCCTGGTGCGCGACGCCGCGGCCGGCCTCGCGGCGCGCGCACCGGTGCGCGGGCGCCTCGCCGGCTTCTCGCTGCAGGTGGGTGCATCGGTTCATCCGGGCGACCACCTGGGACGCGTCGACGAGGCCGGCGGATTCAAGCTGGGCGCCACGATCGACGAGTTCTACCGCGAGCGTTTGCGCGCGGGCCTGGCAGCGCGGCTGGAAGGCATGACTCCCGGCGTGCCGCTGACCGTGGCGCGCATCGATCCGCAGATCAGCAACGCGCACGTGGGCGTGGAACTCGAATTCTCGGGAGCGCCGCCCGCGGGCCTGCAGGCCGGCCAGGCCGTGGACGCGCGCATCGTGCTCGGCGCCTCGAGCCCGGCGCTGCTGCTCGCGGACGGGCAGTTCTACGGCGAGTCGGGCGGCGCCTGGGTCTACGTGCTGGATGCCGACGGCGCCGGCGCGCAACGACGTACCGTGCGACTCGGTCGCCGCGCCGCGGGCCGCATCGAAGTTCTCGATGGCCTGCGCACCGGCGAGCGGGTGATCGTGTCGGGCGTGCGCCGCTTCGGCGACGCATCCCGGCTGCGCGTCACCGGATGAACGCGCAGCTCCATTCCATCAGAATCAGGCTCAGGGAAACAAGGACGACGACGATGCTCAAGCTCCGCAAGATCAGCAAGCTGCACCGCAGCGGCGACATCGAGACCACCGCGCTGGACCACATCGATCTCGACATCGAGGCCGGCGAATACCTGGCCGTCACCGGCCCATCGGGCTGCGGAAAGTCCACGCTGCTGGGCATCCTCGGCCTGCTGGACGCGCCCACGCAAGGCGAGTACTGGTTCGACGGCGCGAACGTGGCCGGCTGGAGCGAGGCGCGCCTCACGCAGCTGCGGCGCGGGCGCATCGGCTTCGTGTTCCAGAGCTTCAACCTGATCGACGACCTCAGCGTGGCCGAGAACATCGAGCTGGCACTCGAATATGGCGACGTGCCGGCGCGCGAGCACCGCGCCCGCGTCGACGAGGCGATGGCGCGGCTGGGCATCGCGCATCGCGCGAAGCACCGGCCGTCGCAGCTCTCGGGCGGCCAGCAGCAACGCGTGGCGATCGCGCGCGCCATCGTCTCGCGCCCCGCGCTGCTGCTCGCCGACGAGCCCACCGGCAACCTCGACAGCGCGCACGGCGACGAGGTGATGCGCATCCTGCGCGAGCTCAACGCCGAGGGCACCACGCTCGTGATGGTGACGCACTCGCCCGCGCATGCGGCGCAGGCCACGCGCACGCTGCGGCTGCTCGACGGCCGCGTACTGGTCGACGCGCTGGCGGCCTGAGGAAGGACGTCGCGATGTTCAAGGACCTTCGCATCGGCTGGCGCCAGATCGTCGCCGACCCGGCCTACAGCGCCGTCATCCTGCTGGGCCTGGCGGTGGCCGTGGCCTGCTGCCTGCTCACGATGCAGGTGTTGTTCAACCAGATCCTGCCCGACCCCGAGATGCCCGAGCCGTCCCGCGTGGTGAACTTCGAGTTCCGCGGCAACGAGAGCAACCAGGAAGACAGCTGGTTCGACCAGGCGCCCTTCGTGCTCGCGACCGCGCTGCGCGAGAACCATGCGCCGCTCACCGCCATCACGCGCTCGCTCGATGGCCACCAGTACGTGGCGCACGTGGGCGAGCGCCAGTGGCGCCTGGGCTTCGAGTTCGCCGATCCTGAGGCGATCGACGTGTTCGGCCTGCGTGCCGTCGCGGGCGACCTGCGCGCCGCGTTCGTGCGCCCCGACGCGGTCGCGCTGACGATGGCCGCGGCCCGGCGCGTGTTCCCCGCGGGCGACGCGCTCGGCAGGACGATCACGGTGAAGAACCACGTGCTCACGGTCGTGGCGATCACCACCGATCGCCAGCGCGGCGAGAGCGAATGGCTGCAGGACGCCTTCGTCGGCTTCGATTCCGCGATCAACCACGTCGACGCGGACACGCGCACGTCCTGGGGCTCGATCCAGGGCGAGGTGTTCGCGCGCCTGGCGCCCGGCGCCACCGCGGCGCAGCTGGGTGCGGCTGCGCAATCGCTGTACGACGCGAGCCCGCAGGGCCGGCACGAGGTGCAGGGGCCGGCGCAGGGCAAGCCCGAGGACAAGTCGCCCGTCCTGCGCGCGATGCCGATGACCGACCGCTACCTGAGCGGCGGCATGGGCGGCCGCCACCGCAGCCGGCAGTTCTTCGCGCTGGCCGGCGCCGCGTTGCTGACGCTGGGCCTGGCGGTGGCCAACTACATCAACCTCACGAGCGTGCGCACGCTCGGCCGCGCGCGCGAGATCGCCGTGCGCAAGACGCTGGGCGCGAGTCCGTGGCGGCTCACGCTGCAGTTCGTCGCCGAGTCCACGATCGCCGCGTTCGCTGCCGCGGCCGTCGGCCTGCTGCTCGCGTGGTGGCTCGCGCCGGCGCTCGGCGACCTGCTGTACCTCAAGCTCGCGGCCGGCCTGTTCGCGCCCGAACGTCTTGCGCTGCTGGCCACGGCGGCGCTGCTGCTGGGCGTGCTCACCGGGCTGTACCCGGCGCGCATCGCGCATGGCGTGGACTGCGGCACGGCGCTGGCCGGCCGCTCGCACGACGAGGGTCGCGTCGGCCGCGGCCTGCGGCGCGCGATGACCGCGCTGCAGTTCGTGGTGACGCTGGTCGTCAGCGCCGGGGCGGGCACGATGATCTGGCAGAACCAGTACGTCGCGTCGCTGCCGCACGGCATCCGCACCACGGGCCTGCTCGCGGTGGACGTGCCGGACGGCTATTCGGGCAAGTCCGACGGCGTCAACGCCGCCTTCGCGGAGGCGCTGCTGCGCGAGCCGGGCGTGCAGAAGGAGGCCTGGGTCACCGACGTGCCGGGGCGCGGCCAGTCGTGGGTGGGCGTCGAGCTGGCGCGCGGCAACGAGCCGCCCGTGCACGCGAGCCTGCTGGCGGTCGGCATCGACTTCTTCTCGATGTTCGACGTGCCGCTGATCGCGGGGCGGCTGCGGATGCCGCCCCTCCCGCCGGCCGACGCGGCCAGCGGAGCGGCGGCCGGCCCCAAGCCCGAGCGCCTCATCGTCGTCGACGCGGCCACCAGCCGCGCGCTGGGCTTCGCCACGCCGCGCGACGCCGTCGACCAGCTGATGCTCGAAGGCGATCCGAAGTCGCCCCAGGGTCGCGATCCGATGCGCATCATCGGGGTGTCGGCCGACGTGCGCATGGAGCACGCGCACGAGGCCACGCGGCTGCACGCGATCGGGCTCACGCGCAAGCCGAAGGAGACGCTCACGCTGCAGGGCCCCGACATGCGCCAGCTGCAACAGGCCTTGGAGCACGTGTGGCCGCGCTTCTTCCCCGAGGACACGCTGGAGACCTCGACGATCGAGGAGGCGCTGGGCATTCCCTATCTGCAGGAGCGCCGCCTCGCGCAGATGACGCTGGCGAGTACGCTGATCGCCTTGCTGCTGTCGGCCTTCGGCGTCTACGCGCTCGCGGCCTACACGGTGCGCCGCAGCGCGCGCGAGATCGTGGTGCGCAAGCTGTATGGCGCGAGCCGCACGCGCATCGCGCGCCTGCTGGCCGGCGAGTTCGTGCCGCTGCTCGCGGTGGCTGCGGTGGTGGGCCTGCCGCTGGCGGCGTGGCTGACGTCGTCCTGGCTGGCGTCGTTCACCGAACGTTCCAGCCTCGTGATGCTCGCCTTGCCGATCGCGCTCGTCGCGCTGGTGGCGATGACGGCGCTGGCGGCGCTGCGGCATGGGTTCATCGCGATGAACATGCGGCCGACGCAGGCGTTGAGGGACTGAGAGGGAGCCTCGCGAAGCTCGGGGGGACGGGCCCCTCCGGGCGCGTCACGCCGTCGTCGGTCAGCCCGCGACGAGCAACCCACGCTTCTCGATGAACTCGATGACGTCCGCCAACCCCGTCTTCGTCTTCAGGTTGGTCATCACGTGCGGCCGCGTCGGCCGCATGCGGCGGGTGTCGGCCTCCATCACGTCGAGGTTCGCGCCCACGTGCGGCGCGAGGTCGGTCTTGTTGATCACGAAGAGATCGCTCTTGGTGATGCCGGGGCCGCCCTTGCGCGGGATCTTCTCGCCGGCGGCCACGTCGATCACGTAGATCGTGAGGTCGCTCAGCTCGGGGCTGAAGGTGGCCGCGAGGTTGTCGCCGCCCGACTCGATGAAGACGATGTCGGCCTCGGGGAACTTCTCCAGCATGCGGTCGATGGCCTCGAGGTTGACCGAGGCGTCCTCGCGGATCGCGGTGTGCGGGCAGCCGCCGGTCTCCACGCCCATGATGCGCTCGGGCGCCAGCGCGCCGGCCACGGTCAGCAGGCGCTGGTCTTCCTTGGTGTAGATGTCGTTGGTGACGACGACCAGGTCCCACTTGTCGCGCATCGCCTTGCACAGCATCTCGACCAGCGTCGTCTTGCCCGAGCCGACCGGGCCGCCGACGCCAACGCGCAGCGGCGGCAGGCGCTTGCTGCGGTTGGCGATGTGGTGCAGCGGCGTGCCGCGCGGCGCGGGGGCTTGGGTGAAGTCGGTCATGGCGGTCTCGAAGTCGGGTCAGGAGCGGAACAGGCGCGAATACTGGATCTCGTGGCGGGCGCTGGCGATGCCCAGCATCGGGGAGAACGACTGCATGTCGTCGTCGGACGTGGCGAGCGCCTGCTCGATCAGCGCCGGCATCTTCTCGACGAGCGCCTGCAGGATGCGCTGGCCCGCGAGCTGGCCCAGGGGCACCGCCTTCAGCGCCGCCTGCACCATGTTCTCGGCCCAGCCGAACAGCGATGCATGCAAGGCCTGTGCCGCGCTGGCGTCTGCGCGCGCCGTGGCCAGCGCGAAGGCCACGGGCCAGGTGGGCGAGGGCGCCAGCGAGGCGAGGTGCGCGAGCCGGGCATCGTCGCCGCCCGCCTGGTTGCGCAGCCACTCCACCAGCGAGCGGCCCATCTGCTCGCTCTGCAGGCGCAGCTCGCGCGTCTCGCGCGTGCGGCCGATGAAATCGTTCAGCGCCGTCACGCGCGCCAGGTCGTGGCGCTGCCAGGCGGCGTGGGCCTGGGCGAGCACCGGCAGGTCGGCGCGCGCGGGTGCCAGCGCCATCTGGTTGGCGAGCCAGCCAGCGGCGCTGGCCTCGCTGGCGACCCGGCCGTCATCGACCGCCGCCTCCAGCGCCTCGGAGTAGCTGAAGCCGCCGACGGGCAGCGCCGGCGAGGCGAGCCACATCAGCTGCAGCAGCACGGCGTCGCCGGGCATCAGTGGTCGTGCTTCTTGTGGCCGTGATCGTGTCCATGGTGGTGGCCATGGTCGTGATCGTGGTTGCAATCCGGCCCGTGCACGTGCGGCGCGGCCTGGCCGACGACCGGGATGGCGACCGCCTTGCCCGCGGCCTTGGGCGTGTCGTGCGAATGGCCGTGATCGTGCCCGTGATCGTGCTGGTGGTCATGCCCGTGGTCGTGCCCGTGCCCCGCATGCGCGCCCCCGCCCGCGCCGTACGCGCCGCCCTCGGGCTCGAACGCACTCGACGCCTCGGTGACGATCAGGTGCTGCGCGCGCAGCATGTCGGCCAGCACGTGGTCGGGCTCCAGCAGCAGGCGGTCGGGCTGCAGTTCCAGCGGCACGTGGCGGTTGCCCAGGTGGTAGGCGGCGCGCAGCAGGTCGAACGGCGTGCCGTGCTCGGCGCAGTGCGTGACCACGAGCACAGGCTGCGGTGCGGCCTTCACGCGGATCAGCGAGCCGTCTTCGGCCACCAGCACGTCGCCGCCGCGCAGCACGCTGCCGCGCGGCAGGAACACGTTGAGCGCGCGGCCCAGCGAATCGGTGGTCTCGATGCGGCTTTTCTGGCGCACGTCCCAGTCCAGCTCCACCTCGCTGCCGCGGCGCAGCAGCACGGGGCTGAGGCCCTGGCCGCCGACGATGCGCTTGCCGACCTGGAGGGCGCCTTGCTTGTCAGTCATCTTGAATCCTTGCGCGAAAACGGGAGCGGGCCGCGCGACGGCGGCCCGCTCTCGAGAGGCCGCGGCGAGCAGCCGCAGCCGATACCTTACATCACCACACCTTGCAGCGTCTGACCGGGGCCATGGGCTGGCCCGGCTTGCACGCGAACGCCGTCTCGAACTCCTTGAAGTTCGCCACCAGGCCATTCACCCGGTACTTGTTGGGCGAATGGGGGTCGGTGGTCGCGTTCACGCGCAGGTTCTCCGGGCGCTCGTTGGAGCAGGCCCATTGCGCCATGCCGATGAAGAAGCGCTGGTCCGGCGCCAGCCCGTCGATGGACTGCGGCGCCGGGTGCGCCGCCGCCTCGGCCTTCCACGCGGCGATGGCCAGCACCAGGCCGCCGAAGTCGGCCAGGTCCTCGCCCAGCGTCAGCTTCGAGTTGATGTGCACGTCGTCGACGACGACGTACTTGCCGTACTGGTCGGTGAGGCAGGTGGTGCGCTTCTCGAACTCGTCGGCGTCCTTCTTCGTCCACCAGTTGTTCAGGTTGCCCTTGGCGTCGAACTGGCGGCCTTCGTCGTCGAAGGCGTGCGTGAGCTCGTGGCCGATCGTGCCGCCGGTGTTGCCGTAGTTGGGCGCGTCGTCGAGCCTCGCGTCGAACAGCGGCGGCTGCAGCACGCCGGCCGGGAAGTTCATGTCCACCATCTGCCCGTCGTAGTACGCGTTGACCGTCTGCGGCGTCATCTGCCACTCGCCGCGGTCCAGCGGCTTGCCGATCTTGGCCAGCTGGCGGCGAAACTCGAATGCGTCTCCGCGCTGCACGTTGCCCAGAAGGTCGTCGCGACGGATCTCGAGGGCCGAGTAGTCGCGCCACTTGTCCGGGTAGCCGATCTTGTTGACGATGGCGTGCAGCTTCTCGAGCGCCTTGGCCTTGGTCTGCGGCCCCATCCAGTCGAGGTTGCTGATCTCGCTCTCCATCGCCGCCTGGATCTGCCGGGTCATTTGCAGCGTCTTGGCCTTCAGCTCGGGGCTGAAGTTCTCCTTGACGAACTCCTCGCCCAGCGCCTCGCCGATCTGGTTGTCCACCAGCACCACGCAGCGCTGCCAGCGCGGCGCCAGCTGGGTGACGCCGCGCAGCGTGCGGCGGTAGTAGTCGAAGCTCTCCTCGACGAACGGCTTGGACAGGAACGGCGCCGACACGTGCGCCACGTGCCAGCGCAGGTAGGTCTTGATCTCGTCGAGCTTGCGCAGGCGCAGCTGGAAATCGAGCGTCTGGAAGAATCTCGGCTGGCTGACGTTGTAGCGGTCGTTGCTCGTCACGCCCAGGCCGGCCAGGTAGGGCTTCCAGTCGAACGCCGGCGTGAGCGCCTGCAGCCTGCGCTCGTTGGCCGGATGGAACTGCTTCTTCGGATCGCGCAGTTCGACCGGTGTCATCGAGCCCTTGGCGAGCGCCGTCTCCATGGACATGACGGTGTCGGCGTGCGCCTTCGCGTCATCGGCGTTGTCGCCCATCAGCTGGAACATGCGCGCGACGTGCGCGACGTACTTCTCGCGCAGTTCCTTCGACTTGGCGTCGGTCTTGAGGTAGTAGTCGCGGTCGGGCAGCCCCAGGCCGCCCTGGCTGGCGAATGCGATCACGCGCGAGGAATCGGCGAAGTCCTGCGACGAGCCGAACGAGAAGAAGAGGCCATCGTCGCCGGAGTCCATCTGCAGCGCGGCCAGCACGGCCGGCAGGTCCTTCTTCGACTTCATGCCGGCGATGAGGTCCAGCTCCGGCTTCATCGGACCGGCGCCCAGCGACTGCACGCGGTCTTCGTCGGTGCAGGCAGCGAAGGCGTCGCCGATCTTCTGCTGCGACACGGTGCGCCCTTCGGCCTGCGTGGCCAGCCGGTCGAGGATGCCCCACAGCACGCGGCGGTTGTCCTGCGCCATCTTGCCGTAGACGTCCCAACTGGGCTGGTCGGCCGGGATCGGGTTGTTCTTCTTCCAGCCGCCGCAGCTGTACTGGTAGAAGTCGACGCACGGGTCGGCGTTCTT
>JABCYW010000038.1 GCA_013289985.1 Betaproteobacteria bacterium | reverse complement strand
CCGCCAGCGGTCAGTACCTTGTCGACGGCGCGACGGCGAGCGCCGAATGAAAAACTGCGGGGTGTTGACTTATAGAGCCAACTTTAGGAAGTCATTCATTCAGTGGACTTGCGTCGGAATGAAAAATTGCCTGCTGTTGCACGTCGCACCATACGGCGGCCCGGCTACTTGACTCTCTTCTCTCCTGCCTCGCGTGTTGCTTTGACAAGTTCGACGGCAAGGCTGCCCATCTCCTTGAGCTTGATCGGTGGCTCAGCCGTGTATGCCTCGTGTTCACGGCCAAAATACTTTTCCACGAGATCGCGTCGGATGGAGTCTTGCGAGTCGCGATCAAGGTTTGCAATGAACGGGCCCAGCGATGCCAACTCCATTTGAGCCTGGGTAGCCCGATCGCCCGTCGTGCGATGCCTGGCCGACTCGCGTGCCGTATAGATCGCGGGTGCAGTGATTGCGAGAGCGAAGCCGAATCGAAGCGCAATTTCGCCCAAGTTCAAGTGATCGAGTGATGCGGGGAGGATCTTGAAGAAAATGTACGCAGCGATTCCGATTCCCAGAACGAAGAACGCGATCGTCGCCCATCGCCAGCGGTTTGCAGACTTCAGCTCGCGCTCGGCAATCACCGCGTAGTTCGCGGTGATGCCCTTCGTACCAATTGCCTCGACAAGCTTGATAACTTCCTGTTCCTTTTCGGACAGGCGCTCTATAAGTGCGCCGACTTCCTTGTCCGCCTCATTGGATCGGGTGGCGTAGTCGTTGGATTGCTGCGCCAGTAGCGATGTAGATCGTTCGCCGCGTTTCTGTTCGGCCTCGGAGAATTCCTTCTCTAGCTTCGCGATCGCCGCCTCGTTGTCTGACCGCTGCTGAGCGATTTTTTCGGCCAGAGTTGATAGATCGTCAGAAGCTTTGGTCATCGCGGCGCGCAACTCCACGGCATTGACAGCCATGGTAGCGACCAATTTCTCTTGCTCGTGGGCGACGTCCTCGATCGCTTTGGCAAACTGGTCGCGAGTGGCAGCCTGCGCTGCATCGCGTTCAGCGCTCACATCTCGGATGGCTTGCTGCGCGAACTCCTCAACCTCGCGAATGCGTGCTAGCTGAGCTGAATCCAACGGGCCAGTGCCGCTTTCCGGGAATATCGCCCACAGGTACGGATAGACATTGCCGTCAAGTTGAGCCCTCGCGTTAACCAGATGCCCGAGATTTCTATTCGCCGCGAAGTTTGTCAGTTCGTTCAACTCTGCCGCAATGTGCACGTTGATATTTGCCAGTCCCCCCTCGCTCAGAAGGAGCGGATCGATAGTCGCAAGTCGGTGTCGAAGTAAGCGCGCGTTCGCAAACACCCGATCACGGATGTAGGCAGATTCGGGTGTTGCTGCCGGGTCGATCGCTCTGAAAGACTCGTGCCCTTCCAGGTCCAAAATCTGGGTCAACATCGATTCCATGCGACCCAGGTTTGGCAATAGGCCGCGGAATGTCGCGGTCAGGGAAGACTCGTCGCTCATTCTTTTCTCCTCATCAATGCGCAGAGCTTGCCACAGCGCCGGCGCCGTGAGCGTCGATCGCTCGGCCCAAGGCGGCCCAGGTGAGCCGGCGATTCGCGATTCGACAAAGCTCGCAAGGCGGCCGGTATCAGCTTCCAAGTCCGTGACATTCGCGCGAAGACCGCGAGCGACACGGGAGACCTCGGACACTCGCAGCGACTGTTAGGGCACAAGAACCGGGACATGACGGAGCACTACGTTCGCGAGCGCGTCGGCCAGCGAGTAAAACCACTCCGTTAATGCTGCTCAAGCGGCCGCTTGGTCACGCGCTGCAAGCACAAAGCGGGCATCAAGACGATGCAGCAAATCGAACGTATCGATGCAGGGGACGCCAAAGTGATCGCAGACGTTTGGGATTGTGAATTTCCGCTTGATCGCCGGATTTCTCTGCTCGTGCGTCACTATCGTGAATCCGCTCACCCTTGCCTTTGCAATTAGCCAGGGGTCGGCCCCAGAGAGAAATTCTTCCATCGCCCCCGGCTTCATGCCGTCAGCGAGACCAGCGACGTAGGCCGCAACCTCGCCAAACACACCCTGTGTCGCTGCATCGGACTCGACTAGAAAAAGATCGGAATTCGCCTCGGCCCATTGCGCCAATTCGTCATTGCCTCGACGAAGTTCGGCCGCGACACTGGCAACACTGGCAACATCGCCCATGAGAGACGATGCCTCCAAACAGCTCCAGTATCCGGGGCAGATGGCCATACGGTAGTAGCGATTCTTCGCCTCGATCAACGTGTTTGCGTCAAGCAGGTGGCTCATTTCTCGAGTTGCTCCGCGAACACATTGATCTTGGACGGCTGAACGCCCAGGAGCCGTCCCGCGTCACGCATGAGCAATCGGCCGCTCTTTGCTTCGGCAATCACAGCACGGGCAAATCTGACGCTGTTTTTGGCCCCTGCGTTGCGATAGAAGTTACCGCCGCCGCCTTCGGCGTCTCGGAACGTCTGGAGTTGCGCGAGGTAATGCGCTAGGTAGACCTGACGATCAACCAAGCCGCTTTGCAAAGCACGACGCATGATGACCAGTTGGCTCACGTGGAAGTGCTTCGCCAGCGCTGCCACCCGCTGCTCGACGATCAAGTCGGAAGCCTGCCACAGCGGCAGAAACAAGGCGGCAGGTACCAAGAACTCCGCTGCAATGGCGTTGCACACGACTTCCTCCCGTCGGTTGTTGCCTAACGCAACGTTGGACACTCCCGTGGAGCCGATCCAGATGTGGGCAAGCTCATGCGCGAAGGTGAAGAGTCGCGCGGACGGTGCGTCTGCAGCATTGATGAAAATCAGTGGTGCGATGCGATCGCTCAGTGCGAATCCGCGGAACTCGCCAACATCCAGCTTTCGATGCGTGTTGTTGCCGACGATCCCACTGCGCATTACGAGGACGCCCGCCTCCTCCGCCGCCCGGATCAAATCGCGCGCGAACGTCTCCCAATTGCCACCGCCTTCCACAGCGACCCCAAGGACTGCGCGCATGTGAGCAGCGACCTCGACCGGAGGGCTCTCGTAGTTGAATCGGCCGACGAAAGGCAACTCCGACGCACCAATGTCGATCTGGTGATCGATGAACCAGGCTTGACGCTGGAGCGCAATCCGAACCGTGTCTAGGAGGTCGAGGCTCGGTGCACCGAGCGGCTCTCCGGCTACCGTCCGGAGATCGGGCAGCGGCAGATTCTCAATCGGCGGATTTGCGAGAAACAGGTAGCCGAATGGCAGGTGCAACGCCGCTGCGATCGTCTGGGCCTGCTTGAAAGTTGGCCGGGCTTCGCCTAGCTCCCATGCCTTCCAACGCTCGTGCTTCACCTTGACGGAGTCGGCAGCGTCCTCCAAATCCAGGCCGGCTCTCTCCCTCGCCCACACGAGTAGCGGAGGATTGATCAGCGCTTCTGGATGAGCCATCGAACGAGGATAGCAGTCGGTCTAGGCCGCCATTGCTAGGGGTCGCGCTGATTTCTGTAGAAATCGAGCGGGAATTGTAGAAAAGCCCCGGACAGCTGAACTGTACGGGGCTTCCTATGAAATCGGGTGGTGGCCTGGGGCGGAATCGAACCACCGACACGCGGATTTTCAATCCGCTGCTCTACCAACTGAGCTACCAGGCCAATCGTCTTCTTCAGACTCGCTTCGTCGAATGCCCCAGCCGGGGCGCTCAGCGAAGCCCGCTAGTATAGCAGCGTTCGACGCCGCCACACCGCATCGGGCGAAAAAAGCGTTCAGCCGCCTGCGCCGCGCTTGCCGCGCGACAGATCCACGCCCAGCTGCTTGAGCTTGCGGTACAGGTGGGTGCGCTCCAGGCCGGTCTTCTCGGCCACGCGGGTCATCGAGCCGTTCTCGCGGGCCAGGTGGAACTCGAAGTAGCTCTTCTCGAAGGCGTCGCGGGCCTCGCGCAGCGGGCGGTCGAGGTCGAAGCTCTGTTCCGGCTGCGGGCCGAGGTTCAGCGGGGCCGCCGGCTGCAGGCCGAGGCCGCCGGTCATGGCGGCTTCGACGGTCAACGCGTCGGGGCGGTAGCCGCCGTTGCCTTGCAGCATGGCGGCCTGGAGGTCGGCGGGGGCGGCCGGGCGCGAGCTGGGACGGGCGAGGCCCTGCTCGACGGCGCGCAGCAGCTTCTGCAGGGTGATGGGCTTTTCCAGGAAGGCGATGGCGCCGTACTTGGTGGCCTCGACGGCGGTGTCGATGGTGCCGTGGCCGCTCATCATGATGACCGGCATGTTCAGCTGCGCGGTGGCGCCCCACTCCTTGAGCAGCGTGATGCCGTCGACGTCGGGCATCCAGATGTCCAGCAGCACGAGGTCGGGACGCAGGCGCTCGCGCACGAGGCGTGCGTTCGCGGCGTTTTCTGCGACTTCCACCGTGTGACCCTCGTCGGTGAGGATCTCGGACAGCAGGGCGCGGATGCCCATTTCGTCGTCAACTACAAGAATCGTGGCCATGAATTCGGGAAGGGCTGCGGGTCGGCTCGGCTGAGCGGTTCCCGGAAGCGAATAGCGCTTTATACAGGGGTTTCGCGGGGCGACCCTGGGGGGGCAGCCTCGACGAAGCGGGAAAATGATATCGAAACTTGGGCTCCGGCCGCGCCGGTCGCGCCGTCTTCGCCGCTGCCCAGGTTCGCGATACGGACGCGGGCTCGGTGTTCGTCGGCGATCTTCTTGACGACCGCCAGGCCCAGGCCGGTGCCCTTGGACTTGGTGGTGACGTAGGGTTCGAACGCGCGCTGGAGGACATTCTCCGGAAATCCGGGCCCATTGTCCTCCACCTTGAGGCGCACCGCGCGCAGGCGCCCGTCGTCGTTGCGGGCCGATTCGGTGCGCACGCACACGAGGGCGTCCGGCCAGATCGACGCGGCGTCCAGCGCGTTCTGCACGAGGTTGTGCACCACCTGGCGCAGCTGGGTGGTGTCGCCCATGATCTGCGGCAGGCCGGTCTCCAGCTTCGCGATGAGGTGGCCGTTCTCCTGGGCGTCGCCGTACAGCGCCAGCACCTCGTTGACCAGCGCGTTGAGATCGACCGGCGCCAGCGTGGCGCTGGGCAGGCGCGCGTAGTCGCGGAACTCGTTGACCAGCTGCTTCATCGCCTGCACCTGGGCGACGATGGTGCCGACGCCGCGCTGCAGCATCGCCTGGTCGGCCGCGTCGGCCAGCTTGCTCTCCAGCTTGAACTGCAGGCGTTCGGCCGACAGCTGGATCGGCGTGAGCGGGTTCTTGATCTCGTGGGCCAGCCGGCGCGCCACCTCGCTCCACGCGGCCGAACGCTGCGCCGACACGACCTCGGTGATGTCGTCGAACACCATCAGGCGCGCGTCGCCGGGCAGCAGCGCGCCGCGCACCAGCAGCGTCAGCTCGTGGCCCTTGTCGCCCACCTTGAGGTCGAACTGGTCCTGCCACAGCACGCGCTCGCCGGCCTCGGGGCTGGCCAGGTGCAGCTCGAAGCGCTGCTCCACCGCCTGCGCGAAGTCGGCCAGCAGCGGGATGTCCTCCAGCTTGCGGCCCTGGTACGCCGACAGCGGCACGCGCAGGATGCGCGTCGCGCCGGGGTTGACGGTGTCGATGCGCCACTGCGTGTCGAACAGGATCACGCCCGCGGTGAGGTTGTCCAGGATGGTCTGCAGCCGCGTGCGCGCGCCCTCCACCGCCGTCACGCTGCGATCGACGTCGGCGCGGGCCTGGCCCAGCTGCTCGGTCATCTGCGCGAACGAGCGCGTGAGGCCGCCGATCTCGTCGCGAGACTCGTAGACCGGCTTGGCGCCGAGGTCGCCGGCCGCGACCGCGCGCATGCCCTCGGCCAGCAGCAGCAGCGGCCGCGCCAGCTGGTTGCCGAACGTGATGGCGATCAGCACCGAGCCGAACACGGCCAGCACCACCGCCAGCGTCAGCGTGCCCACGTACATGCGGCGCAGGCCGTCGCGGGCCAGCGCGCGTTGCTGGTAGTCGCGGTAGGCGGCCTGCACGGCCAGGGCGTTGTTGACCACCACCGGTGGCAGCGGCTGCACCGCGAGCAGGAAGCGCTCGCTGTTGTCCAGCGACAGGCTGCTGGAGGGCACCTGCACCACGGCCCGCACGCGCGCGGCCACGCCGGTGCCCGGCGAGGCCTCGTCCTCCAGGCCTTCCACCTGGCTGGCCTGTCCCGCGGCGCGGGCCTGGCGGATCAGCGCCGCGGTCGGGCGCTCGGGCATCAGCGACGGGCGCGAGCTGGCCGCCAGCATGATCTGGCCGTTGCCGGCCACCAGCGCGAGATCCTGGGCGCCGATCTGGTCGCGCATGCGCTCCAGCGTGAGCGCGGCGCCGGGCGCGTGCGGGTCGCCCAGGCGGGTGGCGACGTTGCGCGCCTTCTCGACGAGATCGGCCGCCAGCGTGTCGAGCGTGCCCTTGCCGAGGTTCAGGCCGGCCACCAGCGCGTTGTCGACCTTGGTGTCGAACCAGGCGTCGATGCTTCGGGTGACGAACTGCAGCGACACGGTGTAGATCAGCGCGCCGGGCACGACGCCCACCAGCGCGAAGATGGCGGCCAGCTTCAGCAGCAGCCGGCTGCCGAACTTGCCGCTGCGCCAGCGCAGGCCCAGGCGGATGGTGGCGCCCACCAGCACGATGAGCAACGCCAGCGCCACGACGGCGTTGAGCCAGAACAGCCACACGAAGTTGCGCTCGTACAGCGTCGGCTCGCCCGAGGCGAGCGAGACCACGAAGCCCAGCACGAGCGCCACGCCCAGGAAGGCGAGGATGGAGACGGCCCACACGAAGCGCACCGAGCGGCGGCTCATCTTGAACGACGGCCGCTTGCGGCCGGTCTTCGGGGCGTCGTAGCCAGAGCTCACTTAGTCGACCGGGAGCGTGCGCTCGACGCCCAGCTTCCACTCGGACTGGGCGTTCAGGTCCAGGCGCATCGGCGGCGGCAGCTGCGAGGAATCGAGATAGAACTGGAAGTCGACGTAGTACTTGTCGGTGGCGTTGACGTCGGAATCGGCGATGCGCCAGTGCGCGATGCGCGTCACCGTGGTGAGCGCCTCCTCCAGCGACGGGTACGACTGGCTGAACGCGCCCAGGCTGACGCGCCAGGCCGAGGTGAGCGGCTGGTACGACAGGCGCCAGCTGCGCGACACGCGCGCGACGCGCTCGTCGCGCCAGTACCAGCGCGGCTTCTTGATGGTGGCCTCCGCCACGAAGTAGACCGGCACGCCTCGGCGCAGCGCATCCTCCACGGCCCGGCTGAGCGTGAGGTTGGCCGCGAAATCCAGCACCACGCCGCCGTCCTGGCGCTTGGCCGCGATGGTCGGCAGCTCGACGCCCTGCGCGCTCGCCTCGGGGGCGAACGCCGCCAACCCGACGAAGCACGCGACGGCCAGGAACGCTGCCGCCACGACGCGCCGGGCGTCTTGGGCCAGGCGAGTCCAGCGGCGAGGCGGTCGGACCAGGGACAGGTGCACGGTGGCGATGCGAAGTTCGCGCATTGGAGCGCGGAGTGTCTTGAAGCGATACGAAACGTGGAGGCGTCAGTCCGCGCCGGCAGCAGGCTTCTTGCGCAGCAGCGCGTAGTAGAAGCCGTCGGAAACGACGTGGGAGGCCGCGTCGACACCGCTGCCGGGCGATGGCGCCCCGGTCGAACCATTGTCCGGCAGCGGCAGCAGGTGGCCGGGCGAGCGGTCGTCCAAATGGGCGACTGAGGTACCGCGGCGTTGCAAAAATGCGTCGATCTGGTGCTCGCCCTCGGCCTTGAACACCGAGCAGGTGGCGTAGAGCAGCCAGCCTCCGGGCTTGAGCACGGGCCACAGGGCGTCCAGCAGCTCGGCCTGGATCTTCGCGAGCGCGGCGATGTCGTCTTCCCGGCGCAGCCAGCGGATGTCCGGATGGCGGCGCACGATGCCCGAGGCGCTGCATGGCGCGTCGAGCAGGATCGCGTCGAAGGGCTGGCCGTCCCACCAGTCGGCCGGGCGGCGGCCGTCGCCCGCGCGGGTGCGCCCCTTCAGGCGCAGGCGCGCGAGCGTGTCGTCCACGCGCGCGAGGCGCTGCGGGTCGGCGTCGAGCGCCAGCACGTCGAGGTCGGCGAGCTCCAGCAGATGGGCCGTCTTGCCGCCGGGCGCGGCGCAGGCATCGAGCACGCGGGCGCCGGGGGGCAGGCCCGCACCCACCAGCAGGTTGCCGGCGCGCTGGGCGGCCGCGTCCTGCACCGAGACGACGCCGTCCGCGAAACCGGGCAGCCGTTCGACCGGCACCGGGGCCTCGAGCACGATGGCCTGGGCCTCGATGAGCTCGCCAGCGAGCCCGGCCGCCTGCAGCTTGACCAGGTACTCCGCGCCTGTGGCCTGGCGCACGTTCACGCGCAGGGTCATCGGCGGACGTTCCTGCGCGGCGGCCAGCAGGCCCTGCCAGTGCCCGGGCCAGTCGGCCTTCAGTCGGTCTATCCACCACGCAGGGTGGTTCCAGCGGGCCACGGGCTGCTTCAGCGCGGCAGCCACGAGGGCATCGCGCTCGCGCAGGAAGCGGCGCAGCACGGCATTGACGAACGAACCCGACTGCGGCGCGCGCCGGCGCACGGCCGTCACCGCCTGGTCCACCAGCGTGTGATCGGCGTAGGGCGGCGCCTCGTCGGGCCACAGCAGGGCCAGCGCGCTCAGCAGCAGGGCCTCGACCGCGGGCGGCGGCGTGCGCGGCGCGAGCATCGCGCGCAGCGCCTGGGCGGCGCCGAGCCGGCGCAGCACGAGGAACGACAGCGCCTGCGTGCCGGGCCGCAGCGGGCCCGGGCACGCCGCGAGGACGTCGGTGAGCGAACGGCCGCCACGCACGGCCTGCACGGCGTCGGCGGTCTGCTCGAGCAGGCGGGACAGCGCCGGGGCCTGGCCGGCGGACGCGGCGCGATTGTTGTTGTCGGAGGTCACGCGCTGCAGTCTAACCACCGGGCTTTGCTGCGGCGCAACCGGGGGATGTCAGGCCGCAAAGGTGTCGGAATGGCGCGACCGAATGCGCGAAAGCCCGGGAATCCGCGCGGAATGGGAGGCCGCAAACCCGGGAAATGTGGCGTCGGCGCAAAATGCATGGTTCCGCGATCCACGCCAGACGCCCATGTCCACCCCCGCCTCGCCGCCCGACTCCTCGCCCACCGCCAGCACCGCGTCGCCGCGTTCGCTGGCGCTGATCCGCAGCGAGGCCGACCTGGCCGCCCTGCCGGCCTCCGAGCGCATCCGCTACCGGCTGGTGGGCGCCGACTGCCGCTTCCATGCCAACGACAACATCTCCGACTTCGTGCGCGCCGGCGAGACCGAGGAGCTGAAGGCCGAGGTGGCCGAGAAGATGCAGGAAGTGCTGCGCGCGCTGGTGATCGACACGGACAGCGACCACAACACGCAGGAGACCGCGCGGCGCGTGGCCAAGATGTTCGTCGACGAGGTGTTCCGCGGCCGCTACCAGCCGATGCCGCCGGTCACCGAATTTCCGAACGTCTCGCGCCTGAACGAGCTGATGATCGTCGGCCCCATCTCGGTCCGCAGCGCGTGCTCGCACCACATGTGCCCGATCCTGGGCCGCATCTGGATCGGCGTGCTGCCCAACGAGCACTCCAACCTGATCGGGCTGTCCAAGTACTCGCGCATCGTCGACTGGATCATGACGCGCCCGCAGATCCAGGAGGAGGCGGTCACAATGCTGGCCAACGTGCTGCAGGAGCGCGTGAAGCCCGACGGCCTGGCCATCGTCATGGAGGCCGATCACTTCTGCATGCAATGGCGCGGCGTGAAGGACCTCGACTCGGCGATGACCAACAGCGTCATGCGCGGTGCGTTCCTGAAGGATTCGAACCTGCGCCGCGAGTTCCTGTCGCTGCTGTCCAAGAAGACCGCCTGAGGAGCCGCCATGCTGGTGCGACTGATGTATGCGAGCCGCGCGGCGGCCAACCTCGACAACGAGGAGGTCACCGCCATCCTGCGCAAGTCGCGCGCAACGAACGCGCGCGAGGGCCTCACCGGCGCGCTGTGCCTGTGCAACAGCGGACGCCTGTTCATCCAGGTGCTAGAGGGCGGCCGCGACGCCGTCAGCCGCCGCTACAACCGCATCGTGGCCGACCCGCGCCACGCCGACGTCACGCTGCTGCAGTTCGAGGAGATCGACGAGCGCCGCTTCGCGGGCTGGTCCATGGGCCAGGTCAACATGGCGCGGCTCAACCCCGGGCTGATCCTGAAGTACTCGGAGCTGGGCCAGCTCGACCCGTGGTCGGTGCCCGGCGAGGCCACGGCGGCGCTGTTCGACGAGATGATCGCAACGGCGGCGATCATGGGGCAGCCCTGAGTACCCGGAAGCGGTCGAGCTGACCGCTTCCGGGGGCGGGGATCAGAGTCCGCCGCCGCCGCAGCCCTTGCTCAAGTAGTCGCTGATCAGCGTGAGCTGTTCGGCGTTGGTCTCGCGCGTCCAGGCCGGGCCGTGCGCGTAGTCCTTGAGCACGTGGAATTCCACGGGCTTGCCGGCCGCCTTCGCCTTGTCGACGAACAGCTGCGACTGGATCAGCGGCACCGTCTGGTCGCGATCGCCGTGGTAGACCATGATGGGGATCTGGATCTTGTCGGCCAGCGTCAGCGGGCTGAGGCCACGAACGGTGGCTTCCTGGTGCTCCCTGAAGAACGGGTTGCGATAGAAGCTGGACCAGATGCGTTCAATGTCGGACACCCCTGCGCCGGCGATGGCGCACTTGTAGAGGCCGTTCGGACGCACCGACGCCGCGAAGGCCGCGTAGCCGCCGTACGAGAAGCCGAACATGGCGACCCGCTTCGGATCGGCCAGCTTCTGCGCCGCCAGCCACTTCGCGCCGTCGTCCTTGTCGTCCTGCATCTTCTGGCCCCACTCGCGGTCGCCCGCGAACCACAGCGTGCGGCCCCATCCGGTCGAACCGCGGTACTGCGGCTGCAGCACGACGCGGCATTGCGAGACCAGCAGCGGTACCCAGGCCGACCAGTCGTAGTCCATCGTATCGCGCGCCCACGGGCCGCCATGCGGATGGATGACGGCCGCGTACGGGCCGGGGCCGCACAGCGCCGGGTTGGGCACCGTGAGGTACGCGGGGATGTTCAGGCCGTCGCGCGCCGCGTAGTAGACGAACCGTGCCGAACCCAGCGCGCGCTTGTCGATCGTCGGATATTCCTTGGCAAGCAGCTGGAGCTTGCCGTCGCGCATCAGGTAGTCCTCGGTCGGGTACGTGAGCCCGCTGACGCGGATCAGGTAGGCAGGCACTTCCCCAGCGACGTACTGGACGAGGCGCACCGACACGCCGTCGAACGAGCGGATGCTGGCCTTCGCGCCGCTGGCGACGCCCACCAGCGGCTGCTCGATCTCCGGGATGCCCAGCGCCTGGCCCACCCCGCGCAGCAGCGCGCCGATCTGGGGGTCGACCCAGAGGTCGTCGCCGCCCATGTGGCCTTCGAAGGTGAAGCCGTCGTAGCCGTCCACGCCCGATTGGCCGTCCAGGCGGAGCGAGCGCACGCCGTCGGCATCGAAGTATTTGTGCTCGAACAGCGTGGCCGTGGTCTTGCGGGTGGCGATGTCGTACTCGTACAGGCCGGCGAATTCATGGCCGACATTGCTGAGGATGACGGCCGAGCCGGGCGCCGTGCCGACGGCGACCACGTTCACCTCGTCGCGGTTCTTGACGTAGCTGCGGAAGTGCTCCTTCCAGTCGCCGTCCTTCTCGCGGAAGTCGATGGCGATGAAGGCGCCCTTGTCGTCGCTGCCGCCGCGCGACTTGGCCCATGGCTGGCCCGCCGCGTTGATCCACACGTCGTTGTCGTCCTCGGCCAGCCGCATCAGGCGCGTGGCCGCGTGTGTGTGCATGTTGTAGCGGAAGACGGCGCGGCCCTTGCCGTGGCCGCTGCTTTCCAGCACGACGTTGTCGGGGTCGGCGGCCAGCCGGGCGAGCACCGTCGGATTGGACAGCGCGTCCTCCAGCTCCTGCCCGCCCGAGCGGCCGGCGCCGACCGCCGCCATCGGTTCCGTCCACTCCTTGCCTTCCAGGTCGGTGAACAGCAGCTTGGTGATGAAGGTCTTGACAACGCCGTCCCAGCGCAGGTCGAACGGCTGCACCATGTTGACCTGCAGCATGTCGTTCTTCAGGAACGACGCGCGGCTGATCTGCATGGCCTTCGAGCCGATCACCGTGGGCCTGGCCGACATCTTCGACGTGTCCCACACCAGGATGCTGCGGTTGTCGCCCTCGCTCTGGATGGCCAGCAGGTGCTTGCCGTCGGGCGAAAGCTGGAAGCCGGTCATGGCGGGGAACTGCGCCAGCATCTCGACCGTGGGCACGCGGATGGGCGCCTCGTCGGCCGGCGCGGCATGCGCGCCGCCGCATAGTGCCGTGGCGGCCAGCGCGGCCAGCGCGCGGCAGCCGGTGCGCAACAGGAACGTTGTCATCGATGGGATCTCCGGAAATGGAAAAAAGCCCCGGCAACCGGGGTTGCCAGGGCTTCGTGGCGCTTGCGCGTCAGAAGGACTTCGAGAAGCTCGCGAAGAGAGTGCGGCCGTAGAAGTCGTAGCCGCTGTACAGGGGCGCGTTGCCGACCTTGTTGTAGTAGCCCGACGAGATCGACGGCGGCTTGCGGTCGAACACGTTGCGCATGCCCAGCGTGAACTTCCACTTGGCCACCGAGTCCTCGTACGTCACCGCCGCCGAGTGCAGGAAGTAGTCCGGCGTGTTGTACTTGTGGATGCTGGTGCCGGCGTCTTCTTCCAGGTAGCGGTAGCTGTTCGTCTTGCCGACGAACTCCGTGCTCCAGGAACCGGTCCAGTTCCTGACCGCGTAGGTCGCCAGCATCGAGCCCGACCACTTCGGCGAGCCGATGTTGCCGTTGACGTCGTCGTACGGATCGCCCGCGAACAGCTTGGTGGCCTGGCGCATGTACTGCGTGGCCTGCATCTTGAGGTTCAGCTTGCCGATGCCGATGGTGTTGGAGTAGTTGAAGGCGTAGTCGTTGCCGCTCGTGATGTTGGTCGCGACGTTGACGTAGCTGTCGTTGACCGTCAGCGCGTTCGTGCCCGCGTCACGCGCGACCAGGCGGCAGTAGCTGCCACCGGAGCGGAAAGTCGGGTCGTTGTAGCACAGCGACAGGATGTTGGCGACGCCGACGCGGTCGATGCCGTTGTTCACCTGGATCTGGTAGTGGTCGAACGAGAACTGCAGGTCGCCCATGCCCGTGGGCAGCGTGGGCTGCAGCACCATGCCCCACGAGATGTTCTTCGACGTCTCCGACTTCAGGCCCGACGCGCGGCCGCCCGACGTGACGTCCTTGATGCTGCTCGTCTGGCTGAAGCCGGTCGGCACGCCTTCGGACGCGCAGTTGGCCGCCACCGTGGCGCCCTTGGACTCGTAGTTGTTGCACGGGTCGCCGGAGGCGGACAAGAAGCCCGTCGTCGCGCCCACGTACTGCTCGAACAGGGCCGGCGCGCGGTACGACGTGCCGTCGGAGGCGCGCAGCGAGAACCACGTGACCGGCGAGTACAGCGCGCCGAACTTGTGGGTCGTGCCCGGGCCATAGGAGCGGTAGTCGGAACGGCGGATGGAGGCGTTGAGCGTCAGGTCCTCGGCGCCCGGCAGCTTCTTGAGCAGCGGCAGTTCCACTTCGCCGAAGATGTCCTTGGACGAATCGCTGCCGCGTGTCTGCGTGGCGGACGAGAAGTTGTAGAAGTCGCCCGACGACATGATCTCGGACGGGGTGTCGTTGATGAAGTTGCGGCGGAATTCCGCGCCGAACGCGCCCTTGGCCTTGCCGTAGGGCAGCGTGAACAGGTCGCCGGTGCTCGACGCCGTCAGCACGTCTTCCTTGTACTTGGTGACGCCGGTGATATTGTCGTTCTTGACGAACGCGAGCCAATTGGCGGGCAGCGTGCCGCCGATGACGGCCGAGCTCAGCACGGGCGCGGCCACGCAGCCACCCTGCGTGTTGACGCAGTTGTAGCCGCCGGCGCCGTTGGACACCACGTTCAGGCTCTGGGCCAGCTTGCTGGTCTGGAAGCCGTCGTACGTGTAGGTGCCACGGCTTTCGCTGTGGGTCAGCGAGACGTCGTAGTCCCAGTTGACCTTGGCGAAGTTGCCGCGCAGGCCTGTCACGAAGCGGGTGAAGTTCACCGCCTGCTCGGAGTTGGTGTTGCCGGAACCGATGAAGGCGCGCACGCCAAGGGCCTGGCCGTTGGTGATGCTGGTGGGCGCCGTCTGCACCGTGCTGAACGCCAGGTTCGACGGGATCAGCGGGCTGCCCTTGGCGTAGTCGAGCGACAGCTGGCGGAAGCCGACCTGCGACGACTCGCGGCGGTTGAACATCGCTTCCCAGTACAGCTCGGCGGTATCGCCCAGCGCCGGCAGGTCGATGCCGCCCTGCGTGAACAGGTTGTGCGTGCGCACCGGCGACATCATCGTATTGTTGAGCACTCGCGGATCGAACGTGTCGCGCACGTTGAGCGAGCCGCCGCTCACGCCTTCGTAGCCCACCAGGCCGGTGGTCACGCCCGAGTTGGGACGCCAGCGGTTGAACTTCTGGCCCGCGCCGTTCGGCGCGCCCGCGGCCGGCTGGCCGACGACGGAACTGGTGCCGATGGTGTTGATTGTGACGCCGTTGTCGCCCGTGCTCGTGATCGGGTAGCACTTGGGCTTGCCGGTCAGCGGGTCGTGGTAGTCGCCACTGCCCCAGGCACCCACGCCAGTCTTGTCGCTGGTGCGCAGGTAGTCGGTGTTGCAACGGCTCCAGCTGCGCTGGCCGAGCGTCAGCGCCTGCTGTTCGTCGAACGAGTACGAGGCCAGGAAGTGGGCGCGGTCGGTGACAAGGCCGCCGGACAGCGCGAAGGCGTATTCGTTGCCGCCGCCGTGCATGGTCTGCTTGGTGCCGGCGTCGACCGTGATGGCGGACAGGTCGCGCTTGGTGATGACGTTGACCACCCCGGCGATGGCGTCCGAGCCGTAGATGGACGAGGCGCCGTCCTTCAGGATTTCGATGCGGTCGATGACGGACGCGGGCAGCGTGTTCAGGTCGGGCGCGCCAACCGAGCCGCGCGTGCCGGACGGCGCCACGCGGCGGCCGTTCAGCAGGATGAGGGTGCGGGTCGGGGCGAGGCCGCGCAGGCCCAGGGTGTTGGCGCCCGGGCCGCCGTCGGTGACGTAGTTGCCGTAGGAGTTGTTGATCTGGCTCTGGCCGCCCGTGATGGCCGTGCTCTGCAGGATCTGCGAGACGGTGGTCAGGCCGGCCAGCGCGGCGTCGGTCGTGCGGACAACCTGCACGGGCGAGGCAGTGTTCAGCGAGTCTTGCTTGATGCGCGAGCCCGAGATCACGACCGCCTGCACGGCGTCGCGCTCGGGCGCGGAGGCGGCGGGCGCCGCCGGGGCGGCCGTCTGCGCGGCAGCGGATTGCAACAGGATCAGGCTGAGCACCGCCATTGCGACGGGTTTCTTTTCAATACGAGGCAGGGTATGCCGCATCAATTCTCTCCAGTGGGTAGTGTTTCAATTCCGTTGCCGACCCTTGCTCGTAGCTGTCCTGAACTTGTAGTTCATGAAACCTGAGTGACCCTCGCAACACAATCGCAATCAAAAGTTAACATATCCATCGAGTACCTGTCATGTAGCTGAAGACCCTTTGTGGGTTTACCCGAACTACTGGCGCCATGATTTGAAAATCCTGTCGCGCAATCCCGGCATCGACATCAGTCCGCTACAAACGGACGTGGAGGAGACACGGATGAAGAAGTTGATCGCGGGTGATCCACCGGCCATCGCACGCCTGGCCGATCGGCTCAAGCAGGCGAGCTCGCCCCTCGAATTCCAGCGGATCCAGTGCGTCTTGATCCGCCTCACGCTGGGCAGCAGCGCGCCGGAGATCGCGCGGCTGCTGGGCTGGTCAACCGCCACCGTGCACGTGGTCCACTCGCGCTGGGCGCGCGACGGCGACGCCGTGTTCGACCTGCGGGAGCGGGGCGGGCGGCACCACCAGCACCTCAGCGAGATCGAGGAGCGCGAGCTGCTCGCGCCGTTCCTGGCCCTGGCGGCGGCGGGCGGCACGCTCAAGGTGACCGAGATCCGGGAGGCGTTCCAGGCGCGTGTGGGCAAGGTCGTGGCACCCTCCACCATCTACCGCCTGCTCGAGCGTCACGGCTGGGACAAGGGCGCACAACGCACTCGCGGCGGCGAGGCCCGCGACCGGCTTGCGGACCGGCGCGCACCAGACTGAGGCGGCTGCACCGCGCTATATCATTGAACGCGAATCAGCAGGCATTCGGCTTGCTATTGGCACCAATCTGGTGCGCAAAACCACGCCTGCCTCAGGGACCCGCGCGGCCGAACGGTAGCCCGTCGGCGACGCGATGAGCCGCGCCGGCACCTGATGGATCGTCTTGTTGCAACGATCCGCCGCGCCGGTCTCCAGGTGCTCGAGGGCGGCCGCGACGCCGCCAGCCGCCGCTATATCCGCATCGTGGCCGACCCGCGCCACGCCAACGTCACGCTGCTGCAGTTCGAGGAGATCGACGAGCGCCGGTTCGCGGACGAGATGATCGCCACGGCGGCGATCATGGGGCAGCCCTGAGGCGGCGCCAATGAAAGCGGGCCAGCTCCGGGAGGAGACTGGCCCGCACGTCGGCGCCCGGCATGGGCGACGATTCTCAGCGCATCACAGCCACTTGTACGAGAAGATCAGCTTGCCAGTGCGGCCGGCGGCGTCCTCGTTGCTGACCGGGATCACGCCGGACGGCGCGCCGAAGGCACGGTAGTCCACCGGCGGACGACGTTGGAACAGGTTGCCAATGAACACGCCCAGCGACAGGTTCTTGAAGCCGGTGTAGGTCGCCGAGTAGTCGACACGGTGGTACGTGTGGACGCGACAGTCGCTGGGCGACAGGTGCGCGCTGGCGCAGCCAGCGGCGTTCCATTGCGTGTCGTCGAAGTCCTGCTGCAGCGCGTACGTGCTGTTGAAGACGTAGCGCAGCGACTGGTCGAGGTCGGCGACCTTGTAGTCGAGCGTCGTGTTGACCACCCACTTCGGATAGGTGTAGCGGCCGGCTTGGTTGTCGCCGAAGCCGCCACGCGCCGGGCTCCACACCTTGTAGCTGTGCGTGAACGTCGCGTCGATCACCAGGCCAAAGTCGCCGAACGAGGTCGGCAGCGAGCCGTTGACGCCGACGTCGACGCCATCCGTCTTGGTCTGGAACAGGTTGTAGAACGAGTTGTGGATCGATTCCAGGAACTCGTCACCTGCGACGATGCCGTACTTGGCGCGCAGCGCCGCGTCGGTCAAGCCGTTCGGATCATGCGAGAACGACGGGTCGTTCGCGAACGACGAGGCGCGGTTGACGACCCCCGACGCCTGCGTCGCCTCGGCCGCCAGCAGGTCCTGCGCGTTCTTGGTGCCGATCTCGTTGCGACGGTGGATGTTCCAGTAGTCGATCGTGGTACTCCAGTGCGAGGCCAGTTGCAGTACCGTGCCCAGCGTGAACGACTTGGTGGTTTCGGGCTTCAGGCCGGGGTTGTTGACCGTCTTGTCGGCCACGCTGCGACCACATTCGTTGCCGTAGACCTGCTGAGCGCGCGAGTTCAGCAGCACCGCCTGGGGATCGTTCGGATCCAGCGCCGCGGCCTGGTTGCTCAGGTCGGTGGCATAGGCCAGGGCGGCGTCGCAGCGCTTCGGATCGTTGATGTTCGGATCGAAGGCGAACTTCGTCGAGCTGGCGCTCTCGGAAAGGTTCGGGGCGCGGAAGCCAGTCTCGAAGGTACCGCGGAACAACGCCGATTCGATGGGCTTGAACTTCAGGCCCAACTTCGGCGAGAAGTGCGCGCCAAAGCCGGGGAACTTGTCGATGCGGCCAGCGACAGAACCTTCCAGCGACTTCACGATGGGCAGGTTCGCTTCGCCGTAGATCGCGCCGAAGTTGCGCGAGGCGTTGGACGCGCTGGTGCCATAGCCCACGATGTCCCCGTTGGCCAAGTTGGCCGTCGGGTCGATGACCATCTGTTCCTTGCGCAGGTCGAAGCCAGTGTCGAATTGGGCCATGCCACCGGGGAGCTGGAACAGGTCGCCACGGACATTGGCGTCCCAGAAATACGTCTGGGTGTGCGCCTGGTAGCCGAAGTTCGGGAACAGCGTGTTCAGCACGCCGGCGCTGTTGGGCTGGCCGATCTTGTAGCCGCCGGGAATGTTGAAGAAGTTGGCCGGCACCGGGGGCAGTGCGCCCGTGACGGGGTCTGGCTGACCATAGTCGCCGATCACCTGCTTGAAGCCGGAATTGCTGAATGCGCCTCGGTTGTCATCGGTGGTCGAACCGCCCATGATGCCGAGCGCGCTTTCCCAGTCGTACGCGCCGGCGGTGCCCTTCAGGCCGCCCATGACGCGGTATTCGGAGGTCTGCGTGTTGCGATAGGACGGGTCGTCCACGAAGCGGTAGCGAAGCTCGGCCGGGTTCCCCGACGGATTGAGCGGGTGGGTCGCCGGCAGGTCCCGGTAGTAGAACGACTGGCTGGCGCCGGTGGTTGGGTCGCCCCAGATGACGGCCGGCAACGACTCGCCGCCGTAGGTAGCGTAGGCGTTCTGATAGTTGGTGCGGATGCTGGAGGCCTGGATTTCGCCGAAGGCCTCGAGGGTGTCGCTGACGCGCTTCTTGCCCGAGAAGAAAGCGTTGATGCGCTTGCTGGAAGGAACGGCCTCGAAGCGCGAGTAGCGGTCGTAGCGACACAGGCCGTGCTCGATGTCGGTGCAGCCTGGCAACGGGCCGGCGCCGCTGTCGGTGATCAGGTTGCCGGGATAGGCGTAGCTCGACTTGGTGCCGAAGCTGGCCGAGTGTTGTCCGTACGCCGGGTTGACGTCCTTGAGTACCTTGCCGTCCCAGAACACCTCGTCTCGGTTGTACATCTCGATGTTGCCGAGAACGTTGAAGCCGTCCTTCTGGTAGTCGCCGAAGCCGGCGGTCACACCGCCGTTGCGTTCGCCGAACGAGCCGTTACGCAGCGACTTCTGCGCCGAGTAGTCGATCTTCGCGCCCTGGTAGGAGGAGAGCGTGATGATGTTGATCACACCAGCGACGGCGTCCGAGCCGTAGATGGCTGACGCCCCGTCCTTCAGGATTTCGATGCGGTCGACGGCGGCCAGCGGCAGCGAGTCAACGTTGGTGAAGACCTCGGAGTAGTCGGCCAGCGGGAACGCGGGCAGACGACGGCCGTTGAGCAGCACGAGCGTACTCTGCTTGCCGAGATTGCGCAGCGACGCACCCGAGGCGCCACCCGCGAACGAGGCACTGCCACTAACGTCCGACAAGGTGCCGGAGGTGCTGGTGGCCGCCAGCGAATCGAGCATCTCGCGCACGGTCGTGGCGCCGGTGTGGGCGATATCTTCCTTGCGGATGACCTGCACAGGCGACGCGGTCTCCGTGTCGATCTGCTTCAAGCGGGTGCCGGTGACCTCGACGCGCTGAAACTGGTCGGGGGCTGAAGCGGCGGCGGTCGGAGCGGCGGCGTTCTGGGCGAACGCAGGGGCGGCCGCAGCGGCGCAAGCCACGGCCAACAGCGAGCGTCGGAACACGCGGGCACGCGTCGAGTTCTGTGTGTTCATGGGGTCCTGGATGAGATAAGAATTGTGTTGGGGACGTTAACGAAACTTTCCCACACGCAAACCTCGTGCTCACCCTCACCGGGTATTCCTGTAGCGTATTTGCTTTCCGCTTGACACCCTCGTTCTCCTCGGGGCGGCTCGCTTTTCGAGGGGGAATGGTGCACGCGGCGCACCGAAGCGGGAACGTAAAGTCCCAGACGAGTGCAAAGAAATGTCACCTGACAGCAACAGTTCAGGCTTGCGGGGTAGCCCGAGGCACCCACTGGTCTGCGCCTGTCTAGGCAGGCACGTCACTGACAGGACTGTCAGACTCGGCCGGCGGAGCGGAATCCGAGGGGCGACGCGATCAGGCGCGTGGGCACCTGGTGGATGGCCTTGTTGTACAGGTCCACCGCGTCGTTGAAGCCCTGGCGGGCGAACTGGATGCGCGGTTCGGCCTCGCGCCAGGCCGCGAGCGCGGCAGCCAGCTGCGGCCCGGAGTCGGACTCGTGGACGAGTGCCGGCTGCAGCTCGATCAGCGCCCGCAACCGGCTCGCCGGCGACGCGAGCGCGGCCTCGGCGCCCACCCACAACGAGACGTCGGCGATGCGCGCGCGCGCCAGGCGCACGCCGTCGGCCGCCGTGCGCTGCTTCGCGTCGGCGTCGGCCAGCGCCTGAAGCGTCGCCGCCTCGGCCGCCAGCGGCACCCGCACGGCGTCGGCCACCGCCGCCATGGCCTCGCTGCGCTTGACGAGGGCGGCCACGATCTGCTCCCACGCCGAGACGATGGACGCGCGCAGCCGCACCAGGCGGTTGTACGCGCCCACCACCCAGGCCAGCAGCACCGCCAGCAGCACCAGCTGGAACAGCCAGTGCGTCATGCCGCGGCGCTGCGGGCGGCCAGGAAGCCGGCGTGCCCGGCGGCGCGCAGCTGGCACGCCGGGCACAGGCCGCAGCCATACCCCCAGGCGTGCCGGGTGCCGCGCTCGCCCAGGTAGCAGGTGTGGGTCTTCTCGACGATGGCGTCGTTGAGCGCCGCGCCGCCCAGCGAGTCGGTGAGGGCCCAGGTCTGCGCCTTCGTGAGGAACATCAGCGGCGTCTCGATGGTCATGGGCGCGGCCAGGCCCAGGCTCAGCGCGACCTGCATCGCCTTGATCGTGTTGTCGCGGCAGTCGGGGTAGCCGGAGAAGTCGGTCTCGCACATGCCGCCCACCAGCACGGAGGCGCCGCGCCGGTACGCGATGGTGGAGGCGAAGCCGAGGAAAAGCAGGTTGCGGCCCGGCACGAAGGTGTTGGGCAGGCCGTTGGCCTCGAACTCGATGGCGCGGTCGGAGGTGAGCGCGGTGTCGGAGACCTGGCCCAGCAGCGCCAGGTCGAGCAGGTGGTCGTCGCCCAGGCGCGCGGCCCAGCCGGTGTCGAGCGCGGCCAGGGCCTCGCGCACGCCGGCGCGGCAGTCGAGCTCGATGCGGTGGCGCTGGCCGTAGTCGAAGCCGATGGTCTCCACGCGGGCGAAGCGCGCGAGCGCCCACGCGAGGCAGGCGGTGGAGTCCTGGCCGCCGGAAAAGAGCACGAGGGCGGTGCGGGGGTCGATCATGACAATGGGGCGATGCGGAAGAATCGCAAGCATAGTCGCTGGCGTCCCCACGCGCTCAGCCGCGGATCTCGCCCTCGCCCAGCACGATCCACTTCTGCGACGTCAGCCCCTCGAGGCCCACCGGGCCGCGGGCGTGGAACTTGTCGGTGGAGATGCCGATCTCCGCGCCCAGGCCGTACTCGAAGCCGTCGGCGAAGCGCGTGCTGGCGTTGACCATCACGCTGGCCGAGTCCACCTCGCGCAGGAAGCGCATGGCGTTCGGGTGGTCGGTGGTGAGGATGGCGTCGGTGTGGTGCGAGCCGTGGCGGTTGATGTGGGCGATGGCCTCGTCCACCGAATCGACCACGCCGATGCTGACGACGGGTGCCAGGTACTCCTCGCCCCAGTCGCTGGCGCGCACCGGCACCAGCTTCGCGCCGGCCACCTCCTTCAGCGCCGCCAGCGCGCGCGCGTCGCCGCGCATCTCCACGCCCTTGGCCGCGAACACCGCACCGATGCGCGGCAGGAACGCCGCGGCCTGCGCGGCGTGCACCAGCAGCGACTCGGTGGCGTTGCAGGGGCTGTACTTCTGCGTCTTGGCGTTGTCGGTCACCCGCACGGCCAGCTCGAGGTCGACGCGCTCGTCGACGTAGGTGTGGCAGTTGCCGTCCAGGTGCTTGATGACGGGCACGCGCGCCTCGCGGGCGACGCGCTCGATCAGGCCCTTGCCGCCGCGCGGGATGATCACGTCGACGAACTCCGGCATCGCGATCAGGCGGCCCACGGCGGCGCGATCCGTCGTCTCGACGAGTTGCACCGCCGTCTCGGGCAGGCCGGCGTCGGCCAGCGCGCGCTGCACGCAGCGCCAGAGCGCCACGTTGGAGCGGATCGCCTCGGAGCCGCCACGCAGGATGCACGCGTTGCCGCTCTTGATGGCCAGCGACGCGGCCTCGATGGTGACGTTGGGCCGGCTCTCGTAGATCATGCCGAACACGCCCAACGGCACGCGCATGCGGCCCACGCGGATGCCGCTGGGACGCTGCGTGACGCCGGTGATCTCGCCGATCGGGTCGGGCATCTCGGCCAGCTGCAGGCAGCCCTCGATGACCGTATCGAGCGAATGCGCGTCCAGGCGCAGGCGGTCGAACAAGGGGCCCGAGACGCCGTTGGCGGCGGCCGCGGCCAGGTCCTGCGCGTTGGCCGCCTCCAGCTCGGGGCCGGCCTCGCGCAGGCGCGCGGCGAGCGCGCGCAGCGCCGCGTCGCGTTTCGCGCGCGGCGAGGCGGCCATGCGGGCGGCGGCCTGGCGGGCGGCGGCGCCCAGGACGTCCAGGGTGGCGGCGACATCGGGTTCGGTCATCGTGCGATTGTCCGCCAGGCCCCAAGTCCCCCACGGACGCCGAGATTTCGTGTCTCGGCGAGTGTGGGATCGCCGCGACGGCGCCGTGCTGCGGCCGGGGAGCGCTGGGTAAGATCCGCCACCCGCGAAGGCGCCGCCCCTCGCGTGGACACGGCGCGGGGAGGACACCGGCGCCGCCCCACCAAGCATCCACAGAGATCACATGAAGCAACTCCTTGCCACGGCAGCCCTGGCCGCCGCCGCCCTTTCCCCGACGCTGGCCCACGCCGGGCTCGACTCCGACAACCCGATCCATCCGCTCGTGGGCGTCGCGCTCACCGGCGGTGGCGACAAGCTCGCCTCCGTCGAATACACCAACGGCGGCTCGCGCGACATCACGGCCGGCGGCCTCGTCTACGTCTACGGCGGCGCCGAGTACCACGAGAAGGGCTCGCCGTTCGGCTTCCAGGCCACCTTCGGCTACCACTTCGACAACACCAGCGCCAACAACGGCAACCAGCGTTTCCAGCGTTGGCCGATCGAAGGCATCGCGCTGTACAACGTGGCGCCGAAGTTCCGCATCGGCGTCGGCGCGCGCTACGCGACGTCGGCCAAGTTCACCAGCGACGGCGCCGGCTACGTGGGCAACGCCGACTTCACCTCGCACGTCGGCGGCCTGGTGATGGGCGAATGGCTGATCACCCCGTCCATGGGCCTGCAACTGCGCTACGTGGACGAGAAGTACAAGGTCAAGGCCACCTCGGGCAACGGCACCGTCAACGAACTCACCATCGACGGCAGCCACGGCGGCATCGGCTTCAACTACTACTTCTGACGCCGGCGCGGGCCGGTAAGATCGGCGTCGCCGCCGGCCCGACGCCCCCGTCACGCAGCCCGCGCCCGCCTCGGGCGCCGCCGTGACTCCCGTCGCGACCTCTCCGGCTCGTCGGCGCCCCACGCGCCCGTCCGACCAGCCCGAGGAAAACGTCCCGATGACACGCCGCACCGCCCGTACCCTTGCCCTGGGCCTCGCGCTGGCCGCCGCCGCGCCGGCCTTCGCCGCCGAATCGCCCGCCGACGGCGACAGCGCGCCGGCCGCCATCCGTCCGCTGGTGGGCGTGATGCTCACCGGCACCATCGGCGACAACAAGGTCGGTGTCGCCAACCCCGACGGCAGCGTCGCGACGGGCAGCCTCAGCGGCCGCTACGAAGCCCTGGCCGGCGCCGAGTTCCCGATCGACCCGAACGGCCTCGCGCTGCGCCTGACCGCCGGCATCCACGTCAGCGCCGCCTTCACGGGCGCCGGCAGCAGCGAGCACCTGACGCGCTTCCCGCTGGAGGCGACGCTGTGGTATCCGTTCGGCGACAGGCTGCGCCTGGGCGGCGGCGTGCGCTACGCGTTGCGCGCCCGCTTCAGCGGCCCCGGCAAGAAGACGTCCGACGGCCTGAACGCCACGCCCTCGCTGGTGATGGGCGTCGGCTACCGCCTGATGCCGCACCTGCTGCTGGACATGCGCTATGTCTACGAGCGCTACGAGCGGGCCAGCGGCGGCGACCTGGAGGCCAGCCACTGGGGGCTGGGCCTCACGGCGATCTACTGACCTACTCCTCGGCCGCCTTCTTCTTGGCCGCCACCTTCTTGGCCGCCGGCACCTTCGCCGCGCGCGGCTCGAACTCGAAGTTCACCTTGCCTTCCTTCTTGTCGTAGGCGAGGAAGGCCTTGAACTTGCGGCGGGTCTTGTTGGAGACGAAGTTCTCCATCAGGTCCGTCTTGCCGGTGGCCAGCAGCTTGGCCATGTTCTCGCGCGTCACCGGCTGCTGCAGGATGATCTTGCCGCTCTTGAAGTCGCAGGTGACGTGCGCGCCCACCGCATGCTCGCAGACGTAGGACGTGCCGTGCTCGAACACGCGGCCCTGGTCCTTGGGACACGGCCCCAGCGATTCCTGGTCGGAGAAGTCCACCGGCTCGCCGTCGCCGTCCTTGGCCTCCTCGCCGAAGTCGAACTCGAGCTTCCAGTTCTTGATCTCGTCGTCGTAGGCCAGCTTCAGTTCGGCGGTGAACGGCCAGCCGGCCTTGGAGCGGAAGCCTTCCAGCGGGCCGATCTTCTTGTCGCGCAGGAACTGCTCCACCTCCGCGATCTCGAACGCGCGTCCGGCCGGGATCTTGGTGATCGAGAACTCGCAGCCGCCGGCGCCGTCGCCCTTGGGGCCCTGGCAGGTGTAGCGGCGATAGTTCTCCTTGACGATGCCGCCGCAGTTGGGGCACGGCGTCTTGAGCGTGGCGTAGTCGCCGGGAATCGTGTCGCGGTCGTATTCCTTGGCCTTCTTGACGATGCGCTCGGCCATCTGCGCGATGTCGCCCATGAAGGCGTCGCGCGACAGGCGGCCGTGCTCCATCTCGGCGAGCTTGAACTCCCAGTTGCCGGTGAGGTCGGGGCGCGTCAGGTCTTCCACGCCGAGCCCGCGCAGCAGCGTCATCAGCTGGAACGCCTTGGCCGTGGGGATGAGGTCGCGGCCCTCGCGCAGGATGTACTTCTCGAGGATCAGCCCTTCGATCACCTGCGCCCGCGTGGCCGGCGTGCCCAGGCCCTTCTCGGACATGGCGTCGCGCAACTCCTCGTCGTCGATCAGCTTGCCCGCGCCTTCCATGGCCGACAGCAGCGTGCCTTCGTTGTAGCGCGCCGGCGGACGCGTCTTGGTGCCGACGGCCTCCACCGACTCGTTGCGCACGATCTCGTCCTTCTGCACCGCCACCAGCGTGGCGTCGTCGTCCTGCGCCTCCTTGCCGTAGACGGCCAGCCAGCCCGGGTTCACCAGCACCTTGCCGTTGGTCTGGAAGCGGTGCTCGTTGACCTGCGTCAGGCGCGTGGTGACCTGGTACTCGGCGCTGGGGAAGAACACCGCGATGAAGCGCTTGACGACCAGGTCGTAGAGCTTGGCCTCGATGTCGGACAGCGACTTGGGGGCCTGCAGCGTGGGGATGATGGCGAAGTGATCCGACACCTTGGCGTTGTCGAACACGCGCTTGACCGGCTTGACGTAGCCCTCCTTGAGCGCCTTCGCGGCGTGCGGGCCGAGGTCGCGCAGCGGGCCCGGCAGGTCCTCGGTGGACAGCATCTTGAGCGTGTCCTTGACCACCGGCAGGTAGTCCTCGGGCAGCGCGCGCGAGTCGGTCCGCGGATAGGTGAGCACCTTGTGCTTCTCGTAGAGCGCCTGGGCCAGCGACAGCGTGGTCTTGGCCGAGAAGCCGAAGCGGCCGTTGGCCTCGCGCTGCAGGCTGGTGAGGTCGTACAGCAGCGGGCTGGCGGAGGTGCTGGGCTTGGACTCCTCGGTCACCTTGCCGGGCTGGCCCAGCACGGCCTTGGCGATGGCCTCGGCGGTGGGCTTGTCCCAGACGCGGTCGGCGCGGCGGTCGGGGTCGTCGTCCTTCTTGAAGGCCGGATCGACCCACTTGGCGTCGTACTGGCCGGCCACCGCGTCGAAGGTGGCCTTGACCTCCCAGTAGTCGCGCGCCACGTGCCGGCGGATCTTCTCCTCGCGTTCCACCACGATGGACAGCGTGGGCGTCTGCACCCGGCCGACGGTGGTCAGGAAGAAGCCGCCATCGCGCGAGTTGAACGCGGTCATCGCCCGCGTGCCGTTGATGCCCACCAGCCAGTCGGCCTCGGAGCGGCTGCGCGCGGCCGCGGCCAGGCCCTGCATCTGCTCGTCGGTGCGCAGCTTGTCGAAGCCGTCGCGGATGGCCTGCGGGGTCATGCTCTGCAGCCACAGGCGGCGGATGGGCTTGTCGGTCTTGCCGCGCGCCGGCTCGGCGTACTGGGCGATCAGGCGGAAGATGAGCTCGCCCTCGCGGCCCGCGTCGCACGCGTTGATCAGCTCGGTGACGTCCTTGCGGCGCACCAGCTTGACCACGGCGTTGAGGCGCGTCTTGGCCTTGTCGATGGGTGCCAGGTCGAAGTGCGGCGGGATCACGGGCAGGTTGGCGAAGCTCCACTTGCCCCGCTTGACGTCGAATTCCTCGGGGGCCTTGATCTCCACCAGGTGGCCGACGGCCGACGTGACGACATAGCGATCGTTCTCGAAATGCTCGGCGAACTTCTCGAACTTGCCTGCGGTGGGCGTCAGCGCGCGGACGATGTCCTGCGCCACGCTCGGTTTTTCCGCAATGATCAGGGTCTTTGTCATTTATTTACCTTGGAACCGCGGGGCCTCGAAAAGCCCTGCCTAAAATGCATCTCTCGCGCGCGCCTGCACACACGTACACGCGCGCGCCCACAATTTCAATGTACCGAATGACGTCGAAGCTGCAAGCGCAAAACCATACCGTTCCCGGCGGCCGCCGCATCCAGGTGCGCAAAAGCGGCGTACACGGCAAGGGCGTCTTCGCCGCCCGCGACATCGCCAAGGGCGAGGTGCTCATCGAGTACCTCGGCGAGCGCATCACCTGGGAACAGGCGCTCGACCGCCACCCGCACGATCCGTCGCAGCCCGACCACACCTTCTACTTCCACATCGACGACGGCTGCGTGCTCGACGCCAACGTGGGCGGCAACGCGGCTCGCTGGATCAACCACGCCTGCTCGCCCAACTGCATCGCCGACGAGGTCGACAGCCGCATCTTCATCAAGGCCCGCAAGCCCATCAAGGCCGGCGACGAGCTGTTCTACGACTACGGCCTGGTGATCGACGAACGCTACACCGCGGCGCTGAAGAAGCGCTTCGAGTGCCGCTGCGGCACCCGCGGCTGCCGTGGCACGATGCTTTCCCCGAAACGATGAGCGAACGCGGCAACCGCCGCCGGCTCCCCTTTTTCCAACATTCATGACAGATCCACAGGCCTCTTCTCGCCATCCGGCGGGTGCCGCCCGCCCGCACTGGGGCGCGGAAGCATTGTGGCAGGCCCTGGTTCCCCTGCTGCCGGGGCTGTCGATCGAGGTCGTCCAGACGCTGGACTCCACCAACAGCGAGCTCACCGACCGCCTGCGCAACGCCGGGCGGGTGCAGCAGGACCGCCGCGGCGGCCGCGTCGGCGACCTGTTTCCGCAGATGCTGGTGGCCATCCACCAGACCGCCGGCCGCGGCCGGCTGGGCCGCCGCTGGCACGCCACGCCGGGCTCCTCGCTCACGTTCTCGCTGGCGCTGCCGCTGCAGCGCGACGACTGGTCGGGCCTGTCGCTGGCCGTGGGGCTGGCCGTGGCCGACGCGCTGGAGCCGGGCGGCCAGCGGCTGGGCCTGAAGTGGCCCAACGACCTCGTCCTCGCGGATCCCGCGGAGCCCGGCCCGGGCCGCAAGCTCGGCGGCATCCTGATCGAATCGGTGCCGGTGGGCGAGCAGCGCGCCGCGGTCGTCGGCATCGGCATCAACGTGCTGCCGCAGCCGGCGGCCGAGGCCGACTACGGCATCGCCGCGCTGACCGAGCTGTGGCCCGAGGCCACGCCGCAGGACACGCTCGCGCGCATCGGCGAGCCGCTGGTGCGCGCGCTGCTGGCGTTCGATCGCGACGGCTTCGAGGCCATGCAACCGGCCTACGCGCGCCGCGACGTGCTGCAGGGCCGGCGCGTGCGCACCTCGGACGCGGCGATGCCCGAGGGCGTGGCCGTCGGCGTCGATGCCGACGGCGCGCTGAAGGTGACCGCCGACGGCCAGACCCGCCGCGTGGTCAGCGGCGAGGTCAGCGTGCGCCTGGCGGCAGGGGCCTGAGGCGATGCTGCGCGCGCTGGTCCTGCTGCTGCTGGTGGTCAATGGCGTCCTGTACTGGTGGCTGCAGTCCGACCCGCACGCGCTGCAGGCGGATCGCGAGCCGCAGCGCCTGGGCCGCCAGGTGGCGCCGGACGCGATCCAGGTGCTGCCCGACCTGCCGGCCTCCGGCGCCCGCGGCGCGGCCGCATCGTCGACGGCGCAGGCCGCCAGCGCCGTCGATGCCGCGCTGGTCACGGGCCCCTCGGCCAGCACGACGGCGTCGGGCGCCAGCCCGGCGCTCGCACGCAAGACGAGCGCGGCCGACATCGACTGCGCCGAGACGCCGCCCATAGCCGACGCGCAGTTCACGCTGCTGAAGACCGCGCTCGCCAAGGCCGGCCTGCCGGCCGACGCCGTCACCGAACGGCGCCAGACGCAGGGCGGCGCCTGGATCGTCTACCTCGGCCGCTTCGCCGACTCGCAGGCCTGGCAGCAGAAGGCCGACGAGCTGAAGAAGCTGGACGTGAAGTTCGAGCGCGTGAACGCGCCGACCGCGCTGGCGCCCGGCCTGTCGCTGGGCCAGTTCTCCAGCCAGCCCGACGCCACGCGGAAGCTCGACGAGCTGGGCCGGCACGGCGTGCACGGCGCCCGCGTGGTCACGCTCACGGCCCCGGTCGTGCTGCGCCACCTGCAGGTGCGCGCCGCCGACCCGGCCTGGCACCATGCCACCGGGGCGCAGCGCTTCGACACCTGCCCCGCCGAGACCCCGTCCGGCACTTGAAGAACGGGCGGGGCCCGCGCGTCACCGGCGCGAGCGCGGGCGCAGGAGCAGGCCGGCGATGGCCAGCGCCACCAGCCAGGCCGGGTTCGCCGCGCCGCCGCCGCTGCTCGATGACCCGCTGCTGGTCGTGCCACCGGAACTCGTCGAACTCGAGCCCGTGACGATGACCGAGGCCGTCGCCGTCGTCGTGTTGCCCAGCGCGTTGGTCACCTGCAGCTGGACCGTCGCCGTGCCGGCCGACACGCCGGTGAGCACCACGGAGCTGCCCGTGGTCGACCCGAGCGTCGCATAGCTGCCGCCGCTGGTGATGCTCCACGCATAGCCCGTGACCGCGATGCCGGTGGTCTGCGCGCCGGTCAGCGTCAGCGTGCTGCCGGCCGCGACCGTGCTGCCGCCACTGATGCTCGCGGCGGGCGTGGCCAATGCCGCGGCAGCGGCCACCGCCTTGCCGGCGTCCAGCATGCCGGCGCCGCAGGTCGACGTCGTGCAGTAGCACTCGTCCTGGACCGTCGAAGTGGGCGCCGTGCAGGCGACCGTGCCCGCCGTGATGCCGGAGTTGCTGCTGGTCGCGCTGGGGAAAGCGCGCGCCGTGCTCTTCAGGATAGCCACCACCTGGGCGTTGGTGAGCGACGGGTTGGCCGAGAACATGAGCGCCACGGTGCCGGTGACCAGCGGCGTGGCGAAGCTCGTGCCCAGGCTCAGGTTGTTCAGGCCGTCGCTGTAGATGCCGCCGTTGGTCACGGGCGAGGTCGTCCCGGAATTGAGCGTGGTCAGGATCGGGTACAGGCACTGCGAGCCGGAGGCGGTGTTGACGCAGTTGCCGGCCGGGGCCGCGATGGCCACCTCGGGGCCGATGTCCGAGTAGCCCACCTTGTCGCCGGCGTGGCGCAGGCCGGCGACGGCGATCACGATCGGGGTCTGGTCGGTGTCGCTGGCCGCCGGCTGGCAGTTGGCCGGCGCGTCGACGGCCAGGCCCTCGTCATTGCCAGCCGCGGCCACCACGACGACGCCCGCGTCGCGCAGCAGCGTGAGGGCCTCCTGGTAGGCGCTGCCGCACGAACCGGTGCCACCCAGGCTCATGTTGATGACGCGGGCCGGGTGCGTGTTGGCGGGGATCGTCGTGCCCGACGCCCCCACGCTGCCCGCCGGCAGGACGCCGCCCGCCCACTCGGCCGCCGCGATGATGTCGGAGTCGTAGCCGCCGCACTTGCCGAGCGCGCGAACCGGCACCAGCATCGTGTTGTAGCCGACGCTGGCCATGCCCGTGCCGTTGTTCGTGGCCGCCGCCAGGATGCCGCCCGTCTGGGTGCCGTGCCAGCTGCTGTTCCCCGCGCCGCAGCCCTTGAAGTAGCCGCCGTCGACCGTGCCGGCATCCTCCTGGGTGCTGATCCAGTCGCCGGGATCGGAGGGATCCGGGTCGTCGAGGCTGCCGTCGTTGGCGGTGAGGATCAGGTCGGCGGCGGAGTCCCCGTCGCCACTGACGCCGCCATAGCCGACGAAGTCATAGCCATAGGGCGTGGACGAGGTCGTGCCGGCGAAGGTGGCGGCGAACAGCTTGCTGCCGGTGGCGCCCGGCGTCGATCCCCCGATGTCCGGGTGCTCGGTGATGCCCGTGTCGACGTCGCCGATCACGACGCTGCTCAGGCCGTTGGTGATGGCCCAGGCCGGTTCGACGTTGATGCCGGACACGAGGTCGTGGCCCTGGGAATCGGTGCCCGGCGCCCGCAGGTACCACTGGCCCGCCACGGGGCCCTCCTGCGAGGTGGCGATCGTCTGGCCATCGGGGTACAGCGGATCGCTGACGGGAGACGCCTGGATGTAGCGGCGCTGGTCGACGACCGCCCATTCGACATCGGCGTCGTTGCCGAGCGCGGCAGCCAGGGCCGCCGAACTCATGCCGCTGGCGTGCAGCACCTGGGTCTGCGCGCCCAGCGTGCGGCCGTCGGCGAGCGCCACGCCCAGGCGCGCGCCCAGCGTCGCCGCCGCCTGCGGGCCGGCGCCCGTGCCACTGCGCGACACGGACAGCGTGCCCGATTTCGCCTTGAGCTTGACGATCACGCGTGCGGTCGACGCGGGCTCGACATGCGCCGTCGGGGACCGCCGCACCGGCGCGTACTCGGATCCTGCCGCCGCGGCGATCGCACCCGCCGCGGCCAACGCCGCAGCCCCAAGGCCGACAGCACACAGTACTCGATTCAATGGTGCCATCGCACGCTCCGCAAGGTTGGAAGGCGCCCCGTCGCACGAGGCTTGCCACTGCCAAAGTCTAGGGAGACTTGGGTAACGACCGCGTTGCCGCATTGCGTCCGGCCAGACATCGGCCCACCCGAAAAGGAAAACGAACGTATCGACGCCGGCCCGCATCGCGTCGGGCGATGTCGCCAGACGACAAAGGCCGCTGCATCGCTGCAGCGGCCTTGTCGTTGGCGGAACGCGCGCGTTACGAGCGCGTGCGGCGCGAGCGCGGGCCCAGGAGCAGGCCGGCAACGGCCAGCGCCACCAGCCAGGCCGGGTTGGCGGCCCCGCCGCCGTGGCTGGGCGCCGCCGTGACGGTGACGCTCACGATGGTGTTGTTGGTCAGGCCGCTGGTCGGATCCGTGACGCTCAGCTGGACCTGGCCGGTGCCTGCGGAGGCGCCCGTGACGCTGACCGTCGAGCCCGTGGCGGAACCGAGCGTGATCGACGAGTCGCCGTCGGGGATAGCCCATTTGTAGGTCACCGCCGCGCCGCTGGAGCCCGGCGTGCTGGAGCTGCCGTCGAGCGTGATGCTGCTGCCCGCCACGACGCTGGTCGTGGTGGACGTGACGGCGGCGGTCGGCCAGGTGTAGATGGTGGCCGCACCCGTGGAAACGGCTGCCGCGGCCGTCACCGCCGCGCCGGCGTCCAGCATGCCGGCACCGCAGGTGGAGGTGGTGCAGATGCACTCGTTCTGCATCAGCGTCGCATCGGGGGCCTGGCACACCGGTGGCTGGGGCGAGGTGTCGCTGGTGGTCGGGAACGGCCGCGCGGTGGAGCGCAGGATGTCGATGACCTGCTGGTTCGTCAGGTTCGGGTTCGCCGACAGCATCAGCGCCACGGTGCCCGCCACCATCGGCGTGGCGAAGCTGGTGCCCAGGCTGGTGTTGCCGAGACCGTCGGAGTAGGTGCCGCCGTTGACCACCGGCGTCGTGGTGCCGGAGTTGCGCGCGGTGACGATCGGGTACAGGCAGGGCGAGCCGTTGGCCGTGTTGACGCAGTTGCCGCCCGGCGCGGCGATGGTCACCTCGGGGCCGATGTCGGAGAAGCCGACCTTGGTGCCCGCGTGCCGCAGCCCCGCCACGGCGATGACCACCGGCGTGGCCTGGTTGGCCGAGCTGGGCGAGGGCTGGCAGTTGGCGGGCGAGCCCACCGGCAGTCCTTCGTCGTTGCCGGCGGCCACGACGATGATCACGTGCTTGTCGCGCAGGGCCGTGAGCGCGTCGGAGTACGCCGCGGTGCAGGCGCCGCTGGCGCCCAGGCTCATGTTGATCACGCGGGCCGGATGCGGGTTGGCGGGCACGCCGCTGACCGCGATGCCGCCCGCCCACTGGGTCGCGGCGATGATGTCGGAGTCGTAGCCGCCGCACTTGCCCAGCGCGCGTGCCGCGATCACGGGCACGTCGTAGCCGGTGCCCGCCATGCCGGTGCCGTTGTTGGTGGACGCGCCCAGGATGCTGGCCGTCTGTGTGCCGTGCCAGGTGCTGTTCTCGGGAACCGCGCCGCCCTTGCCGCCATCGGTGCATCCGAAGAAAGTGCCGTTCTTGGTGGAGTTCTCGGTGGCCGTGATGTAGTCGCCCGGATCGGACGGATCCGAATCGCGGCCGTCGCCGTCGTTGGCGACGACAACGTCGGCGATGAAGTCGTAGCCCGCGATCATCTTGCTGTTGTTGGCGGTGAGGTCGGGGTGGGCCGTGATGCCGGTGTCGACGTCGGCGATGACGATGGACGTGGCGCCGTGGGTGATCGCCCACGCCGGCTCGATGTTGATGCTCGAGAGCACGTTGCGGCCGCTCGCGTCCACGCCCGGCGCGCGCAGGTACCACTGGCCGGAGGCCGGGCCGTTGGGCGCGACGGCGGTGGACAGGTTGTCGGGATAGAGCGGATCGTTGACCGGCGACGCCTGGACGTAGCGCTTGTGGTCGACCTCGGCCCATTCCACGTCCGGCTCGGCACCGATCGCCCGGGCCAGGGCGGTGGAGCTGATGCCGCTGGCCTTCATCACCTGCGTGCGCTCGCCCAGGATGCGGCCGTCGGTGAGCGCCAGGCCCAGGCGGGCGCCGAGCGCGGTGGCCTTCTGCGGTCCTGCGGCGGCGGCGGACGAACCGGCACCCGAGTTGGACGCCGACAGGATGGACGCGCGCTCCTTGAACTTGACGATGACCCGCCCGTTGCTGGCGGACTCGGCCAGGTGCGTCGGCGAACGGCGCACTTGCGCGTACTCGGTGGCGACCGTGACTGCCAGCGCGGCCGTCGCCGCGATACCCAGACTGACCGCGCTCAGCAGTCGACTCAAGCGTGCCATCGCACTCTCCGGAAGGTTGGAAAAATGCCCCGTGGGCCGGGGCTTGTCGTTCCTGCGAGTCTAGAGGCTATCCGGTTGCAAACCTGCCGCCACGACGGACGCGGCCGGGCATTGGCCCGCAAATTTGGAAAACGAACGTTTCGAGCGGCGGATTCGTGCCCTCGGTGCCACGCCGAAATGAAAAACGGCCCACTCGCGGGCCGTTTCATTCAGCTTCGCGCAGGGTTTGCGCGAGGGCGGAGCCATCGTTCAGCCGGCGACCACGCGCGCCATCTCGAGCACCTTGTTCGAGTAGCCCCACTCGTTGTCGTACCAGGCCACGACCTTGACGAAGGTCTTGTCCAGCGCGATGCCGGCGTCGGCGTCGAACACGGAGGTCATGGGCTCGCCGCGGAAGTCGGTGGAGACCACCTTCTCCTCGGTGTAGCCCAGCACGCCCTTCATCGCGCCCTGCGACGCGGCCTTCATGGCGTTGCAGATGTCCTCGTAGCTGGCTTCCTTGACCAGCTCCACGGTCAGGTCGATCACCGAGACGTCGGAGGTGGGCACGCGGAACGACATGCCGGTGAGCTTCTTGTTCAGCTCGGGGATGACCACGCCCACGGCCTTGGCCGCGCCCGTCGACGACGGAATGATGTTCTCGAGGATGCCGCGGCCGCCGCGCCAGTCCTTGTTGGACGGGCCGTCGACGGTCTTCTGCGTGGCCGTGGTGGCGTGCACCGTGGTCATCAAGCCGCGCTTGATGCCGAAGGTGTCGTTGAGCACCTTGGCCACCGGGGCCAGGCAGTTCGTCGTGCACGAGGCGTTGGAGATGATGGCCTGGCCGGCGTAGGTCTTGTCGTTGACGCCGAACACGAACATCGGCGTGTCGTCCTTCGACGGGGCCGACAGGATCACCTTCTTCGCGCCCGCGTCGATGTGCTTCTGCGCCGTTTCCTTGGTGAGGAACAGGCCGGTGGACTCGACCACGATGTCGGCGCCGACCTCGCCCCACTTCAGCTCGGCCGGATCCTTGACGGCGGTCAGGCGGATGCGCTTGCCGTTGACGATCAGCGTGCCGTTGTCGATGGACGCCTCGCCCTTGAAGCGGCCGTGCACCGAGTCGAACTTGAGCATGTAGAGCAGGTAGTCCGGCTCCAGCAGGTCATTGATGCCCACGACTTCGATGTCGGAGAAGTTCTGCACGGCCGCGCGGAACACCATGCGCCCGATGCGGCCGAAGCCGTTGATGCCGATCTTGATGGTCATGTCGATGTCTCTCTTGCTCTCGAAGTAAAGGGAATCTGGTGCCGACAGCGTCAAGTGTGCCTTCGGCGGGTTACGGCGCGGGAACTTTCATCCCCGCACCGCAGCATGGTCACTTGCCGACGATCTTGCGCGCGACGGCCACGATGTTGTCCGCGGTGATGTCGAAGAACTTGAACAGGTCCGGCGCCGGGGCCGATTCGCCGAAGCGGTCCAGGCCGATCACCGCGGCCACGCCGTACTTCCACCAGAAGTCGGTGACGCCGGCCTCGATGGCGATGCGCGGCACGTTGCGCGGCAGCACCTGCACCTTGTACGACTCGCTCTGGCGGTCGAAGACGTTGGTGGACGGCACCGACACCACGCGGGCGGCGATCTTCAACTTGCCCAGCGCTTCCTGCGCCTGCATCGCCAGGTGCACTTCCGAGCCGGTGGCCATCAGCACGACCTGGGCCTTCTTGTTCAGGCCCACCTCGCTGGGCTCGGCCAGCACGTAGGCGCCCTGCGTGATGGCGTCGGCGTCGACCTTGGGCAGGTAGGGCAGGTTCTGGCGCGACAGCAGCAGCGCGCTGGGGCGGTGCTTCTGCACGAGGGCCATCGTCCAGGCCACGGCCGTCTCCATGGTGTCGGCCGGGCGCCAGACGTCCAGGCCCGGGATCAGGCGCAGGCTGGCGGCGTGCTCCACCGACTGGTGGGTGGGGCCGTCCTCGCCCAGGCCGATGGAGTCGTGCGTGAACACGTGGATGATGCGGCGCTTCATCAGCGCGGCCATGCGGATCGCGTTGCGGCTGTAGTCGCTGAACGTGAGGAAGGTGCCGCCGTACGGGATGTAGCCGCCGTGCAGCGCGATGCCGTTCATGATGGCGGCCATGCCGAACTCGCGCACGCCGTAGTTGATGTGGCGGCCGATCTTGCCCTCGGTGGTCATCACCTGGCCCTCGGCACCGAAGCGCAGCGACGGCGTGCTGCTGGTGTTGGTGAGGTTGGAGCCGGTCAGGTCGGCCGAGCCGCCCAGCATTTCGGGCAGTTGCTTCGTGAAGGCCTCCAGCGCGATCTGGCTGGCCTTGCGGCTGGCCACGGTCTCGGCCTTGTCGTGCGCGGAGCCCACGGCCTCGGCGGCGATCTCGGCGAAGTTGGCCGGCAGTTCGCCCATCATGCGGCGGATGAACTCCTTGGCCAGCTCGGGGTGCGAGGCCTCGTAGGCGTCGAACTCGGTCGTCCACTCGGCCTCGAGCTTCGCGCCGGCGGCCTTGGCGTCCCAGGCGGCGTAGATGTCGGCCGGCACTTCGAACGCCGGGTGGTTCCAGCCGAGAGCCTTGCGGGTGAGCTCGATCTCGGCGGCGCCCAGCGCCTCGCCGTGCGCCTTGGACGTGCCGGCGCGGTTGGGCGAGCCCTTGCCGATGACGGTCTTGCAGATGATCAGCGTGGGGCGCGTGCTGCTCTTGAGCGCCTCGGCGATGGCGGCGTCGACGACGTCGATGTCGTGGCCGTCGACCTGGTCCACCACGTTCCAGCCGTAGGCGACGAAGCGGCCGCGCACGTCGTCGATGTACCAGGGCGTGACCTGGCCGTCGATGGAGATGCCGTTGTCGTCATAGATCGCGACCAGCTTGTTCAGCTTCCACGCGCCGGCCAGCGCGCTGGCCTCGTGGCTGATGCCTTCCATCATGCAGCCGTCGCCCAGGAACACGTAGGTGTGGTGGTCGACGATGTCGTGGCCGGGACGGTTGAATTCGGCGGCGAGCAGCTTCTCGGCGAGCGCCATGCCCACCGCGTTGGCGAGGCCCTGGCCCAGCGGGCCGGTGGTGGTCTCGATGCCCGGCGTGACGTCCACTTCCGGATGGCCAGGCGTCTTCGAGTGCAGCTTGCGGAAGTGCTTCAGCTCCTCGATGGGCAGGTCGTAGCCGGTGAGGTGCAGCAGCGCGTACTGCAGCATCGAGCCGTGGCCGTTGGACAGCACGAAGCGGTCGCGGTTGTGCCAGTGCGGGTTGGCCGGGTTGTGCCTGAGGTGGCGGCTCCACAGCGCCACGGCGATGTCGGCCATGCCCATGGGCGCGCCCGGGTGTCCGGAGTTGGCCGCCTGGACGGCGTCCATCGCGAGCGCGCGGATGGCGTTGGCCATCAGCGTGGGCATCGGGGCGGTGGTGGGGGTTTCGGCGGGAACGACGTTCGAGATCTCGGACATGGACGGCTCTTTTTGGGCGTGAAGCGGCGGGGGCGGAGCCGGCGATTTTAGACGGGAGGCCGGCAGACGCGGGGAAAACCCGGCGTCCGGGCTTTTACACTGGCCGGATGAAGGCACTGATCCTGGCCGCGGGCCGCGGCGAACGCATGCGGCCGCTGAGCGACCGCACTCCCAAGCCGCTGCTGCCGGTGCATGGCAAGCCGCTGATCGAGTGGCATCTCGAGGCGCTCGCGCGTGCCGGCGTGCGCGAGGTCGTGATCAACACTGCGTGGCTGGAGGAGCAGTTCCCCGCCGCGTTGGGCGACGGGTCGCGCTGGAACCTGCGAATCGCCTGGTCGATGGAGGGCCGCGACCACGGCCGGGCCCTGGAAACCGCCGGCGGCATCGCCAAGGCGCTGCCGCTGCTGGGCGATGCGTTCTGGGTCGTGTCGGGCGACATCTGGGCGCCGGAGTTCGCCTTCTCGGCTGCCGATGCGCATGCTTTCGAGCACAGCGGAGCGCTCGGCGAACTCTGGTTCGTACCCAATCGTCCCTGGCACCCGGCCGGTGACTTCGGGATAGCCGCCGACGGCTTCGCCAGCCGCGAGGCGACGCCCAAGCTCACCTACGCCAACCTCGCCCTCTTTCGCGCCGACCTGTTCCGCGATATCGTGCCCGGCACGCGCCTGCCGCTGCGGCCCAAGTTCGAAGAGGCGATCGACCGCCACGGCCTGCGCGCCCGGCGCTGGGACGGGCGTTGGGACAACCTGGGCACACCGGAGCAGCTGGCCGCGCTGGACGCCTCGGCCTGACGACGGCCGTCCCGCGCATTCTTCAGGCCGCCAGCGGCGCCGTGATCTCGTCGATGCGCTTCAGCACATCCGGCGTCAGCTTCGGGATGATCTCCGCGGCCTTCAGGTTGTCCTTGAGCTGCTTCACGCTCGACGCGCCCGTGATGACGCTGCTCACGCGCGGGTTCTTCGCCACCCAGGCGATGGCCAGCTGCGCGGTCGTCGCGCCCAGGTCGCGCGCGATGGGCTCGAGCTTCGCCACGGCCTCGTTCTTGGCCTTGTCGGTGAGGCCATCCTGCAGGAAGGACAGGCTCTGCATCGCGCCGCGGCTGTCGGCGGGAATGCCGGCCTTGTACTTGCCGGTGAGCAGGCCCGAGGCCAGCGGGCTCCAGGTGGTCAGGCCCAGGCCGATGTCGTCGTACAGGCGCGCGAATTCCTGTTCCACCTTCTCGCGGTGGAACAGGTGGTACTGCGGCTGCTCCACCACGGGCTTGTGCAGGTGGTGGCGGTCGGCGATGTCCCAGGCGGCGCGGATGTCGGCGGCCGACCATTCGCTGGTGCCCCAGTAGAGCGCCTTGCCCTGGGTGATCATGTCGCTCATCGCGTGCACGGTCTCCTCGATGGGCGTGTTCGGGTCGGCGCGGTGGCAGTAGACGAGGTCCAGGTGGTCCAGGCCGAAGCGCTGCAGCGAGCCGTCGATGGCCTGCATCAGGTACTTGCGGTTGAGCGTGTTCTTGCGGTTCACCGTGACCGCGTCGGACAGGCCCCAGAAGAACTTGGTGGACACGGTGTAGTTCAGGCGCGCCCAGCCCAGCTTCTTCAGCGCGGCACCCATCACCTCCTCGCTCTTGCCGCCGGCGTAGGCCTCGGCGTTGTCGAAGAAGTTGACGCCGGCGTCGTAGGCGGCGGCCATCATCTCGACGGCGGCGTTCACGTCCACCTGGTTGGCGTAGGTGACCCACGAGCCGAGCGACAGCTCGCTCACCTGCAGGCCGGCGCGGCCCAATCGACGGTATTGCATTGGCGTATCTCCATGACGTCGCCCGCGTATCGACGCGACCGCAGGCATCGCGCCACAATAGCATTCCCTTCCCGACCCTCGCATCCATGGTGACAACGCACGACACCCGAAGAACCGCGCCGCCGCGGCTGGCGGTGATCGGCGGCGGCCCGGTGGGCCTGTCGCTGGCCCTGCTCGCGCGCCAGCGCTGCCCGGGCTGGTCCATCAGCGTGTTCGACGCGCGCGACGCGGCCAAGGACATCACCGGCGACCCGCGCACCCTCGCGCTGTCCCTCGGCAGCGTGCAGATGCTCGAGCGCCTGCACGCCTGGCCCGCCACCAAGGCCGCGCCCATCCGCCAGGTGCACGTGTCGCAGGCGCCGCCCACGCTGTCCACGCCCTTCGGCGAGCCGGCGGTGCACATCCGCGCCGACGAGCTGGACGTGCCCATGCTCGGCGCGGTGCTCAGCTACGGCACGCTGCTGGCGCCGCTGCAGCAGGTCTTCCTCGACGCCTGCGCCACGCGCGGGGGCGCGCTCGGCACGCTGGACGCCGGCCTGCACGCGCGCTTCGGCACCCCGGTGGCCGGCGTCGCCACCGACGGCGACGGCGCGCTCGTGACGCCCGAGGGCGGCGTCGGCGAACGCTTCGATCTCGCCGTCATCGCCGAGGGAGGCGTGTTCGCGGAGCAGTCGCGCAAGGCCGTCACGCACGACTACAAGCAGACGGCGTGGGTCGGCACCGTCATGCTGCAGGGCGCCACGCCGGGCCTCGCGATGGAGCGCTTCACGCGCGACGGCCCGCTGGCGCTGCTGCCGCTGCCGGCCCTGCCGAACGACGATCCGAAGACCTCGCGCGCCGCGCTGGTGTGGTGCGTGGACTCGGCCGACGACCCCGTGGCGCCGCTCACCGACTCGCAGCGCTTGGCCGTGCTCGCCACGCGCCTGCCCGACGCGGTGGGCACGCCGGTGGGCATCTCGCCGCTGAAGTCGTTCGCGCTGGGCCTCAACGCCGAGGCCAGCCTCGTCGACGGCCGCGTCGTGCGCATCGGCAACGCGGCGCAGACGCTGCATCCCGTGGCCGGCCAGGGCCTGAACCTGGGGCTGCGCGACGCGTTCCTGCTGGTCGATCGGCTGGCGGACGGCGCGCAGGCGTCGGACGCGGGCATCGCGCGCGCGCTGCGCGGGCTCGCGTTCGCGCGCGCCCCCGACCGCTGGAGCGTCATTGGTGCCACCGACTTCCTCGCGCGCAGCTTCACCTGGCACGCGCCCGGCCTCGCCGCCGCGCGCGGGCTGGGACTGGCCGCGCTGCAGGCCGTTCCGCCGCTCAAGCGCGCGTTCGCGCGCCAGATGATGTTCGGCTGGCGCTGAACCCCTTCATTCGAATTCGAGAGAGACACCCATGTTCGTGGTCGCGGGCGAAGCCCTGATGGACGTATTCACCGGCGCGACGACGCCCACCGGCCTCTTGCTCGACGCGCGCATCGGCGGCTCGCCGCTGAACGTGGCCTTCGGCCTCGCGCGCATGGGCCAGAAGGTGGCCTTCCTCGGCGGCATCTCCAGCGGCGAGCTGGGCGGCCGGCTGGTGGACGCGCTGCGCGCCGAGGGCGTGTCGCTGGACGCCGTGCACCGCAGCGCCGCGCCCACCACGATCAGCCTGATCGGCGTCGATGCCAGGGGCGTGCCCGAATACGCGTTCTACGGCACCGGCGCCGCCGACCGCACGCTGCCGCTGGCCGCGCTGGAACGCATGCCCGCCGCCGCGCGCGTGCTGCACGTGGGCTCGTACACGATGGTGGTGGGCGACACCGCCGCCACGCAGCGCGCGCTGGTCGAGCGCGTGCGCGGCAAGGCGGTGGTGAGCTACGACCCGAACCTGCGCCTGAACGTGGAGCCGGACCTGGCGGTGTGGCGCGAGACGCTCGAGTGGATGCTGCCGCGCACCGACGTCCTCAAGCTGAGCGACGAGGACCTGGGCCTGCTGTACCCCGGCATCGACCCGGCCGCGTTCGCCGCCGACTGTCTCGGCAAGGGCGCCGGCGTGGTCGCGCTCACCCGCGGCGGCAAGGGTGCGTTCGCGTGGCACGCCAGCGGCAGCGTGGACGTGCCGCCGGTGCCGGTGGACGTGATCGACACCGTGGGCGCCGGCGACACCTTCCAGGCAGCGCTGCTGACGCGCCTGGACGAGCTCGGCGCGCTGTCGCCGCAAGGCGTGCGCGACATGGGCGCGGAGACGCTGCTCGACGCGATGCGCTTCGCCGCGCAGGCCGCGGCCATCACGTGTTCACGCCGCGGCGCCGACCTGCCGCGGCGGGCGGAGCTGGGGATCCGCTAAGGCCGAAGGGGTCTGGCCCCGGCCGACCCATGACGATCGCAGCGGGGATGCACAAGGCCGGGGCCTGACCCCGATCGCGTGCCGCGCGACATCCTGATCGGGGTCAGGCACCCGCCCGGGGCGCTGTTGGCCGTAGGGGGGCGTCAGCTGGCGGGTGCCAGACCCCTCACGGCCTGTCGCGCCCCTCGTGCGCGGGCGCGTACGCCGCGTGCACGAGGCGCTGCTCCTCCACCGGCGTGCGGCCGAACAGGCGCTTGAACTCGCGGCTGAACTGCGAGGCGCTCTCGTAGCCCACGCGGCTGGACGCGCGGCTCGCGCTGACGCCGTCCTGGATCATCAGCAACCGCGCCTTGTGCAGCCGCGTCGCCTTCAGGTACTGGATCGGCGACGTGGCGGTCACCGTCTTGAAGTGCGCGTGGAAGGCGGCGACGCTCAGGTGCACCTCCTGCGCCAGCGTGTCGATGTCCAGGCGCTGGTGGTAGTCCATGTGGATGCGGTGCAGCGCCTTGGCGATCTGGCCGAAGTGGCCGCGCTGCGCCAGCGCCGCGCGCAGCGCCGGGCCCTTGGGGCCGGTGAGCACGCGGTAGCAGACCTCGCGCATCAGGCTCGCGCCGAACAGCCGCGTCTCCAGCGGCGAGCGCAGCGCGCGCAGCAAGCGGATCACCGAGTCGGCCAGCGGCGCGTCGACCGGCGCCATCGCCACGCTCTCGGCGCCCGGCACGGGCTCGAAGCCCGGATCCATGGCCAGCGCGAGGTCGGCGATCACGGCCAGGTCCAGCTTGACCTTGATGGCCAGCAGCGGCTCCTCGGGCGTGGCGAAGGTCTCGCCCTCGAACGGCATCGGCACCGAGGCCACCATGAACTGATGCGCGCCGTACTCGATCACCTGGTCGCCGAAGTAGCCGCGCTTGCGGCCCTGGCACACGATCACCACGCAGGCGTCGTGCAGCACCGGCGTGCGCGGCAGCGACCGGTTGGAGCGGCCGAAGGCCACGCCCTCCAGCAGCGACGGCGTCATGCCTTCGTTGGGGGCCAGCTCGGCCACCAGGGCCGTCATTTCCGCGCGGACCGCGGCCTCGTCGTGCGCCACGGCGCGTCCTTCCAGGGCTTGTTCGGATGGAACGAACTCTAAAGGAACAGGCCAGGAATGAACACATGAACTGTCATATTCCAGGCCACATCTGGAGTTTTAGGCAATAAATCTGGAGTTTCAGGACTTCTCCGCGGCGCCGCGATTTCCTAAACTGCGTTCACCCGGCCTCGACAGAGATCGGCGCGTGCGGCCTCCCGGGCCGCCTGGCGATGAGGCCCCGCATCCGGCCCACGCCACGAGACGACGCGCCCTTCCCGCCTGCAGCGAGCCCGGGTCGCACCGCCCCCATGCAGGCGCCCGCACTCCGCGGGCCGAGACCCCATGAACACCCCGACGCCGTCGGCGTGCGCGTTTCGCGCCGCCGCCGGCATGACCATCCCCATCCGAGGAGAAGATGATGAATCGTCAAACCTGGTTCGTGACCGGCGCGGCGTCGCGCCTCGGCGCCGACATCGTCCGCGCGGCACTCGTCGCCGGCCACCACGTCGTCGCCACCGATGCCGACCCGCTGGCGGTGCTGCGGCGCATCGGCGACGTCGCCGACGCGCGCCTGCTCGCGTTGCCCCTCGACGAGGTCGACGCCCGCGAGGTGGGCGTCGCGGTGAAGGCCGCGGTGGCGCGCTTCGGCGCCATCGACGTGCTGGTGCATGGCGCGGCGGACGCCAGCCCGCAGGGCGAGTTCGACGCGCCCGCGTCCGCGCGCGACTTCAGCGCCTCGGTGCGCGCGCTGTTCAACATCACGCGCGGCGCGCTGGAGGCGATGCGCGCGCAGGGCGCCGGCCGCATCCACCACCTGGTGCCGGAGCCCGGCACCCGGCGCGGCCCCGCGCTGTTCTCGATCGCGGGCTTCTGCGAGGCGGTGGCTGCGGACGTGACGCCGTTCGGCGTCGAGGTGTCCGCGGTGCCCGCCCATGCCGCCGGCCGGCTGGCGCGCCCGGCGGTGGGGTCGGATCGCGACGAGGTGCTCGAGGAGGCCTGAACTCAGAACGTGTAGATGCCGCCCACGGTGATCATCGGCCCGACGGCACCGTCCTGGTGGTAGGACGGGTTGTACGGCGCGCCGCCCTGCTGCGCGCCGTTGCCGGCCGCCCCGAAGGTCTGCAGGTCGTACGGCGCATGCCGGTTCAGCAGGTTCACCACGCCCGCGTGCACCTGCAGGTGGTCGTTGACCGTGTAGCGCGCGGTGACGTTGAGCTCGGTGAACGACGGCACGTGGCAGAACCGCGAGGGCACGGCGCCCGTGAACGTGCTGCCGAGCGCGGTCGAGCAGTCGGTGATCTTCTCGCTCGGGTCCAGCACGCTGAAGTGCGAGATGTAGTTGACCGTGCCCGAGATCTCGAACGGCCCCTTGCCCCAGGTCAGCGTGAACGCGCCGCGCGTGCGCGGGGTGCCGGTGTCCTCGGAGACGAAGGCCGGCCCGTGCGTTCCCGCGAGGTGGTAGGTGACGCCCTGCGTCGTCAGGTCGTACTGCAGCATGTAGCTCACCTGGAGCTCGGCCCTGATCTGGCCCGCCTCGCCCAGCTCGTACTTCGCCACGGTGTCGAGGTCGAGGCCCGAGGTGGTGGTGGAGTTGGCGTTGAGGAACGGGTAGGTGTCGTAGAGGATGTTGCCGGTCGCGTCGCGATAGATGACCGTGCCCACGCTGGCCGCGTTGTCCAGGCCCAGCTGGCCGAGCTGGCCCACCGAGATGATCTGGTCGTGGATCGTGATGTGGTAGTAGTCCAGCGTCGCGTTGTAGGTCTTGTTCGGCTCCAGGATGATGCCCAGCGTGAACGACTGCGAGCGCTCGGGCTTGAGGTGCGGCGCCGACAGCTGGAGTTCCTGCAGCGCGATGTTGCAGGGGTTGAGCAAACCGGGCGGCAGGTTGGCGGCCGGCGTCCCGTTGGGGCAGTACAGCGGATCCTGGAGGTTGCCCACGAAGCCCGACGTGGAGCCGGCGTCGCCGGTCTCGGCCGGGTTCGGCGCCCGGAAGCCCTTGCTGAACGTGCCGCGCAACGAGAACTCGCGCGACGGCGTGAACTTGAAACCCGCCTTGGGCGTCACCGAGTAGCCGTAGCTGTCGTAGTGGTCGGCGCGCGCCGCGGCGTCGATCTCCAGCGTCTTGGTCACGGGAGCGGCGACCTCGGCATAGGCCGCCACCACCGTCTGCTTGCCCTCGGCGAACGAGTAGATCCCGATGCTCTGGTCGCCGTTGACGAACGACGGCGGGAACAGCTCGTGCAGCCGGCGGTGCGTGAAGTCGAGGCCCGCGCTCATGCCCAGCGCGCCGCCGGGCAGGTCGGCGAGGTCGCGCGAACCGCGCACGCTCACGAACGTCAGGTCGTTGCTGGACGTCGATTTGGCCTTTGGCGCGACCTGCGACAGGACGGCCGCGGAGTTGGTGCCGCCCACCTGGTAGGTGTCGTTGTTCAGCGCGTCCTGCAGCGCCGGGAAGTCGATGTAGTTGTAGAAGCTGGCCGTGGTGGTCACGCGCGTGAGGCCCATCGAGGCGTTCAGGTTCCACGCGCCGACCGAGCCCTCCAGTTCGCCCACGAGGCGGTAGGAGTTCGACAGCGTCTTCTGGGTCAGCGGCCCGATGTCGAGGAAGTCGTCCACCAGCGCCGCGGTGGCACCCGTGGTGTTGCCGGGGTAGTTGGCCGGCACCGTCAGCACGAACGGGAACTGGCCGGGAAAGGCCGGGGTCGGCGCGGCGCCCGGGCCGAAGTGGAACAGGTTGACGCCGCCGCCGTTGCCGCCCGAGCCCACGCCGGTGGCGTAGGCGTTGTTGTAGATGCTGACCTGGCGCGCCTCGCTGCTCAGCACCGACGCCTGGAGGTTGGCCTGCCAGTTGTCGCCCAGCTTCTTCGTGTAGCGGGCCATGGCGTCGAGGTTGGTCGTCGACGGCTGCAGCGTCATGTAGGGGTTGCTGTAGCCGCACTGGTCGGCGGTGGCCTGCGCCTGCGTGCAGCCGGCGTACGGGTAGTAGGTGTTGCCGGCCCCGTCGACGAGGTAGCCGGTGCCGCTGCCCGCGCCGCTGGACGCGCCGGAGACGGCGCCCGACCCCGTGCCCTGCGTGAGGTCGACGCCGCCGTAGGGCGTCCAGTCGGTGCGTGCCAGGTACGGCCGCTTGCGCAGCAGGATGTCGTTCTGGTGGCGCGCCTCGAGCGCGATGTAGGCGTTCTGGCCGTCGGTGTCCAGGTTGCCCCAGCCGGTGGTCAGGGTCGCGTGCGTGGTCGCGCCGTCGCCCTTGCCGCTGATGCCCGCCTCGGCGCTGACGACCGTGCCGGTGACGCTCTTCTTCAGGATCACGTTGACGACGCCGGCGATGGCGTCGGAACCGTAGACCGCCGACGCGCCGTCCTTGAGCACCTCGATGCGCTCGATGGCGCCCATCGGGATCGCGGAGATGTCGACGAAGTCGCGCTCGCCGTCGTCGGGCATCGGGTACGAGGCCATGCGATGGCCGTCGATGAGGACGAGCGTGGCGCCGACCGTGAGCCCGCGCAGGGCCACGCCGCTGCCGCCCGCGGCGAACGCGCTGGGGGCGGCCTGCGTCAGCGAGCCCATGTTGTTGGCGGTGATGTTGTGCAGCACGTCGGCGATGCTGGTGTAGCCCGAGCGCTTGATGTCCTCTGCGGTCAGCACCTGCACCGGGCTGGGCGTCTCGGCGTCGGTGCGGCGCACGTTCGACCCCGTGACGGTCACCTGCTGCGGCGCGGCGGCCGGAACCGCGTCCTGTGCCCGCGCCTGGGCGCACCAGCCGGGAAGCGTCGCGACGATGAGCGCGGCGCGCCAGTGGGATGGATGACGCAGGGGTCGTTGCATGGGTCTCTCCTTGATGGGTTCGTTTGGAGCTGGCTGTGATTCGCCCATCCGCGGCCGCGACGCGACCGCCGATGCGGCACGGGTCAGAAGCCCGTCTTGAAGGATGTGAACGTGCGCGTGCGGAAGTGCCGGACGTCGTTGTCCAGCGCGTCGGCCACGGGCACCATCGCGGCGATGTCCTCGGGCGGCGGGAACACCGCGCGGTCATTGGCGATCCCCGGCACCACGAACCTGCGCGATTCCTTGTTCGGGTTCGCGTAGAACACCTTGTTGGTGAGCGCCGCGGCCACCTCGGGGCGCAGGATGTAGTTGATCCACTTGAGCGCGTTGCCCGGATGCGGCGCGTCCGCGGGGATCGCCATCACGTCGAAGAACAGCAGGCCGCCGTTCTTCGGCTGCAGCACCTGGATGTCCTGGCCGGTCCTTCCCTCGATGGCCCGATGGCGCGCGATGTTGATGTCGCCCGACCACCCGAGCGCCACGCAGACCTGCCCGTTGGCCATGTCGTTGATGTAGCCCGAGGAGCTGAAGAGCGTCACGTAGGGCCGCACGGACTTCAGCAGCGCCAGGGCCTGCTTGTAGTCGGCGGGATCGGTGGAGGCGATCGACTTGCCGGCGTAGTGCAGCGCCGCCGGCACCACCTCGTCGCCGGAGTCGAGGAAGGACACGCCGCACGACTTCAGCTTGGCCACGACTTCCGGCTTGAACAGCAGGTCCCACACGTTGGCCGGCAACGGCGCCCCGCCGAGCGCGGCCTTCACCTTGGCAACGTTGATGCCCACCGTGGTGTAGCCCCACAGCCAGTCGACGACGTAGGCGTTGCCCGGATCCACCTTGGCCAGTTGCGCCGCGATGGCCGGGTCGACGTTCTTCAGGTTGGGGAGCCGGCTCTTGTCCAGCGGCGCGAACAGCTTGTTCTGGATCTGCACGCGCGCCCAGCTCGATGACGGCACGACGATGTCATAACCGGT
>JABCYW010000037.1 GCA_013289985.1 Betaproteobacteria bacterium | reverse complement strand
CCCGCCCCGCGGGAAACGACAGGTCTAACACGTGCAGCCGTTCGTGCTGGCGCCCCTCGGGGATGTCGCACTCGAGATCGATCAGGCCGCCTACATGGAGGGCGGTCATCTGATCCGGCACGAGCCCGGCCTCCTCCCACCCTTCGCGCACGATGGCCTCGCGCGGCGTCTGGCCCAGCGGCACGCCACAGCCGATCACGTTGTCGAGCCGGCCCGGGTCGGTGGCCTTGGTCTCGGAGCGGCGCGCGATCCACAGGTGCGTCGGCCGCCCCGACGCGTCGGCCACGTAGCCGTTGCAGTGCGCGCCGAGCGTCAGCGTGCCCCAGAACCGGCTCGCGGCCCGCTCGATCGTGGCGTGCTCGCCGCCCGTGCGATCGCGCAAGGGATAGGGCTCGTCGCGCCAGGCCACGATGAGGCCCTGGTCGCGCAGGCGCGCGTGGATCCGCGCGAGGCGCGCGTCGCGCTCGCCCGCGGGCAGGCGCAGCACGAGCGCGCGCGCCGACCCGTCGGGCGCGGCCAGCCAATCGAAGGCATCGGGCCACTCGCGCAGGACATCGAGGTCGCGGATCGCGACCGAGCCCAGCACCGGCCCGCCGTCCCGCTCGAGGAGGAACGGGATCCGCGCCGGCCCGTCACAGGCCCGCGCCAGCGCGATGGCAGGCCAGGAGTGTTGCGTCATCGAGGCAGTCTAAGGCGCACGGATGACAGCGAGTCGGCTTCGATCGGATAAACTACAAGACTTCGCGCCCGTAGCTCAGCTGGATAGAGTACTGCCCTCCGAAGGCAGGGGTCACTGGTTCGAACCCAGTCGGGCGCACCATCTCTCGAGCCTTGCAAGTCGTCGACCTGCAGGGCTCTTTTTTGGTTCATCGCCGATCTGCGGGGAGCAGGCGCGTAGCGTCTGGCGCCGTGAATGGTGAGCCGCTGGCTGTTGGCGGTTGGCTGGCGAGTACCTCGCGGGCGAGCGGCAGCTGCGTCCCGTCGGGGCTGGCATCGTGGCGGTCGCCCCTGCGGGTCGACTGCGCTGCGCTCCTCGGGCCGGGGGCGCGCGCCAGAACTCACTTCGCGCTGCGCGCTCCGTTCAAACAGCTGGCGCGAGTCAGACAACGAAGCGCGCTGCGCGCGCCGCCCCCGCCCCTGCGGTGCTCGCCGCCCCTCAACGCCAGCCCCGACGGGACGCAGCCCCCGCTCGCCGAGACGGCTTGGCGGTTGGGACAAACACGGTTCCCCGCTTTTTAAGTTGGGTTAGGCATCGTCGGGCCATCGAGGCCGCGACGATGCCCGCGACCGGCCTCTTCGCCGGGCGCCGGGCCTGACGCGAACCACCCGCCAGTGCGCGAGCGTACTTGTCATGAAGGACGATGGCGCGGCACCGGCCGCGCCGCGCTGACGCAGCGCGCATGAGTCAGGGACGCGTCGCTCGCGCTCGAGCGTCTCGACGTCTGTCACGACAAGAGGCGCCGGCACCCCGATCTGACATTCGCGTCAGACCGGCCGGCGCGTGTGGACGCTGGCCGCGGGCATCGTCGCGGCCTCGATGGCCCGACGATGCCAAACCAACAAAAAGGACGGGGAACCGTGTTTGTCCCAACCGCCAAGCCGTCTCGGCGAGCGGGGGCTGCGTCCCGTCGGGGCTGGCGTTGAGGAGCGCAGCGCAGTCGACCCGCAGGGGCGACCGCCACGATGCCAGCCCCGACGGGACGCAGCCGCCGCTCGCACGCGCGGTAGACGCCGGCGACGGATTCCTGGTCCGCGCTTCGAAAGACGGCGATCGGTCACCGCCGACGCCGCCTCACGAATCGTCGCCCGAAACGCTGGGCTCGCCGACTCGCCGCGCCAGGCGCCTGCTCCCCGCAGATCGGCGATGAACCTCTTTTTTCTTCGGCGCAGTACCCAAGACAGAAAACGGAACTGGCGGTTTGGCCAGATCCTTGCTTGCATCGCCATGGCACTGTCAAGGAGCACCATGGCCGAAGCAGCACTGGAAGGCATGCCGATCACGCAGGCGTCGCGCGCAAGGCGGCGCATCCAAGGGATCGATGCCGGACGCTTCATCATGGCGTTCCTGGTCGTGACCCTGCACTCGTTGCCGCGCGGCGGCAGCGCAGCTTCGATCATCGGCATGATGTGCCGCTGCGCGGTGCCGTTCTTCCTGATCGCCAGCGGCTATCTGCAGAATTCGCCCGAACGCTTCCCTGCCGAAGTCCTGACCAAGCCGCTGTCGCGCCTTTTCCCGATCTACCTCTTCTGGATGATCGTCTACTACGCGGTGGCCTATGTCAGCGGCGTCAGGCCGGTCCACCTCGACGTCCGCGACCTGATATCGGGAGGAACGGCATTCCACCTCTGGTTCCTGCCCGCGCTGGGCGTGGCGCTGGTGCTGGTGCCGGCAGGCGTGCTGGTGATCGGCAGTCGCGCCACCGGGCTCGCCTGTGCCGCCCTGGCAGCGGCGGCGATCGCGTTCAGCACCTATCACGACGTCTTGCATCTGCCGGGAGCTGCCCGGCGCGGCGGGCTGATGGTCGCGCCGCTCCTGGTGTTCATCGGACACTGGCTGGCCAGGCACAAGATCGCGGCGGCCTTGCCCGCCGCAGCCGCGCTGGCGTTGACTGGCTTCGCGGTCATGCTGGGCGAAGAGCTCTGGATCAGCCACCGGCTCGGCGTGCCGCTGGACGACCATGACTTCTCGATCGGCACCTTCGCCTATGGCGCTGGCGTCTTCCTGTTCGCCCGAGCACTTCCCGTGGGTGCAGGAGTCAGCCGGCTGGCGTCGCTCGGAACCCATGCCTTGGGCATCTACGTGACGCATGTGCTGTTCGTCTGGGCGCTCGCCGCCGCCTTTCCCAGCACCTCGGTCACCGCGTTGCTGTGGCACACGTCGACGGCGTTCGCCGGGGCACTGCTGCTGACGGTGGTGCTGCGGAACGTGCCGTATTTGAAGCGCACGGTCGCCTGAGTCCCGCGGGCCGGCTCGAGAGCCTTGCCCGTCGTCGACCCGCAAGGCTTTCCTGTTCTCGCCGCCCTGGTTCGGCGTTCGCTGGAAGAAGCCCGTCGCCTCGACCCGATGCGGCGCGCGGCGCCCCAAGAACGCTCGAAAGACAGGCCGTGCGCGGCTGTCTCAAGAAGTGCATCGCGCACTCAAACGATTCAAGCGGCGTGCCGTATTTTGATACCGCGCGACAAGCCCCTCGCCAATGCGGTGCGTGTGCCGGTGCAGGCGCGCTGGCGCTCGAAGGACTCGGGTGGTGTCCTGAATCGATCTCGACCGGGCGTCATTGCGCATACCCAGTGCCGTACCAAGCTCGACAGTGAAGCGGCCCATGGCATCGCAACGATGCACCACGCTCGCACATGCGTCGATGCACGCCTGCACAACGCTCGCACCAATGCGGCGCGCATCAAAATTGGCTCGCTTTTTGCGTAATACCGCACGCACCCTGGGCATCAATCACCTGAAAGGGACGTTATGTCAGTGACTGCGTTTATCTCTGAGGCCCCCGCGCGCGCGCCGTCGCCCACGAGACGCTGGATCGATCGGTTAGAACTCTCAGGTCACCAGTTCGTCGCGTTCCTCATGCTGATGGCCGCCAGCCCGCTGCTGCTGGCCATCACGCTGCTCGTCTGGCATGCGGGAGGCGTGCCCGTCTTCTTCGGCCACTATCGCGTCGGACGCGACGGCCGACTGTTCCGCTGCCTGAAGTTCCGCACGATGCGCGTCGACGCCGAGCAGGCGCTGGCCCGCCTGCTGGCTACCGACGCCGCGGCGCGTGCCGAGTGGCAGCGCGACCAGAAGCTGGCCCGCGACCCGCGCATCACGCCGATCGGCCGCATCCTGCGCAAGACCAGCCTGGACGAGCTTCCCCAGCTCATCAATGTATTGCGCGGCGACATGTGCTTCGTTGGCCCACGGCCCGTCACGCCCGTCGAGCTGACGCGCTATGGCGCGGTGCGCTGGCACTACGTGAGCGTCACGCCTGGCATCACTGGCCTGTGGCAGGTCAGCGGGCGCAACCGCACCACCTACGACCAACGCGTGGCGCTGGACAAGCACTACGTCGAGACGCGCAACCTGTGGGGCGACCTGGTCATCCTCGCCCGCACGGTGCGCGTGGTGCTGACCGGCCACGGCGCGGCGTGAGACAGCGCCCATGAATCCCAGGGCCTCCGCGGCTGCGCCACGCGGCCACACCGTCCACGTGGTAGGCCGCCTCACGCCCGCCGTCTTCAGCTTTCTCTATCCGGCGACGCAATCGATCGGCGCCACCGGCGCGCCCCAGACGGTGATCGCCATCGACGACGCCTTCGCACGCGCGAACCTGGGCGAGCTGCGCTCCGACATCGCCGTCGTGGCCGTGCCCGACCAGGCCTCGCCCTGGGCGCGGAGCCGCGCGCTGTACCACCACCTGATGGACGTGTCGCACCGCACCCGGATCGCGGCCATGCACCTGCACGGCATCCTGCCCGGACTGGCCGGCGCCCGCCTCGTGCGCCAGCTCGACGACAGGGCGATGCAGGTGTTCATGTCCCCCTACAGCTCGCGCGCGCTGATCGGCCACAGCGTGCTTCAGCCGCTGTTGCTGGGGCTGGTGCGCCTGCAGATGCGCCACTCCCGGCAACAGCCCATCGTCAACCTGAAGCTCGATGCCAGGCTGGTGCAGTCGCTCGCCTCGCTGCCCGTGCGCGTCGTCGAGAGCGCCGCTGCCGACGTCTTCTTCGACACCCCACGCAACGAGGCACGCCGCCCGCTGCTGATCGCCGGCGGCCGCGATGAAGCCGTGTTGCCGGCCGCACGTTTCATCCAGCTCGCGGTGCTGCTGGGCGACGATGCCCTCGCGCTCGGCTTCAACTGGATCGGCCCGGCACAGACGGCCACGGAAAACGCCTTTCGCGCCGCCGGCATCGGCCACTTCCGCACCGCGTCGGCCGCGGAGCGCGCGCAGCGACTGGGCACGGCCTGGCTCTGGGTCTCGCCGCACGAGGAGCGCGGATTCCCGATCGGCCTGGTCGAGGCCATGGCCAGCGGCCTGCCCTGCGTGGCCTACGACAGCGAGACGCATCGAGACGTCCTCGGCGACACGGGCGCCGGCTTTCTCTGCGCAGGTCCGGCCGAGATGATGCAGCGCGTGGCCGAACTGCTTGATTCGAGCGAACTGCGCCGTCGCATGGGCGAGGCAGGCCGCGCGGCGGCCGCTGCGCGCTTCAGCGAAAAGGTGTTCTCGCGCCGCCTGCTCCAGGCCTATGAAGCCTTGCCCGGGTTCAGCCCGGAACCCGTGCCGCACCCCGCGACGCCGATGCCCGGCGCCGCATCATCCATCGAGAGGACGCCTTCGTGAAGGTCACCGTCATCGGCAGCGGCTACGTGGGCCTCGTCTCGGGCGCCTGCCTGTCCGAAATGGGCAACGACGTCATGTGCGTGGACGTCGACGAACGCAAGATCCGCATGCTCAAGGACGGCAAGATCCCGATCCACGAGCCGGGCCTGCAGGACATCGTGCTGCGCAACGTCGCCGCCGGACGCCTGCACTTCACCACCGACATCGCGGCCTCGGTGGCGCACGGCACGCTGCAGTTCATCGGTGTCGGCACCCCGCCCGACGAGGACGGCTCGGCCGACCTGCAGTACGTGCTGGCCGCGGCACGCAGCATCGGCCGTCACATGACCGACTACAAGGTGATCGTCGACAAGAGCACCGTGCCAGTGGGCACCGGCGACAAGGTGCAGGAGGCCGTGCGCCTGGAGCTGGCCGCGCGCGGCATCGACGTGGGCTACGCGGTGGTGTCGAACCCCGAGTTCCTGAAGGAAGGCGCGGCGGTGGAGGATTTCATGCGCCCCGACCGCGTGATCATCGGCGGCAGCGACGAACGCGCGCTGCTCCTGATGCGCGCACTCTACGCGCCGTTCATCCGCAATCGCGATCGCCTGCTCGTGATGGATCGCCGCAGCGCCGAGTTCACCAAGTACGCCGCCAACTCCATGCTGGCCACGCGCATCAGCTTCATGAACGAGCTGGCCTTGCTGGCCGAGCGCATGGGCGTGGACATCGAGCTGGTGCGCCAGGGTGTCGGCAGCGACCCGCGCATCGGCACGCAGTTCCTGTACGCAGGCGCCGGCTACGGTGGCTCCTGCTTCCCCAAGGACGTGAAAGCGCTGGTGCGCGCTGCTGCCGACAACGGCATCGGCTTGCAGGTGCTCAGCGCCGTGGAGGCGGCCAACGAGCGCCAGAAGCTCGTGCTGGTCGACAAGGTCGTCCACCGCTTCGGCGAGGATCTGCGCGGACGCCAGTTCGCGATGTGGGGCCTGGCATTCAAGCCCGACACCGACGACATGCGCGAGGCGCCCAGCACCGTCATCATCCACGAGTTGCTGCGGCGCGGCGCCGCCATCAAGGCGTTCGACCCGGTGGCGATGCCCGAAGCCCGGCGAGTGCTGGCCGATGCGGCGGGCATCACGTTCGTCGACGCTCAGGCCCAGGCCCTGGAGGGCTCCGACGCGCTGCTGATCGTGACGGAGTGGCGACAGTTCAAGAGCCCGGATTTCGAGCAGATCCGCTTGGCCCTGAAACAACCGGTGGTGATTGACGGCCGCAATCTGTACGACCCGGCGCTGATGCGCTCGCACGGGCTGGACTACGAAGGCATCGGGCGGCTGGCGGCGCCTCTCGACTAGGCAAGCCGCGCGGTTCGTTCACGCATTCGAGCCCATCGACGGCGTCATCGCAAGCGCCGACGCCGGGTCGCGGCAGACGAACGTGGCACCCCACAGGATGGCGGCCAGCAAGCCGTGGCCGCCGATGAAGGCCAGGGTGGTGCCGAACACGCCGTCCCAGCGCGCGCCGGCCGCCAGCAGCAGGCCGAAGCCGACGCTGGCCGCCGTGTAGATGCCAGCGCGCAGGGCCTGGCGCCCGGCGCCGGTCAGCGCGTCCGCGGCGGGGTACTGCAATGCGATGAGCGGCAGCGCGAGCGACAGCAGCATGGTCGTCTGGCTGCTCTGCGCGAAGTCCTTGCCCAGCACCGCCGGCACGAAGCGCGCCACCAGCAGCACCGCGAAACACGACAGCAGGCCCACGGCCAGCATCGCCGGCGCCGCGGTGCGCAGCGCGAAGTGGCGGCTGGCGCGCAGGCCGTTGGCGCCATGGACGAAGAACTTCGGGTACAGGATTCGCGTGACCACCTGCATCGGGAACAGGCCCAGTTGCAGAACGCGCGAGGCCGCGCCGTAAGCGCCCAGGGCGGCTTCGTCGGCGAAGCGCGCCAGCACCACGCGGTCCATGTTGCTCTGCGACGCGCGCGCCACCTGGCCCACGCAGAAGGCGGCGCCGGTGGGCATCTCGTCACGCACGAGCGACCATTGCGGCGGCGCGTAGAGCCGGCTGCCGACGACGAGGCAGGCCACGCATAGCAAGGACGATTGCGCGACGACCACCGCGATCCAGTGATCCAGGTCGTGGCCATCGAGCACCACGAAGAACAGCACCGCGGCACCGAGCCGAGTCAGCACCGAAGCCATGCGCACCCAACCGGCGGCCACCGTGTGCCCGTGCGCCACCATCACGGATTCCAGCGAGGTGGACATGCGTGCCGACGCGATCTCCGCGGCCAGCGCCGCCGCCAGGGCCGCCAGCCTCATGTGCACCTGCATCGGCCCCAGCGCCACCGCCATGCCCGCCAACACCACCCATGGCAGCGTCCCGGCGATGAGCAGCAGCATGTTGCCGTAGTAGCGCGCGAAGCTGGCCGGGTTCCGTGCGGTGCCGCGCACCAGCAGGTCGGCGCCGCCCAGCCCGACGAGCTCGACCCCGATGGCCGCCAGCGCCAGCACCGCGGCGTAGCGCCCGAACTGTTGCACGCCGAGGCCCCGCGCGGTGACGGTGAACGCGACGAACTGCAGCGCGAGCGCGCCCATCGTCGGCAGCATCGCACCCGCGAACGTCAGCACGCGAAAGCGCTTCTCGAGGCGGGCGAGCAGCGTCCTCATGGGCTCACCCGCAGGCTTTCTCGCCGGGCGCGCTGCTGCGCCCGTACTCGACGAAGACGTCGCCCAGGTGCGAGGCCATGCGGCCGCGCAGCTTGTCGTATTCGAACAGCCAGGCGACGAACGGCATCTCGGGCTCGCGCCGCAGCAGCGGGTAGATGGGCAGCCGCGCCACCAGGCCGAGTGTCTTGACGAAGCTGCGCACGCGGCTCTCGATGCTCTCCCAGCGCACGGCGTGGTTGCCCACGCGGTAGCGGCGCTGGCGCATCCAGGCGAACGAAGCGCGCGACGGCGGAACCTCCTCGTGCACCCAGGCCGAGTCCGTCCAGGCCATCGCCTTGCCGGCGAAGAACAGGCTGCGGAAGAACACGGTATCGCCACCGCCCGACAGCCCGAACTCCTCCTTGAACAGCGGGCGCGGGATGTCCGCGACCGCCTGCATGTCGATAAGGAAGTTGCACGTGCAGAACACGAAGGGCTTGCCGTGCAGGTACTGGCGATCGACGGACCAGAAGCGAGCGTACCGGCGCAACCGGGCCGCGGCGTCGGGAAATACCGGCCGCACCGGGCCGCCCACCACGCTCGCGGACGTGGCGGACTGCTCGGCCAGCAGCGCGGCCAGCCAGTCGGGCGAGGGCCACTCGTCGTCGTCGATCATGGCCACGAAGCGCACGTTCAGCGCCTCGGCCAGGTCGAAGATCGCGTTGCGCGCCGCCGAGATGCCCGGCTTGGGCTCCACCCGGTAGTGCACCGCCAGGCCGGACTCCGCCGCGAAGCGCTCGACGCCCTGCCGCACCAGCGGGTCCTGCCCGTCGTTGTCCACCACGATCACGTGAGGCGGGTTCTCGAGCGCCTTCGCGGCGATCGCGATGTGCGCCAGCGTGCGCTCGAGCGACGTGCGGCGCTTGTAGGTGCACAGGCCGACGGCGAGTCCGGTGCTTGCGATGGAGGAGGTCGTGGACATGTCAGCCTCTCTGGTTGGCGGGTTGAACGTAGCGATGCGTGCGCGCGCCGAGCAGGCCCCCGAGGCGCCCGGCCTGGTGCGCCAGCGACAGCACGCCGCGGGCGACCTGGTCCGGGTCGCGCCGCAACGCGCCGCGCAGCGCCAGCCACAGCGCGCCGAGCAGGCCCTTGAAGCAGCGCCCCCACACCGGACCGACGCCGTCGTAGGTCCTGTCGATGCGCGCCATATAGGCGCCGGTGCTGGCGTAGCGATAGATCAGCGCGCGCGCGGTCAGGCGATCTGCAGGAGCCGGCTCGTCCACCACCGCCTCGTCGCACCATGCCAGCGTGCCGCCGTGTCGCGCGGTGCGCCGGAACAGGTCGTAGTCCTCGCCGCCGGATGCACCGAGCTCGGCGCGGAACAGCGGCAGGCCCACGAGGCCGGGCGTGGCGCGCGCGATCGCGAGGTTCTGCGTGGTGTTGAGCGTGGGCACCGGGCCCGTGCGCCAGCGGCGCCGCGCGGCGAAGATGCTGTTGCGCGCGAGCGAGCTGGCACCCGCGGGCAGCACGCCGCGAACGGGGCCGCCCACCAGATGCGCGCCATTCGCGAGCCCGGTGCGCAGCAGACCTTCGAGCCAGCCCGGCGTGGCCAGGCCATCGTCGTCGAGCATCACCAGCCACTGCCAGCCGGGCGCGCGCTCGCCGGCCTCGCGCACGAGCGCGTTGCGCACCTGGGCGACACCGCGCTCTGGCACAGGCACGCAGACCGTGTCCGGCCACTGCGCCCGGAAGGCGTCGACGAGGGCCGGCGCGGAGGTGCCGCACTCGTTGTCGCCGACGATCACCAGCGCGGGCTGCGCCGCGAGTTCGGGCAGCAGGCTCCGCAGCAGGGCCAGCAACTGCTCGGGCCGGCGATAGGTGGGGATGCCGATCACGAGGGCGTCGGGGGCGATCATCGGGACAGGCATGCGTCGATCTCCGCGGCAGCGTGTCGGGGTTCGCAGGGCGGCTGGCCCGGCAGCGAATAGGCCGACACCCAGTCGATGTCGAAGCTGCTGGGCAGCGGCGTGGTGGCGTCGGGTGGGCCGGCCATGCGGCCGCCGATGGCCAGGTTCAGCAGCATGTACATCGGCTTGTCGACGCCCGCGGGCGTGGCGAGCTGCGCCACGGGAACGCGGTCGATGTAGTAGACGATGCGCTCGGGCGTCCACAGCACGCCGAAGTCGTGGAACCTCGTCGTGGCGTCCGCGAGCCTGGTACGGCAGCCCGAGGGCACGTCGCCGCCGGCCGCGTTGGCCGAGTGGGTGGTGGTGACCATCAGCGTGGGTTGGCCGCCGACGACCTCCAGCACGTCGATCTCGGGGGGCCATTTCTTGTCCGCGGCGAGCAGCCAGAACGCCGGCCACAGGCCCTGGCCGGCCGGGATGCGGGCACGCATCTCGAAGTAGCCGTAGCGCTGGACGAACGACGCACGGGTCGTCAGCACGCCAGAATAGAACTCACGGCCGAACAGCAGCGGTCGCATCGCCTCGGGGATGCGGTTCGCGGTAATGCTCAGCACGCCGTCCCTGACCACGAACGGGTTCAGCCCGAGCGGCGTCGGGCCCGTTCCGCCATAGCTCGGATCGACGTAGATCTCAACCTCGCCCGTACCCGCCAGCGTGCGCTTGACGAGGCCCCAGGTCGCGCCCAGGAACTTGCCGGTGGCGGGGTCGTAGCCGCCGTCGTAGTACGGCAACCAGCGTTGCGTGGAGAGGTCGAGGTTGTCGAACGGATCGTGGAAGGCCTGCGTCACCGTGACCGGATCCGCGGTCGACACCTCGCCGCTGACCGCCGCGCATTTCGGCCCGGGCGCCTGCGCCGGGAGCGCGATCGCCAGCGTCGGATGCGGGAGCAGGTCCGCCGCGCCGGCCTGCGCGCCGTGCAGGCCTGCCAGCGCCACGCAGACAAGGGTGGAAAGACTAGTGCGCATGAGGTTCCTCCCTCTGGAACAAGGGTATTGCCGACGGGCGCCGCGCGAACGCGTCGCGCGCCCGGGCGTTCAGCCGTTTCATCAGCGGTCGTTCGAGCACGACGTGGAGCACCGCGGCGACGCCGATGGACGCGACGGCGGCGGCCGCGATGTAGGCGGTGGGCTGCACGACGCCGGTGAAGCGCCACAGGGCCGCGACGGCGGTCAGCGTGAACGGGTGCGACAGGTAGATGGCGAACGACGCGTCGCCGCCGAACATCAGCGCCCGCAGCACCGGGCCCGGCGTCGCCTTCTCTCGCACGAACACCGCGGCCGCGCAGAGCAGGGCCGCCGGCACGCCCATCCACAGCGGTCGGGCGAGCCAGGCGTGATCGGCGAGTCCGGAACGCATCGCCAGCACCATGAGGACGACGCCGACCATCACCGCGGCGATCGCCGCGGCCGGCGGCCACGTCACGCCGCGCTGGCGCGCCCAGGCGATGGCGATGCCCATCAGGAACTCGAACACGATCGGGTTGCACCAGAACGCGAACGGCCCGGGCGGGACGAAGACCAGGCCCGCGAGACCCAGCAGCGCGATCACGCCGCCGATCACGGCCAGGCCGGCGCGGCGAGGGAATAGCAGGCCCACCGTGAACACCCCGTAGAACAGCATCTCGAAATTGAGCGTCCAGCCCAGGATGAGCACGGGAAACAGCTTGCCGTACGCATTGGCCACGGGGATGAAGAAATACGACGCCAGCACGTGCACCGGCGACAGCTGCGAATGCGCCACATGGCTGCTGAAGGCCACCGCGGCCACCACCATGGCCGTGGTGAACAGCCAGTAGGGCGGCACGATGCGCAGCAGCCGACGCACGAGGAACTCGCGCGCGCTGCCCGGGCGACCGAAGTCGGCCGAGGCGATCGTGTACATGATGAAGCCGCTGATGACGAAGAAGATGTCGACCCCGCCGGCGAAGTACACGGGCCGCCACGGCACCCAGCCCTCGCGCGCGAGGCCGGCGATCGACGGCACCTCGTGCTGCAGGTGGCTCAGCAGCACCATGGCCGCGGCAACGAAGCGCAGCGCCTGGACGTGATGGAGGACGGCCTTCATCGGGACACCGGTGGGTTGGAGCCGGCCTGCGCGACAGCCGCGATGACCGGCGCAGGCGGCGCACCCAGCGCCACCGACCAGACGTCGGCCAGCGCCTCGGCACCGTGCGCGGAAAGGTGGTTGTCGTCCGCGTAGAGCGGTACGCCGCGGCGCAGCACATCGCACACCAGCGCGCCGCACAGCGCGCGCCCGACGTCGACGACCGCGAATGGATGGCGGGCTTGCAGGCGCTCGAAGGCTTCGCGCAGCTCCCCCTGGCGCTGCTCGTGCATCGCCACCGGCAACGCGGGCTGCGCCGGATGGCCGAAGGTGGCTGACAGCGCCAGCGCGCGCGGCACGTCGTAGCGCTGCTCCGGGATGTAGGCCACCACGGCGACGCGGCGGCCGTCGAACGCTGTGAGCAGGCGGCCGAAGCTGCGCTCGAAAACGCGCCGATTCTCGTTCGCGCTGCGCTCGGTCGACTGCGCGTCCTGCACGAACCAGCCCTGCGTGCGCACCTGGCCGAAGCGGTCGCCGAGCAGCGCCGAGGTCCATCGACCCACCAGCACCACGTCGCGCACCGACGGATGCGTGACCACGTAGGCCGCGGCGGCGTCCATGAAGCGGGCGCATGCCGGGTTGTCCTGGCGCGCGCCGAGCAGCAGGAAGCAGCCGCTGTAGGTCAGGCTCAGGCCCTGGACGCCCAGCGCGCGCGCCGACTTGTCGATGCCAGGCGCGGCGGCGTCGCCGAAGCTGTCGCCGATCAGCACGAAACTGGGCGCGTCGGGGCCGGCCGCTCCGAGCGTGCAGGCCTGGCCGGCGGCGATGCGCTCGGGCGGCAGGCGATCGCAGCGCTGGCGTTGCGGGTTGGTGTCCAGCGCCGCCGCCGCGAAGCCGCGCGCGGGCTGCTGGAAGCGCGCGGGAAAGCCCTGGCCCGCATGCACGACGAGCGCGAACGCCAGCCCGGCACCGGTCACGGCGGCCGTCGCGCCGAACACGTGGGCGCGCGCGGGAAGCGGCCCCGCCCCGCGGGTCCGGAACGGCTGCTCGACCCAGCGCCACGACGCCCAGGAGAGCGCCATCACCACCGTGGCATAGAGACCCAGTTCCAGCGGCCCCTGCAACTCGCGGAACAGGAGGTAGCGCGCCGCGACCAGCAGCGGCCAGTGCCACAGGTACAGCGAATAGGAGATGCGGCCGACGAAGATGGCGGGCGCGCTCGACAGCAAGGCCCCGGCCAGGCTCCGGCCGCCGCTGCCGGCATGGATGACCAGCAGCGCGCCCAGGCACGGCAGCAGCGCGGACTCGCCTGGAAATCGGGTAGCGGACGTGTAGAGGATCACCGGGGCAACGATGGCCAGCAGGCCCGCAAGGCCGCAGGCCTGGCGCGCCGCCGCGCTGCGCGGCACCGGCAGCGCGCCACGTGCCAGCCAGGCGCCCGCGAGCAGCTCCCAGGCGCGCGCGAACGGCAGGTAGAAGGCCGCATCGGGGCTCGTGCGCACCTGCAGCACCGAGACGCCGAACGACAGGGCCGCGAGCAGCGCGATGGCCAGCGTGGTGCGGCGCGGCAGCACGCGGTGCAGCGCCACCACCAGCAGCGGGAACGCCAGGTAGTACTGCTCCTCGACGGCCAGCGACCAGGTGTGCAGCAGCGGCTTGGTCTCCGAGCCGACGTCGAAGTAGCCGCTCTTGACGTAGAAGAACAGGTTGGAGCAGAACGTGAGGCTGGCGCCCACGCTTTGCGCGAAGGACTTGTAGTCGACCGGCGTGAGGAACGCGGCGAACACGACCGCGCAGACCGCCACCATCGCGATCAGCGCGGGCTGGATCCGGCGGATGCGGCGCTCGTAGAAGCCCGCCAGCGTGAACTGCCCGCGCTCGACGCCGGCGTAGATGTTGCCCGCGATCAGGTAGCCCGAGATGACGAAGAACACGTCGACGCCAACATAACCCCCGGTGACACCGCCGAGCCCCGCGTGGAACGCGATCACCGACAGGACGGCCAGCGCGCGCAGGCCGTCTATGTCGGCTCGCCAGGCGCCGGCCGTCATGCCATGGTCTCCACGGTCTGGCGCTCGGTACGTTCGCCCACGAGCATCGCCCGGCAGATCACCAGGATGAAGCCGCCGACGCCCATCGTGTAGACCTCGTGCGCCTCCACCATGCCGCCGACGATGGTCACCACGCACAGGCCGGCCATCGCCTTGGACCACGCCGTGCCCTCGCGGATCGGATCGATGACGCCGATGTACAGCAACACGCCGCAGAAGGCGAGCAGGCCGAAGACACCGGCATCGCCGAAGGCCCCGAGGAACATGTTGTGCGGCGTGTAGATGCCACCCAGGTCCGCCAGCATCGCCGCCAGTTTCTCGGTGATCGCCGACAGCCCGGTGAACGCGCCAGGCCCCTGGCCCAGCCAAGGCGTCTGCAGCATGGCCGAGAAGTAGACGTCCCAGATGTCGGTGCGGCCGGTGAGCGTGGCATCGCGGCCCAGCATCTCCAGCAAGGTGGGCAGCACCAGCTTGATCAGTCCCACGACACCCGTACCGGCGCCGATGGCCAGGAGCGCCGCCAGCCCGTCGCTGAAGCGCCTGGAAAGCGCCGACAGCAGCGCCATGTAGCCCAGCCCGGCGACCGCGGCCACCAGCGCTCCCTTGGACTGCGAGAACACCATGCAGGCGAGTGCGGCCAACAGCACGCAGGCCGACAAGGTCCGCAGCCTGGATTGACGCAGGCCGTGCAGGCCGATCGGGCACGCCAGCGCGGCCACCCAGCCCAGCTGGTTCTTGGACACGTACGCGCCGGACCAGACGAACTTGCTGCCGTAATGCTGCGTGCCGGCGCCTGGCGCGAGCAACGCCAGCACGATCGACCCGGCCAGCAGCACGACCATCGATGCGAGCACCGTCGCCAGCGCCTGCCGGGGTGACAGTTCGATGCCCGCCACCGCGGCGCTGACGGCCATCACGAGCCAGAACGTGGAGTGCCGCAGCGAAGCGACCGGCTGGATGCCGAGCACGCCGGCCAGCACGCCGACGAGCCAAAACACCATCCACGGCTTGAGGACGACGAGAACCCTGTCGAGGCCGTGGCGTGCCACGTGCAGGCCGACCGTGCACGCGATGAGCAGCCACATGCCGTACTGGAACGGGACGCCGAAATGCTTCTCGTAGCGCGGTGCCGTGGCGTTGCCGAATTCGGTGTGGGTGGGCCAGTACCAGGCGTTGGAGAACTGCACCAGGCACAGGAGCACGAAGGCCGCGTGGAACCACGGGAAGCCGGCGTCCGCGCGCGCGTTCGGCGCGCCGGGGGCCAGGGCCATGTCGAGCGTGGTGTCGGTCATCGCAGCGTCGCCATCAGGTCGGCGCCCGCCACGCGCGAGCCTTCGATCGTGAAATGGCCGTAGTCGAATTGCATCGGGATGCCCGGGGCCGCGTAGTTGCGGCAGCTGCCGTTGCGGCAGAGGGCGTCTATCATCGAGAAGTACCGGGCCGGCGTGTGGCTCACCAGGTCGCGCATCTGAGCGTCGAGCGCGAATTCGGCGCGGACCAGGCCCCGGGCCACCGACCCGCTGTCGTTGGAGCGCAGCGCCTTCACCAGAAGGCGTGGCAACGCGGCCGCATATTGCGGCACCGGCCCCACCACGACGATGCGTCCGGCGTGACCCTGCAACTGCGCGACGGTCGCGCCCAGCAGTTCCAGGTCGGGCGTCTGCCAGCGGCCGGCCAGCACGACGACGTCAACCGGATGGCTCGGGAGCCAGTCGACGAACAGGTTGCGGAAGAACGCGCGACAGGCGGGCTCGCGAGCCGCGATGGGGGCCAACACTGGCCGGCAGCCGGTGGCGGTCGCCTGCAGCACGTTCACGTCCGCGCCGGCCGCGGCGTGCAGGCCCGGCCAGAGGTGGGCCGCGTGGCTGTCGCCCACGATGAGCACGCCGCGCTTGCCGGGGTCGCGCGCGAGGCAGGTCGACGCATCGAAGGCATCGCCGGGCTGCACGACGAAGCAACTGCCAGCCCGGTAGGCACGGTCGCCCGCGTAGTCCTCGTAGGCGCCGATGGCCTGCTGCGGCGCATCGAAGCGATCGGGGAATCCCCGCGCCGCCACCGTGATGCTGCTGGAGGCCAGGAACAGCGCCATGAGCAGCGCGGCCCGCCGCAGCACGAGGCGCGCCGGCCACGACGCGCTGCCGCCGGCACGGAACGGCGTCTCCACCAAGCGCCAGGAGGCCACCGCGAGCAACAGCGACACGACGACGATCCCGCACCGGACGGCCGCCGTCTGCTCCAGGTACAGCACGGTCTGGCTGAAGACGATCACCGGCCAATGCCAGAGGTACAGCGAGAACGAGATCGCGCCGATGAACACGAGCGGGCGCAGCGACAGCAGGCGTCCCGCCAGTGAGCCGCCCGAGGCGCCCGCCACCAGGATCGCGGCCGCCCCGGCCACCGGCAACAAGGCCGCCGGTCCGGGAAACGGCGTGTCCTGGTTGTAGGACTTCACCGCGAACAGGATCGCCGCCAGGCCGGCCAGCGCGACGGCCTCGCGCAGCGCGCGCGACGCGAAGGCCCGCGCGGGCACCCACACGAGCAGGGCCCCGACCATCAGCTCCCAGGTGCGGGCATGGATCAGGTAGAACGCCGCCGTGGGATCGCGCGGCAGCTGCCAGGCGGCGGCCGCGAACGAGGCAGCGGCGATCGCGGCCGCCAGCCACGGCAGCCAGCGTCGCCCGGCGCGCGGCACCGCCATCAGGATCAGCGGCCAGAACAGGTAGAACTGCTCCTCCACGGCCAGCGACCAGGTGTGCAGCAGCGGGATCGAATGCGCGGCCGGCGCGAAGTAGCCCGACTCGCGCCAGAAGAACAGGTTGGACGAGAACAGCGCGGTGGCGGAGGTCGAACGCGCGAACGCGGCGAACTCGCCGGGCAGCATCGTGGCCCAGGCGATCGCGGCACACGCGGCCAGCATCGTGAACAGCGCCGGGAAGATGCGCAGCACGCGGCGGCGGTAGAAGTCGCGCAGCGAGATGCCGCCGCGGTCGAGCTCGCGCACCAGGATACCGGTGATCAGGTAGCCCGAGATGACGAAGAACACGTCGACGCCGACGAATCCGCCGAAGCAGCCGCGCATCCCCACGTGGTAAAGCACGACGGGCACGATGGCCAGCGCGCGCAGGCCGTCGATGTCGGGGCGGTACGACCTGTCGTTCACCAGTTCTTCTCGAAACGGTAGCCGTCGTCGGCCTCGCGCCGCTTGATGAAGCGGGCCGGAACGCCGGCGACGACGGCGTCGCTTTCGGCGATGCGCCTGGTGACCACCGAGCCCATGCCAACGATCACGCGGTCGTCGACGCCGCTGCCCGGCGCGAAGCGAACGGCCGAGCCGACGAAGCAATGGTCGCCGATGGTGATGTCGCGGTCCACCGCGCTGGCGCCGTGGGTCAGGAACTGCGAGCCGAAGCCCGCGATCCAGGTGCCGCGCCCGATCGCGACTCGACCGAGCACGTCGAAGTGGTGCCCTTCGTTGACGAGGCTGTCCTCGCCCGTCTCGAAACGCCGTGCATAGTTCATATGGCTCACGTGCGGCTTGGCCGCACCTTCGCCGCACTCGATCTTGTTGAAGCGGCCGATGAAGGTGTGCGCGGCGAGCCGCACTGCGATCGGGCCCAGGAAGCTCGTGCCGCGCCGGATCGTCACGTGGTCGGCGCAATCGAAGGAGTCCACGGAGATCGTCACGCCGAAGCCGATGCGCGTGCCTGCGCCGAAGCGATAGCCGAGCACGGCGCGGTACATCGCGAGCCGCAATGCGCTCGACGGCAGGCGGGCGACGATGCTCGCGAGCAACCAGCGGAATTGGCGCCGGGTCATGCTGCAGCGCCCGCGGTGTCGCGAACCGGTGCGGGCTGCAGTTCGGCCAGGATCGCCCCGATCAGCGCGCGTCGGCGCACGATCGTCAGGGGCATGGTGGACTGGACATGGATCGCCACATGCTCGTCGCGAACGGCCGCCGCCACCGCCGGGATGTCGGCCTCCGTGCCCGGCGTCCACAGGGCGTGGGCGAGCCGAAGGTCTTCGAACACATGGCCCGTCCCCTGCGGCGCCACGGCGCTGCAGTAGGCGCCGTACAGGATGTACTCCGAGATCGTGCGGCAGCGCGCGATGACCAGCCGCCAGGCCTGGCCGTTCACCGCCTCGAGGCGCAGGCGCAGGGCCAGCAGCACATCGCGGCGCCAGGCCACCAGGCTGCCGATGTAGTTCATCATCGGCGGCGCGTCGCGCGTGACGCCGAGCAGCCGCAGCGCGGTCTGGTACCACGCCTGGTGCGACGCCAGCTCGCTTCCGGTGGCGTAGCGATGCAGCTTGACGAAGTCGCCGCTGTAGAGACGGGTTGCGTCGAAGTCCTTGAAGAAGAAGACGTCGCTGTCGATGAAGAGCAGCACCGGCGCCGCGGTGAAATCGGGCGCCGAGAGCTTGATGATCTGCTGCACCACCCAGCCGCTCACGCGCCCCGCGCCGGCGCACCACCATTGCTCCCTGAACTTCAGTTCGACAAGCCCCGGGATGCGCACGCGGGTTGGCGTGGGCAGCTTGCGAAAGCCGTGCGACCGCAGCACGTCTTCCTTGGTGAGCACCCTGCGATGAGTCGATGCAAGCCGGGAGAACAAGGCGAGGTCGCGCCGGGGCACGATGAGGACGTGGTCGAAACGCGCCTGGAAGTGGGCATCGAGGCTGCGGCAAAGATCGACGGCGAGCTCGAAGTCGTTGCGATACGACGGGGTGACGACGGTGATGTCAGGGGTGGTCATCATGGGTTCGAGAAGTGAAGCGCTGCGCGCGCCTTGCCGCGCCGCGCGAGCAGTCGCAGGACGAGCTGCCTTCCGGGCACCTCGATCCAGCGCCAGGTAGCGGCACCGAGCAGGACGGCGGCGCCCACCGCGGCCAGCAGCAAGGCAGCGCTGGCAAGCGGGTTGGCGACTATGTCGATGTGGAACGAACGGGCGAATCGACGCACGGCGACGTCGACCCCGAACATCTCCACCAGCGCGTGCGTCATGTACAGGCTGTAGGAGATCCTGCCCAGCCAGACCAGGCCGGGCCGGCTCAGCGCGCCGCGAACGCCGGGGTGGCCGAGTGCGAACAGCAGGACGATCGGCGCGAGCAGTACCGCCAGCGCGCTGCTGGCCGGGGTGAGGAGCAGCACCGGCACGAGCACGAAGGCGACGCAGGCGACCGCGGTCGAACGCATCGCTGCGAGCGCGCGGAACCGGTAGGCGGCCATGCCGACGGCAAACAGCGGCAGCACACGCGCCAGCACGATCAATCCGTTGGTGGGATGGGTCTCTCCCGCCAGGTCGAACTGGTAGACGACGAACGGCACCAGCGTGCAGGCCGTCGCCAGGGCCGCCAATCCCGCATTGCGCAGTCGCGCGATCAACGGCGCGAGCAGCGGAAAGATCAGGTAGGCGTGCATCTCGGCACTGACCGACCACGCGGGATAGTTCCAGGTCCGCTGCGCGATCCACGGGCCGTGCAACATCAACAGCGAGGCGAGGCCCGCCGTCCAGGCGAAGCGACCGTCCGGGCTGGTGAACTCGGGCTTGTGCAGCGCGAAGGGCAGGATGCCGATCGCCATCACGACCAGCGCGAAGAGATGAACCGGATACAGGCGCGCGACGCGCGCGACGAAGAAGTGGCGCAGCGCCGGCGAGCCATAGCCCACGCCGAACGCGGCGCCGTGGACGTGGGTCATCACGAAGCCGCTCATCACGAAGAACATGTCGACGGCGAACCAGGCCGGCTCCAGCAGCGGATGCAGCCACGCGAGCGACATGCCGGGCTGCGACAACGGCGCGGCAAGGTGATAGACGGCCACGTAGAGCGCGAGCAGGCCACGCAGGCCGTCGAGCTCGTGCAGGCGTTGGTCGGCGGCCATCAGGCGGCCTCTTCCCAGGTCCCGAAGACGAGCTTGCGGCGGCTCATCGCGGCGTCCTTTCCGCGCCCGCCGCCACCTCGGCCGCCGGCCGCTGCCGGGCGGCGATCGCCTGCTCGTAGACCTGGCGCGTGGCCAGCCCGATCTGCAGCCACGACTCGCCGCGATCGAGCGGCCTGGCCGGCGGCCGCGACGCCGCGGCATGGGCGAGCTCGCGGGCCAGCGCATCGATGTCGCCGGCCGTGATCAGCGCACCATCGACGCCCGGGGCCATGTCCTCGGCGAAGATGCCCACGCGGCTGGAGACCAGCCACTTGCCGAACGACTTGACGAGGAAGTAGACGCCGCTGGCGTCGATCTGGCGATAGGGGAACACGAACGAATCGGCGGCCTCGAACAGGTCGGCCATCTCCTGGTCGTCGAGGCGCTTGACGTTCATCTCGACGCAGGTACCCAAGTCCAGCTCCGCGATGCGCGCGACGATGGGCGCAACATCCATGCGTGCCCTGCCGGCGACCAGGAGCCGCATCGACGCGCGTTGCGCGCCGTCGAGCCGCCCCAGGGCCTCGACGAGCAGGTCCAGCCCCTTGTAGGGCTTGATCTCGCCGAACAGCACGAAGGTCCAGCGTGGATCGCGCTCGCGCGCCAGCGCCTGCGGACTGGGGCTCGTGGCCAGGCGCAGCGGCCCGTGCGGCACGACATGGATCTTGGCGGCGGCGACGCCGCGCGCGAGCAGCGCCTGGCGGCCGGCCTGCGTGTGCACGATCACGCGGTCGGCGAGCCGGATCGGCAGGTCGAAGCCCAGGTTCTGCAGGAGCGACAGGCGCTCGCCGTTGAACGGGACGGTGTCGTGCACCGTCAGGATCGCCGGGCAGCGCAGCGAGATCAGCCACATCGCGACGACGTCCAGCAGCGGCAGCACCATCCACTGGAAATGCACGACTTCAGGCTTGCGGCGCCATGTGCGCACCACCAGCCCGGCCAGGCCAAGCGCATGCGCGAAGCCCTTGGCTGCCGCGCGCAACGGCCGCGGCAGGCCGGCCGCCTCGTCGACGCGGCGATAGAAGAATTCGTCGACGCAGGCGGCGTCGATCTCGCGCCGATCGCCGCGCCGAAGCGGACGCGTGGCCCACTGCGGCTGGACGCCGACGGCGAGCAGGCCTTCGGTGAGCGCCGCGTCGTAAGGCGCCGTGAACAACGACGGGTCGACCAGCGTGGCGGCCAGAGGCGGGCGCGCGGTCATCGCATCGCTCCGCTGTCCAGGGCCAGGCCGGCGGTTGCCTCGACACGCCAGCGCGGCTCACGCAGCGTCAGCAAACCGCCGAAGAAGCCCAGCGCCCAGGCCGTGTGCATGGCGGCCGCCAGGGGCGCGGCGAGCAGGCCGCAGACGCTGCGATGGCGCCACGCCAGTACGAGCCCGGTCAGGCCCAGCACGCCCAGGTACAGGCCAGGCCAAAGCAGCGCCAGCGGCCACCAGGGCGCCAGCCCCAGCGCCAGCACGCTCACGGCCAGGTGCAGCGGCACCGCGAGCTGGCGCAGTCGCATCGAGCCCGGGTGGCGGCGCACCGTTCGTGAGCGGCCGCGGCCGTACGCGCGGTATTGGCGCCACAGGCCACGCACGGTGCCGCGCGGCTGGTAGCCGAGGCGGATGCCGGCATCGAGCCAGATGCGGGCACCGAGCGCGCGCTGGCGGCAATCAAACTCGGCGTCCTCGTTGTGCGAGAAGCTCTCGTCGTAGCCGCCGGCGTGCAGGAACGAAGCCATGCGGAACGCCGCATGGTGGCCGTGGTCGACGAAGCCGCTGCTGCGCCCGCCGCGATGCGCGGAGCCGCCGGAGCCCACGGGCGTATCGGACAGCCACGCCACAGCGCGCCGCACACAGGTATCGCCGATCGAGTCCATCGGCACCACCACCGCATCGGCCCCGCTGCGTTCGAGCGACTCGGCCAGCGCGCCCACGTAGCCCGGCGGGTAGAAGGCGTGCGCGTCGCACCGCACCAGGATGTCCGCCTCGCGGCCGAAGCGCCGCGCGACCAGGTTGACGGCGGCCGACTGCAGGCGGCGCGGATTGGCGACGAGGTGCAGGTCGGCCCGGCGCGCGGCGAGCCCGGCCACGATCTCCGGCGTGCCGTCGGTGCTGCCGCCGTCGGCCACGACGACGGTGGTGCGGGTATCCGGCGACGGGCCCGCGTCCAGGTCCTTCAGCGTCTGCGCGATCACGGCAGCCTCGTTGAGCGTCGGAATCACGACGAGGACGCGGCGCATGTCAGTACTCGTTCATCACGACGCCGGCCAGCTTGCACGGGCTCTTGGACAAGCCCTTGAGCAGACCGCCCATTGCGTCCATCCGACTCCTGCCCTGGCGGCCGACCATCACCGCCGCACCGCAGACGGAGGCGATCACGCGCGCGTCCGCGCCATGCGAGGCCGCGGGCGTGTCCACCACAACGTGGTCGAACTTGGTCAGCAGCTCCTTGATCAGCAAGGCGAACGCCGGGCGCTGCACGAGCTCCTGCGGATTGGGCGGCGATTCGCCCACGGGCAGCACGTACAGGCTGGGCAGGTCGCGCACGGGACGGATGACGTTGGTCTCGGCGCGGCCGACGAGGATGCTGCTCAGGCCCGAGACGCCCGGCGCGATGCCGAACAACGTCTGCAGGCGCGGCGTGCGCATGTCGGCGTCCAGCAGCAGCGTGCGCCCGCCCAGCTGGCTGAACGCCACCGCAGTGTTGGCAGCCAGGTAGGTCTTGCCGTCGCCCACGTCGGGACTGACGACCGCGATCGCGCGCCGCACCTCGCCCGGCGCCAGCACGCCCATCAGCAATTGCGCGCGCAGTTCGCGAAAGCCTTCGGCCTCGTCGCTGAACGGGCTCGTGGCCGCCACCAGCTCGGGATGCAGCTCGGTGCTGCCCAGCGCGTAGGGGTAGTGGAACTGCTGCGACAGCGCCCAGACGACGTCGTCGTCGGTGGCCAGCTTCAGCGCCACCGCCGCCTCGCCGAAGCGCAGGCGGTGTTCGCGCTGGTACTTCAGCACGCGCTCGACCTGCTCGTCCGTCAGCGTCATCGCGTGGCGTAGCAGCCGGCCGATCGGCATGTCGAGCACCTTGGCGCCGACGTCTTCGGCGGCATTCTCTGCGTGGCCTGCGGGGTCGTGCGGCGGACGGTTCATCATCGAGGGATGGGCATGGACGGAGTTCATGGCTTGACGGCGCCCAGGTGCCCCAGGAGGATGCGGGACTTCATGGCCAGCGTGCGCGTGCGCGCCGAGCGGGTGGGCAATTGCCGCGAGACCGGCAGCACCATGAGCAACGGCTGCCGCAACTCCTGCTCCACGTCGACCACCGTGCGAACGCGGCGGTCGCGCAGTTCCCGCACAAGGGCGACGGCGATCCCGGTAAAGGCGCCCAGGAAGATCGCGACGGCCAGGTTGCGCAGCAGCTTCGGCGACGAGGGGCTGGCCGGCTCGGTGGCGTGCTTGAGCACCGACACGTTGGTGCGCGTGTTCTGGCTCTCGACCCCCATCTGGCTCACGCGCTCCTGCACCGCGGTGTAGGCCGCCTGCGCGTTGTCGACGTCGCGCTTGTAGACGCTCGCCTCGTCGCGCAGGCCTTGCAGCGCCATCACCCTCGCGCGCTGGTCGACGATGGCGCGCTGCACATCTGCCACCTGCGCGTCGGTGACGCCCGCGTTGACGGCGAGCGTGCCCGAGGCGCGCACGACGGCGGCGTCGTACTTCGCCTTGAGCGCGGCGATGCGCGCACGCTGTGCCGCGACGTCGGGGTTTCTCTCGCCGTAGCGCGCCTGCAGCTCCTGCAGGTGCGCCTCCTCCGCCGATTGCTGGCTCGACAGCTGAGCGACCACCGGATCAGCCAGCACTTCGGGCATCGCGGTCGCATGGCTGCCGGCCTGCGCGCGCTTGCCCTGGTTCTGCGCCGCCGTCGACTGCAGGACCACCAGCTGCGTGGACAGGTCGGTCAGTCGCTGGTTCTCCACGTCCAGGCGATCGCCGTTGTTGATCAGCCCGTGCGACTTCTGGTAATCGGACAGCCTTGCCTGCGCGGTCTCGAGCGCCTCGCGCAACTGCCTGGCGCGGCCGTCGAAGAGGTCGTTGTAGGCCCGTGCGGGCTCCACCTTCAGTTCGAGCGCGGTGTCGATATAGGCCTGCATGAAGGCATCGGCCACCCGCGCCGAATGCGCCGGGTCGGGCGAGCTGAAGCCGATCGTGATGACGTTGGCCTCGCGCGACGGCGTGACCTCCAGCTTCTTTTGCAGGCGCTCGCTCAGCCAGGCCTCGAAATCGCCCTTGCCGTGCACGTCGTCCACCCAGTTACGGCGCAATTCGGCGTCCTTGTCCATGCCGAGTGCGACGATCACGCGCCGGGTGACGCGTTCGCTCTGGATCTCTTCCACCTGCGTGGCCATGTAGCCGGGCGCCAGCATGCCCTGCGACATGCCGTTGACCACCGGATCGGGCGAGCGGATGTCGATCAGCACCGCCGCCGTCGCGGTGTAGCGCTTGGGCATGAGTAGGCTCGCGGCCAGGCCGAGCGCGACGAAGCCCAGGAACACCAGCAGCGCGGTTCGCCACCGCGCGGCCAATATCACCAGGAATTGTCCAACCGTCAGTCGCATGCCAGGCTCCTTCGAAGCATGGCAAACGCAAGATGTGTGCCGCGCGTCGCGGCGATGGTGGCCTCACTGGAAACCGGATGTTCAAGCCCCGGCCCGTACGTGGGGCGCGGCGGCGCGCATCTCGACATTAGGGGGTGCCGTATGCGCCGTGCACGGAAGCAAGGTGTGGCATCGATGGCATGCAGCCCCGATTCGGTGCGAAATTGCACACGAATCACGGCGCCGCGACTGCGTTCGGTGCCGATCCTGCTCGACGAGCAGGCAGGCAGTGCGTCAGCGGGCTGCGCGATCAATCGTCATCGTCGTCGGCTTTCTCCGCCGTCGCCCGCAGCCTTGACCGTGGTCACGGCGCCAGCGACGCGAAGCTCCACTCGCGCCTTCACTGCTGAGTCGCGATGCTACGCGAGCCTGGAAGCCCGAAGGGTTGAGGACTCCCGACGACCTCATTCAAGGTGTGCGCCTTCCCGAAACGGGTGCGCATCGGCCACAATCTTCGGGAAGTCTCGGCTCGGTCCGCCAAGAGGCCGGCATTCTGGAGGTTTGAGCGCGGTAACAGGCCCGCAACGTGCACGCTCCCAGCCCGTGCGGCGATCACAGTGCGCGTCGATTCCTGATGCGAGTGAGGAAGATCCGTTCGATGCCCAGACTCCCCCGGTACTGGCCGATCGTCGCAGTGTTTGTCGCGATGACCATCCTGCAAGCTTCGGTCGCCGCTCTCAGCATTCAATTGCTGTCGTCCGTGCGAGCCTACGTCGCCGGGGAAAGCCTGTACTCGAAGGCCCAGAAGGACGCGCAGATCTATCTGCTCGACTACGCCGAGAAGCATCGGGAAGCCGACTACGCTCGCTTCATGTCGGCCCTCGCGATACCGCTTGGCGACCGGGCCGCGAGAGAGGCATTGCAGCGGCAGGAGCCCGACATCGCGGCCGCGCGGCAAGGCTTCATCGACGGCGGCAACCATCCCGACGACATCGACGGGCTGATTCGGCTGTTTCGCTGGTTCCAGCGGGTGCCGTTCATGTCGACGCCGATCGCCACCTGGACGCAAGGGGACCTGACGATCCAGGAGATGCGCGCGCTGGCCGATCGAGCGCGCGATCGGATTCGAGCCGGCGATCCCCAGTCTCCCGCCGTCGAGGCAATGCGTTCGCAGTCTCCGATCCTCAACGAGCGCCTGATGCGTCTCACCAGCGCGTTTTCTTCCCAGCTCGGCGAGGCTTCGAGAACGACCCAACGCCTTCTGTTGGGCCTCAACAGCGTCATTGCCGTGCTGCTCATGATCTCGGGGCTTGGCTTCGTGCGCGGGAGCATGCGCATCCAGGCCGCGGCAGACCTGCGGATGGAGCGCCTGATCCATGCGGTGACCGACGGCGTGGTCACCATCGACGAAGATCGGCAGATCGTGCTGTTCAATCGCGCCGCCGAGACGATGTTCGGCATCGAGGCGATCGAGGCGCTGGGCAACCCGATCGATCGTTTCATCGAGCACCTCTCGATCACGAACAGTCCCGCGACTGCCGGGTCCCCGCCCGTTGCAGGATCGCTTCACGCACTGACCGGCCGAAAGCGGGACGGGCGGCCCTTTCCCATCGAGGCGTCCCTGTCGCGACTGCAGATGGAGCGCGGGGCCTTGACGACGATCGTTCTTCGGGACATCACCGCGCGCCTCGTGGCACACGCCGAGCAAAGGGCGCACGAAGCTCTGGAGGCGTCGAACAGGGCCAAGACCGAATTCCTTTCGCGGATGAGCCACGAGTTGCGCACGCCGCTGAACGCCGTGATCGGCTTCTCGAAGCTCCTGCGCCTGGACACCGTCAAGCCGCTCTCGACGGAGCAGCTCGAGCGAGTGCAGCACGTCGAGAACGCCGGCGCCCATCTCCTCGCCCTGGTCAACGATGTCCTTGACCTGTCGCGGATCGAGTCGGGCGAAATGTCCGTCTCGCCCGAAGCGGTCCAACTGCTCAGCGTCGTCGAGGAAGCGGCGACCATGGTGTCGCCGTTGGTCACCAAGGCAGGCATCGAGATCTTCCTGGCGACGGAACTGCCCGTGTCGAGTTCAGGCCAGCGCGCGGACGCGCGGCTCACGCCGCCGGGCGACGTCTGGGTGAACGCCGATCCCGTGCGGCTTCGGCAGGTGCTGGTCAATCTTCTCAGCAACGCCGTGAAATACAACCGGCCGGGTGGACGCGTCGCCTTGACCTGGAGGCGCGCGGGCAACGAGTGCGAAATCCTGATCACGGACACGGGCATGGGTATTCCGGCGGACCAGCTCGCCTGCCTGTTCCAGCCGTTCAATCGACTCGGCGCCGAATCGTCGGCAGTCGAAGGAACCGGCATCGGACTCGTCCTGTCCCGCCAGCTCGCCGACATGATGGGCGGAACGCTGGGCGTCACCAGCACATTGGGTGTGGGCACCTGCGCGAGCCTGAGGCTCGGGATCGCCAGTGCGCCGGCCGTCAAATCCGATCCGGCGAGCATGAGCCGTTCGGAGGAGCGGGGCATCCGTTCACTCAGCGTCCTGTACGCGGAAGACGACGAGGTCAATGCGGAGCTGGTGCGCCAGCTCGTGACCATGCGACGCGGGGTATCGCTGCGCGTGGCGGTAAACGGCGCCCTCGCGCTCGAGAGCGCGAGGGCCGACCCTCCGGATCTGATGCTCGTCGACATGAACCTCGGCGACATGACCGGCATCGAGCTCGCCCTCGAACTTCGCCGCGATCGAACAACGCGAAGCATTCGCCTGGTCGCACTGTCAGCGGACGCGCTGCCGGAGCAGATTCGCGCCGCGATGGCCTGCGGATTCGAAAGCTATCTGACCAAGCCGATCAATTTCGAGGAGCTTCTGGCGGTGCTCGACGCGCACAGCCAGGAAACCTTCATCTGATCGCGCGGCGCGCACGCATCGTGCGACGGGCCCGTTGTTGTAATCGAGTGAAAGATCGCGGCGCGCCGCTTGCTAGCCAGGCAACTTGCAGGCACGATTCGCGTGATTTTCATCACGAACGCCAACCTCGGGAAGACCATGTCAAACGCATTCCGTCGCACGGGTGATCTGAAAAGCATCGGCAGCTATCCGGTCTGGCTGCAACGCGTCGTTCATGAAACGACACCGCAGAAGCGCCGTGTCGTCGAACACGAGCTGTTTTCGCTGATGCGGGATGCGAGGCTGCCGCTGCCGTCCATGCAGCGCTTCCTGGTCGGCGTGTGGCCGACGATCGAGCAATTCCCGCGGTTCATGGCCATGAACCTGAAGAAGGCCGGCTACGGGGACAGCGTCGGGGCAGACATGGCGCGCCGCTACCTGATCCAGAACATCCGCGTCGAACAGAAGCATGCCGAGCATTGGGCGGCCTGGGCCAGCGCGGCGGGGCTGAGCCTCAACGATCTTCGATCGGGTTCGGATACGGAGGAACTCCAGGCCTTGGCGCACTGGTGCTGGTACGTATGCGACCGCGCCGACCTGGCGGTCGCCGTGGCGGCAACGAACTACGCCGTCGAAGGTGCCACGGGCGAGTGGTCCTGCGTCGTGTGTTCGCAGGACACCTATGCGAAATCGTTGCCTGAAGAGGTCCGTGCTCCGGCGATGCGGTGGCTCAAGGTGCATGCCGAATACGACGACACGCATCCATGGGACGCGCTCGACATCGTCGCGACCTTGCTGGGGCATGCGCCCAGCGCGCATGAGATCGCACAGGTACGACAAGCCATTCGCTCGAGCTATCGATACATGGAACTGTCCCTGGACAGCGCGATGATGGCGTCCATTCACGGAACCTTCGAAGAGACGGCATCCAACTCGTCGGCGCTGGGGCTCGATGCTCTCGACGTCGCCTGACAGAGTCGCAGCTTGACATCCTCGACAAGATCACCGACCGCATGGAGCAGAACCTCGAGCTCATCGCGAGCCGAGATGATGCTCGATCACTACCAGCAGACCAAGAACCTGCTCGTGAGCTACAGCGACAAGGCGCTCGGGTTCTTCTGACCGGGCGGCAGGTCCACGGCCGCGCCGGCGGCCGGCCGCGGCGGCCGTTCGACATTGTGCGACGCGCCCGCCGACACGCGCAGCGCCTGCAGCATCGCCTGCCCGCCCGGCGACAGCGGGTGGTGGCGGCGCGTGACGATGCCGTAGCGGTCGAGCCGCAGCTCCAGCAAGAGGGGCAGCGGCACCAGCACGCGGTGCTCCACGTGCGTGCGCACCACCTCCGGCGGCAGCGCGACCACCATGTCGCTCTGCGCCAGCATGTGCGTGATCATCGGCACCGAGGTGGTCTCGATGGTGTGCTCGGGCAGGTCGAGGCCCGCGGACAGGAACAGCGCGGTCAGGCGGTCGCGCAGGATGCTGCCCTCGGCGGGCAGGATCCAGCCGGCGTCGGCGAGGTCGGCCAGCGTGAGGTCGCCGCGCCCGGCCAGCGGGTGGCCGGCGCGCGCGAAGATGCAGTGCGGCTCGTCGCTGAGCGGCTCGAACTCGAGCTCCTCGGCGGCCTCGGGCTCGAGGATGCGGCCCACCATCATCTCCAGCTGGCCCGAGCGCAGCCGCGCCAGCAGCGACTTGCTGGTGTCCACCTCGATGGCCACGTGCAGCTTCGGGTACAGCGTCTTCAGGCGCAGCACGGCGGCGGGCAGCAGGTCCATCGCCGGCGTCAGCACGGTGCCGACGGCCACGCGGCCGCTGAGGCCCGACAGCAGCGTCATCACCTCCTGGTGCGCCAGGTTCATCTCGGCCAGCGCGGCCCGCGCGCGGCGGATCATGATCTCGCCGTAGGGCGTGGGTGTCACGCCGCGCGGCAGCCGCTCGAACAGCGGCGTGCCCAGCAGGCTCTCCAGCTCCGACAGCAGCTTCGACGCCGCCGGCTGCGTCATGTGCGCGGCGTTGGCGGCGTGCATGATGGAGCGGTGCTCGCCGAGCTCGCCGAGCAGCACCAGGTGGCGCGTCTTCAGGCGCGACCGGATGAAGCGTTCGGAGCGGGGGTCCTGCATGGCGCTGCCTACTCGTGGTACAGCTGCGAGCGGCCGCCGTCCACCAGGATGTCGGTCGCGTTGATGAAGCGGGCCTCGTCGCCGGCGAGGAACAGCGCGGTGTAGGCCACCTCGTCGGGTTCGCCGATGCGCCTGCAGGGCAGCAGCGCGGCCTGGCGCGCGCGCTCGCCTTGCGGATCGGCGCTGGCCGCGAACGAGGCCTCGATGGCCTCGGTCAGGATCAGCCCCGGCGAGATCGAGTTCACGCGCACGCCGCGCGCCGCGTACTGCAGGCCCAGCGCGCGCGTGAGGCCGATCAGCGCGTGCTTGGCCACCGGGTAGGGGAAGCAGTCCGGGATGATCTTGTGGCCGTGCACCGAGGCGATGTTGACGATGCTGCCACGGCCGGCCGCGAGCATGCCGGGCAGCACCGCGCGGGCGCAGTTCCACGCGCCCTCGAGGTCCACCGACATGCAGTGCCGCCACTGCTCCATCGTCAGCGTGAGCGGGTCGTTGAAGAAGTTGCGGCCGGCGTTGTTGACCAGCACGTCGACCGGGCCGAAGCGCGCGGTCGCGTGGTCCACCATCGCCTGCACCGCGGCGCCGTCGGCCACGTCGGCCTGCACGAACAGCGCGCGCTCGCGGCCCAGCTCGTCGGCGATGCGGCGGGCGGCCACGTCGTCCACGTGGCTGTTGAGGACGACCCGCGCGCCCTCGCGCGCGAACAGGCGCGCGGTGGCCGCGCCGATGCCCAGCGTGGAGCCGGTGACCAGCGCCACCTTGCCCGCGAGGCGTTGCGATGGGTACTCCATATGACTCAGAGCTTGTAGGTCAGGCCCACGTCGAAGCGGCGGCCGTACTGGAAGTCCCACTGGTTGTAGCGGTTGGTGGGGTCCGTATAGATCACGCGTTGGTTGGTGAGGTTCTCGATGCCGAAGCGGGCCTGCAGGTGCGACGTGATCTGCTGCGACAGGTTCAGCGACGCCCAGGTCTCCGCACCGTTGTAGTAGAACTGCGTGGAGTCCCAGGTGGGCGCGCGGTTGTACTGCGAGTGGTGGTTGGCCGACAGGCGCGCCTCGAAGCCGTCATGCGCGTACCACAGCGTCACGCCCATGTTGTGCTTCATCAGGCCGTTGGTGGGGATCGGCGAGCCGTTGCTGGCCATGTCCTTGATGTCGCTGTTCGTGTAGGTGTAGTTGCTCATCACGCCCAGGCCGCTCCACAGGCCCGGCAGCTTGGTGAACGCCTGCTGGTAGACCAGCTCGAAGCCCTGCGCGTGGCCGCCCTTGCGGTTGACCTGCTCGGTGAAGTTGGCGGCCGCGCCCTGGTAGGTACCCGCGACGGTATCGAGCGCGATGTAGTCGCTGATCTGCTTGAAGAACACGCCGGCGGACAGCAGGCTGCCCTTGGCGAAGAAGTCCTCGTAGGCCAGGTCGATCTGGTTGGCCATCATCGGCTTCAGGCGCGGGTTGCCGCCGGTGACCGTGGTCGGCGTGCCTGCGTTCTGCGAGACGGTGACGACGTGGGCGTCGTTCATCACGTCCAGCGGCGCGCGCGACATGGCGCGCGACGCGCCGAAGCGGATCTGGTGCTCCTCGGCCTCGTCCAGCGACAGCACCAGGTTCAGGCTGGGCAGGAAGCGCGTGTAGCCGGTGCCGTCGGACACCTGTGCCGGCGTGGCCCCGTTGATCTGCTGGTAGCCGTAGCCGGTCTGGTTGGTGTGGGCCACGCGCAGGCCGAAGTCGCCGCGGTAGTCCTTGCCGAGGGCGGCGCCCGAGAGATCGAACTGCGCGTAGGCCGAGGTGTTGTTCTCCTTGGCGCGCCAGTCCTTGTAGATCAGGTCGCTGGTGGTGGCGGTGCGGCCGGCGGTGCTCAGCGCGTCGGCGCCGAAGTAGTTGGTGATCGCCGCGTCGAGGCCCTCGGCGAACGTGACGAAGTCCGGGCGGCCGGCCACGTGAACGCGCACGAGATCCGACGTGTTCAACGCGGCGGTCTGGTTGTCGAAGTCCCACGAGATCTGGTTGTAGCCCTTCTCGCGCTGCGTGGTGCGCAGGCCCAGCTTCACCGTGCGGATGGCGCCCCAGTCCACGTCGCGGCTCGCGTTGATCACCTGCGAGTTCAGCGAATCGTTCAGGCGGCCGGCATAGTTCGGGCCCCACTGCTCGTAGGTCGTGTTGCCGTAGTTGGCCGGGTTGCCGGTGTCCTCGCTGTACGAGTAGGTGGCCCAGCCGTTGTGCGGGGCGCTCCAGGTCAGCGCGCCATTGCTCTGCATCCACAGGCCCACGCCGGCCCACAGCGTGTCACGCGTGGCCGTGGAGCGCGCGATGTCGCCCTCCAGCTTCCATCCGGCCAGCCTGGTCTTGCCGTTCAGGCCCGCCGCGAAGTCGCGCTGGTTCTGCTTCCACAGGCCTTCGATCGTGTTCATGGACGTGTTCTGCTCCGTGCCGCCCGTCACGAAGCCGTCCGACACGGTGATGTTGCTGTACGGGAAGCCGGCGCCGGCCACGTGGTACATCGAGTTCTCATGGATGTTGGAGCGCGCGGTATAGACATCCGCCGTCACCTGGGTGTCGGCATTGGGCTTCCATTCGACCTTGCCCAGCAGGCTGGAGCGCTTGTTGGTGCCCTTGACGACCTGGTTCTGGAAACCCCAGGGTACCGACTCGGACCCGCCGGTTCCGTCCACGTCCCACGGGGTCCGCCCGTTGAAGCCGTAGTTCTGGAACTGGTCGCTCACGTCGGGCTGGTCGAAGTAGCTGGCCGCCAGCGCGACGCCGATCGTGTGGTCGGCGAACTGGTCGACGTAGACGGCGCCCAGGCGCGGCGCCCACTTCTTCGCGCCCTCGATGTCGGCGCCCTGCTTGTAGAACTCCCCGTCCGCCTTGACCGTGACGTTGCGTTCCCGGTAGGCGAGCGGGCTGATGGTCTGCAGGTCCACGGTGGTGGCGATGCCACCCTCGGCGATCTCGGCCGATTGCGTCTTGTAGACCTTGGCGCCCGAGATGGACTCGGACGGGAACATCTCGAAGCGCACCGCGCGATCGGGTTCGGTGCTGGCGAATTCGCGGCCGTTGAGCGTGGAGCTGATGAAGCGCGGGCCCAGGCCGCGCGCCACCACCTGGCTCGCGTTGCCGCGGTCGATGCCGGCCGCCAGGCCCGGCAGGCGGGCCAGCGATTCGGCGATCGTGGTGTCGGGCAGCTTGCCGATGTCTTCCGAGGCGATCACCTCCACCATCGAGTTGGACGCGTTCTTCTGGCTGACCGAGCTGGCCAGCGAGGCGGCCACGCCGACCACGGTGACGACCTGCACGTCGTCCTTGGCAGCGGCTGCGGCGGAGGCAGCCGAGGCGGGCGCCGCCGCGGCGGCGGCCTGGGCGTGCGCGGCGGCCGCGCCGAGCACGGCGGGCAACATCAGCACGGCCTGCAGCAGCGCATTCACGCGCGCCGGCTGCGGGCGATTCGAACGGTGGGCGATTCGGTTCATGGTTTGTCTCCGTAGGTCTGGTTATCGTCGGGATCGGCTGTCGCGGCATCTCCTCGCCGCGGTGCATTTCAGGAACTCGGTGGGGCGCAGGCGTGCCAGGCGCGGATGAAATCGGCGGCGTTCGCGGCCACGGCGGCCGCATCGGCGCCAGGTCGGTAGAGCGCCGAGCCGAGGCCGAAGCCGCTGGCGCCGGCCGCGCGCCACGGCGCCAGGTCGGCGGGCGTGATGCCGCCCACGGGCAGCAGCGGCACGGCGGGCGGCAGCACGCTGCGCATCGCCTTCAGCACGCCGGGGGTGAAGAGCTCGGCGGGAAACAGCTTCAGCGCATCGGCGCCGGCGGCGATCGCCGCGAAGGCCTCGGTGGGCGTGGCCACCCCGGGCACGCACAGCATGCCGGCGGCCTTGGCGGCGCGGATCACCGCGACATCGGCGTGCGGCATCACGACGAGGTCGGCGCCGATCTCGTGCAGGCGCCGCACGTCCTCGACTCGCGTGACGGTGCCCGCGCCCACCAGCGTGGCGGGCTTGAGCACGCGGCGCAGCGTGGCGATGGAGTCGAACGGCTGCGGCGAGTTGAGCGGCACCTCGACCAGGTCGAAGCCGGCGGCCTCCAGCGCGAGGCCGATGCCCTCGGTTTCGTGCGGACGCAGCCCGCGCAGGATGGCCACCAGCGGCAGCCTGGCCATCGCGGCGTGGAGAAGTTCAGTGCGGCTCATCGCGCCACCCATCCGGCCTGCACGGCCAGTTGCCACAGACCCGCGATCGCGGTGTTGCCGTGGACGCCCGCGGGCGTCACGCCCAGCACCTCCAGCGCGTGGACATAGCGCGCGCACAGCGCGGCCTCGCCCACCAGCGCGATCGGCCCTTGCGCCGTGCGCAGGCCCGCGATCAATTCATGGCCGATCAACAGGCCCGACAGGTGATCCGACAGCGCGTCCGCGGGCCAGCGCTGCGTGAGCCCCAGCGTGCGCACGGAGAACAGCTGGCCCAGCAGGTCGGCGCCGTCGGCGCGCCGCGCGGCCTGTACGCCGGCCTCGAAGGCGTCGGCATGCCAGCCGTCGTCGTCGCGCGGCATCAGGCGCGCGAGCACGGAATGGCTGCGCAGCAGCGCGTAGACCTCGCCGGTCATGCGCGTGCGGAAGCTCTCCACCGCGCCGTGGCGCAGCTGCACCCACTTCGCGTGCGTGCCGGGCATCAGCACGCAGGCGCCGTCGGCCAGCGCCGGCAGCGCGTGCGCGAAGCCCAGCACCTGCGTCTCCTCGCCGCGCATCACGTCGGGCGCGTCGCCGGTCTCGGCTATCAGGCCCGGCACGATGTGCAGGTGCAGGGCCGCCGTGGTGCGCACCTCCACCAGGTGCTCGTGCAGGCGATCGAGCCGCGCGGGGCAGGCGACGTAGGGTGCCTCGCGCCAGCCGTGCGTGCTGCCCACCATGCCACAGGCAAGCACCGGCATGCCCATCTCCAGCCAGTCGCCGGCCAGCGTCACGAGCGCGTTCTCGAACGCCGCCGCGCCGCCCGCGAGCACCGAGGCGCCGTCGCCGTTCTGGCGTTCCGCGAGGATGGCGCCGCCCTGCCCCAGCAACCAGGCGCGCAGGCGCGTGCTGCCCCAGTCGAGCGCGACCAGGCGGGCGGCGGTGACGGCGTCGTTCACCACTCGGCCACGCTCCCGTCGGCGTGGCGCCACAGCGGGTTGTGCCAGTCGGCGCAGTCGCGGCTCGCCTCGATGACGCGTTCCTCGTCGATGTCCACGCCCAGGCCCGGCAGGCGGCTGGGCGAGACGTAGCCGTTGGCGATGTGGAAGTCGGCGCGGTTCTTCACGTAGTCCAGCAGCTCGGCGCCCTGGTTGTAGTGGATGCCCGCGCTCTGCTCCTGCAGCACCGCGTTGTGCGACACCCAGTCCACCTGCAGGCAGGCGGCGAGCGCCACCGGGCCCAGCGGGCAGTGCGGCGCCAGCGCCACGTCGTGCGCCTCGGCCATCGCGGCGATCTTGTGGCACTCGGTGACGCCGCCCGCATGCGAGAGATCGGGCTGCAGGATGGCCAGGCCGCCGGCGGCCAGCACGCGCTTGAAGTCGAAGCGCGAGTACATGCGCTCGCCGGCCGCCAGCGGGATCGACGTGGCGTCGGCCAGGCGCGCGTAGTGCTCGCTCTGTTCGGCCAGCACCGGCTCCTCGACGAACAGCGGGCGCAGCGGCTCGAGCTCGCGCAGCAGCACCTTGGCCATGGGCAGCGCCACGCGGCCGTGGAAGTCGATGCCGAAGTTGATGTCGCTGCCGAACGCGGCGCGGATCTCCGCGAACTTGGCGATCGCGCGATCCACCTCGGCGTGCGTGGCAAGCAGCCCGAACTCCTCGGTGCCGTTCATCTTGACCGTGTCGAAGCCCGCGGCACGCACCTTGTGGATGGACTCGATGATGTCGGCCGGACGATCGCCGCCCACCCAGCAATAGGTCTTCATGCGATCGCGCACGCGGCCGCCCAGCAGCTCGTGCACGGGCGCGTTCAGCGCCTTGCCCTTGATGTCCCACAAGGCCTGGTCGATGCCCGCGATCGCGCTCATCAGGATCGGGCCGCCGCGGTAGAAGCCGCCGCGGTACATCGCCTGCCAGAGGTCGTTGATGCGCGACGGATCCTGGCCGACGACCAGCTTGGAGAGTTCGTGCACCGCGGCCTCGACGGTGCGCGCGCGGCCTTCGACGACGGGCTCGCCCCAGCCGACCAGTCCCTCGTCGGTCTCGACCTTGAGGAACATCCAGCGCGGTGGCACGCGATAGGTGGTGAGTTTGGTGATCTTCATGATGTCTTGAACGATAGGCAGGCCGCGCGATGTCGAATACTTCCGTTTCGTGCGCGAGCTATGAATCGTTCGTATGGATCAATGCGGCGCGCGCAGCGCCTGCATGGATGGCAGCGCGCGGCCCGAGTAGTCGAACAGCGCCTGGTTCTCCCAGTTGTTGTCGCCGCCGGTGCGCCAGCCCGCGCCGGCCGCGGGAATCCAGGCCGGCTCCCAATAGAAGACGCCGCGGCCCAGGCCGCCGGGCACGGCCGCGACGGTGGCGATCACGTCCTTGATCACCTGCGCCTGGCCGGCCACGGTGGCGGGATAGCCGGCCTTTTCCGCGTGCTGGGCATCGAGCAGGTGCGACGTAGCCTGGCCGTTGTCCAGCGTCCAGCCGTAGGCGGTCTCGACGACGACCAGCGGCTTGCGATAGTGCTGCGCGAGCTCGTCGAGGTTGGACTTCAGCTGGGCCAGCGTGCCGTGGTAGATCGGGTACCAGGACAGGCCGACGAGGTCGTAGTCCAGGCGCTCCGCCGCGAACAGGTCCAGCATGTGGTGGCACAGGTCGGGGTCGGTGCCACCGGCCAGGTGCAGCATCACGGGCAGGTGCTGGCCGGTGAGCGCGTCGTTGGCGCGCACGCCCTCGATGCCGGCGCGCAGCAGCGCCGCGAAGGCCGCGTCGCCGCCGATCTTCGCGCCCTTGTCGGCCGACCAGGTCTGGCCGTCGGGCCACAGCATGCCGGCGTTGGTCTCGTTGCCGATCTGCACCATGTCGGGCGCGGCGCCCACGGCGTCCAGCGCGGCCAGCGTGTTCGTCGTGTACTCGCGCATCGCGGCCTGCAACGCCTCGCCATGCAGGTTCGCCCAGGCCGCGGGCTTGGTCTGCGTCTGCGGGTCGGCCCAGAAGTCGCTGTAGTGGATGTCGAGCAGCACCTTCAGGCCCAGGCCCTTGGCGCGGCGGGCGAGGCGCATCGTGGTGGCGAGGCCGTTGTTGCCGCCGCCCACGGCCGCGCCCTTCTTCAGGACCACGCGGCCGTTCTCGACGACGTCGGCCGCGAACACCGGCGTGTGCCACAGGCGCAGGCGCACCCAGTTCACGCCGGAGTCCTTGAGGATCTGCAGCGGATCGCCGGGCTTGCCGTCGGCGCTGGAGAACTTGCCGCCATGGCGCTCGACCTCGGCCAGCATCGACACGTCGGCGCCGGCCATGAAGTCGTCGGCCTTCGCGAATGCAGGCGCGAGCAGCAGCGCGGCGAGGCAGGAGAGCAGGGTGCGTCGCATCGTGCTCATCCCTTCACCGCGCCGGCGGACAGGCCCGACACGAGCCAGCGCTGCGTGAACAGGAACAGCAGCGTCAGCGGCAGGCCGGCCAGGATCGCGGTGGCGGCGAAGTCGCCCCACAGGTAGCGCTGGTTGAACAGGAACATCCGCGACCCCACCGCCAGCGTCAGCTGCGACTCCTCGTGCAGCAGCACCGAGGCGATCGGGTACTCGATCATCGCGCTGAGGAAGGCCAGCACGAACACCACGGCGAGGATGGGCCCGGCCAGCGGCAGCAGCACGCGCACGAAGGCCACCAGCGGCGTCGCGCCGTCGACGGCCGCGGCCTCCTCGAGCTCCACCGGCAGGCTCTCGAAGTAGCCCTTGATCAGCCACACGTACTGCGCGATGCCGCCGCTGTAGGCCAGCACCAGGCTCCAGTGGCTGTTCAGCCCCAACCAGGGCACCCACTCGCCGATGCGGTCGAAGATGGCATAGATGGCCACCAGCGCGAGCACCGACGGGAACATCTGCAGCAACAGCAGCGCGTCCAGCGTGAGCCGCTTGCCGCGGAAGCGCATGCGCGCGAACGCGTAGGCCGAGGTGACCGACAGCAGCAGCGCGACGGCCGCCGACACCAGCGCCACCTTCATCGAGTTGGCGATCCACTGCAGCACCGGGAACGGCGGCGCCTCCCACTTGCCGTCCGGGCCCAGCACCGAGATGCCCAGCGCGAGCTTCCAGTGGTCCAGCGTCAGCGCCTTGGGGATGAGGCTGCCGCCGGCGAAGTTGCCGGGCCGCAGCGAGATCGACAGGATCGTGAGCAGCGGCAGCATCGTCAGCGTGATGAACGCCAGCAGCGCGACGTGCACCGCGATCACGCGCCAGCGCTGGTTGGAGGGAGTGACGGCGGGCATGGCGGTCTCCTAGCGGACGGGCTTGCCGACCTTGAACAGGCGCAGGTTGGCCAGCGCCAGCGTGGCCACGATGAGGAACACGATCGTCGCGATCGCGCAGGCGAGCGCGTAGTGCTGGCCCGAGTCCTGGAACGCGATGCGGTAGGTGTAGGACGCCAGCAGGTCGGTGGCGCCCACCGGCACGGCGGTGTCGAGGTAGTCGGGCGCGCCGTTGGTGAGCAGCGCGACGAGCGTGAGGTTGTTGAAGTTGCTGGCGAACGACGCCACCAGCAGCGGCGCCATCGGCCGGACTATGAGCGGCAGCGTGATGCGCCACAGGTTCATCAACGGGCCGGCGCCCACCAGCGCGGAGGCCTCGTACAGCTCGTCCGGGATGGCCTTGATGAGGCCCATGCACAGGATCATCATGTACGGGTAGCCCAGCCACGTGTTGACGATCAGCACCATGCTGCGCGCCAGCGTCGCGTCGCTGAACCAGCCCGGGCGCACGCCGAACAGCTGGAACAGCACGAGGTTGATCTCGCCCAGGTTCTCGTTGAACAGGCCGCGGAACACGGGGATCGAGATGAAGGCCGGCACCGCGTACGGCAGGAACAGCGCGATGCGGTAGCCCGGCTTGCCCTTCAACGCGGGCCAGTTCAGCGCCACCGCCAGCAGCAGGCCGATGACGAACGTGAACAGCGTGTTGAGCGACGCGAAGGCCACCGTCCACGCGAACACGCGCATGAACGGCTGGTAGAAGCGGCTCTCCCCGAAGATGCTGCGGTAGTTGGCCAGGCCCACGGTCGCGCGGAAGCCCGGCGTCACCGGCGTGCCGTCGGCGCGGCGCCACCAGCCCTCGTCGAGGTCGGCCACCAGGCGCGTGCCGTCGGCCGTGGCGCGCAGCGCGCCGTCGGCCTCGCGCACGTAGGCCGGCCGTTCGACGGCGAGGCGGCGCAGACTCAACACGCGCATCTCGCTGCCGTCGGGCAGCAGCGCGGTGACGCGGCGCAGCGCGGGCACCTGCGCGGTGAGCGTGCGCAGGTCGGCGGCCGGCGTGGCCGGCGCGTCGTCCGGCGCGTCCTGCAGCGCGACGCGCACCGTGTCGCCCAGCGTGAACGGCGCGCCGGCGTAGCGGTGGCCGTCGTCGGACAGCACGTGCAGGCGCCAGCGCCCGCCTCCCTGCGGCTCCAGCGTGAAGCCCATGCTGCGGCCGTCGCCCTGCCCGCGCGCGAGCAGCACGTCGGTGGCGCGCTCGTACGACAGCAGGTGCTCGCCGCTGTAGTTGGTGAAGCTGATGCCCAGCGTGTAGAGCATCGGGAACACGATGAACAGCGCCGCGGCCAGGCCGCCCGGCGCGATGTAGCGCCACGCCATGAAGCGCGGGCTCGCGTAGACCCAGGTGGCCAGCGCGGTGAGCGCGATCACGGCCAGCGCCCAGCCGCTCGCGTGCGCGGCGTGCAGCGCGAAGGCGAGCCCCAGCGCCGCGACGAGCGACAGCGCGCCGAGCGCCATCAATGCGAAGCGCACCGCCTTCATGCGCCCCCCACGATGCGGGAGGCCGCACGCGCCAGGCCCGGCGCCACCTGCTCGCGGCCCTGCATGATGTTCTGCAGCGCCGCCTGCATGGCGGTCCAGAAGCGCGTCATCTCGGGGTTGCTGGGCATCAGCGTGCCGGCGCGCACGGCGGCCATGCTGCCGGCGATCAGCGGATCCACCGAGCGCTCGGCGTACAAGGCCTTGTTGGCGGGAACGCCCAGCGGCACGTCGGCGTCGATCGCGCGCAGGCTGGGCAGGCCCAGCAGGTAGCTCTCGATGAACTCGTGCGCCAGCTCGCGTTGCCGGCTCGCGCTGGAGATCATCGCGCCCAGCACGCCCACGAACGAGCCGCCCGGATGGCTGCCGATGCGCGGATACGGCGCCACGCCGAAAGCGATGCCGCTCTTGCGCAGGTTGCCCCAGCCCCACGGGCCGTTGAAGGTCATCGCGACCGAGCCGTCGTTGATGGCGGCCTCGGCGTCGGCGTAGGTGACGGTGCGCGGCAGCGCGCCGCGATGCACGAGGTCCAGCATCACCTCGACGCCGCGCGCGGCGCCGGCGGTGGCGATGCCGGTGTCGTGGCCGTCGTAGCTGCCGTCGGCGCGGCGCGCGAACGCGTAGCCGCCGCCGGCCGCGATCAGGCCCCAGCTGTAGTAGACCTCGGTCATCCACCAGCGGATCGCGTGCTTGCCCTGCGCGGCGAGGCGCTTGTCGATGGCCAGCACGTCGTCCCACGTGGCCGGCGGCGTGGGCACCAGCGCCTTGTTGTACAGCAGCGCCACCGTCTCCATGCCCAGCGGGAAGCCCCAGGTCTGGCCCTTGAGCGTCCAGGCGCTCCAGGCCTGGTCGTCGATGGCCGCGCGCGTGGCCGCGGACGGCGTGACGGCGTCGATCAGGCCCGCGCTGGACCAGCTGCCGAGCCGGTCGTGCGGCCAGATCCAGACGTCGGGGCCCTTGCCGGCGGCGGCGGACTGCTCGAACTTGGAGATCGCGTCCTCGGGGTGCTCCACTTGCACCGGCACGCCCGTGTCGCGCTCGAAGGCGGCGGTCGCGACGGCCAGGCCGCGCCAGCCCTTGTCGCCGTTGATCCACACCTTCAGCGGCGGCGTGCCGGCGCGCGCGAACGCGGGCAGCGCGACCGCGCCAGCGGCCGCGGCCTGCAGCAGGCGGCGTCGCGTCGTCATGGCGCGAGCCTCCGCAAGGCCTGGCCGCTCGCGTCGAACGCGTGGCAGGCCGCGGGCACCCAGTGCAGGTGCACGGCGTCGCCGACATTCGCACCGCTGCGGCCGTCCAGGCGCGCCACCAGCGTCGTGTCGCTGCCCGCGCGGCCCAGGTAGGCGTAGGTCATGTCGCCCAGGCGTTCCACCCACTGCACCTGGCAGGGCAACGTGTCGGCGCCGGGCGCCGACTGCAGGCGCAGCTCCTCGCTGCGCGCGCCCAGCGTGAGCGTCTCGCCCACCTGCACGCGGCCGCCGTCGACGGTGGCGTGCAGCGTGTGGCCGTCGGCCGTGGCGAGCGTGAGGCCGTCGTCGGCGATGGCGGCGACGGTGGCCTGCAGCAGGTTCATCTTCGGCGAGCCGAGGAAGGTCGCGGCGAACAGGTTGGCCGGCTCGCGGTACAGCGCCAGCGGCGTGCCCACCTGTGCGACGCTGCCGTGCACCAGCACGTCGTTGCCGGTGCGCAGCAGCACGATCTTGTCGGCCAGGGTCATCGCCTCGACCTGGTCGTGGGTGACGTAGACCGACGCGGCGCGCGCGTACTGGCGATGCAGCTTCGCGATCTCCACGCGGGTCTGCGCGCGCAACGCGGCGTCGAGGTTGGACAGCGGCTCGTCGAACAGGAACACGCCCGGCTCGCGCACCAGCGCGCGCGCGATCGCCACGCGCTGGCGCTGGCCGCCCGACAGCGAGGCCGGCTTGCGATCGAGCAGCGCGGTGATCTGCAGCATCTGCCCGATCTGCGCGATGCGCTGCTTCGCGACAGCCTTGTCGACGCCGGCCAGCCCGAGGCCGAAGCCGACGTTCTCGGCCACCGTCATGTGCGGATAGAGCGCGTAGTTCTGGAACACCATCGCCACGTTGCGCTGCGACGGCGCGCGCTCGTTCACGCGCTCGCCGCCGATGCGCAGCTCGCCGCCGGTGATGTCCTCCAGGCCAGCGATCATGCGCAGCAGCGTGGACTTGCCGCAGCCGCTGGGCCCGACGAAGACGCAGAACTCGCCGTCGGCGATGTCCAGCGAGACCTCGCGCACGACGGCGACGGGGCCGTAGGCCTTGCTCAGCGAGCGCAGGGTCAGTCCAGCCATTGGGGCACCTCGTTCGGTTGGAACCGCAGGCAGGCGCGGCGCAGGATGCGCGCGTTCGCGCCCAGCACGCCCGCGCGATGCGGGGCCGCGGCGCTCAGGCGCTCGCGCGCGCGAGGCTCCAGGAAGATGTGCAGGTCGGGGTCGGCCGGCACGATCTGCAGCTCCAGGCGCGGCCACGAGCCGTCTGCGCGCGCGAAGCGGTGCAGGCCGATGATCCAGGGCTCGCCGTCGGCGAACTGGTCGTCGACGAGCAGGCCGTCGGCCAGCAGCCGCGCGGCGTCGCCGATGTAGTCCAGCGTGAGCAGCACGCGCGCGCCGGCCGGGCACGGCGCGCCCGGCTCGAGGCGCACCCGCATGCCTTGCTCATACGCCGCATCCAGCGGCGCGAGCGGCACCGAGCGGCCACGCCAGGCCACCAGCGGGCCGTCGCGCGGCGCGGGCGGCACCTGCGCGTCGTGCTCGACGTGCCAGCGCATCGGCAGGTCGTCCACGCCGTCGCCGGCGCGCACCCACGCGGCGAAGCCGTCGCCGCCCTGCAGGTCGTCGGCCGGCCACGCGTGGACCTGCGCCTGCGATCCGCCCAGCACGACGGCCGTGTCGCCCTCCACGTGCAGGGCCGCGTCGCTCAAGACCAGGCGCTCGCGGCCGGCCAGAACGTGGCGGCCGCAGGCGTCGGCCTGGGCCTGCGACAGCAGCACGAGGCGATGGTCGATCCCGTCGGCGTCGACGAGATCCAGCACCAGCGGCAACAGGGCCTCCGGCGCGACGTGCACCATCAGCGCGTCGCCGAGCGGGTCGACGCGCACGCCCGCCGACGCCGGCAGCGAGCGCACGCTGGCGGCGTCGAACGCCAGCTCCACGGGCATGCCGGGCAGCGCGAACGCGACCCAGGTCACGCTGGCGCCCTCGCTCCAGCGCGTGAGCGGCTGCAGCGTGGCGTGGCGCAGCAGCGCGCCGCCGATGCGCTGGTTCAGCGGCCAGATGAAGTACGCGCCGGTGGGCACCGTCACGGGCGTGACGGGCAGCACCTGCGTGCCGCCGCCGGGCAGCGCGAGCGTCAGCTGCACGCCGTCGAACGCGGGCAGCGGATGGTGGCGGCAGTGGTTGTTGACGAACAGGAAGCCGCGCCCGTCGACGGTGCGCGCGGCGATGCGCAGGCGCGTGAGGTCGGCCGGGTCGGTGCTGTCGCCCACCGTGGTGTCGGTGGCGGCCAGCTCGTCGCCGAAGGCCGCCATGAAGTGGTGCAGCGCGCGCAGCCGGCCGTACGACTCGCGCAGCTGGCCGTACTGGCCCAGTGGCGCGCGGAAGTCGTAGCCCAGCTCGGCGACGTCGTTCGGGTACCGGGTGGCCTGCGTCTCCTGCAGCCCGCGGCCGGGGTTGGTGCCCCCGTGGTACATGTAGTAGCCGTAGAGGTTGGCGCCCGAGCCTACCTGGACCAGCGCGCACGCGGCCACGTCGTCGGTGGAGAGCACCGGGCGGCGGTGGTAGGACACGTGCATGCCGCCGCCGGCCTCGGCCAGGAAGAACGGGTAGTGCGCCGCGTCGATGCGGCCTTCCGGCGGCGTGCCGCCGACGTTGCCCATCTCGCCGATGCTGCGCCCGGTGTTGAACGCGAACACGCCGGACGGCGGCTGCGGGCCGGACGAGCCGCCCCAGAAGCCGTCGGGGTAGGCGCCCGAGACGGGCAGCACGTCGTGCGGCGGGATGTCCAGCGTGGGCCAGCCGGTGACCGTCCACAGCGGCACGCGCAGGCCGCTGGCCAGCGCGATGCGCTTGAGTTCGGCGATGTGCTCGGCGCCGCGCGAGGGGCCGCGGCCGTCGTACTCGTTCTCCAGCTGCACGCCCACCAGCGCGCCGCCGTCGGCCCACAACAGGCCGCGCAGCTGCGCGCCGATCTCGCCGTAGAAGCGGCGCACGTGCGCCAGGTAGCGCGCGTCGTTGCTGCGCAGCGCGATCTCGCCCGAGTCGCCCAGCGCCTGAAGCCAGTCGGGCAGGCCGCCGTTGCGGGCCTCGGCGTGCACCCACGGGCCGGGGCGCAGGTAGAACATCAGGCCGGCCTCGTGCGCGGCCTGCGCGAAGCGGCGCAGGTCGCGGCGGCCGCTCCAGTCGTAGCGGCCTTCCTCGGCTTCGTGATGGTTCCAGAACACGTAGGTGGCGACGATGTCGACGCCGCCGGCGCGCATGCGGCGCAGCTCGTCGGCCCATTCGCCTTCCGGGCAGCGCGAATAGTGGAACTCGCCCATCACCGGCATCCAGGGACGGCCATCGCGCTCGATGTAGCGGTTGTTGACGGTCAGCGTGCCGGCGGGGCCGGCGCCGCCGTCGCCCAGCGCGAGGAAGTCGCGCTCGACGGCGGGCGGGTTGGTGCTGAGGCGGAGAACGGGCATGGAAGAGATTAAGCGTTTAATTTGTCAGTACTATCTGCTTGTCCGCGCCGCCGGTCATCCGGGAGAACCACTACGGTGCAAAGAGTCATAGCTCCAGCAAGAATAGGCATGCTTCTGGTGCATCGCGGCGATTGACAGGCGCCGCCGTGTCCACGCATAGTAGGTTAATCGCTTAATTTTTCATCGGCTTTCCATGAAACTTGGTGTCTGCTATTACCCCGAACAATGGGACTCGGCGCGCTGGCGGGACGACGCGCGGCGCATGGCCGCGATGGGCCTGAAGCTGGTGCGGATCGCCGAATTTGCGTGGGCACGGATGGAGCCGCGGGAAGGCGAGTTCGAGTGGGCATGGCTCGACGAGGCGGTGGGCACGCTGGCCGAGGCCGGTCTGGAGGTGGTGCTGGGAACGCCGACGGCGGCGCCGCCGCGCTGGCTCACCGAACGTTACCCGGAAGTGCTGGCGGTGGACGCGCAGGGACGTCCACGCGGCGCCGGTTCGCGTCGACATGTTTGCTTTTCCAGCGACAAATACGTGTCGGCCTCGCTGACCATCGTCGAGGCGATGGCCCGCCGCTACGGCCAGCACCCGGCCGTGGTGGGCTGGCAGACCGACAACGAGTACGGCTGCCACGACACGGTGCAGTCGTATTCGCCGCGGGCGCTGGCGCGCTTCCGCAACTGGCTGGAGGTGCGCTACGGCGACATCGCCACGCTCAACGAGCGCTGGGGCAACGTGTTCTGGAGCATGAGCTGCGACGGCTTCGAGCAGATCGGCCTGCCCGTGGGCCTGCCCGCGCAGGCCAACCCGATCCACGCGCTCGACTGGCGCCGCTTCGCCTCCGACGAGGTGCTGCGCTTCAACCGGCTGCAGGCCGACGTGCTGCGCGCCCTGTCGCCGGGCCGCACGGTGCTGCACAACTTCATGGGATTCTTCGGCGAGTTCGACCACCACGCGATGGGCCGCGACCTCGACATGGCCACCTGGGACAGCTACCCGCTGGGCCACACCGACTCGACCGCGTTCATCCCGCCGGCCGAGCGCCTGCGCTGGGCCCGCAGCGGCCATCCCGACATCGCCGCGTTCCACCACGACCTCTATCGCAACGTGGGCCGCGGCCGCTTCGGCGTGATGGAGCAGCAGGCCGGCCCCGTCAACTGGGCGCCGTGGAACCCCGTGCCGCAGCCGGGCCAGGTGCGCGCGTGGACGCTGGAGGCGTTCGCCCACGGCGCCGAGTTCGTGTCCTACTTCCGCTGGCGCCAGCTGCCCTACGCGCAGGAGCAGATGCACTCGGGCCTGCACGACAGCGACGACCGCGTCGCCGCGGGCGGCGCCGAGGCCGCGCGCGTGGCCATCGAGCTGCGCGAGCTGCCGGACGAGGCGACGCGCCCCGCGCCGGTGGCGCTGGTGCTGGACTACACCAGCCACTGGATGCTCGAGACCCAGCGCCACGGCGCCGACGCCAGCTACTTCGGCGAGGCCTTCGCGCTGTACGGCGCGGCGCGCCGCCTGGGCCTGGACGTGGACATCGTCGGCCCCGACGCGCCGCTGGACGGCCGCGCGCTGGTGCTGCTGCCCGCCCTGCTCGCCGCCGACGCCGCGCTCGCGCAACGCCTGGAGCAATCCACCGCGCAGGTGATCATCGGCGCGCGCAGCGGCTCCAAGACCGCGGACTTCCGCATCGCCGACGGCCTGCCGCCCGGCCCGCTGGCGCCGCTGGCCGGCCTGCGCGTGCGCAGCGTCGAATCGCTGCGGCCCGGCATGGACGTCGCGCTCGAAGGCGGCGGACTGCAGGGCCGCGCGAGCGCCTGGCGCGAACAGGTGGAGGCCGAGGCCGGCACCCACGTGCTCGCGCGCTTCGAGGACGGCACGCCCGCGATCCTGCGGCGCGGCCGCGTGCGCTACCTCGCGGCTACGCTGGAGCCCACGCTGCTCGATGCCGTGGTCGAGGGCGCCGCCAAGGACGCCGGCCTGTCCACCGCGCGCCTGCCCGAGGGCCTGCGCCTGCGCCGGCGCGGCCGCGTGCAGTTCGCGTTCCACAGCGGCCCGGGCCGCGTCGCGGTGCCCGCGCCGGCCGGCGCCACCTGGTTGCTGGGCGAGCGCGAACTCGGCCCGGCGGGGGTCGCCGCCTGGCTGGCGGATTGACCAGCCACAATCACGGCATGGCCACCCTCGTCGAAGTCGCACGTCATGCCGGCGTCACCGCCGCCACCGTCTCCAACGTCCTGCGCGGCAAGGGCAAGGTGGGCGCCGCGACGCGCGAACGCGTGCTGGCCTCGGTCCAGGCGCTGGGCTACCGGCCCAACCTGAACGCGCGCGCGCTGGCCGAGGGGCGGCCGTCCACCATCGCGCTGGTGGTCAGCAGCATCGCCAACCCGTTCTACCCGGAGTTCGCGCTGGCCGTGGAACGCGCCGTGCGCCAGCGCGGCTACTTCCTGGTCATCTGCAACACCAACGACGACCCGCAGCAGGAGCGCGACTACCTCGACGCCGTCGGCGGCTCGCTGGCGCACGGCGTGCTCGTGATGAACGCCGACTTCGTGCAGATGGACGCGCTGCTGGCGCTGCGCGAGCGCGGCGTTCCGGTGGTGCTGTGCATGTGGGAGCACCCGTCGGAGCCGCCGGCGCTGCCCAGCGTGGCGGTGGACTTCGAGATGGCCGGCCGCATCGCCGCGGAACACCTGATCAAGCTGGGCCATCGCCGCATCGGCGCGGTGGTGGGCAGCGAGGCCAGCGGCAACCACATCTGGCGCTACCGCGGCTTCGTCGACGCGCTGGCGCGCGCCGGCATCGCGCATCCCGCCGCCGAGACGCGCTTCGGCCACGACACCATCGAGGCCGGCCGCAGCGCCGCGCACGCGCTGCTGGCCGCGGTGCCCGACCTCACCGCGCTGTTCGTGAGCAACGACCTGCCGGCCATCGGCGCGCTGCAGGCCGCCGCCGACCTGGGGCTCTCGGTGCCGCGCGACCTGTCGGTGTGCAGCATCACCGACATCCAGCTCGCCAGCGAGGTGCGCCCGGCGCTGACCACGGTGGCCGTGCCCACCGCCGAGGCCGCGGAGCTCGCCGTGGAGGCCCTGATGCACATGATCGACGACCACACTGTGGGCGAGGAGCCGAAG
>JABCYW010000036.1 GCA_013289985.1 Betaproteobacteria bacterium | reverse complement strand
TCAGCTGATGCCCAACTTCCTTTCCCACCTGTCCCTGGACGCCTTGCTGGCCGTAGGTCCGGAGCGTGTGACGGTGGTCCGATGATGATCAGCAGCAAGGCCAGGATTGCCGCATGACAGGCTCATGGCCTTGCTGGTTTGTCATACGCCGTGGCGCGGGCCACGCCCCATTCACTTTCCGAGGAGACGGCAAATGGACCTGAACAGCTTTACCGACCAGTGGCAATCGCAGCGCCAGCAACTCTTCAAGTCCGTGCCGCCCGAGGGCCGGACCGTCCGCTATCTGGACAAGGAATTCCTGGTCTACCCCAACACCTTCTGGCCTTTCGCCGACAGCCTGCCGCTGGTCAAGCATTTCCGGGTCGCACCCGGAGACCACGTGCTGGACGTGGGCACCGGCTCTGGCGTCATCGGCATCTTCGCCTGCTATCACGGCGCAGCGCGGGTGGTGGGTGTGGACATCAACCCAGCGGCCATCCAGAGCGCCACCCACAATGTCCAGACACACGGCTTTGCCGGCGTCATGGAAGTGAAGCAGTCCAACTTGTTCGAGGCCTTGGGTGATGAGCGCTTCGACGTCATCACCGCCAACCTGCCGTTCCGGAACAAGCCGGCGCACGACATGGTGGCGATGTCCCAATGGGACACCGATTTCAAGACCAACACCCGCTTCTTCGAAGGCGTGGTCCGGCACCTGAAGCCCCAGGGTCGCATCTATTACGTGCAGTCCAACTTCGGTGAATTCGAAGCCGTGAAACGCCTCGCGCAAGCGGCGGGCCTGCGGACCGCGGAACTGGCCCGCGAAGCCATCGACGACACCCGGCGCCAGGAGTTCTTCGTCTACGAGATGACCCTGGCCTGAAGCGCCGGAGGCTCCTGTCGGATCTTCAAACTCGATGCGTCCGAAGAAGTGTGCGAAACGCTCGTCACCATTGACGCGGAGCACACGCGCCGCTCATCGAGTCATTTTGATCGACGATTGCCGGAAATCGACGCCTGACGCCTTTCGGCGCAGCATGTCCTCCAGAAATTTGCCGAACCCGCTTCTCGCTTCCGGGGTGGCCGCTATGACATGACCGCCGTCATGTTGCAGGATGAGCGGGTGCTTGAAGACGGCGGCGAGCGCGTGCGAGAGCGGAGCGGGGACGATGCCGTCCCCGAGTCCGATGATGTGCGCCGAGGGCATGTCGTAGCAGCTCCGGTTTGCGTACTGCAAGGCGAGCACCGGATCGGCGCCGAGAAATCCTCCAACCATGACCGCGAAGTCGAATGCAAGCGGCTTGGCTTCTGTCGGGTTGCCGTCGGGTGAGCGCTATCCCACCAGGAGCGAGGTCAGCGAAGCCCCCTGGCTGAAGCCGCAGACGCCGTCGAACGGTCCGTGCGCCGCGAACGTCTCCGCAATGGACTCGAAAGTTCGTTCCCAGCCTTCATACCGCTTGCGGGTTGGGCCCACGCCGGCGTCCCTCGATGTCGCGATACTCCTGGCGTGCCACCAGCCGAAGTCGCCCGAAGCGAGCGACGGCGCGTCCAGGTAGACGAACTCGGCGAGCGCTTGCGTGCCTTCGATCAGCGACGACATCTGCCGACGCAAGATGTCGCCGCTGCCGTGATAGCCGTGCAGGCAGAGGATTCTCAGCTTGTCCATCTCTATCGGGCGAACTTGACGGTGAGGGTGGCCTTGCCCAGCAGTCCTTTTCCGATGCCCTTGTTGAAGATGAACGAGTAGAGCGCGGCCGTGCCGCTCTTGGGAATGCCGGCTGCTGCCTGCACGTCCTCGACGCCCAGCGCATACACGGTGAAGGTGTAGCGATGCGGCTTGTCGCCGACGGGAGGGCACGGGCCGCCGTAGTTCCCGTTGCCTCCGGTCGCACCGGTGTCGAAGAAGTCGTTGTTGCCGCCGAACGCCGGAGCGGGTGGGGCGGTCGCCGAATTGCCAGCACCTTGGGCGAGCCCGGTCGCGGTCGCCGGGATGTTGTAGACGGCCCAGTGCCACAGGCCGCTGCCGGTCGGCGCATCCAGGTCGTTCAATTGCACCGAGAACGATTTCGTTCCCGCGGGGACGTTGGTCCAGGTCAGCGCCGGCGACACGTTGCCGCCGGTGCAGCCGAAGCCGTTCAAGACGAACTTCGAATCGAAAGTGCCGTTGGCCAGGTCAGGGCTGGTGAGCGTGAACTTGGTCGTGTCCGCAAGCGCGAGACTGGGCCATCCGCCCAATGTGAGCAGTCCGACCACCAGGGCTGAAACGCAGGTGTTCTTGCTGAACCGCATCGATTGAATCTTCACGTGGTGCTCCTATAAAGCGTGAAGCTTCATCTTAGGAATGCGGACAACCTGGAAACAGCCTTCGCGTGCCACAGCACCATTGCGTGCTGCGCACGAATGGTTGCGGCATCAGCGTCAGACCGACGGTGTTCGGACAATCATTTCCTGCGCTGCGCCGTGGCGCCGCTTCACGAAATCGATGAACGCCCGCACACGGTTCGGTACGTAGGAGCGCGAGGTGTGGAGCAGCCAGATCGAGTTGTCGAAGTCGGTCGGCGTCGCTTCGCGTCCCGGAAACAGGTCGATCAGGCGGCCAGCAGCCAGGTCCGGGCCGACGAGCCAGTCGGGGAGCAGGGCCGGCCCCATGCCGTCGAGCGAGGCGCGGTGTAGGCCGAGTGAGTTGGACAGGATCAAGCGTCCTGCGACATCCACGACCTCGACCGCACCGGTCGGACCGCGAAACTTCCATTGCGTTCGGTACCCCGGCAGCGGACATCGAATGCAATCGTGCGCCGCGAGGTCGGCCGGCGTGCGTGGCGCGCCGTGCTTCTTGAGATACACGGGGCTGGCGCACACGTGATAGCGAATCCGTGCGAGCCGCGTGCCCACCAAGGAGCTGTCGACGACCTGGCGCAGTCGCAGTGCCACATCGACCCGTTGCGCGACGAGATCGACGACGGCGTCCGTCAACAACAGGTCGATCTGCAGTCCGGGATAGGCCTCGCACAAGGCCGGAAGCATCGGGATGATCACGGTGTTGCCGTACGTCGTGGATGTCGTGACGCGGACGACCCCCTCGGGTTGCCCGGCGAGGTCGCGCGCCTCGTCGCAGGCACGCTGCAGATCCTTCAACAAGGTGCACACGCTGTCATGGTATGAAGCGCCGGCCTCCGTCAACGCGAGGCGGCGCGTCGTCCGCTCCAGCAGGCGGATGCCGAGATCCTTCTCGAGCGCCGCGATCGATCGCGTGACGACGGATGGATCCGTCTCGAGCTGCCGGGCGGCGGACGCGAAGCTGCCGAGTCGAACGACTTCGACGAAAGTTCTGAGTTGTTCAGTGTCCACGACGGTGCTCGACAGGTTGAGGGGGAGCGCGTGGAGCCGTGCGAGCGCCCCATCGATCTTGCGTTCCGAAGACGAATTCTCCACCGAGGGTATTGATTTGTCGAGACGATCAGTCTAATAATCAGGCCATGAGTGATGAACTTGTCCTTCAGCGCAAGCGGGGCCGTCCGCCCAAGAGCGATGGCGACTACCGCGAGACCCGCGAGGCGCTGTGCCGCGCGGGCGTCGCTGCGCTTACAGCGAAGGGCTTTTCGGCGACCGGAATCGACGAGATCCTCAAGTCCGTCGGCGTGCCCAAGGGGTCGTTCTATCATTTCTTCGCCAGCAAGGAAGCCTTTGGTTCCGAGCTGATCGAACGCTATGCGGGCTACTTCGCAGCCAAGCTGGATCGCCATTTCCTGGACGAGAAGATGTCTCCGCTGGCGCGAATCGAGGCCTTCTGCGCGGACGCCGAACGCGGCATGCGGCGCTTCGGCTTCGAGCGCGGATGCCTGGTGGGCAACCTGGGCCAGGAGATGGGCGCGCTGCCCGAGGCCTATCGGGCACAGCTCACGGCCGTTCTTGTCGACTGGCAGAACCGGATGGCCCGATGCCTCGAAGAGGCGAAATCGTTCGGTGAGATTTCTGCGGACACCGATTGCCGTCGCTGGGCGACATTCTTCTGGATTGGTTGGGAGGGCGCAGTGCTTCGAGCCAAGCTTGAGCGCAAGGCGGCCCCGCTTCGCGTGTTCGCGGAATTGTTTCGCGCAGGTCTGCGCACCTAGCTTTTTTTTGCCGTCCGCTAGACGATTGGTCTATTAATGAAGACTCTCGCGAATCCTCTCATCCTGGAAGGCTGCGATGACTGAGTCCGACACCTTTGACTACGTCGTGGTCGGCGGCGGGACGGCGGGTTGTCTGCTGGCCAATCGACTGAGCGCCGTCGCCGACCGGCGAGTCTTGCTGCTGGAGGCGGGCGGCCCGGACAACTACGCGTGGATCCACATCCCCGTCGGGTACCTCTACTGCATCGACAACCCGCGCACGGACTGGCGCTTCCGCACCGAGGCATCGAAGGGCCTGAATGGCCGCTCGTTGCTGTACCCACGCGGCAAAACGCTGGGCGGCTGCTCCAGCATCAACGGCATGATCTATATGCGGGGCCAGGCGCGCGACTACGATCACTGGGCCGCGGCAACCGGTGACGATGCGTGGTCCTGGGAGAGTTGCCTTGCCGACTTTCGTGCCCACGAAGACCACTACCGCCTGGATCCTTCGGAGCGTGCGGGCCTGGACGAACGTCAACCCGGGTTCCAGTCCCTGCATGGCAACGGCGGAGAGTGGCGCGTCGAAAGGCAGCGACTTCGCTGGGATGTCCTCGACGCATTCGCCCAGGCCGCGCAGCAGGCCGGTATTCCGGCAACGGATGACTTCAACGGCGGCGACAACCGCGGCGTCAGCTACTTCGAGGTGAACCAGCGCGCCGGCTGGCGCTGGAATGCCTCGAAGGCCTTTCTCCGTCCCATCCGCAAGAGCCGGCCCAACCTCAGCATCTGGACCGGTGCGCAAGCCTGTCGCCTGATCTTCGACAAGGACGCCGGCGGGCCGCCGGTGTGTCGCGGCGTCGAGGTCGTTCACGAGGGCCAACGTCGCATCGTTCGCGCCAGCCGCGAAGTGGTGCTCAGCGCCGGCGCGATCGGCACGCCTCAGTTGCTGCAGCTCTCGGGCATCGGCGACCCGGAGCTGCTTCGCAGCCATCAGATCCCCATGGTCCGCGCCTCGCCGGGCGTCGGTGCCAACCTGCAGGATCACCTGCAGATCCGCTCGGTCTACAAGGTCAGGAACGCCGCGACGCTGAACACGCAGGTCGCGAGCCTGTGGGGCAAGGCGAAGATCGCGCTGGAGTATGCGCTCAAGCGCACCGGGCCCATGAGCATGGCGCCGTCGCAACTCGGGATCTTCACGAGCAGCGATGCCGAGCACCGGCACCCCAATCTCCAGTACCACGTGCAGCCCCTGAGCCTCGAGGCGTTCGGGCAGCCGCTGCACGCCTTCCCGGCCATCACCGCCAGCGTCTGCAACCTCAATCCCGGCAGCCAGGGAACGGTGCGCATCGCGAGTGCCCGTTTCGAGGACGCCCCGCGGATCGCGCCCGACTACCTGAGCACGGAGGACGACCGCAGAGTCGCCGCGGATTCGCTTCGGCTGACCCGGCGAATCGCCTCCCAGCCTGCCATGGCCAGGTACGCGCCCGAGGAGTTCAAGCCGGGCATCCAATACCAGACCGACGAGGAGCTCGCCGCATTGGCCGGCGACATCGGCACGACGATCTTCCACCCGGTCGGCACGGCTCGAATGGGCAACGCTTCCGACCCGGGTGCCGTCGTGGACAGCCACCTTCGCGTGCGCGGCGTGCGCGGACTGCGCGTGGTCGACGCGAGCGTCATGCCGACCATCACGAGCGGCAACACGAACAGTCCGACCCTGATGATCGCCGAGAAGGCCGCGCGGTGGATTCTCTCCAATTCATAGACAAGGGGACACCCATGGATCCAGTGCCTGACCGGCCGCTCAAGAAAGGGCCTCTCGATGGCGTCACCGTGCTGGACTTCTCGCGCGTCCTGGCCGGGCCCTACTGCACGATGGTGCTGGCGGACCTGGGCGCGCGCGTCATCAAGATCGAGAAGATCGGAACGGGCGACGACACGCGCGCGTTCGGCCCGTTCGTGGACCGGGAGTCCGCGTACTTCATGTGCTTCAACCGCGGCAAGGAAAGCATCGCGCTGGACCTCAAGAGCCCGCGCGACCGGGACCTGCTCGAGCGCCTGTTTGAAGAAGCCGACGTCGTCGTCGAGAACTTCCGGCCCGGCGTCATGGACCGGCTCGGCTACGGTGCCGATCGTCTCGCGCGCACGCACCCGCACCTTGTCTACGCGTCGATCTCCGGGTTCGGCCATACCGGTCCGTTCAGCGACCTGCCGGGCTATGACATGGTCGTGCAAGCGATGGGCGGCGTGATGAGCCTCACCGGTTGGCCCGATTCGCCGCCCGCCCGTGTCGGGACGAGCTTCGGCGATCTCAGCGCCGCGCTCTTCGCGGCGATCGGCATCGTCTCGTCGCTCTACAGGCGCACCTTCGACGCACAGGGAACGCGCGTGGACATCGGCATGCTCGACTGCCAGGCGGCGCTGATGGAGACCGCGCTGGCCCGCTTCGATGTCGAAGGCAAGGTGCCGACCCGTACCGGCGACTCCCATCCATCGCTGGCGCCCTTTGAAAGCTTCGCAGCGGTGGATGGACGCTTCGTCATCGCCGCGGGAAACGACCAGTTGTTCATGCTGATGGCGAACGCGCTCGGCTCGCCGCGACTCGCGCTGGACGTGCAATTCATCAGCAACGATCTCCGGTGCCGGAATCGCCCCGCGTTGGTCAAGGCGGTCGAGGCCATCACGACGACGGCGCCGATCGACCATTGGCTCGAACTGCTCAATGCGGCGGGTGTTCCTTGCGCGCCGATCAACTCCATCGACCGGCTCTTCGAACATCCTCAACTCCTGGCGCGCAACATGATCGTCCAGGTGCGCGGGGCGTCGAACAAGGCCGTGCGGACCGCGGGGAATCCGATCAAGCTCGGCTCGTTCCCCGACATCGACGTGAACACGCCCATGCGCGCGCCTGCGCTGGACGAGCATCGCGAGCGGATCCTCGCGGAGCTGATGTCTGCCACCGGCGCCTACGCGCCGGGCGAGGCGCGGGACGGCGCCGTGGCCGAACGTCTCGATCCGCGAGCCGAATCACGGCTCATCTGAGTCCCACCCCAAACTACAGGACACCGACATCATGGCCTCACGTGCAAAGCTGGATCAAGACCCGTCGATCACGACATCCCAGGACACTTCGGCGCCGGACCCCGTTGCGCCGGAACAGAGGAGCTTCCCCACCTTCGAGACGATTCTCGTCGAGCGGCGCGAACGCGTGGGCCTGATCACCCTGAGTCGAGCGAAGAGCTTGAACGCCCTCAATGTCAGGCTCTCGCAAGAAGTCGTCCGTGCGCTGCAGGACTTTGACGCGGACGACAACGTCGGCGCGATCGTCATCGCCGGCAGCCCACGCGCCTTCGCTGCCGGTGCGGACATCTCCGAGATGGCGGACAAGTCGTTTGTCGAGCTGCAGTCCCGCGATCTCTTCGCGGCCTGGGATGACGCGCGATCGATTGGCAAGCCCATCATCGCGGCGGTCAGCGGATACGCACTCGGAGGAGGCTGTGAACTGGCGATGATGTGCGATTTCATCATCGCCTCCGAAGACGCTCAATTCGGCCAGCCCGAGATCAAGCTCGGCATTCTTCCAGGCATTGGTGGATCGCAACGCCTGACGCGGTCCGTGGGAAAGGCCTTGGCCATGGATCTGGTGTTGACGGGGCGAAGCATCAACGCGATCGAAGCCAAGGCCGCCGGCCTGGTCGCGCGCGTTGTGCCGGCGGCCGAACTGCTGCAGACGGCCCTGGAGGCGGCGCACACCATTGCGGGATACAACGCTCCGGCGGTGCGAGCCGCCAAGGAGGCTGTCAATCGCGCGCAAGAGGTGAGCCTGGCGGAAGGCCTCTTGCATGAGCGACGTCTCTTCCAGGCCATGTTCGCCACGGATGGCCAGAAGGAGGGGATGCACGCGTTCCTTGCCAAGCGAGCACCGGTGTTCCGCCATCGATGACTGCGAGCACGACGCTCCCCGCAAGCGTGACTCAGACGTGCGGCGTTGGCAGCCACACCTCGACGCGCGGAACGAACGTCCGCCATACGGCAGCCAGTCGTCGTGCGTTGAGCCAGCGCGCAGCCAGTGGTGGGCGTGACGATCTGACCGCAGCCGCGTGGCACTCAACGAAGCGGTCGACTGGCACCAAAAGTCGCTTGTCATTTGACCTTGGCCAAACGGCTCACAGTGACAAGCGACTTTCTGCGCCAGTCGCGAGAGAGGCCTTCGCCAGGCGCCGCAGGCGGGCGTCCGTGGGGATATAACTGCGCATAATGTGCGTTATGTCAATTCAAAGAGCGAACAAGAACGAACAAGCAACCCAGGCCCGCCACGGTCAATGGGATGTACAGCAAAACGAAGCCCGACTACCCTGCCTCCAGGGAGAAGCCATGGACAAGGAGTCTTCAGAGCCGGGCGTCGCGCCGAGTCGCCGGCATGTCGGGGGCGCTGGCAGGCGCGCCGACATCATCGCGGGATCCTGCCTCGGATTGCTGCTCGGCATATCGATGGGGCTGAGCACATCGCCCGTCATCGGCGTGGTCGTGACGGGCCTGGTGGCGATCCTCGGGGCCTTTTTCGGCCTCGCCGAGAAGGACGATCGCCCGTTCTCCGCGGCCGCCGCGCGGCGGCTCACCGCTTTCGCGCTCGTGGCGTCCCTGTCCGCCCTCGGATCGGTCTGGCTCAGGACGCACGGCACGCTCGGGCCGACCGTCCAGGAGCACAGGAAGATGCTCGCGGAGATGCACGTGCCGGACGACCAGCAGGCCGCCCTGCTCGTCCAGTTGCACTGGGGCCTGGTGATGTCCGCGCCGGCCAAGGACGAGTCCCGTCCCGACCATGCCGATTCGTCGAAGGCCGAGCGGGAAACGCGTGTGGCCGTCGCGACCGGGCCGACCTTCTCCGGATTCTTCGAGGATCGATCCAGCCTGTGCGGTGAATACGCCCGGTTGAAGGCACAGGGTGCCGCCGCGGCGGACTATCGACTGCTCTTCGACAGCAACGCCAAGGCCTACCGGTCGGTCGCCGCCCTGAGCCAGGCGTTCGCCGAGTTGCCGGAGAACAAGCGCCAGCAAGCCTATGAATCGGCGTACGACACGCTGTGCAGGCAGCCCTCATGACGGGCGTCATCCTTCGCGGTGCCGCGTGCGCCCTGCTCGCGATTTCGGGCCTGGGCGGCGCCACGGCCTGGGCTGGTCCGAGCTCGCTGCCGCTGGCCGTCCGCCAGCAGGCCCTGCGCTCGACGGTCTACATCAGCGCCACGGGCTGCGCGGACGGAACTACTCGCAGCGGCACCGGTTTCGCCCTGAGCACGGCCGGACGGATCGTGACGGCCCACCATGTCGTCGGCGGCTGCAGCGCGATCATCGTCCGGTACGAGGAGACGGCGACGGCCGGAAGTTCCTCGAGCCACGCGGCGACCATCAGGCGCGTCCTGCCGAGGGGGGACCTCGCACTGCTGGAGGTACCCGATCCGCCGGCCATCCCCGCGCTGAGGCTGGCGCCGCCTCCTCCGGACAAGGACGGCACGTTCTCGGGACTGGGCTACCAGAACGCGCAGATGTCGGGCAGCGACCTGACCGTGACGTTCGCGAGCGGCAAGTCCCAGCTGAAGAACATCCTGACGCCTGCCCTGCTGGTCGAACTCCAAGGCATCGGCAGCCCCGTGGACGTCGAGCAGACGGTGCTCCGCTTCAACGCGCCGCTCGAGCCCGGCATGTCCGGCGGACCGATCATCGACGGCCACGGCGAGGTCATCGGCATCGTCGCCGGCGGCCTGAAGGCGGGCGCGGCCCCTGCCAGCTGGGGCTGGCCGTCGGAGTGGGTCAACCAGCTCCTCGCGTCCGCCGCGCCCGTGAATGCCCCGGTGAACCTGTCGGAGTCCTATTTCACGCTGAGCGATCTGGAACGGGCTCACGCCGACACCGTGTCCAACCGCCGCATCCAGTGTGGCGATCTCTCGTTTCGGGACGTGGGCGTGCGCAATTTCGACGAGGTCGCGCGCGGAGCGGACGACTTCGCCCGTGTCCAGTACCTGGCCGGCCTGTCGAGACTGGATCCGCAGGAACTGAGCGCGCTCCGTTTCCATGTCTGGCGGCATGAGGGCAGCGGCGCCACGGCCCTGGTTCCCGAAGGCTACGAGCTCGCGCGCGTCGCCGGCGTCTGCGTCGCGCGGTCCGATGACGGCACCTTCGAGCAGGTCTTCTGGGGCCATGCGGCGACCTATCCCAACGAGATCCAGGCGGCGGCGGTGCAATTCGAACGCCAGGTCATGCTGCCGCGCGTGCCGAACTTCGGCTTCAACGTCGACCCTCAACTGACCACCTTCATGCCGAACGGGATACCAGGTCCGCAGTATCGCGACAACGGCCTGGTCTTCACGCGCAAGGGAAACGTCAGCCCGAAGCAGCCCTGGTCGGGGCCGTCCACGCCGCTCACGCATTCCTTCGAGACGCTGATCGCCCGCGGGGGCACCTTCCTGGGCGCCGGAACGATCAACCACACGGAGGATCCGATGCTCCAGTCCTGCCTGATGGGCGGCGGCTTGCGGGAGGATCGCTGTCGGCAGGCGCGCGAGCACCTCAAGGTCTGGACGCACTTCATCATGGCGACGCAGCTGTCCACCTACCCTGCGTACTGATTCAGCGGTAATCCTTGACGACCTCGAACAAGGGGCCCAGGTGCCGCTCGTAGTGCCTCCACCGCGCCACCGACGTCCTGTAGATCGGCCGCCGCACCTGCGCCACGCTGGCCGTGCGGACCACGCGGCGGTTGTCGTGGAACCCGAGGCAGCGGTCGTCCCAGGGCACGCCGAGGTACTCGACGAGCCGGCGTGCCTGGTTCTCGAAGTCCGACACCATGGTCTCGTAGGACACGTCCAGGATGCGGCCGGACGGCAGCGCGGCGTGCCAGTGGCGCATGATCTGGTGGTAGCTGACCCAGTAGCGCGCCACCGCGCCCAGGTCGTAGGTGTAGCCCAGGTTGTCGCCGGCGAACAGGCGCGAGAAGCACGAGAAGCACGAGTCCATCGGGTCGCGCATCGAATGCACGATGCGCGCGCCGGGCAGCATCAGGTGGATCAGCCCGAGGTGCATGAAGTTGTCGGGCAGCTTGTCCACCACGTGGGTGGCGTCCGGCGCCAGTGCGCGCAGGCGCTCGATGTAGCGGCGGCCCAGCGCAGCGAGTTTCTCGTCCGGCCATGCCGCCAGCGATTCCGGGAAACGGAAACCAGGGTCGGCGGCCTCGTCGCACGCCGACTGCAGCGTCTCTCCGAGCCAGGTGATCTCGCCCGCGCCGTGCACGTGCGGCAGCGTGGCCAGCACCTGTTCCAGCAGCGAGGTGCCCGAGCGCGGCATGCCCACGATGAACACGGGCGTCGGGCCGTCGGCGGACGGCGCCACGGACCGCGCCAGCCGCTCGCGCGGAAACGTCCCGACGATGCGGCGCTGCAGGGCCAGGTGCGCGGCCTCGTCCCAGGCAGTGACCGCGTGCTTGGCGCGGTTGCCCTCGGCGTAGGCGGCGAACGACTCGTCGTGGCGGCCGGCGTCCTCCAGCATCTTGCCCACCGTGAACCAGTAGCGCACCCGGCCGTCCTCGGGCAGCGCTGGCAGGCGGTGCTGCTGCGACAACAACTGCTCGATCTGCGGGTCGCCGGGCCGGTAGGTCTTGAACTGCGCGAGGTTGCAGTGCGCCTCTATCTGCGTCGGCCGCAGCTCGAGGACGCGTTCGAACGCGGCGCGCGCCTCGTCGACGAAGCCTTGCGTGCGCAGGCTGCTGCCCAGGTTGTTCAGCGCCTCCACGTAGTCGGGCCGGTGCGTCAGCGCCCGGCGGTACTCGGCGATGGCGCGCTCGGCCTCGCCGCGTTCCTGCAGCAGCACGCCGAGGTTGAAATGGGCCACGGCGAACCCGGGCCTCAGCTCGATGGCGCGCGCGAGATGCGCTTCGGCCTCGAGCAGGCGCCCGAGGCGGCGCAGGCAGTTGCCGAGGTTGGCGTGGGCGTCCGCCAGGCCGGGATCCGCGGCCAGCGCGGCGCGGTAGGCCTTCTCGGCGTCGGCGTGGCGTTGCAGGGCCTCCTGCGCCACGCCCAGCGCGTTGGGCAGCGTCGCGTCGCCGGGCATCAGCGCCACCGCCGCCCGCAGCGGGCCCTCGGCCTCGGCATGCCGGTGCATCGCCACCAGCAGCAGCCCCAGGTTGGCCTGCGCGGCCGCGAATCCGGGTCGCAGCGCCACCGCGTCGCGGAACCGCGCGACGGCCTCGTCGCCGGCGCCCCGCCCCGCCGCGGCGATGCCTTGCTGGAGGAGTCGCGCGGGCTCGTCGGCGGTGTCGGATGAGGGCGATGTCATCACGGCAGTTTGCCATCGCGCCCGGGCGCGGCCGCCGCGCGGGCTACCGCGTTCCGGGTAGCTGGCTGAGGGCTGGCTGACGTTCGCGAGTCAGCGCACCACCAGCGTCTGGATCGCGTGCGCGGGAATCGACACGCCCGCCTCGTCCTTGCCGAGGAAGAAGCGATAGTCCACCGGCTTGTCGGTGGCGTTCATCACCACCGTGGCCACCGAGCCGTCGGGATTCGCGAACGCGGTGGTCTGCAGGCCGCTGCGGCTGCTGGCGGCCGAGACGCGGTGCGCGCCGGGCCGGATGAACTTCGAGAAGTGGCCCAGGTACCAGAAGCTGGGCGTGAAGGTGAGCTCGCCCGTGCGGGTGTCCGCGTGCACGGGCGCGAAGCAGAAGTTGCCGACGTGGTTGGGGCCGCCCTCCTCGTCCAGCAGGATGTTCCAGTCGGTCCAGCCCTCGGCGCCGTTGTTGAAGTCGTTGATCAGTGCGGTGCCGTAGCGCTCGGCGTTGGCGAACGACTGCAGCCGCGCGGGGTCGAAGCCCTCGACGGTGGCCTCGGTCAGCAGCAGGTGCTTGCCGGGGTACGCCTGGTGCACCACGCCCACGTTGGCGAACATCGGCGCGCCGCCGGCCCAGGTCTCGTACCAGTGGAAGCCCATGCCCCAGGCGTAGCGCGACGCGTCGGGGTCGTCGAAGATCACGTGCGCCCGCTGCGTCATCAGGTCGCGGTTGTGGTCCCACACGATGATCTTGCGGTCGCCCAGTCCCGCGCGGGCCATCACCGGGCCCAGGTGGTTCTTGAGGAAGTCGCGCTCGTCCTCGGCGCTGAAGATCATCGACTCCCAGCGCTGCCTGGCCATCGGCTCGTTCTGCACCGTGATGCCCCACACGGGAATGCCTTCCTGCTCGTACGCGCGGATGAATCGCGTGAAGTAGGCCGCCCAGGCGTCGGCGAACTCGGGCTTGAGCGTGCCGCCCTGCAGCATGCTGGCGTTGCTCTTCATGAACGCGGGCGCGCTCCACGGGCTCGCGAACAGCGTGAGGTGGCCGCCGGCCGCCGCGATCGCGCGCCTGATCAGCGGGATGCGGAACTCGCGGTCGTGCGCCACCGAGAAGGTGGCCAGCGTCGCGTCGCCTTCCGCGACGTAGGTGTAGCTGGCGCTGCTGAAGTCGGAGCTGTGGATCGTGGTGCGCGTCAGCGTGTAGCCGATGCCGTCCTTCGGGTCGTAGTAGGCGCGCAGCAGGCGCTCCTGTTGCCCGGGCGACAGCCTGGCGAACACCTCGGCGCTGGCGTCGGTGATCGCGCCGCCGATGCCCAGCAGCGTCTGGAACGTCTTGCCCGGATCGACGAAGACGGAGATGTCGCCCTCCGGCGGCTGCCGGCCGTGCACGAACGGCGCGCTGGCGGTGAGCGCGAGGCGGTCGGCGCTGCCGGACGCGGTGGTGTGGATCTCCAGCGTGGCGCCGGTGGCGGGCGCCTGGGCCAGGCCGATCGCGGCGGCGACGGCGACGGGAAGGACGGGGTTCATGGCGTCTATGTTACCGCCGTTTTGAAAGCGGTTTCATGATCCATCGTCGACAAAGTTCTCGAAAGATCGTAAGGATCCGCGACACCCCGCGACAGACGGAGGTGCCACACATCGGCGCGCTTCAAACCACTCAAGGAGTACCTCATGGACAAGCAAGTCTTCATCCGTTCCGCCCTCGCCTCCGTCCTCGCGCTCGGCGCCATCACGGCAGCCCACTCGGCCCCGGTCGCCGCCGATCCGTCCAAGGAAAAGTGCTTCGGCATCGCCAAGGCCGGCGCCAACGACTGCGCCAGCGCCACCGGCTCGCACTCGTGCGCCGGCACCGCCACCAAGGACAACGACAAGGGCGACTGGAAGTACGTCGAGAAGGGCACCTGCGACAAGATGGGCGGCTCGACGATGGCGCCGAAGAAGTAATCTCCAGGCTCCCCACGACGAAGGCCGGAACGATGACCGCCGCGACTCCCCCTCTCCAAGGCACCGGCATCGGCCTTCGCCAACCGCACTACCGCGAGGTCTTCGAGCGACGGCCGGCGCTGGCCTTCCTCGAAGTCCACAGCGAGAACTTCTTCCTCGAGGGCGGCGCCTCGATGCACGCGCTGGAGCGCGCCCGCGCCGCGTACCCGATCAGCCTGCACGGCGTCGGCCTGTCGCTCGGCTCGGCCGACCGGCTGGCCGAAGAACACCTGGCCAAGCTGAAGCGTCTGGTCGAGCGCGTGGAGCCGGCGCTCGTCTCCGAGCACCTCAGCTGGGGCGCGGTCGGCGGCGTGCACTTCAACGACCTGCTGCCCCTGCCCCACACCAGCGAGACGCTGGCGCTGCTGGCCAATCGCGTCGACCACGTGCAGGCGACGCTCAAGCGCCGCATCCTCGTCGAGAACCTGTCGGCCTACGTCGAGTTCCGCGACAGCGACATGACCGAGACGGCCTTTCTCGCGGAGCTCGCGCGCCGCACCGGCTGCGGCCTGCTGCTGGACATCAACAACCTCTACGTCAACGCCGCGAACTTCGGCTTCGACCCCGTCGAACGGCTGGCCGAACTGGACGGTGCCACCGTCGGCCAGATCCACCTGGCCGGCCACGCCGTGGTGGACGACTGCCTCGTCGACACCCACGGCAGCGTCGTCTGCGACCCGGTCTGGGATCTCTACGCGCACGCCTGCGCGCGCTTCGGCGCGAAGCCGACGCTCATCGAGTGGGACACCGACCTGCCCGCCCTCGATGTGCTGCTGTCGCAGGCGGCCCGGGCGAGCGCGATCGCGCGGCGCGAGGTGGCCCATGCCTGAACTGCTGCGCCTGCAGTCCGACTTCGCGGCGGCGCTGCGCCAGCGCGACCAGTCCGGCAACATGCAACGCTGGCTCGCCGGCGACGCCGGCCTGGCCGACCGCCGCCTGGCCATCTACCGCGGCAACATGGTGGCAGCCGCCGACAAGGCCCTGTCGGCCGCCTACCCGGTGATCCGCCAGGTGGTGGGCGACGAGTTCTTCCACGGCCTGGCGCGCGAGTACCAGCGCGGCACGCCATCGGCCAGCGGCGACCTGAACGACTTCGGCGCGGCGTTCGATGCGTTCCTCGCGCGCTTCGAGCACGTGCAGTCCATGCCCTGGCTGCCCGACCTGGCGCGCCTCGAATGGGCCGCGCACCGGGCCTACGGCGCGGCCGACGCGCCCGACTGGGACGCCGCCACGCTCGGCGCGGTCGATCCCGAACAGCAGTCCGCGATCCGCTTCCAGTGGTCGCCCGGGCTGGCCGTGATCGAGTCGCCGTATCCGATCGTGCGCGTCTGGACGATCCACCAGCCGGGCTACGCGGGCGAGTTCAGCGTCGACTGGGACGTGCCCGAGACCGCGCTCGTCGCGCGCGACGGCTTCGTGGTGCGCGTCACCGGGTGCGGCCCGGCCGACGCGGCCTTCCTGGCCGCCTCGCTGGCCGGCCAGCCGCTGGGCGACGCCGCCGAGTCCGCGCTGCGACTGCACCCCGATTTCGACCTCGGCGCCCTCCTCGCCCGCGCGATCCCCGCGCGGCTGGCGTGCGGCTTCACCCTTTGATGGACATCATGATCCGAACCCTGATCCAGCGCGCCCTCGTCGTCACCGGCCTGGTCGACCGCCTCCAGCCCGTCGGCCTGCTCGCGCTGCGGCTGTACGTTTCCTCGGTGTTCTTCCGCTCCGGCCTCGTGAAGATCTCCGACTGGGGCGCCACGCTGGCGCTGTTCCACGACGAGTACCACGTGCCGCTGCTGCCGCCCGGCGTGGCCGCCTGCGTGGGCGCGTTCGGCGAGCTCGCGTTCCCCGTGCTCATCACGCTGGGCCTGATGGGCCGATTCGGCGCGGCCGGCCTGTTCGTGGTCAACGCGATGGCGGTGATCTCGTACCCGCAGCTGTTCGGCTTCGATTGCCCGGCCGGCCTGCACATGCACTTCTTCTGGGGGGCCATCCTGCTGGCGCTGGCCGTGTTCGGCCCGGGCGGGCTGTCGCTGGACGCGCTGGTCCTGCGCCGGATGGGCCTCGGCGGCCCGCGAACGCCCGCACCGGCTGCGGCAGCCGCCGGACATTGAACGGCCGGCGCGGGAAGGCATCGACCGGCATCAGCGAGGCTGGCGGCGAGCGGCGCAGGTACATTGTCGGGATCCCTGCGGTCGTCGACGCCATCCCGGCAGCAACGGCCACGCCCGCACACCGCCCGTTCCCCACGCCATGTTCATCGTCACGCTCACCTATCTGAAGCCCGTCGAGGAAGTCGACGCCCTGATGCCCGGCCACATCGAGTGGCTGGACAAGGGCTACGCCGATGGCCTGTTCATCGCGTCGGGCCGGCGCATCCCGCGCACGGGCGGCGTGATCCTGGCGCGCTCGGGCGACGAGCGATTGCTGAGGGACACCCTCGCGGCCGACCCGTTCGCCATCCACGGCGCGGCGCGCTTCGACGTCGTGGAGTTCACCCCGACGAAGACCGCGCCCGGCGCCGAGCTGCTGAAGACGCTCTGATGCGCCCGCCGCACCGCTGTCAGGCGGCTTCGCCCTGCGCGTCGTTGCCGGAGGCGGCGGCCGCGGCGGTCTTGCGGCGTCCGCGGCCGCCGAAGCGGCCGTCCTGCGCCGTGAGGGCCTGTTCCAGCAGGGAGCCCCATTGGGCCTGGGTGTCGCGCGTGGCCACGAGGCTCTCGAACTCGGGCCCGGAGCGCGCGGGGTAGCGGTCGAGCGCGCGCTGGTCCTTGTGCGCGAAGTGCAGCGTGATGCGCTTGACGGTGGCCTGGTAGATCTGCGAGACGCGCGAGGTGCTGACGCCCAGCGACTCGGCCACCTCCTCGGTGCTCATGCCGATGCCCATGTAGGCGTCGATGACCTGCCGCTCGCGCTCGGGCAGCGTGGCGAAGAACTTCTCCAGGCGGCGCAGCAGGATGGCGGTGTCGACCCGCGCCTCCACCTCGTCGCTGGGCGTGGCCGCGTGGCCCTGCGGCGTGAAGTGGTCGCCGTCGTCGTCCTCGTCGCTGAGGCTCTGGGTCTGCGCGGTGGACGCGGCCTGCTCCAGCTCGGCGATCTCGCTCACGTCGATGCCGCAGACCTCGCTCAGCTCCGTGAGGTTGGGCGGCTGGTCGTGGCCCTGCATCCAGCGTTCGCGCGCGATCTGGATCACCTTGAACTTGCGGCGCTGGGAGCGGCTGAGCTGGTCCATCTGGCGCAGTTCGTCCAGCATCGCGCCCTTGACGCGCAACTGGGCGTAGCGCAGGAAGGCCTCGCGGCCCTCCTCGCTGTCCGGGTCGCCTTCCCATTGGAAGTTGATCGCGGCCTGGGCCACGCCGATGAGCCCGGCCTGGATCAGGTCGGCCTTCTCGACGTTGGCCGGCAGGCGCCGCGACAAGGCGCTGGCCTGCTTGCGCACCCACGATTCATGGCGAGCGATCAGTGACGACGGGACACCCTGCATGGAAATCATGCGGCCATGATATGCAGACAATCACCCCGCGATGGCGATCTTTTCCGGAAATGGGGGGGCGAATCCCGTGAAGCTTTGGGGGGATGTGCGTTTTTTGCAGTCTTGTGTGGAACCGCGGGTTCAAAAAATGACCCTGTTCCCGCTCAACGACCGCGGGCCCGCTCGGCGGATCGGCACAAACCCTCGGGAACGACTCAGGGCCAGTCGGTGCCGGCCACCAGTACCGCGATGGCCGCCGCGAAGCCGCGGGCATCCTCGGCGTCGAAGCGCGCGGTGAGCGGGCTGTCGAGGTCGAACACCGCCACCAGGCGGTCGCCGGCCACCACCGGCAGCACCAGCTCGGAATTGGACGCCGAATCGCAGGCGATGTGGCCCGGGAACGCGTGCACGTCCTCCACCAGCTGGATCTCGCGCGTGCTCGCGCAGGCGCCGCACACGCCGCGCGTGAACGGGATGCGCACGCAGGCGACCTTGCCCTGGAACGGCCCGACGCGCAGTTCCTCGCCGTGGGCCATGTAGAAGCCGGCCCAGTTCAGGTGCGGCACCGACTGGTGGACCAGTGCCGAGAACTGCGCCAGGTTGGCCAGCCAGTCGCGCTCGCCCTCCAGCACCGAGCGCACCTGGGCAACCAGCAGCTCGTAGGACGCCCGCTTGGCGTCGGGGGTGGACATGTCGAGGGTGTCGGCGACTTCGAAACTCATGGCGGCTCGCGGAAAGTGCGGGAAACGGGGTGCGAGATGGTAGTCGAGCCGCGACCGGCCGGCCGGCACCCCGGCGCTTGACCCCTCTGGACGCGTGAAGCTTGCTCAGGCGAGCGGCAGCACCACGGTGAACGTGCTGCCCTGGTCTTCGCCGGCGCTGGCCGCCGACACCGATCCGGCATGCGCCTGCACCAGCTCGCGCACGAGCGTCAGCCCGACGCCCAGGCCGTCCTTGCTGAAGTCGACCGCCAGCGGATCCTGGACGAACGGCTCCCAGATCAGCGGCAGCGCCTCGGCCGAGATGCCGATGCCGTTGTCGGTCACCGTCACGGTGGCCTCCTCGGCGCCTTCGCTCGAGGCGTCCGCCACGCAATCGAGGGCGATGGCACCGTTGACCCGGGTGTACTTCGACGCGTTGTTGAGCAGGTTGGTGAAGACCTGGGTCAGCCGGATCAGGTCGCCTTCGACGATCAGTGGCCGATCGGGCAGGCGTGCGACGAAGGTCTGCCCGCGCGCCTCCATGGCCGGCTGGCAGACGTCGAGCACGTTCACGAAGACGTCCCGCAGGTCGAGCCGGGCGCGATGCAGGTGCAGCTTGCCGGTGGCCACGCGCGCGGCGTCCAGCAGGTCGTCGATCAGGCGCGTCATGTGCATCACCTGGCGCTCGATGATCGCGCTCAGCTTGGGCAACTGATCCACGTCGGTCACCTTGCCGAGCAGGACGGCCACCGTGCGGATCGGCATCAGGGGGTTGCGCAGCTCGTGGGCGGCCAGCGCGAGCGCCTCGGTCTGGCGCCGCAGCGCCTCGACGGCGACCATCTGCAGGCCCTGGGCGGTGAGCGTCGCCAGCACCAGGCCTTCATTGGCTAGCCGGAGCTCCGCTTCACGCCGCGTCGCCTGGCCGGTGGGGTGGGAAATGCCGTCTTCGGCTGGCCGCAGTATCGGCATGATGTTCCGTCGCTGTGTCCGCCGACTTTAGCGCAGCAGCAACACGTCCTGCCACCCCGGCATGCACTTCCATTGTCCGGTGCCTGCCGCCAGTGCGGCAATTGGAGATGCCGGCGGCGCCGGACGCCGTATCACGCGAGAATGGGCCGCGATGGATCTCACCCGCACCCGGCGTTACCTGCCCTGGATCGTCGCCACCGCGCTGTTCATGGAGCAGCTCGATTCGACGATCGTCAACACCGGCATCCCGGCCATGGCCGCGAGCCTGGGGGTGACGCCGCTGAGCCTGAAGGCGGTGGCAACCAGCTACATCCTGTCGCTGGCCGTCTCCATCCCGGTCAGCGGCTGGCTGGCCGAACGCTTCGGCAGCCGCCGCATCTTCCTGTTCGCGCTGGGGCTGTTCACCGTGTCGTCGGTGCTGTGCGGCCTGGCGCCCAACGCGAGCCTGCTGGTGGCCGCCCGCGTGCCGCAGGGCGTGGCTGCCGCGATGATGATGCCCGTGGGACGCAGCGCGGTCGTGCGCTCCTTCCCGAAGTCGGACCTGCTGCGCGTGATGAACTTCATCATCATCCCGGCGCTGATCGGCCCGCTGCTGGGGCCCACGGTGGGCGGGCTGATCGTGCACTGGCTGTCGTGGCGCGACATCTTCTTCGTCAACGTGCCGGTGGGCCTGGCCGCGCTGTGGCTGGGCCACAAGTACATGCCCGACTACCGCACCGAATCGCCGCCGCCGCTGGACGTGGTGGGCCTGGTGCTGTTCGGCTCGGGCGTGGCGCTGCTGTCGTGGCTGCTCGAGGTGTTCGGCGAGCACAGCGTGCCGGCGCTGCAGATGACGGTGCTGTTCGTGCTGTCGGTGGCGCTGCTGCTGGCCTACGGCTGGCACGCCACGCAGGTGCCGTTCCCGCTGCTGCGGCTGGGCGTGTTCAAGGTGCGCACCTTCCGCATCTCGGTGCTGGGCGGCTTCGTCACGCGCCTGGGCATCGGCGGCCTGCCCTTCCTGCTGCCGCTGCTGTACCAGCTGGGCCTGGGCCTGCCGGCCTGGGAGTCGGGCCTGCTGATGATGCCCGCGGCCGCGGCGGCGATGTTCATGAAGGTGCTGTCGTCGTCGCTGCTGCGCCGCTTCGGCTACCGCCAGGTGCTGGTCGTCAACACGGTGCTGATCGCCGGCGCGATCGCGTGCTATTCGCTCATCGGCCCGGGGGCGTCGATCTGGGCGATCCTGGCCATCGGCCTCACGCTGGGCCTGTTCAACTCGCTGCAGTTCTCCAGCCTGAACACCATGGCCTACGCCGACATCGACGGTGCCGAGACCTCGATGGCCAGCACGATCGCCAGCACCCTGCAGCAGATGTCGCTCAGTTTCGGCCTGGCCGGCGCGACGCTGATCACGGGGTTCTTCCTGGCCGACCTGCCGCAGTCCGACCACGTGGCCGTGACGCACGCGCTGCATCACGGCTACCTCACGATGGCCGTGCTGACGCTGCTGTCGTCGGCGGCCTTCTGGTGGCTGCGCCCGGACGACGGCGAGAGCGTCAGCAAGGGCGCGCCGGCCTCGCACGCGGATGAACCCCGACAGTCGGAACTGTCCTGATTTCCGCCGCTTCTCCTGCGAATGGCGGCCGGCGCGGCCCGCACAATGCAAGGCATCCGAGGTACGAAACCGGCCGCAAATTGGGCGGAACGATGGGAACCCGTCACCCAGTACTCGCAGGAAACCGTCGTCCCGACCCTGGGTCTCGATGCCGGAAGATGTGCCCGCCTCCAGCGATGGTTGCGGGCATATTCTTTTCTGGCGCCGGTTTCAGTCCCGCTTCCAGGCCGGCCGATCCCACTCGAGCAGCTCGGCCAGCCGCTTGATGATCCACTCGCCCTCGGCCGGCGGCACCGGCGCATCCGGCCCCTGCAGCCCGGCGCCCAGCTTCTCCAGCACGGCAGCCTCGGTGATGCTGAGCTGCCACTGCAGGGTCTGCGCCCGTTCGACCAGCATCGTGGCCAGCGCCTCGCAGAACTCGTAGCGCCCGGTGATCGCCTGGCGCGTGGCGCTCGGCCGGGTGCGCCCGGGCTCCACGAACAGCGCGATGAACGACGGCGGGATCTCGATCTGGTTCTCGTCTGACATCGCGCCATTGTCGCCGGCTCGAGGATGCCGCCACAGCCCTGTCCCGAACGTGTTTCGCCGGCCCGGTTATCCTCCGCCCATCCCGTTTCCACCCGAATGCCCCGCCCGTCATGCGCGACCTCATCCCGCTCCTGATCGCCCACGGCGCGTTGATCGTCTTCGTGATCACGCTGGCCGCCCGGGTCGGCGCGCCCGTGCCCGCCGCCCCGCTGCTGGTGGTGGCCGGGGGCGTGGCGATGGCCGGGCAGGTGTCGCTGGCGGTCTGCCTGCTGGCCTCGGTGGTGGCCAACGTCCTGGGTGATGCCGTCTGGTACCAGGCCGGGCGCTGGCGCGGCCACCGCGTGATGAAGCTGCTGTGCCGCATCTCGCTGTCGCCCGACACCTGCGTGCGCCAGAGCGAAGGCATCCTGTCGAAATGGGGCGGCAGCTCGCTGATCGCGGCCAAGTTCCTGCCGGGCATCTCCGTCGTCGCGGCGCCGATGGCCGGCGCGCTGGGCATGTCGTGGACGCGTTTCATCGGCTACGACGTCGGCGCCTCGCTGATCTGGACGATCGTGTTCCTGGCGATCGGCGCGGCCTTCGCCGGCCAGGTGCTGGTCGTGCTGGACTTCATGACCGAGTTCGGCACGATCGCCGGCGCGGCCATCGTCATCGCGCTGGCCGCGACGATCACCTTCCGCTGGCTGCGCCGGCGCTGGATGCTCAGCGACCGCTACGCGCCGCGCATCGCGGTCGACGAGCTGCGCGAGCTGATCCGCCGCGGCGAGTCGCCCATCGTGATCGACGTGCGCTCGTCGGTGGCGATGCTGCAGGACGACCGCCGGGTGCCCGGCGCGATCGAGGCCACGCTGGCGCAGCTCCCCGCCACGGCGCTGGAGCTGCCGCGCGACCGCGAGGTGGTGCTGTACTGCAACTGCCCCAACGAGGTGTCGGCGCTGCGCGGCGTGCGCATCCTGGCCGACCTCGGCCACCACCGGGCGCGCGCGCTCCACGGCGGGCTCGACGCCTGGCTGGAGGTGGAGGCGCTGTCGCCGCTGGAGCAGTTGCCGGCGGCATTGGACCGTGGCGCGATGTCGACCGCCGCCGCTCGCTGAACCCCTCCCGGTCTCAGGCAGCGGCCTCCGCGAGCTGCGCCTTGGTCCAGGCGACGATGTCGGCGGCCGACGACGCCCCCGAGCGCCGCGCCAGCTCCCGGCCGCCCTTGAACAGCACCAGCGTGGGAATGCTGCGGATGCCGAAGGCGGCGCTGGCGGCGCGGGCCTCGTCGCTGTCGACCTTGGCGAAGCGCACCTCGGGCAGCGCCTGTGCCGCCGCGGTGAACTGCGGCGCCATCTGGCGGCACGGTCCGCACCAGGCGGCCCAGAAGTCGACCAGCACCGGCGCCTCGGTGGCGCGGATGAACTTGGGGAACACCGCGTCGGACACGTCGACAGGCCGGGGCTCGGCCAGCGCGGTGGCGCACTTCGCGCAGACGGGCTGCTCGCCCAGCCGCTCGTCGGCGACGCGGTTGGTGGTGGCACAGCGGGGACAGACGAGCAGCATGCGGTTCTCCGAAGGTGCGGCACCCGCGGCGAACGGGATGCCTAGCGCGCGAGTTCGGCCGTGAACTGGTACCCGCGCCCTCTCACGGTGCGGATGAATTGCGGATTCTCAAGGGATTCGCGCAGCTTGCACGCAGTCGTGACACCGCGAGGTCGATGCTGCGTTCGTTGCTCTCGCTGGCCGCGCTGCGCGTCATCTCGACGAGCTGGCCGCGGCTGAGCACCTCGCCCGGGTGGTCGGCGAACGCGGCGAGCAGGCGGTACTCGACGTTGGACAGCGACAGCCCCACGCCCTCGGGACTGATCAGCATGCGGTTGCGCCAGTCGATCTGCCACCCGCCGAAACCGCGCGTCGCCGGCGCGCCCGGCGGCTCGAAGCGGGGCGCGCCGCCGGTCTCGGGCGCGGCTTCGGCGGCCGGCGCGGCGGCGAGCGCGCCGGAGCTACGCCGCATCAGCGCGTGGATGCGCGCCAGCAGCTCGCGCGGCTCGAACGGCTTGGCCACGTAGTCGTCGGCGCCCATCTCCAGGCCCAGCACGCGGCTGATCGGGTCGCCCTGGGCGGTGAGCATGATGACGGGCATCTTGGAATGCATGCGCAGGTCGCGGCACAGCTCGATGCCGTCGCCGTCGGGCAGCATCAGGTCCAGCAGGACGATGTCGATGCCGCCGCGGGCGAGCTCGCGCCGCATGGCGGCCGCGCTGTCGGCCAGTCGGGCCGCCAGGCCGTAGCGCTTGAGGTGGTCGCCGACGAGCTCGCGCAGCGCGGGGTCGTCGTCGACGATGAGGCAGGTGATCATTCGGACGGAGGCAGGTAACGGGGAGTGACGCGGCGCAGCATAGCGCGCGGGGTCGCCTGTGTCATGCCGCTACACGGCCCGACTTCATGTCGAACCCGCTACAAACGGACGCGGCCTCGCCGAAGTGGCGAAGCCGCGGACATGAAAGCGCAATGTCGCGCTACCAGACCGAGAGGCCGTCGGTGAGCAGCTTCTGCAGCCACGAGCGCTGCGCGGTGTCGTTCGCGCCGCCGGTCCCGGTGAGTTCGGTCTTCGCGTCGGCCACGTCGCCCGAGGCCACGATGCCGCCGGCCTTGATGTCCAGCGGGTTGACCACGCCGGAGAATCGCAGCGTCGTGACGCCGCCGTTGAACGCCATGCTGCGTTCGCCGGCCACCACCAGGTTGCCGTTGGACTGCACGTTGATCACGTAGGCCGACAGCCGCGCGGTGAACGTGGAGGTGTTCTGCTGGTTGCCCTTGCCCGTGAACGAGTCGCTGCCCGAGGCCGTGGCATCCATGTTGGCCAGGCCCTTCAGCAGCGAGCCGAGGCTGTTGGAATTCATGCCGGGACCCTTGGAGGCGACGGCGTTGGCGCGGCTGTTGACGCTGTTGACCGTGCTGGTGGCGTTCAGGGTTTCCGAGATGTCGATCTTGATCGTGTCGCCGATGGACTGGGGCTTGCGCTGGTCCGAGAACAACGACACGTTGCCGAGGTTGGCGCGGTAGATGCCGCCGGTGACGGTGCGTTCGGCGTAGTTCGGCGGCGCCACCGGGCGCACGGAGACCGGGCCCTGCACCAGCGGGGACGGCGAGGAGCAGCCGGCGAACGCGGCGGCGAAGGCCAGCGCGCCGACGGCGGCCAGGCGGCGGGGATTCGAGGCGAACGGGCTCACGGACGATCCTCTCAGTGGTCGAAGCCGGTCACCAGCGCGGTGACCACGGGTGCCAGCTTGCTGCGGCTGGTGGACCACTTGCCCATCTGGAACGCGCCGTCCAGGGAATAGGCGCTGCTCGAGAGCACGGTGCCGTTCTCGTCGCGCAGCGTCAGCGTGGCGTCGCGGATGTAGGACTTGTAGCCGCTGCCGAACGGGGGCGTGCCCCACTCGATGTCGGCGGTGTAGGTGACGCGGAAGCGGCATGACGAGGGCGCGCCGCCTTCCTCGTAGATGCGGCTGTCGATCTCGTGGTTGCGCAGCTCGGCCTGCAGGGCCGGCGCGATGTCGGGGTCGGGCGTGAGCGGGTTGTATTCCACGCAGACGACGTCCAGCGCCTTGTGCTCGTGGTAGACGGTGTTCTTCGAGTGGCTGGGGCCCGTGGAGATGGCGCTGACGGCGACGGCGCCGGTGGCCTTGACCAGTTCGACCACCGGTACGGGGCTGACGATGGAGCAGCCGGGCAGGACGACCGCGGCGGCGACCAGGACGAGGACTCTCGGGGACGACATGGCGGGGGCGTCCGTGCTCAGACGACCGCGGTGAAGCCGCGCTCGATGGCCGCGGCGCCGAGCGTCGCGTAGCTGGCGACGCGTCCGGCGACCTCGCCGACGCCGTCCGCCACCTCGCCGAGGCCGTCGCCCACGTAGCCGGCCGCGGTCTTGACGCCGTCGCCGACCTGGCCCGCGACCACGCGCGCGCTGTGGGCGCCGTTCTGCACCGAGTTCCAGGCCTCGGCGCCCAGGTGTTCCAGCGCGCCGGTGCCCTTCTCGATGTCCTGCAGGCCAGCGGAGGCCAGGTGCTCGACGCCGTGCCAGGCGTCCACGGCGATGTCGGCCACGGCCTCGGCGCCGGCTTCGGCCGCGTGCACCACGTTGCCGGCCATGCCCGCCACGTCCTCGGCGCCCGCCTTGAGCGTGTCCCACGTGGCCTGGGCCGCGTTCTCGGCGCCCTGGGCCACGGTATCGAGGCCGCCGCGCACCGCGGCGTAGGCGGCAACGGCGGCGCTGCCGACGTCGGTGATGCCGGTCTCGACGGCCTTGCCGATGTAGCTGCCGGCGTCCTCGACCGCGTTCAGGGCCTTCGCGCTGAAGGAGACTGTGGCGCTGGCGCCCTCGGAGAGCGCGTCGCCCACGCCCATGAAGGCGGCGCCGACGGAGCCGTAATCCTTCTCGTTCGTCGCGAACCGGCCCGGCCCGACCTGCTCCTTGACCGTGGCATACGGCGAGCTGATCACGGTGGTGGAAGATTGGACGGACGACATGGACGGACTCCTTGATTCGGATGAACGAACTTTAGAGATCCGGCCGGCGCCGTAATCGGCGATCAACGGCGGAAATGAAGGGCAATTCGGCCCTTGCCGCGAAACTATTCTTTACGTCGCCCGCCGGCCCGCGATGCGGCCCTGCCCCTTACGCAGGCATTGGCCGCCCGGTTTGCAGACGCGCGTCCCGCGTTTATCCTGCGGGCACAAGGACAAGGCGCCGCGTTGGAGCGCCGAAAGGCGGACAAGGGAGTCCCGATGGGTGCTGGAGACACAGTAGAGGATCACGGTCCGCTCGCTGCATTGCCCGGTGCGCCCGCGGAGGGTGCCTCCTTCCTGCTGAACAAGCGGGCCAGCGCCTCGCAGCGGCGCCGGGCGGGCGCCGTGCTGATCGTCTCCCTCCTGCTGTTCGCCGCCCTGGCGCCGTTCGTGCGCGTCCCGCTGGGTCCCCTGCCCGCCTTCATTCCCATCTACGAGTCGGCGCTGCTGACCAATGACGCGGTCACCGCGGTGCTGCTGTTCGGCCAGTACCGCATCCTGCGCTCGCGCGCGCTGATGGTGCTGGCGTGCGCCTACCTGTTCACGGCGCTGATGACGGTCGTGCACGCCCTCACCTTCCCCGGCGTGTTCGCGGCGACGGGCCTGCTGGGCGCCGGCCGGCAGACGACGGCCTCCCTGTACATGTTCTGGCATGCCGGTTTCCCGCTGTTCGTGCTGGCCTACGCCCACCTGAAGCGGCGCGAGCGCGTCGACGCGGCGTGGCAGGCGCCGCCGGCGGCGCCGCGCGACACGCTGGCGCTCGCGTTGCCGGGCGCGACGGTGGCGCTGGCCGCGTTGCTGGCGCTGTGGGCCACGCTGGGCCAGGCCTGGCTGCCCACCTTCATCGAGCCGACGCGCTTCGGCATCTCCCTGATCATCAGCGCCGCTTCCATCTGGGCGCTGAGCCTGATCGGCGTGGCCGTGCTGTGGCGCCACCGGCCGCACTCGGTGCTGGACCTGTGGCTCAGCGTGTCGCTGGTGGCCTGGTCGTTCGACGTGGCGCTGTCGTCCCTGCTCAACGCGGCGCGCTTCGACCTCGGCTTCTACTCGGGCCGCGTCTACGGGCTCCTCGCCGGCAGCGCGGTGCTGATGGAACTGCTGCTGGAGAACGGCGCGCTCTACGCCCGGCTCGTGCGCGTGCACCACGACGACCGCCGCCAGGCCGCCGCGCTGCGCGCCGCGCGCGACGAGGCGCGCTCGGCCGACGCGGCCAAGGGGATGTTCCTGGCCAACATGAGCCACGAGATCCGCACGCCGATGAACGCGGTGATCGGCCTGACCAACATGGTGCTGCAGACGCGGCTGGACGACACGCAGCGTGACTACCTGAGCAAGGTGCAGACCTCGTCCAAGGCCTTGCTGGCGCTGCTCAACGACATCCTCGACTACTCCAAGATCGAGGCCGGCAAGGTGGCGCTGGAGGCCGAGGAGTTCAGCCCCGAGGAGACGATAGAGAACGTGGGCAACCTGTTCTCGGCCAAGGTGGAGGAAGCCGGGCTCGACCTGCTGTTCGAGATCGACCGCGACCTGCCGCCACGCCTGGTGGGCGACGCGCTGCGGCTCACCCAGGTGCTCAACAACCTCGTCGGCAACGCCATCAAGTTCACCTCGGTGGGCGAGGTGGTGATCGGCGCGCGGGTGGTCTCGCGCGACGACGACCGGGTGGAGCTGGCGTTCTCGGTGCGCGACACCGGCATCGGCGTCACCCCGGAGCAGGCCGAACGTCTGTTCAGCGTGTTCGAGCAGGCCGAGCGCTCGACCACGCGCAAGTACGGCGGCACCGGCCTGGGGCTGGCGATCTGCAAGCGCCTCGTGGAGCTGATGGGCGGCCGCATCGAGGTGGCGCCGGCGCCGGGCGGCGGGAGCATCTTCGGCTTCACCTGCCGGTTCGCCGTGGCTCGCGGCGCGATCGAACGCATCGACCTGCACCGGATCCGCGGCATGCGCACGCTGGTGGTGGACGGCCAGCCTACCGAGCGGCTGATCCTGCAGCAGATGCTCCAGAGCTGGCGCTTCCAGGTGGGCACGGCCTCGTTCCTCGACGACGCGCTGCACAAGCTGCGCCGCGCCGACCCGAATGCGCCGCACGAGCTGATGCTGCTGGACTGGAAGACCGGCGGCGTCGAGCTCCTGCTGAAGGCGCGCCAGGCCGTCGAGGATCATCGCGGAGAGCGCCGCGGCGCGCCGCTGTCGGTGATCGCGATGACCACGCTGGCCGGGCGCGATCGCGTGGCCCGGGCCCTGGCGGGCCTGCCGGGCGTGGGCATCGTGGTGAAGCCGGTGACGCCCTCGCGCCTGTTCGACACCGTGGTGCACCTGCAGCACGGCGAGGCGCCGCCCGCGCACGCCGAGGTACGCCGCTTCGATCTCGCCGAGGCGATGCGCCCCCTCCGTGGCGCGCGCGTGCTGCTGGCCGAGGACAACCCCGTCAACCAGCAGGTGGCCGTGGCCTTCCTGCAGGCCGGCGGTCTGGAGGTGACGCTGGCCGAGAACGGGCTCGAGGCGGTCGACCTGGTCAAGAAGGCCCACTTCGACATCGTGCTGATGGACATGCAGATGCCCGACATGGACGGCATCGACGCCACGCGGCTGATCCGCAAGCTGCCCCAGGGCGCGGGCCTGCCCATCATCGCGATGACCGCGGCCGCGATGGACTCCGATCGCCAGGATTGCCTGGCCGCCGGCATGAACGCCCACGTGGCCAAGCCGATCGACGCGGAGCGGCTGGTGAAGACGCTGCTCGAGTGGGTGTCGGTGGCGGGCATCGCGCAGGAGCGCCCGGGCGCGTGACGCGCGAGTGTCCTGTCCCGGAAGTACGTGGTCTGCCGACGGGTCGAAACGGGGCGAGCGCTAGGCGCGCGAGGCCCTCGATCCTGGTTGGATCGCGGGTCTCGCGCAACGACGCGATCGCCCCGTTTCGGCCCGCCCCGCAGGGGTTCGACCGACACGTTTGAAGAAATCCTTGACGTTGGCGCTAACGCTCGCCCGCCAAGGTTCGGTCGAATCGGCAGGCTGCGTACTTCCGGGACAGGACACTACTAGGGGCTGACGCGGACCACGGTGTAGACGAAGGCCGCACCCGCGCAGGTGAGCGCGATCAGCTTCAGCGCCACGCCGGGGCCGGCGCGCGAGTGGGCCTCGGGCAGGATGTCGGACACGCCGATGTACAGCAGGAAGCCGGCGAAGAAGCCGAGGTAGACCATCAGCTGGAACGGCGGGATCGCGAACACCAGCGTCATCAGCACGCCCACCAGGGGCGCCAGCGCGTCCACCGCGAGCATGGCCACGGCGCGGCGCGTGGAGTTGCGGTGGCGCAGCATCAGGCTCACCGTGTTGAGTCCGTCCGAGAAGTCGTGCGCGATCACGGCGATCGCCACGGTCAGGCCCACCAGCGGCGAGACCTGGAAGCCGATGCCGATCGCCACCCCGTCCATGCAGCTGTGCGCCGCGAGCACCGCGGCCGAGGCCAGGCCCACGTGCGGGTGGTGGTGGTGCGAGTAGTGGTCTTCCTGCGCCGGATGCACCAGCACGAACTTCTCGAGGCTGTGGAACAGCAGGAAGCCCACCACCAGCGCCACCATCGCCGCCGACGGATCGAAGTCGTGGGTGCGGGCCAGCGCGAAGACCTCGGGCAGCAGGTCGAACGCGACCACGCCCAGCAGCACGCCGGCGGTGAAGCCCAGCAGGTAGTGCAGGCGGTCGCGGAAACGCAGCGCCATCGCGCCGCCGGCCAGCGTCGAGACCACGGCGGCGGCGGTCAGGGCGACCGGGGAGATTGCTGCAAGCATTTGTTAATGATAATGCATCCTCAGTATCATCAGGGCGTGCCACAATTTGACCTCGCATGGAACGAGCCACCCGCCAGAACACCGCCATCCGCGAGGCCATAGCGGCCGCCGGCCGCCCGCTCACGCCCACCGAGGTGCTGGACGAAGCGCGCCGCCACGTCGCCGCGCTGGGCCCGGCCACCGTGTACCGCAACCTGAAGGCGCTGGTGGACGCCGGCGCCATCCAGGTGGTGACGCTGCCCGGCGAGGTGCCGCGCTACGAGGTGGCCCAGCTGCGCCACCACCACCACTTCCGCTGCGACACCTGCCAGCGCGTGTTCGACGTGCACCAGTGCCCGGGCGACCTCGCCTCGCTGGCGCCGCCGGGGTTCTCCGTGTCGCGCCACGAGATCACGCTGTACGGACAGTGCAGCGAATGCCGGCCAGCCGCCAAGGGCCGGCCGCGGAAGAAGGCGCCGGCGCATCCGCACGACCACTCGCACTGAACCCGATCAGGCCCGCTTCACGCGCACCGCGTACCGCAGCTCCGCCAGCAAGGTTTCCATCGCATACGGCTTGGACAGCACCTTGACCCCGGCCTCGATGTGCTGGGTGGTGTAGCCCGTGGCCACGATCACGGCCATCGCCGGGATGTTGGCGCGGCACCAGGCCACGAGATCGAGCCCGCTCATCGCGCCGGGCATCACGACGTCGGTGAACACCACGTCGAACAGGCCGCCGTCCTGCAGCGCCCGCGCGGCCGCATCGCCGTTCAGGCAGTGGCGCACCGTGTGGCCGCAGGCCCGCAGCGCGGGCACCACCACGGAGGACACGAGCAGGTCGTCCTCGACGAACAGCACGCGCAAGGGCATGAACTCGGCGGACTCGCCGTCGACGGCGTGCACGGCCTGCACCGGTTCACTGGAGACGGGCAGCAGCAGCGACACGGTGGTGCCCACGCCACGCTCGCTGCGGATGGTGGCCGCGCCGCCCGACTGCACGGCGAACGCGCGCACCTGCGGCAGGCCCAGCCCGCTGCCCACGCCCACCGCCTTGGTGGTGAAGTACGGCTCGAACACGCGCTGCAGCACCTCGGCGTCCATGCCACCGCCGCTGTCGGCCACGTCCACCGCCAGGTAGCGGCCCGGAGGCAGCCCCGCGGCCTGGATCGCGCTGGCCAGGCGGCCCCGGATCACCACGCTGCCGCCGGCGGGCATCGCGTCGCGGGCGTTGAAGACGAGGTTGAGCAGCGCGAGCTCGAACTGCGTCGGGTCGGCCTGCAGGGGCGGCAGGCCCGGGTCGATCTCGGCCGTCAGGCGCACCTTGCCGCCCACGGCACGGCCCATCAGGTCGTCGCAGCGCAGCACGAAGTCGTGCAGGTCGATGGCCTGCGGCTTCAGCGGCTGGGTGCGGCCGAAGGCCAGCATCTGGCGCACCAGCGTGGCGGCCTTGTCGAGCGCGCGCGTGCTGGCCTCGATCACGCGGCGTCCAGGGTCCTCCTTGACCAGGCGATCGAGCACCTGCAGTCCCGTGCTCATGGTCTGCAGGAAGTTGTTCAGGTCGTGCGCCAGGCCGCCGGTGAGCCGGCCGATGGCCTCGTGCTTCTGGCCATCGAGCAGGCGCGTCTGCGCCTCCTGGGTCTGGCGGATGGCCTCGGCCACGCGCGACTCGAGCAGCTCCGTGGACCGGGCGGAACGCAGGCCCGCCTCGTGCAGCGCGGCGCCCACCTGATCGGCCTCGGCGAGGCCGGTGCGCAGGGGCGCCGGCACGCGGTCGCGGCCGAGTTCGGCGGCGGCGTCGCTGAGCGCCAGCACGGGGCCGCCGATCTGGCGGGCCACGTAGAACGCCAGCAGCAGTCCGATGACCGCGAGGATGCCGGCCGCCAGGAAGGCCTGGATCGTGACGCGGATCGCCGGCTTGTCCAGCGCCGTTCGCGGCAGGCCCACTCCCACCGTCCAGCCGTAGCGCGCCGAGCGGACCATGAAGGCGGTGATGGGCTCGCCCTCGCGCGAGGTGGACTCGAACTGCTGGTCCAGCAGGCCGTTGGAGGCCGCGGCGATCGTGGTGGACGCGGCGCGCGAGCCCAGCCACTTCTTCGGATCCTTGCTGCGGGCCACGGTCTGGAACTTGCTGTCCAGCACCGACGCGATGGCCCCCTCGGGCAGCTTCTGCAGATCCATCACGTGCTGGATCACGTCGGGATGGAAGGCGACGCCGATGTTGTAGCGCTGCGGCGTGACGCCCGGCTCGGGCGCGATCACCGTGATCACGGGCTCGCCGTTGACCTTGCTGGTGAGCAGGTCGGTGACCACCGGCTCGCCGGAGATCAGCGGCGGATCGGGCAGCCAGCCTCGCGCGGGCAAGGGCTCGCCGAACGGCCTGCGCGTGTTGAGGACCTGGCGCGCGGCGTCCACCACCAGCACCGTGTTGGAGGTGCCCTCGGTGGCCCGGCGGGCGTACTCGTAGAAGCGGGCGAGGTCGTCGTCGCGCAGCGACCGGGACGCGCCGAGCGTGCGGGCGATGGCCGCGCGCTTGTCGAGCTCGCCGTCGACGACGACGCTGAGCGAGCGAGCCAGTTCGCGCAGGCGCTGGGTGGCGACATCGGTCTCGTGCAGGTAGGTGGAGCGCGCGAGCACCCCGAAGCCGGCCATGGCGGGCAGCCACACGGCGAAGACGAGAAGGAACAGCCTCGTGCGTATGCTCACGCGATCCCTGGGATTCAGTCTTGTTTGCTGCGCACATTACCCGAAAACGGATGCGCTCAGCGGGCGACGGCATCGCTGCCTGGGCGGCATCGGGCATGCCCCGTCCCGCCCGCGTTGTCAATGCGCAATCCCCGAGACTCGATGGGATCGCCGCCAGCGCTTACATTTGAGGCCGTCCGATCTTCCCCGCATGGAGACAAAACAAGTGACCGACCTCCCCCGCTTCGCCCGAATCTCAGCCATCGCGCTGGCTGCCGCCGTCTCGCTGGGCACGGCCCAGGCCGCGGAGCCCATCAAGATCGGCGTGGCCGAGGCGCTGTCCGGCGGTGCCGCGCAGTACGGCATCAGCATCCGCAACGGTTTCCAGATGGCGGCCGACGAGATCAATGCCGCAGGAGGCGTCAACGGCAGCAAGATCGAGCTGGTGATCGAGGACGAGCAGGGCAAGAAGGAGGAGGCGATCAACGCCTTCAAGAAGCTCATCTTCCAGGACAAGGCGCTGATGCTGTTCGGCCCGACGCTGTCGAACTCCGCGCAGGCCGCCGACCCGATCGCGCAGGCCTCGAAGATCGTCGTCTTCGGCACGTCCAACACCGCCGACGGCATCACCAGCATCGGCGACCACGTGTTCCGCAACTCGGTCACCGAGGCCGACGTGCTGCCGGTGACGCTGCGCACGGCCGCCAAGGTCGCCAGGATCAGCAAGGTCGCGGTGCTCTATGGCAACGACGACGTGTTCACCAAGAGCGGCTACGACAACTTCAGGAAGGCGCTCGACGACCAGAAGATGCCGGTCACGACGACCGAGACCTTCGCCAAGGGCGATGTCGACTTCAAGGCGCAGCTGACCAAGATCAAGGCCACCAACCCCGACGCCATCGTGCTGTCCGCGCTGCTGGCCGAAGGCGCCCCGATCATGGTGCAGGCGCGCCAGCTGGGCCTGAACGTGCCGTTCATCGGCGGCAACGGCATGAACTCGGTCAAGGTGTTCGACCTGGCCAAGGGCGCGTCGGACGGCCTGTGGGTGGGCAGCCCGTGGTCCATCGAGAACCGCACGCCGCAGAACACCAGCTTCATCATCGCCTACACGAAGAAGTACAGCTCGCCGCCGGACCAGTTCGCGGCCCAGGCGTACGACGCGATGCACATCGCCACCGAGGCGCTGAAGAAGGTCAGGCTGAGCGGCGACCTCGCCAAGGACCGCGAGGCGGTGCAGGCCGCGCTGCCGGCCGTGAAGTGGACCGGCGCCACCGGCCCGTTCGCGTTCCGCCGCGCCACCGACAAGGCCGGCAAGCCCGCGGGCTACGACGCCAACCAGGTGCCGATCGTCAGCACCACCCGCGGCAAGAACTACGAGATCGAGAAGTAAAACCCCGTGCTCGAACAGCAGCTCTTCAATGCACTCTCGCTCGGGTGCGTCTACGCCCTGTTCGCGCTCGGATTCACGCTGATCTTCGGCGTGCTGGGCGTGGTCAACCTCTCGCAGGGCGCCGTGTTCATGCTGGGTGCCTATGCGGCGCTGACGGCCATCAACCAGCTGCACGCCCCGCTGTGGGCGGCCATCGCGTTCGCGTTCGCGTTCTCCGGGCTCGTGGGCCTGCTGATCGACCGCCTGTTGCTCAAGCCACTGCGCAAGCGCGACGCGCCGCACCTGATCCCGATGATCGCCACGATCGGCCTGGGCCTGGCCATGAACAGCCTGGTGCAGGGCCTGTTCGGCGCCGAGAACCAGCGCTTCCCCAGCGAGGTGCTGCCGCAGGACTCGCTGCAGATCGCGGGCATCAGCGTGACGGTGCTGGAGCTGGGCATCATCCTCGTGTCGTTCGTGCTGATGACCGTGCTGATGCTCACGCTGAACCGGACGCAACTGGGCCGGGCGCTGCGGGCGATCGCCGAATCGCCCAAGGCGGCGCGGCTGCTGGGCATCAACGTCGACGGCCTGTTCATGCTCACGTCGTTCGTGGCGGCGGGCCTCGGCGGCATCGCCGGCGTGCTGATCGGCCTGTATTCCAACGCGCTGTTCCCGCTGATGGGCCAGCCGATGCTGCACAAGGGCATCGCCGTCATCATCCTGGGCGGCATGGGCGACATCCGCGGCGCGATGCTCGCGGGCCTGTTCCTCGGGTTCGCCGAGGTGCTGTCGGTGGCCTACATCGGCTCCGACATGCGCGACGCCGTGGCCTTCGGGCTGCTGTTCCTCGTGCTGCTGGTGCGGCCAAAGGGCCTGTTCGGCACCGTGCAGGAACGGAAAGTCTGACGGCGCGGCGATGATCGAGTTCCTCGACAACTTCTGGTCCGTCTACAGCAACCTGGTGCTCTCTCTGGGCACCAACGCGCTGCTGGCGCTGTCCATCTACCTGACGCTGTCGTGCGGCATGCTGGCCATGGCCAACGCGGCGTTCATGGGCATCGGCGCCTACACCTCGTCCATCCTCACGATGAACTACGGCTGGCCGTTCCCGCTCGCGATCGCGGCCGGCATGGCGGCGCCCGCGCTGGTGGCGTTCATCATCGGCCGGCCCACGCTGCGGCTGTCGGGCGTCTACCTCGCGATGGCCACGCTGGCCTTCGGCGAGGTGGTGCGCCTGTGCATCCTGCGCGCGGAAGGCCTCACCGGCGGCGCGCTGGGCCTGAACGGCATCCCGCAACTCACGCAGTGGTGGCACGTGCTGCTGGCGGTCGTGCTGGTGCTGTTCCTGCTCGCCCGCCTGCGCCGCTCGAAGATCGGGCGCGCGTTCGAGGCGATCAAGGAGGACGAGACCGCGGCCGGCCTCATGGGCATCGACGTCAACGGCCACAAGATGCTCGCCTTCGCGCTCGGCGCGGCCATCGCCGGCCTGGGCGGCGTGCTCAACGCCCACCTCACCTTCTTCATCGGCCCGCAGGAGTTCGGCTTCGACCGCGGCGTGGAGATCCTCACCATGACCATCCTGGGCGGCATCAACAGCCTGTTCGGCCCGGTGATCGGCGCCGCCATCATCACGCTCCTGCCGGAGCTGCTGCGCAGCTTCAAGGACTACCGCGCGGTGGCCAACGGACTGATCCTCGTGCTCATCGTGCTGTTCCTGCCCAAGGGGCTGTGGAATCCCGCGTGGATGCGCAAGGTCGCTGGCCTGGCGAAGCGGGGGGCCAAGTGAGCGATCTCCTGAAGCTCACCAGCGTCTCGCGCCACTTCGGCGGCCTGAAGGTGCTGCAGGACGTGTCGTTCGCGGTGAAGCCCGGCACGATCTCGGGCCTGATCGGACCCAACGGCGCCGGCAAGACCACCGTGTTCAACCTGATCACCGGCCTGCTGCCGCCCACCACGGGCGACATCACGCTGGACGGCGCCAGCCTGGTGGGCCGCAAGCCGCACGCCATCACGCGTTCGGGCGTCGCGCGCACGTTCCAGAACATCCGCATCTTCAAGGAGATGACGCTGCTGGAGAACGTGATCGTGGGCATGCACCGCCACCTGGACTACGGCGTGCCCGGCCTCGTGTTCGCGTTGCCCGGATACCGCGCCGCCGAGAAGCGGGCGCGCGACCGCGCCCGCGAACTGCTGTCGTGGATGAAGCTCGACCACAAGGCCGACGACCTCGCCGACAACCTGTCGTACGGTGCCCAGCGCCGGCTCGAGATCGCGCGCGCGCTGGCCACCGAACCGCGCCTGCTGCTGCTGGACGAGCCGGTGGCGGGCATGAACAGCACCGAGAAGACCGAGCTGATGCGCGAGATCGTCACCATCCAGGGCCGCGGCTACACCGTCTTCATGATCGAGCACGACATGCGCTTCGTCATGGGCCTGTGCGAGCGCATCTCGGTGCTGAACTTCGGCAAGATCATCGCCGAGGGCGGGCCCGAGCAGATCCGCGGCGATCCGCAGGTGATCGAGGCCTACCTGGGGCGCGAGGACGACGAGGTGTCCGTCACCCCGGGAGACGCTCGATGAGCGACGCCCTGCTCTCCGTCTCCGGTCTGAGCGTCAACTACGGCCACATCGAGGCCGTGCGCGACATCGACCTGTCGCTGCAGGCCGGCCGCGTCACCACGCTTGTCGGCGCCAACGGCGCGGGCAAGTCGACGACGCTGCTGGCGCTTTCCGGGCTCATCCCCAAGGCCGCCGGCAGGGTGATGTTCGACGGCCACGACGTCACCGCCCTGCCCCCCCACAAGCTGGTGGCCGCCGGCGTGGTGCAGGTGGCCGAGGGCCGCGCCACGCTGACGACGCTGACCGTGCGCGAGAACCTCGAGCTGGGCGCCTACACGCGGCGCGACGGCGCGGCGGCGCGCGCGAGCGACCTCGAGCGGATGTTCGCGCTGTTCCCGCGCCTGAAGGAGCGCGAGAACGGACTGGCCGGCAACCTGTCCGGCGGCGAGCAGCAGATGCTGGCGATCGGCCGCGCGCTGATGGCCAGGCCGCGCGTGCTGCTGCTGGACGAGCCGTCGATGGGGCTCGCGCCCATCGTGGTGCAAGGCATCTTCCGCACGCTGCGCGAGATCAACGCGCAGGGCCTGACCATCTTCCTGGTGGAGCAGAACGTGCGCCAGGCGCTCAAGATCGCCGAGCAGGCCTACGTGCTGGAGAACGGCCGCGTGGTGCTGCACGGCCGCGGGCGCGACCTGCTCGACGAGCCGCGCGTGCAGGAAGCCTACCTGGGGGGCTGAGCCACCGCGGGCGCGCCCCGCGCCGCCTCCGCCATCGCCCGCCGCAGCTCCCGCAGCATGTCCTGCGGCGGCGTCGGCTTGGGCAGCACCCGCAGTCCGCCCGACACGGCCTCCTCCAGCTGCTTCGCGTAGCCGGTGATCAGCACCACCGGCAGCTGCGGCCAGCGCTCGCGCAGGCGGAACGCGAGATCCATGCCGCTCAGCTTGCCGGGCATCTCGATGTCGCTCAGCACGATGTCGGGCAGGCTGGCGCCGCCGTGCAGCGCGGCCAGCGCGGCGTCGGCGCTCCAGTGGTGCGTCACCTCGAGACCCGCGGCCTGCAGGATGGCCGCCGTCGACTGGGCGACATCGTCGTTGTCCTCGACCAGCAGCACGCGGCCCGCCAGCGTCTCCGGCGCCGTGGCGATGGGCGTGGCCGGCGGACGGGCCAGCGGCGCCTCGGCCGGCAGCAGCATCTCCACCGTGGTGCCCTGCCCCGGCTCGCTGGCTATGCGCGCGCGGCCGCCGGCCTGCGCGCAGAAGCCGTGCACCTGGCTCAGGCCCAGTCCCGAGCCGGCCTCGTTCATGCGGGTGGTGAAGAAGGGCTCGAACACGCGCGGCAGCACCTCGGGCGGGATGCCCACGCCGGTATCGGCCACGGCGATCACCACCATGGTCGTGCCGTCCTCAGACGCGCCTTCGTTGCGCGCGGTGATGCGCAGCCGCCCGCCGCCGGGCATCGCGTGCTTGGCGTTGAGCGACAGGTTGATCAGCGCCAGCTCGAGTTCGGCCGCGTCCACGCTGACCGGGCAGACGTCCGGCTCGACGTCCACGTCCATCGCGATGCGCGAGCCCAGCGTGCTGCGCAGCAGGCCTTCGCAGGCCTGCAGCCAGGTCTGCAGCGAGATCAGCTCCGGCCGCAGCGCCTGCTTGCGCGAGAACGAGAGCAGCTGGCGCGTGAGCCGCGTGCCCGACTGCACCGCCCGCGACATGGCCTGCAGGTGGCGCTCGTCGGCCGACTCCGGGTGCAGGTGGCGCTGCACGTGCAGGCTGCTGCTGACGATGGCCAGCAGGTTGTTGAAGTCGTGCGCCACGCCGCCGGTCAGCTGGGCCAGCGTCTCCAGCTTCTGGCTTTCCTGCATGCTCTTCTCGGCGGCGGCCCGCCGCCGCACCGCCTCGTTGAGCGCGGCGGTGATCGCCTGCTCGCGGCGCGTCTTGCGCAGCGCCACCAACGAGACGTAGGTCAGGCCGGCGGTGACCGGCACCAGCAGGGCCGCGAGCAGGCCGACATAGCGCAGCCAGCCGGCCAGCATGGCGGCGCGGCTGACGCCGACGATGACGTACAGCGGATAGTCGCCCACGTGCCGGAAGCTGACGAAGTGCAGCTGGCCGTCGCGGCGCGAGCGCACCTCCAGGCGGCCGTCGCGCTCGCCCGCGCTGACGCGCGCGAACATGTCGTCGCCGAGGGCCACGCGCCGGGCGTCGCCGGCGTCGTTCAGGGGCCAGCTGGCCAGCATGGCGCCGTCGGTGCGCACCAGCGCGAAACGCACGAGCGACGGGTTGTCGGCGGCCAGCGAGCGGTAGTACTCGCTGAAGAACGACGGCGCCAGCGATACCGAGACGACGCCGCCGAACTCTCCGGCCAGCGTGTCGCGGCGGATCGTCGCGTTCACCAGTTCCAGGCCGGTCTGCCGTCCGGTCACCACGTCGCTGATGCCCAGCGGCACCGGCGCGTTCTTCTGCTGGAGGAAGTACGCGCGGTCGCCCACCGCCGCGACGGGGTCGCTCGGGTAGCGGTCGCTGCGCGCGATCGGATGGCCCAGGGCGTCCCACACGTCGAGGTTCACCACGGCCGGCAGGCCCGCCACCATGTCGGCCAGGCGCGCGTGGATCTCGGCCTCGCGGGCGCGGACGGTGGCGTCGTCGCCCGCCGCGGCGGCGTTCGCGCGCCGCGCGATCTGCTGGGCGATCTCGAACGTGCGCTGGGCCTGGCCGCGCACCAGCACGGCGGTGCGCTCGGCGGCCGCCTCGGCGTCGGCGATGGCGCGTTCGTAGCCCCACCAGGAGGCGGCCACGAAGGCGGTGGCGGGCACCAGCAGCGCGCCCCACACCACTGCCCGCAGCCAGCTCGCCAGGGGCGTGTCGAAGCCGGTGTCCGCATCCGCCGGCGACGCTTCACCCGTGCGCCGTACCCGCAGGTTGCACATGAGCGCGATGAAGACGGCGGACAGGACGAACGCACCGACGTGAATCGGGCGTTCGCTGGCGGCGATCGTCGGCGGCACGTAGGGGACGCAGACCGTCACGGCGGAGGCCAGCGCCACCACCAGCGCCGGCGCGACGCCCCAAAGCGCCGCCGCCAGCGCCACCGCCGGATAGGCCAGCAGGAACGGCATGCGGTCGCCCAGCACCGGCTGCAGGGCCGCGCGCAGCGCGATGGCCAGGACGGTCGTCAGCAGGGCGAGGAACCAGCGCCTTGGCATGGGCTGGCGCGGCTCGGTGGCAGCGGACGGGCTCGGCGGCGTCGGCATGAGGCCATTTCAGGCGATGGAATCGCCCGATGTTAGCGGCGACGCGTTGCGAGCGTGTCAAGTCCGCGCGCGCGTGCGAAATCCCCTGCTCGCGCCGTCGGAGTTCAGGTTCAATTAATAAACTGGCTTATCATATATTCCTATATGAAGAAGATCGACCTCTCGCAACGCTTCGGCTTCGTCGTCAACGAGGTGGGCCGGCTCTACGGACGCCAGTTCGACCAATTGTCGCGCGAGGAGCTGGGACTCTCGCGCGCGCAGTGCCGCCTCATCGGCCAGGTGGCCTACAGCGAGAGCGGCCACGCGCCCACGCAGGCGGAGATCGCACAGAACCTCGATCTCACGCCCATGGCGGTGGCCACGCTGGTCGACCGCATGGAGGCCGCCGGCTGGATCTCGCGCCGCCCCAGCGCCACCGACCGCCGCGCCAACGCGATCGAGCTGCAGCCGCGCGCCCAGGAGGCGCTGGGCAAGGCGATGGCCGTCAGCGACCGCGTGCAGGAGGCCGCCCTCGCCGGCTTCAGCGCCGCCGAGCGCCAGCAGCTCGTGGCGATGCTGCAGCGCGTGCGCGTCAACCTGCAGGCCGACGGCCCCGCCACGGGAGCCCAGTCGTGAGCCTCGGCGACCATCGCCTGATCCCGCATCGCGGCATGATCACCGTGTCCATCATGCTGGCCACCATCATGCAGGCGCTCGACACCACGATCGCCAACGTGGCGCTGCCCCACATGCAGGGCGCGCTGCAGAGCTCGCAGGACCAGATCTCCTGGGTGCTCACCTCCTACATCGTGGCCGCCGCCATCGCCACGCCGCTCACCGGCTGGCTGTGCTCGGCGTTCGGCCGCCGCCGCGTGTTCCTGTTCGCGGTGGCCGGCTTCACGGTCGCGTCGGCGCTGTGCGGCATGGCCGACAACATCCTCGAGATCGTCGCGGCGCGCCTGCTGCAGGGCCTGTTCGGAGCGGCGCTGGTGCCGCTGTCGCAGGCCGTACTGCTGGACATCAACCCCAAGGAGAAGATCGGCCAGGCGATGGCGATCTGGGGCGCCGGCATCATGATCGGCCCCATCCTGGGCCCGATGCTGGGCGGCTGGCTCACGGAGAACGCGAGCTGGCGCTGGGTGTTCTACATCAACCTGCCGGTGGGCGTGCTCGCGTTCTACGGCATCGCGCGCTTCCTGCCCGAGAGCCGGCCCGCCGGCGTGAAGCTGGACCTGTTCGGCTTCGCCACGCTGAGCATCGCCATCGGCCTGCTGCAGATGTTCCTCGACCGCGGCGAGCAGCTCGACTGGTTCGACTCCATCGAGATCCGCGTGGAGGCGATCGGCGCGCTCATCGCGTTCGCGTTCTTCGTGGCCCACACGTTCACGGCCATCGGCACCTCGTTCTTCGACCGCCGCCTGCTCAAGGACGCCAACTTCGTCACCGGCCTGCTGTTCGCCTTCATCGTGGGCATGGTGCTGTACGCCACGATGGCGCTGCTGCCCACGCTGCTGCAGGGCCTGCTCGGCTACCCCGTGGTCTACACCGGCATGGTGATGGCGCCGCGCGGCATCGGCACGATGGTGGCGATGCTGCTGGTGGGCCGCATGCTGCACTTCATCGACGCCCGCGCCATCATGGCCCTGGGCTTCACGCTCACCGCCGTCGCGCTGTACATGATGACCGGCATGACGCTGGACATGAACAGCCACATCATCATCACCTCCGGCGTCATCCAGGGCCTGGGCATCGGCTTCACGTTCGTGCCGCTCAGCGCGGTGGCGTTCGCCACGCTCGCGCCGGACCTGCGCAACGACGGCACGCCCATCTTCAGCCTGCTGCGCAACATCGGCTCCAGCGTGGGGATCTCCATCGTGCAGGCCATGCTCACCTCGGGCACGGCGCGCGCGCACGCCGAGCTCGCCACCGACATCACCGCGGGCAACCTGGCGTTCCAGTCGCTGCCGGGCGCCGCGAACCCGGCCACCGCCGCCGGCCTGGGGATCATCAACGGCCTGGTCGACCGCCAAGCCGCGATGATGGCCTACCTCGACGACTTCCGCTTCATGCTGGCGCTGACGGTGGTGGCGCTGCCCTTGCTGCTGTTGATCCGCAAGGCCCGGCCGGCCGCGAAGAAGCCCGGCGAGGCGGAGCCCGAGATGGAGATGGCGCACGAGGTTTGACGACACGGTCCCACGTCCGGCCGCCGTTCGTCGAGACGGTCCCACGACCGACTGGCCTTTCGAGCCAACTTGTCACCCTTGCGACAGGGGTCGTCCCTGAGGCGGGTCGCCAAAGCGCGGGCGGACAATCGTGCAAGAGACGCGCCGCGCGTCGTCCGAGGAGCCCGCCATGAAGAACGACCTGCCCAACATCGCCCCGACCCCCGACGAGATCGCCCGCACGCTGGAAGATGCCCTCGCGCTGCAGCGCCAGGCCTATTTCGCGCACCCGGTGCCGACGCTGGCCGAGCGCAAGGCCGACCTGCGCACCCTGCAGCGCTTCATCCGCGAGAACAAGCAGGCCCTGTGCGACGCGATCGACGCCGACTACGGCCATCGCTCGCAGCACGAGACGCTGCTGGCCGAGATCTTCCCCGCCATGGACGGCATCTCGCACGTCATCGGCTCCCTGCGCAAGTGGATGCGCCCGCAGCGCCGCTCGGTCGACCTGCGCAACTTCATCGGCGCGAGCAACCGCGTGATCCCGCAGCCGGTGGGCGTGGTGGGCATCATCGTGCCGTGGAACTTCCCAGTGCACCTGAGCCTGATCCCCCTCACCTACGTGTTCGCCGCCGGCAACCGCGCGATGATCAAGATGAGCGAGAACTCGCGCCACCTGGCCGCCTTCCTCATCGAGAAGATGCCCGCCTACTTCCCGCCCGAAAAGCTGCGCTTCTTCGACGAGACCGGCGGCGTCGGCATCGAGTTCTCCAAGCTGCATTTCGACCACCTGCTGTTCACGGGCTCGGGCCAGACCGGCCGCTCGGTGATGGCCGCCGCGGCCGCCAACCTGGTGCCCGTCACGCTGGAGCTGGGCGGCAAGGCGCCGGCCATCCTGTGCGACAGCTTCCCGGTGCACCTCGCCGCCGAGCGCATGATGTTCGGCAAGCTGCTGAACGCGGGCCAGATCTGCACCACCGTCGACCACGCCTGGATCCCGCGCGCCAAGGTCGACGAGTTCGTGGCGGCCGCGCGCGGGATCGTCAACGCGCGCTACCCGGCCATCACGTCCACCGACTACACCTCGGTGATCGACGAGCGTTCGTTCGATCGCCTGGTGGGCGCGCTGGAGGACGCGAAGGCGCGCGGCGCCACGCTGGTCCAGCTGATTCCCGGCGCGCCGTGGGATCGCGCCACGCGCAAGATGTCGCCGCACATCGTGCTCGACGCGCCGGCCGACTGCGTGCTGCTGCAGCGCGAGATCTTCGGCCCCATCCTGCCGATCCGCGCGTACGACGCGCTCGAGACGGTCATCGACACGATCAACGCCGCCCCGCGCCCGCTGGCGGTCTACCCGTTCAGCTACGACAGGCGCGAGGTGCAGATGCTGCTCGATCGCGTGATGTCCGGCGGCGTGTCGGTCAACGAGGCCGTGTTCCACGTCGCCCAGCACGACCTGCCCTTCGGCGGCATCGGCGAGTCGGGCATGGGCCACTACCACGGCCGCGAGGGCTTCGACACCTTCTCCAAGCTGCGCCCGGTGTTCTACCAGGCGCGCTTCTCCGCGCTGAAGCTCATCGGCCCGCCGTACGGCAAGTTCGCGTCGACGATGCTGGGGTTCCTGACGAAGTGACGCCGTCCCGCGCGCCACGCGGCGCGCGCGAGCTCAGTTCTTCGCGACCACCTTGGGCACCAGCACCGGCTTGTCCTGGTACTCGCCCGGGAACACCTTCTTCAGCTCGGCGATCTTGGGCAGGTCGTTGTAGACGATGTACGGATAGTCCGGGTTGAGCGTCAGGAAGTTCTGGTGGTAGCCCTCGGCCGGGAAGAAGCCCTTGTAGGCCTCCACGCGGGTCACGACGGGCTTGGGAAACGCCCTGGCGGCCTCGAGCTGGGCGATGTAGGCCGTGGCCACCCTGCGCTGCTGGTCGTCCAGCGGGAACACGGCCGAGCGGTACTGCGTGCCGTGGTCGGGGCCCTGGTAGTTCAGCTCGGTCGGGTTGTGCGCCACCGAGAAGTACACCTGCAGCAGCTTGCCGTAGCTCACCACCTGCGGATCGAACGTGACCTGCACCGACTCGGCGTGGCCGGTGCTGCCGGTGCCCACCTCCTCGTAGTGCGCCGTGGCGCCGACGCCGCCCGAGTAGCCCGACACGGCGTTGGTGACGCCCTTGACGTGCTGGAACACGCCCTGCACGCCCCAGAAGCAGCCGCCGGCGAACACGGCGGTCTCGGTGTGGCGGCCGGCCGCGGGCTCGTCGGCGCCTGGCGCGGGGATCACCACCGACGGCTCCGCGGCGCCGGCCATGCCGAAGTGCAGGCCGATGGCCAGCAGGCAGGCGGCGCCGACCGTGGTGAGGAAGAACTGGATGGCCTTCGAGGGCGAGGGGGCGGTCTTGGTGCGGTTCATGGTGGGGATGTCCTGGTGTCGTTGGGTCGGGTCAGGCCGGCGTGAATGCCATGGCGACGCCGTTCATGCAATAGCGCAGCCCTGTCGGTTTGGGGCCGTCGTCGAAGACGTGGCCCAGGTGGCCGCCGCAGCGCCGGCAGTGCACCTCGTCGCGGCTCATGCCCAGCGAGTTGTCGACGCGCTGGTTGACGGCGTTGGGCAACGGCTGCCAGAAGCTCGGCCAGCCGGTGCCGCTGTCGAACTTGGTCTGCGACGAGAACAGCGCCAGCGCGCAGCCGGCGCAGACGAACGTGCCCTTGCGGTGCTCGTCGTTGAGCGGGCTCGTGAACGGCACCTCCGTGCCTTCGTGGCGCAGCACCGCATAGGCCTGCGGCGACAACTTCGCCTTCCACGCCTCGTCGCTCATCTCGACCTCGAAGTGTTCCTTGGCTACCGGCGTGGCGGCCCCGGCCCGGCTGCAGGCGGAGGCGAGCGCGGCGACGCTGCCGCCCAGCAGCAGGCGGGCACCGGACAGGAGAGCGGATCGGCGGGCGAGTGTCATGGCGTGGCTTCGGCGGGTCGTTGGAGGATGAGGGTCTGTCGTCGGCATGCGCCGATTCCTTACAAGGCGGGGCGCGGACCGGATCTTGCAACGAGCGCGGGCCCGCCGCTGTCCCGCACCGTCTATGACCTTGCGCGAGGCCAGTGGTTCAATACGACGAAGGAGCGCCGCCGGATGCGGTGGAGAATGTCCCGATGAGCACCCGATTCCAACCCGACGCCGCCGCCGTCGCCCTGCTGGCCCCCGGCGGCAGGCTGCGGGCCTCGATCAACCTGGGCAACCCGATCCTGGCCGGCACCGACCCGGCCACGGGCGAGCCGCGCGGCGTCTCGGTCGACCTGGCGCGCGTGCTGGCCGAACGGCTGGGCGTGGCGCTCGACCTCGTCACGTTTCCCGCGGCCACGAAGTCGGTGGACGCGGTCACCGGCGGCGTGGCCGACATCGGTTTCTTCGCCATCGACCCGCAGCGCGGCGCCGAGATCGCCTTCACCGACGCCTACCTGCTGATAGAGGGCGCGTACCTGGTGCGCGACGATTCTCCTTGCCGGGCCAACGAGGATGTCGACCGCAGCGGCACCACCGTCGCCGTCGGCAAGGGCAGCGCGTACGACCTGTTCCTTTCGCGCGAGCTGAAGGCGGCGACGTTCGTGCGCGTGCCCGGCGCGGCCGAGGTCGTCCAGGCGCTCGTCACGGGGGCGGCAGACGTCGCCGGCGGCATCCGCCAGGTGCTGGTGGAGGTGGCGCAGGGCAGGCCCGGCCTGCGGGTGCTGCCCGGCCGCTTCATGGTGATCCGCCAGGCGATGGGCCTCGCGCGCGGCCGGGGGCCGGTCGCCGAGGCCGCGCTGCGGGCCTTCGTCGAGGACATGAAGGCCACGGGGGTCGTCGCCGACGCCATGGCCCGCCACGCGGTCGCTGGCGCCAGCGTCGCCCCCCTGCAAGACTGAAAGGCCCCGCCATGGACTCCCCGAAACACCAACTCTCGATGACAGTGCTGATGACGCCCGACATGGCCAACTTCTCGGGCAACGTGCACGGCGGCACGATCCTGAAGCTGCTGGACCAGGTCGCCTACGCGTGCGCCGCGCGCTACGCGGGCCGCTACGTGGTGACCCTGTCGGTCGACCAGGTGATGTTCCGCGAGGCGATCCACGTGGGCGAGCTCGTCACCTTCCTGGCCTCGGTCAACCACACCGGCACCAGCTCGATGGAGGTGGGCATCAAGGTCGTGGCCGAGGAGATCCGCACCCAGCGCGTGCGGCACGCCAACAGCTGCTTCTTCACGATGGTGGCCCTCGACGACGACCGCAAGCCCGTGGCGGTGCCGCCGCTGGAGCCGCAGACCGCCGACGAACGCCGGCGCTTCGCCACCGCGGAGCTGCGCCGCAAGCTGCGCTCCGAATACCGCGCGCGCTTCGAGGCGTTGCGCCAGGAGACGGCCGGAGACCCGGACTGAGGCCGTCCTGGCGCCGGATTCACTCGTCGCGGCCGCCGAACACGCCCAGCAGCACCAGCAGGTTCTGGAACACGTTGTACAGGCTCAGGTAGACGCCCAGCGTCGCAATGACGTAGTTGGTCTCCACGCCGTCCTGCACGCGCTTCAGGTCATGCAGCACGAAGGCCGAGAAGATGCCGATGGCCATCACGGACATCGTGATCATCAGCGCGCTCGACTGGATGAAGACGTTGGCGATGCCCGCCACCATCAGCATCACGGCGCCGATGAACAGCCACTTGCCCATCGTCGACAGGTCGCGCTTGATGATGGACGACAGCGTGGCCATGCCGAAGAAGATGGTGGCGGTGCCGGCGAAGGCCATCATCACCAGGCCGGTGCCGTTGCCCATGCCCAGCACGAAGCCCAGCAGGCGCGACAGCATCAGGCCCATGAAGAACGTGAAGCCCAGCAGCAACGGCACGGCGGCGGCGGAGTTGCGGTTCTTCTCGATGGCCCAGATCAGGCCGAAGGCGCCGACCATGAAGACGACCAGTCCCATGCCGCCGCTCAGCGCGGTGGACAGGCCCGACGCGAGGCCGATCCAGGCGCCGAGCACGGTGGGAATCATCGACAGGGCGAGCAGCGCGTAGGTGTTGCGCAGCACGCGGGCGTTGCCGCCGGCGGAGACGACGCGGGCGTCCTCGGCGTAGGACGGACGGCGGGAACTGGGTTGCAGGTTCATGGCAGGACTCCTTTCAGGGATGCCTCACTGTGGCTTCTTCGAAACTTCGCGTAAATTCGAATGAACCGAACAAATGCATCGAGAAACTCGCATGGTCCAGATCACGTCGTCGGCGACGGCTCCTGGCCGACGTGTTCGAGCGCGGTGGAGGGCCGCTTCCCCTGGCGCTTCGCCCGGGCGCGGATGTTGAGCAGTTCCACGCCGAGCGAGAAGCCGATCGCGGCATAGATCACCGCCTTGGGCACGTGCACGTCGAAGGCCTCGGCGGCCAGCGCCATGCCCACCATCGCGAGGAAGGCCAGTGCCAGCACCTTGATCGACGGGTGGCGCTCGACGAACTCGCCGATGGGGCGCGCGGCGAACATCATCAGGGCCACCGAGGCCATCACCGCGGCGATCATCACGCCCACGCGGTCCACCATGCCCACGGCGGTGATCACGGAGTCGAGCGAGAACACGATGTCGATGACCGCGATCTGCGCGATCACGCTCCAGAACCGTCCCACCCCGCCGCGCGCCCCATC
>JABCYW010000035.1 GCA_013289985.1 Betaproteobacteria bacterium | reverse complement strand
TCCATCAGGTTGTGGATCGGCACGCAGCCGTTGCCGGCCAGCCAGGCGCCCAGGTAGTGGATGCCGACATTGATGTTGTTGCGCAGGCCGGCCTCGGTGATCGGCGTCTCGGGCTTGAAATCGAGCAGCTGCGCGGCCGTCACGTTCACGTCGTCGCGCTGCTTGCCCCACTGGTTGGGCTTGTCGCCCAGCACCGCGAGGAACTCCTGCATCGCCGGCTCGACCAGGCCCGGATGCGCCACCCAGCCGCCGTCGTAGCCGTCGGTGGCGTCGCGCTTCTTGTCGCCCACGATGCCGGCCATCGCGATGGCGTTCTTCTCCGGGTCGTTCTTGATCGGGATCAGCGCGCTCATGCCGCCGATGGCCGGCGCGCCGCGCTTGTGGCAGGTCTTGAGCAGCAGCAGCGCGTAGGCGCGCATGAACGGCGAGGTCATCGTGACCTTGGAGCGCTCGGCCAGGCAGAAGTCGGTGTCGAGCTTGAACTTCTTGATGCAGCTGAAGATGTAGTCCCAGCGGCCGGCGTTCAGGCCCGCGCTGTGCTCGCGCAGCTCGTACAGGATCTCGTCCATCTCGAACGCGGCGAGGATGGTCTCGATCAGCACGGTGGCCTTGATCGTGCCTTGGGGCAGGCCCAGCTTGTCCTGGGCACGCACGAAGAGATCGTTCCACAGGCGCGCCTCGAGATGGCTCTCCATCTTGGGCAGGTAGAAGAACGGGCCGGCGCCGCGCGCGATCTGCTCCTTCGCGTTGTGGAACAGGAACAGGCCGAAGTCGAAGATGCCGCCGGACACGCGCTGGCCGTCGACCAGCACGTGCTTCTCGTCGAGGTGCCAGCCGCGCGGGCGCACCTGCAGCGTGGCGATGCGGTCGCTGAGCCTGTAGCTCTTGCCGTTGCTCTCCAGCGTGAGCGTGCGGCGGATCGCGGCGGCCAGGTTGATCTGGCCCTGGATCTGGTTCTCCCACTTCGGGGCGTTGCTGTCCTCGAAGTCGGTCATGTAGCTGTCGGCGCCCGAGTTGAAGGCGTTGATCACCATCTTGGCGTCGACCGGGCCCGTGATCTCCACGCGGCGGCACGACAGCGCGGCTGGCAGCGGCGCCACCTTCCAGTCGCCGGCGCGGATGTCCGCCGTCGAGGCGAGGAAGTCGGGGCGCTCGCCGGCGTCCAGGCGCGCCGTGCGTTCCACGCGGGCGGCCAGCAGCTCCCGGCGGCGGCCCTCGAACGTGCGGTGCAGGTCGGCGACGAAGGCCAGCGCCTCCGGCGTGAGGATGGCGTCGAAGCCCGGCTGGATCGTGCCGGAGATGGTCATGCCCTGGGGCAGCTTGAGGCTCATGGTTGAACTCCTGAAGTTTGAATAGGAAGTCGGAATGGTGGAAAGCAAAACGCGTGCTGCGGCCGTTGTGCGGCTCTCGCGGCCGGCGGGCGGATGGCCCGGCGGCGGCGCGCGTTCTAGGTCTGGAAGAATTCGAGGACGTCGCGCAACGAGCGCCCGACGCGCGTGGGTGCGGTGCCGAGCTGCTCCATCGGCGCATCGGCGCGGTTGACCCACAGGGTGGCGTAGCCGTGCCACGTGGCGCCGATCGCGTCCCAGCAGTTGGACGACACGAACAGGATGTCGGCGGCGGGCAGGCTCAGCGCCTGCGGGCCCAGCGCGTACGCGGCCGGGTCGGTCTTGTAGCGGCGCGTCTGGTGGACGCTCAGGATCGGATCGAGCAGGTCGATGAGGCCGGCGCTGCGCAGCGTCACGTCCAGCATGTCGGGGTCGCCGTTGGACAGCACGCCCGCGCGGATGCCGCGCGCGGCCAGCGCCTGGAGCACGGCGCGGTTCTCGGGGAACGCCGACAGGTGCCGGTACTCGTTCATCAGGCTGTCCTCGCCGGCGGTGTCCAGCGGCAGCTTCAGCGCCGCGGCGCACACCTGCAGCGCGTCGCGCGTGAGCTGCCAGAACGGGCGGTAGCGGCCGCTCATGGACACGAGGCGCGAGTATTCGATCTGCTTGTCGCGCCACGCGCGCGCGAGACGCTCGCCCGCGCCCGGGAACATCTGCTCGGCGCGCAGGCCCACGCTGTAGACGTCCAGCAGCGTGCCGTACACGTCGAACAGCACGGCCTTCGGCGCTGCGGGGCGATCGTCGGCGGTCAGGGTGGCGGCATCCATGGGCGAAATCTATTCCATCCTCCAATAGCGATTCCCACCATAATTCGCGATTGATTGATGACTTTTAAGCAAAACTGAGCCACCGATGGACAAGCTCAAGCAGATGGAGACCTTCGTGGCGGTGGCCCAGCGTGGCAGCCTGACGGCGGCGGCCCAGGCCGAGGGCATCGCGCCGGCCGTGATCAGCCGCCGCCTGGACGCCCTCGAGACCCGCCTGGGCGTGAAGCTGCTGGCCCGCACCACGCGCCGCGTGGCGCTCACGCACGAGGGCAGCGCCTTCCTGGAAGACTGCCAGCGCCTGCTGCTGGATTTCGCCAGCGCCGAGGCCAGCGTGTCGGCCGGCGGCGTGAAGGCCAGCGGCCACCTGCGCATCACGGCGCCGGCCGGCTTCGGCCGACGCCACGTGGCGCCGCTGGTGCCGCTGTTCCTGGCCGAGCACCCGGACGTGAGCCTGTCGCTGAACCTGTCCGACCGCGTGGTGGACATCGTCAACGAAGGCGTGGACTGCGCCGTGCGCGTGGGCGATTTGCAGGACTCCAGCCTCGTGGGCGTGCGCCTGTCCGACAACCGCCGCCTGTGCGTTGCGGCGCCCGCCTACCTGAAGCGCGCCGGCACGCCGGCCACGCCGGCCGACCTGGCGCGCCACGCCTGCCTCACGCTGAGCTCCGAGGCCAGCCAGCCGCGCGGCTGGGCCTTCACGATAGGCGGCGAGCCCACGCACGTGCGCATGAACGGTCGCCTGGATTGCACCGACGGCCAGGTGCTGCACGACTGGTGCCTGGCCGGCCTGGGCCTGGCCTGGCGCAGCGCCTGGGAGGTGCAGGCCGACGTGGACTCAGGGCGGCTCGTGAGCGTGCTGGACGAGTTCGCGGCGCCGCCCAACGGCATCTTTGCGGTGTTTCCGCACGCGCGCCACCTCGCGCTGCGCGTGCGCCTGTGGATCGACTTCCTCAAGCACACCTACGGCGACCCGCGCTACTGGAATCGCTGAGGCCGGCCCAGCAGGCGCCGGCTCCTCCACCCGCAGCGCCGACCCGGGCGCCGCAGCGTGACCCCGGCCCGTGCTCTGCATCGGAAACGCGAAGCGCGCGCGCATGGCGACTCGCGGCGCGCGTCAGGAGGCCGTTGCGGGCTTGGCCTTGCCCGACAGGCACTGCTTCATGAACGCGCGGCGATCGGCGCCGTGCACGTCCTTGACCTTGGCGTCGGCATTGCAGGTCTTCATCTTCGTGCGCTGCGCCGTGCCGGGTTGCGTGGCGCCCGCCGCGGCCACGGCGGTGGACGCCGCGGCGTCGGAGGCGGCCGCGGCTGGCGCATGCGCGGCGCGCGCGAACGTGGTGCCCGCAGCAAGCGCGAACAACAGGGCGATGATCAATTGCTTCATGAGAAATCCTCGGCTGGGTTTGAGTGGACGTTGAACGCGCCGCCGGCCGGGAGTGGCTCGGTGGGTGCGTTCAGCCATGCTCGCGGCAGTCGAGACAAGTCCCCAGGCGCGAATCGCCCCATTGCGCGGCGCGCGGCGCCAATCGGGGCGGAAACGTGGCTTTCGGCGCCGCACGTCGCGGAGCGGGCCGTTCACAAACGACAAACCCGGCACGCGGCCGGGTCTGCGGAAATCGCCGCGCGAGCGGCTGCTGCGGGAAGGATCAGGCCGACAGGCAGGCCTTCTGCGCGCTCTTGTAGTCGTCGCCCTTCTTGCCCTTGTTCTGCTTGGAGCAGGCGGCCATCTTTTCCTTCTGGGTCATCGGGGCCGACGGCGCGGCGGCCGGCGCGGCCGTGCCGGACAGGCAGGCCTTCTGCGCCGCCTTGTAGTCGTCGCCCTTCTTGCCCTTGTTGGCGGCCGAGCAGTCGGCCATCTTCTGCTGCTGCGGCGACAGTTGCTTGCTGGCGGCCGGCGCGGCGGCGTCGGCGGCGAAGGCGCCGGCAGCGGCGAGGGTGAGAGCGAGCGCGGTGAGGAGGTGCTTCATGGGATGTCCTTGTCGTGACGGATGGGGCGGTGTGTCGGGTGCGCCGCCCAGGAACCTCCCTGAATCGCGGCACGACATGATTGAAGCAAAGCGCGCCGGTGATCACAAGCAGAACTTGCCCCGTCAACCACACGGTTCACGACGCGTTGTACTGGCTGTGGCTGCGAGCCGACGGCGGCGTAACTATTCGTCAGTTCGACACGAACACGTCACAGCACCCGGCGCGGGTGCGCCAGCGTCTCGTGCGCAGCGTGCAGGCGCCGCACCAGCACCTGGATGAACGCCTTGTCGAAGCGCATGCGCGTCTCGGCGCTGAGCTGCGTGAGCGTGTCGGGCGTGAACGAGATCGTGGTGCAGGGCTCGGACACGATGATGTCCGCGCTGTGGCGCCGCAGGTCGGGGCTGGGCGCGAGGTAGGCCATCTCGCCCACCGACGTGCCGGCGCCCAGGCGCGCCACGCGCTGGCCGTCGCGGAACACCTCCACCTCGCCCTGCGCGATGATGTGGAAGGTGTTGCCCTCCTGGCCGCGCCGGTACACGCGGTGGCCGTAGTGCAGGCGCTGCCACTTGGCACGATGCACCACCTCCCACAGCTCGACGTCGTCGAAGTCGGAGAAGAAATCCAGCGAGCGCAGCAGATTGAAACGCTCGGAGTCGAGCACCTTCTGCAGCCGCCCGCGCGGCACCTGGTGGTTGACGATGAGGCCCGACAGCGACTGCGCGAAGGTCTCCCAATCCTGCGGCCGGTCGTCCTGCTTCTTGGCCAGGGCACCCAGGATCACGGCCTCCAGCGCGGGCGTGACGCCCTCGCGCAGGGTGGTGAGCGGCGGCGGCTCGTTGTGGAAGATCTGGTTCATCAGCGCGACCTGCGTCTGCGCGTCGAACGGCGGGCGGCCGGAGATCAGGTGGTACAGCACGGCCGCCAGCGCGTAGATGTCGGTGCGGCAGTCGAGCGCGTTGCCCTCGATCTGCTCGGGCGACATGTAGGCGAGCGAGCCCACGCGGTGGATCTGCGTGCGGTCGGAGTTGGTGTTGAGCACGCTGCCGAAGTCGCTCAGCTTGACGTCCACCACCTCGCCGTCCTGCACCACCGCCAGGATGTTGGCCGGCTTGACGTCGCGATGGATCAGCCCCTGGCGGAAGACGTAGCCCAGCGCCATCGCGCACTTGAAGCCGATCTCCACCACCTGTTCCAGCGGCAGCAGCTTGTCGGGCCGGCAGAACTCGCGCAGCGTGACGCCCGGCACGCACTCCATCACCAGGTAGGGCACCTGGGCGTCGCTGAAGGCTTCGTAGAGCTGGACCACGTTCGGGTGGTTCAGGCGGCCCACCAGCGCGGCTTCGGCCGCGAAGAAGCGCGACCAGAAGTGCGCGTCGATGGCGGCGGTCTCGGACGACAGACGCAGCCGCTTGATGGCCACGTCGCGCTTGTTGAACTCGTCGTGGGCGCGGAACACCTCGCTGGTGGCGCCGTCGCCCAGCCGCCCCAGGATCGCGTACTTGCCGATCGTCGACGGCAGCTCGCCGGTCGGCTCGGCCAGCCCGGACTGTTCTGCGTTGAAGACGGTGTCGCTCATCGGTGGGGTTTTGTTGTAGTGGACGCGGGCGCGCGGCAGGCGCCATGTGTCAGGTTCGATATTGAAGGCTGGAAGGAGTATCCGATCAGGCGAGAAATGGCGCGTTTGTCGGGCTGTTCGGTCAGCCTCGCCCGACTGTCGGCCGATTTGTAACCCCCGCGAACCGTAGAATCCCTCCCATGATCCAAGCCAAATCCGAGCTGGCGCAAGCCCTGGCGGCCGCCGTCGCCCAGGTGGCGCCGGACGCCGCGGTCACGCCCGCGTTCGAGTCTCCCAAGCAGGCCGCCCACGGCGACCTGGCCATCACCGTGGCCATGCAGCTGGCCAAGCCGCTGCGCCTGGCGCCGCGCGCCGTCGCCGACCAACTGGTGGCGGCGCTGAACGCGCAGCCGGCCGTGCGGCGCTGGGTGTCCGCGCTCGAGATCGCCGGCCCCGGCTTCATCAACCTGCGCCTTTCCCCGGCCGCCAAGCAGGCCGTCGTGGCCGAGGTGCTGGCCGGCGCCGACCGCTTCGGCATCCAGCCCGCCAACGGCGACAAGGTGATCGTCGAGTTCGTCTCGGCCAACCCCACCGGCCCGCTGCACGTGGGCCACGCCAGCCAGGCCGCGCTGGGCTCCACAGTCTGCAACCTGCTCGCCAGCCAGGGCTGGGCGGTGCAGCGCGAGTTCTACTACAACGACGCGGGCGTGCAGATCGGCACGCTGGCCCACAGCACGCAGTTGCGCATCAAGGGCTTCAAGCCGGGCGACGCCTGCTGGCCCGTCGACCCGGACAACCCCGAAAGCAAGAAGTTCTACAACGGCGAGTACATCGCCGACATCGCCGCCGACTTCCTCGCGAAGAAGACGGTCAAGGCCGACGACCGCGAGTTCACCGCGTCCGGAGACCCGGATGACCTCGACTCGATCCGCCAGTTCGCCGTGGCCTACCTGCGCCACGAGCAGGATCTCGACCTGCAGGCGTTCGGCGTCCACTTCGACAACTACTTCCTCGAGACCAGCCTGTACACCAGCAACGCGGTCGAGACCACGGTGGGCAAGCTCGTCCAATCGGGCAAGACCTACGAGCTCGACAACGCGCTGTGGCTGCGCACCACCGAGTACGGCGACGACAAGGACCGCGTCATGCGCAAGTCCGACGGCACGTACACCTACTTCGTGCCCGATGTCGCCTACCACCTGAACAAGTGGGAGCGCGGCTTCAAGAAGGCCATCAACGTGCAGGGCAGCGACCACCACGGCACCGTCGCCCGCGTGCGCGCCGGCCTGCAGGCGGCCTCCGAGGGCGTGCCGCAGGGCTGGCCCGACTACCTGCTGCACAAGATGATCACCGTGATGCGCGGCGGCGAGGAGGTGAAGATCTCCAAGCGCGCCGGCAGCTACGTCACGCTGCGCGACCTGATCGACTGGACCAGCCGCGACGCCGTGCGCTTCTTCCTCGTCAGCCGCAAGGCCGACACCGAATTCGTGTTCGACATCGACGTGGCGCTGAAGCAGAGCGACGAGAACCCGGTGTTCTACGTCCAGTACGCACACGCCCGCATCTGCTCGGTGCTGCGCCAGTACGCCGACAAGGGCGGCGACCTGTCGCAGGTCGCGAAGGCCGACCTGTCGCTGCTGACCGCGCCGTCGGAAGCCGCGCTGATGTTGAAGCTCGCCGAGTTCCCCGAGACCTTGTCGGCCGCGGCGCGCGACCTCGCGCCGCACGACATCGCCTACTACGCCCGCAGCGTGGCCGCGAGCTTCCACTCGTACTATGCCGCCGAGCGCTTCCTCGTGGACGACGCCGCGCTCGCGCAGGCCCGCCTCGCGCTGCTCGGCGCCTCGGCCCAGGTGCTGCGCAACGCCCTCGCCGTGCTGGGCGTGAGCGCGCCCGAAGCCATGAATCGCGACGAAGCCGCCGCGACCCCCGCCGCCTCCTGAACCCCGGAACCCCGACTCGTGAAACCTTCCTTGAAGAACCAACGGGGCGGCTTCGCCCTGGGCTTTGTCGTCGGCCTGCTGGTGGGCCTGGCCGTGGCGCTGGGCGTCGCGCTGTACGTCACCAAGACGCCGGTGCCGCTGATGAACAAGGGCCAGCAGCACACGCCGGAGCAGGACGCCGCCGAGGTCGAGCGCAACAAGAGCTGGGACCCCAACGCGGCGCTGGCCGGCAAGCAGCCGGCGCGTCCGGTGGCGCCCGCCGCGCCGTCGGCGGCCGCGTCCGACACCGCCGTCGTGCCGCGCGTGGCCGCCCCGGTGCTGCCCACGCCGGCCGACAACGGCAAGGTGAGCCCGGCCGGCGCGACGCCCGACGCGGCGCATGTGGAAACCCCCAAGAGCACCCGCGACGCGGCCGCCATCCTCAACGGCGGCGACGCCAACGATGCGGCCAAGACGGCCGCCGGCGCCGATCCTTTCATCTATTTCGTGCAAGTGGGCGCCTACTCTAAACCCGAAGATGCCGAGCAGCAACGCGCCAAGCTGGCGCTGGCCGGCCTGCGCGCCACCGTCTCGGACCGCGACCAGAACGGCCGCACTGTCCACCGCGTGCGGCTTGGGCCGTTTGACAGGAAGGACGAGGCCGACGCGCAGACCGAGCGCGCCAAGGCCATCGATCCGGACGCGTCGCTGGTGCGCGTCGACCGCTCGAAACAATGAACTCCGCGGCTGCGCGAGGCCTCTACAGGCTTCCCGGCCCCACCCCTGAAAGGATCCGCATGAACCGGCGCGAGTTTTCCCTGCAACTGGCTGGCGCGACCGGCATCGCAGCTCTGTCGGGCCTGGGCCTGCCCGGCGCCGCGCTTGCGCAGGGCGTGCCGGCCGACGGCAAGGACTTCAACAAGCTCAAGACCCCCATCAACCTGCCCCGCACGGGCAAGGTCGAGGTGATCGAGTTCTTCTGGTACGGCTGCCCGCACTGCTTCGCGTTCGAGTCCACCATCGAGCCATGGATCGCCAAGCTGCCGGCCGACGTGCACTTCCGCCGCGTGCCGGTGCAGTTCGACGCGTTGAAGGAGATCCACCAGCAGATCTACTACACGTGGGAGGCGCTGGGCCTGGTCGACGCGATGCACACGAAGACGTTCAACCGCTTCCACCTGCAGCACAGGCCGATCAACCGCGAGGAAGACATGCTGGCGTTCGCGCAGGAGAACGGGCTGGACGTCGCCAAGGTCAGGCAGGCGTGGGAAAGCTTCGGCGTGCGCACGAAGATGGGCCAGGCCAAGCAACTTTCGGAAGACTACGGCGTGGACGGCGTCCCGATGATCGGCATCCACGGCCGCTACACCACGTCCCCGTCGATGGGCGGCATGAAGGAATGCCTGGCGACCACCGACTATCTCGTGGCGCAGCTGCGCAAGACGGCCTGACGACGATGGACCGCCGGACGTTCTCGCGCGGTGCGGCCAGTCTCGCCGGCGCGTTCGCGATGGCGGGCGCACCCCTGCGCGCCCGCGCGCAGGGCGCCGCCCCCGTCGAGGGCCGCGACTTCCTGGCGCTCGACAAGCCCATCGCGGTGCCGGCCAACGGCAGGATCGAGGTCCTCGAGTTCTTCTGGTACGGCTGCCCGCACTGCTTCGCGTTCGAGCCGGTGATCCAGCCGTGGATCCTCCAGTTGCCGGCCGACGTGCACTTCAGCCGCGTGCCGGTGGGCTTCGACGCGCGCAGGCAGATCCACCAGCGCATCTTCTACACCTGGGAAGCGCTGGGCGTCACCGAGCAGATGCACGTGAAGACCTACATGCGCTTCCACGTGCAGAGGAAGCCCATCGACAGCCTCGACGGCATGCTGGCGTTCGCCCAGGAGAACGGCCTGGACGGCGCGAAGGTACGGGCGGCCTGGAACGGTTTCTCGGTGCAGTCGAAGTGCGCGGCCGCGCAGCGCCTGGAAGACGATTACGACATCCAGGGCACGCCCGAGATGGCCATCGCCGGCCGCTTCAAGGCCACTGCGCAACAGGGCGCGGGCGGGTACGCGATGCTGTCGACCACCGACTGGCTGGTGAACCGCGTCCGCCACGGCGGCTGATTCGCCCCGGGCGAAGGGTGGTCGCGCGTCCACGAATGCCGCCGGACGGCGGCGTTGGGCGGGCCCGACAGCCCCATCGACCCACTGCGTAAAGGGACGGTCGCCCGCGCATCCGGGATGCCTGCGGGCTAGAATGGTCTGCAATTTCCGTGCCGATCACGATGCGACCGCTTACACCCCCCTCCACGCCTGAAATCATTCGTGCCAACGCGCCGGGCCGCGCCCGCGTGAACGGTCGCCGCCTGGGCGCGTTGCTGGCAGCGATCGCCGCGGCGTCGCTGGCCGCCGTCGGCGCGCATGCCGAGAAGGCCGACCGCACCAAGCCCATGAGCGTGACGAGCGGCGGTAACAACCCCGACGTCGTCGACCTGAAGAACCACAGCGCCGTGTTCACCGGCAACGTGGTCATCACCCAGGGCACGCTGGAGATCCACGCCGACCGCGTGGAGGTGAGCCAGGATCCGGACGGCAACCAGCTGGGCTTCGCCTACGGCTCGGGCGGCAAGCCCGCCACCTTCCGCCAGAAGCGCGACGGCGTGGACGAGTTCAGCGAGGGCGAGGCCCAGAAGATCGAGTACGACAGCGCCGCCAATCGCGTGCGCTTCGTCGGCGATGCCCACCTGCGCATGCTCCAGGGCACGACGATCACCGACCAGGCGAATTCGGAATTGATCACCTACGACACGGCGTCCGAGACGATCAAGCTCGGCTCCGGGCACGACCGCACCACCGTCATCTTCACGCCCAAGGCGTCCAGCGCGCCCAAGAGCGTCGAGCCGCTGCGCCTGTCGACCCCGGCTTCGGGGCCCGCAAAATGATCGCCCGCACCGAGGCCACGGGGCAGGTCGAGCCTGGCACCGCGGTGTCGCCGTCGGCGGCGCCCGTCGCGCCCCTGCCCGGCGCGGCCAACGCGTCGCAGAGCCGTCTCGAGGCCTCGGGACTGCGCAAGTCCTACGGCACGCGCGTGGTGGTCAAGGAAGTGCACCTGGCCGTGAACGCCGGCGAGGTCGTGGGCCTGCTGGGCCCCAACGGCGCGGGCAAGACCACCACCTTCTACATGGTCGTGGGCCTGGTGCGCGCCGACGCCGGCGACATCCGCATCGACGGCCGGCAGATCTCGGCCAAGCCCATCCACCAGCGCTCGCGCCTGGGGCTGAGCTACCTGCCGCAGGAAGCGTCCATCTTCCGCAAGCTCACGGTCGACGAGAACATCCGCGCGGTGCTGGAGCTGCAGTACGACGAGAACGGCAAGGCGCTCAAGCCCGCCGAGATCGACAAGCGCCTCGACGGCCTGCTCAACGACCTGAGCCTCACGCACCTGCGCGACTCCCCGGCGCCGGCGCTGTCCGGCGGCGAGCGGCGCCGCGTGGAGATCGCCCGCGCGCTCGCCACGCAGCCGCGCTTCATCCTGCTCGACGAGCCGTTCGCGGGTGTCGATCCCATCGCCGTCATCGAGATCCAGCGCATCATCGGCTTCCTGAAGGCGCGCGGCATCGGCGTGCTGATCACCGACCACAACGTGCGCGAGACGCTGGGCATCTGCGACCGCGCCTACATCATCAGCGAAGGCCGGGTGCTGGCCGAAGGGACCCCCGCCGAGATCGTCGAGAACGCCGACGTCCGTCGCGTGTACCTCGGCGAGCACTTCCGGATGTGAGCGCAGGCGGGTGAACATGAAAGCCTCGCTGCAGGTCCGCCTGTCGCAACATCTCGCGCTGACGCCGCAGTTGCAGCAGTCCATCCGGCTGCTGCAGCTCTCGACCCTGGAACTGCACCAGGAGATCGAGCAGATGATGGAACAGAACCCGTTCCTCGAGCCCGAGGAAGAGACGGTCCTGCCCGAGGCGCAGTTCGAAGGCCTGAACGCAAGCACGTCCGCCAGCGCCACCGACAGCGCCAAGAGCGCGACGGATGCCGACGCCGACGGTCGTTCCAGCAACGACAACGTCGACGAGCCCGCCGGCGTCGACGCGGCCGAATTCGGCACCACCGAGCGCGACGACTGGGAGAACGGCACCGAGCGCGACGACTTCGACGGCATCCGCGAGCTGCCCTCTTCCGCCGGCAGCGGCCAGTCGGGCGACGACGACGACTTCGAGCGCCAGAACCGCGCCGACGCCGGCATCAGCCTCGAGGATCACCTGCGCACGCAGCTGAGCAGCCTGCGCCTGTCCGGGGAGGACGCGGCGGCGGTGCTGGTGCTGATCGAATCGCTCAACGAGGACGGCTACCTGGCCGACACGCTCGAGGAGATCGCCGAGCGCCTGGCCGAGGTGCTGGGCGTCGAGGGCGAGGAGGAGCACGAGGAACTGCTGCACCGCCTGCAGTGCGGCCTGAACTTCCTCCAGAGCATGGAGCCCACCGGCGTGGGCGCGCGCTCGCTGGGCGAATGCCTGAGCCTGCAGCTGCGCCAGAAGCCGCCGCCCAAGTCCACCGCGGGCTCGCTGCTGGCCGCGCTGAAGATCTGCACCGGGCACCTGGCGCTGCTGGCCCGGCGCGACTTCAAGAAGATCGCGCAGCTCATCGAGACCGACGAGGCCACCGTGCGCGCGGCGCAGGGCCTGATCGTGGCGCTGGAGCCCAAGCCCGGCCGGCCGTTCGCGCGCGCCGAGGCGCAGATCATCATCCCCGACGTGATCGTGATGAAGGTCGCGCGCCAGTGGAAGGCCGTGCTCAACCCGGACGTGATGCCCAAGCTGCGCGTCAACGACCTCTACGCGCAGGCGATCAAGTCGCAGCGCGCCAGCGGCAGCGCGCTCACCGCGCGGCTGCAGGAAGCGCGCTGGTTCATCCGCAACATCCAGCAGCGCTTCGACACCATCCTGCGCGTGTCGCAGGCCATCATCGAGCGCCAGAAGAACTTCTTTTCCCACGGCGCCATCGCGATGAAGCCGCTGGTGCTGCGCGAGATCGCCGACGAGCTGGGCCTGCACGAGTCCACCATCTCGCGCGTGACCACGGCCAAGTACATGTCCACGCCGTTCGGCACCTACGAGCTGAAGTACTTCTTCGGCTCGTCGCTGAACACCGATGCCGGCGGCAATGCGTCGTCCACCGCGGTGCGCGCGCTGATCAAGCAGCTGGTGGCCGCCGAGAGCCCGGCCAAGCCCCTGTCCGACAGCCAGCTCGCCGAGCTGCTCGAGGGCCAGGGCATCCAGGTGGCGCGCCGCACCGTGGCCAAGTATCGTGAAGCCTTGAAGATCGCGCCGGCCAACCTGCGCCGCACGGTCTAGGGCCGAGGGGTCCGGCTCCGCAGGTGCCTGACCCCGAATTCACCGCGCCGGCAGGAGCCGGAGCGTTTCTCAACGTGCCAAAGGGTGCACCCCGCCATGAACGACAAGCCCGACTTCCTCTTCGTCACCTGCGCCAACGGCAGCGAGGAACTGCTCGCCGAGGAGTGCATCCGCATCCTCGGCCCGAACCAGGGCGTCGTGGCCGGACGCGGCGGCGTGATGGTCGACGAGAGCGTCGAGAACGCGATGCGCCTGAACCTGCGCAGCCGCATCGCGCAGCGCGTGCTGTGGCCCATGGTGGACGGCGACTACCGCGACGAGCACGACCTGTACGACCTCGGCCGCCGCATCAACTGGTCGGAATGGATCACGCCGGACGAGACCATCCGCGTCGACGTCACGGCGCAGCGCTCGCCGCTGCAGAGCCTGAACTTCGCCGCGCTGCGCATCAAGGACGCGGTCTGCGACGTGATGCGCGAGCAGGCCGGCGCGCGCCCCAGCGTCGACACCCGCTTCCCCGACCTCGCCATCAGCCTGCACGTCGACCCGACGCACGCCTGGATCGCGATCGACCTGAGCGGCGAGGCCCTGTTCAAGCGCGGCTGGCGCGAGCAGCAGGGCGAGGCGCCGCTGAAGGAGACGCTGGCGTCCACGCTGGTCTACGCGGCCGGCTGGCAGGGCCGCCCGGAGGACGGCGGGCTGCTGGATCCGTGCTGCGGAGCCGGCACGATCGCCATCGAGGCCGCGCAGATCGCCTGCAACGTCGCGCCGGGGCTCACGCGCCGCTTCGCGTTCGAGCGCCTGCGGCCCTTCCTCGAGTACTCGAAGCTGTGGGGCGAGATGCAGGTGGAGGCGCGTGACGTGATCGTGCGTCCCGCGGTGCCGATCTGGGCCGGCGACGTCTCGTTCCGCATGACCGACTTCGCCACGCGCAACGCGGAACGCGCGGGCGTGGCGCACGCCATCGACTTCAAGACGGCCGACGCGCTGCAGCGCCTGGCGCCGGCCGATCGGGGCACCATCGTCATGAACCCGCCCTACGGCGAGCGCATAGCCGCCAAGGGCCGCGGCAGCCAGGGTGCCGAGGCCTCGCGCGCGCCGCGCACGTTCGCGGCGCCTCCGCGCGCGCCCGAGCGCCCGCGCGGTCCGGGCGCGGACGCGTTCGAGCGCGAGAACCCCGAGGCCGCGCGCCGCACGGCGCGCGAGTCGCCGGTGGTCGAGGGCGGCGGCGAGAACAGCGCCGGCGAGTTCTTCTCGCAGCTGGCCACGCACTGGAAGCGCAACTACAGCGGCTGGACCGCCTGGGTGCTGAGCCCCGACATGAAGCTGCCCACCGCGATGCGGCTGAAGGAGAGCCGGCGCGTGCCGATGTGGAACGGCCCGATCGAATGCCGGCTGTTCCGCTTCGACATGGTCAGCGGATCGGCGCGGGGCTCCGCGCCGGGCCACTGAACAGCGCGGACGTCGATTCGATCGTCGTCCGCGCCCTACTTCTGCAGCAACGCCGCCATCTGCGCCAGCCATGCCAGCGGCGCCGTGTCGGCACGCAGGATCAGGTTGCCCAGGCTGATGCGCGCGAAGCCGCGCGCGACGGCCGCGTCCTCCTCGTCGGCCGCCAGGCCGCCTTCCGGGCCGCTCAACGCCAGCCAGCGGCCGCGCGGCGCGGCCTTCAGGGCCTGCGGCAACGCCGGCGCCGTGCCGGTGCTCATCACGAACCGCCCCGCGTACGCATCGCCTTCGGGCGGCGCCGCGAGCCACGCCGCCAGGCTGCGCACCGGCGCGACCGCCGGCACGCGCGTACGCCCGCTCTGCTCGCTGGCGCCCACGGCCACCGCCCGCCAGTGCGCGACGCGCCTGGCCGCGCGGTCGCCGTCCAGGCGCAGCACCGAACGCTCCGTCTGGAGCGGCTGGATGGCGGCCACGCCCAGCTCGGTGGCCTTCTCGATCAGCGCGTCCATGCGTTCGTTGGTGGGCATGCCCAGCGCGATCTCGAGGTCGAACGGCAGCTCGCGATCGACGGCCTCGTGCGCCTCCACGCGCACGTCCACGTCGCGCTTGCCCATGCGCGTGACCTGCGCGCGCCACTCGCCGCCCGCGCCGTCGAACAGCCGCAGCGCGTCGCCGGGCTGCAGCCGGCGCACCTGCACGTGGCGCGCGGCGTCTTCCGGCAATCCGAATTCGAGGTCGGCGGACAAGGGCGATTCGACGTACAGGCGCAAGGACATGGGCATGCGGGACCGGGTGAGGGCCCGCCAGTGTGCACCATGCACGCCTCGACCCACTCGCTCGGGTACGATGCCTCGATCCAGGTGCAGCCCGGCCCCGCCCGCACGATGAGCGATCCCACCGTTTCCACCCCGTCGATCGAGGTCGACGCGCAGCTGGCGCAGGCCGACGCGATCCACGACGACGAGCCGCAGCGGGCGCTGGAGCTGCTGCGCGGCCTCGACGTGGCAACGCTCCCGGTGGGTCGCCTGCCGCGCCTGTCGTTCCTGCTCGATCACGTGCTGGGCGAGAAGTTCGACCTGTGGACCGAGGCGCTGGACGGCCAGCGCCGCTTGGTGGCCCGAGCGGGTCTCTACGTCACTCCGGTCATCTTCCGCCACGCCGCCGTGGCCGCGCAGATCTCCGGCGACTCGCACCTGGCGCGTACCTGGACGCAGGCGCTGGCGGCCAGCTCGGACGCCCCCGTGGCCAAGGCGCGCGCCCTGGTCACGCTGGGCGCGGTCGCGTTCTCGGTGAGCCGCCACGGCGCCGAGGCGGCGGGCCGGCTCACGCTGCAGGCCCTGCAGCCGCTGGCCGCGCTGCACGCGATGCCGGGCCCCGGCCTCGACGCCTCGTTCGGCGCCGTCACCAACAACCTCGCGTCGGAGCTGCTGGAGCGTCCGCTGCCCCAGCTCGCCCAGCCCGACCTGCGCACCGCGCTGCAGCTAACCGCGCAGCATGCGCAGCGCTTCTGGTACCGCGCCGGCACCTGGCTTCATCGCGAGCGCGCGCACTACCTGAGCGCGATGACCGCCAACGCGCTGGGCGACGGCACGCAGGGCGCGGCGCAGGCCCGCGCCGGAATCGCGCTGCTGGACGAGCACGACGCGGCCGCCAACGAGGACGTCGACCGCGCGTTCCTGGAGCTCGAGCAGGCGATGGGGCTGCGGCTGTCCGGGCAACCGGGTCGGGCGGACGCGCGCGCACGCGCACTGGCCCTGGCCGCGAGGTTCGGCGACGCCTTCCTGGATCGCTGGTTCGCCGACCGTGCCGCCCGCAACGAGGCGCTGGCGCGGCACTACGGGCGTTAGGCCGCGAGGGCCGCGCGCACGACGTCGCGCGAGTACGGCGCGGCCACGTCGCGGACGAAGCGCTGGAAGTCGCCGTGCGCGGCATCGTCGGCGCGGTCGGAGATCGTGCGGACGACGGCGAAGGGTCGCGCGAAATCGTGGCACACCTGGGCCACGGCGGCGCCCTCCATCTCGACGGCCAGCGCGTCGGGCAGCACCGCGAGCAACTGGTCGCTCTCGGCATGCGTGGCGACGAAGCGGTCGCCGCTGACGACCAGGCCCTGGTGCAGCGTGGCGGCGCGCGCATGGGCGTTGGTGGCCGCCAGCGCGTGGCCGGCGCGCGCGAGGCGGGCGCTCCACGCCGGATCGGCGTCGAAGCGGGCGCGGCCGGTGAGCGGCACCTCCCAGCGCGGGAACAGCGGTTCGGCGTTCATGTCGTGCTGCAGCAGCGTGGTGGCGACGACGATGTCGCCCACGCGAACGCCGTCCCCGAGCCCGCCCGCGACGCCCGTGAACAGCAGCGCCGACGCGTCGTAGGCGTCGAGCAGCACCGCGGTGGTGATGGCCGCGGCCACCTTGCCGATGCCGCAGCGCACCAGGATCACATCGTGGCCGTCGAGGCCGCCGAAGTGGAAATCGCGACCGGCGCGGCGCTCGGTGCGCAGGCCGGCGAGGCAGGGCCGCAGCGCGGCGATCTCCTCGTGCATGGCGCCGACGATGGCCAGGCGCGTCATCGACGCCCTATTCGGTCGCGCCGAGCTGCTTGCGGAAGCGCGCGGCCGCGTCCTCGCCGTGCGCCTTGCGGAGCTGTTCGACGAAGTCCAGGGCCACGGCCTGCATGCCGGCCAGGTCGGAGCAGCCCTCGATCTTGAGGATCAGGCGATAGCCCTTGATGAGGCCGAAGCGCTCCTTGGCCTCGTGCGTGAGCAGCGTGTACAGCGCGTCGTACGTCCAGTCGCGCACGGCGGTCTCGACGGGAATGCGCTGGTAGACGAGCTTGGCCGCGGCGGCGGCCTGCGGCGCGATCAGCCTGGCGGCGAGCAGCACGTCGAGGTCGCCCGGGCTGCTGCCGTTGACCTTGCCGATCCAGGCGTCGCCCGTGCACGAAGCGTCGATCACCAGCAGCAGGTTGCGAGCCGGGCGCGACAGCTTGACGCCTTGGGCGCGGATTTCAGCCTTGCCGGCTTCGGTGCGGACGTAGGCCTCCGCGTGAGTCGTGGTCATCATCGTCGTTCCATGACGGCCAGGCGGCCGAAGAGTTCACTTGCCGTCCCGCAACTCGCGTCGCAGGATCTTCCCTACATTGGTCTTCGGCAGATCAGAACGGAATTCAACGATCTTCGGGCGTTTGTAACCCGTAAGATTTGTTTCACACCACGCACGCACGTCGGCCTCCGTGAGGGCCGGATCCTTCTTCACGATGACGATCTTGACGGCCTCGCCGGCCTTCTCGTCGGGCACGCCGACGGCCGCGCATTCCAGCACGCCCGGGAGCATCGCCACGACGTCCTCGACCTCGTTCGGGTACACGTTGAAGCCCGAGACGAGGATCATGTCCTTCTTGCGGTCGACGATCTTGAAGTAGCCGCGCTCGTCCACCTCGCCGATGTCGCCGGTGCGGAAGAAGCCGTCGGCGGTCATCACCTTCGCGGTCTCGTCGGGGCGCTGCCAGTAGCCGGCCATCACCTGCGGGCCGCGGATGGCGATCTCGCCGCGCTCGCCGGGGCCCACCACCTTGCCGTCGTCGTCCAGCAGCACGACGTCGGTATCGGGCATGGGCATGCCGATCGTGCCGCTGTAGGCCGTGGTGTCGACCGGGTTGCAGGTGGCCGCGGGCGAGGTCTCGGACAGGCCGTAGCCCTCGCAGATCGGGCAACCCGTCTTCTGCAGCCACAGTTGCGCCGTGGCCTGCTGCACCGCCATGCCGCCGCCGACCGACAGCACGAGCGTCGACCAGTCGACCTTGCCGAAGTCGGGATGGTGGGCCATCGCGTTGAACAGCGTGTTGACGGCCGGCAGGCTGTGGAACGGCTGGCGCCGCAGGTCCTTGAACATCGCCGGGATGTCGCGCGGATTGGCGATCAGGATGTTGCAGCCGCCCATGCGCAGCCCCAGCATCATGTTCGTGTTGAAGCCGAAGATGTGATACAGCGGCAGCGCGCAGATGGTGACCACCTGTACACCCGGTTTCACCTTCTTCATCGCCGGTTGGTACCAGGCGTCCGACTGCAGGACGTTGGCCACGAGGTTGCGATGCAGCAGCACCGCGCCCTTGCTGACGCCCGTGGTGCCGCCGGTGTACTGCAGCACCGCGATGTCCTCGGGGCCGACCTTGGCTGGCTTGAACGTGCCGCGGCGGCCGATGGCGATCGCGTCGTTGAAGCGCACGGCGCCGGGCAGATCGAAGGCCGGCACCATCTTCTTCACGTTGCGCACCACGTAGTTGACGATGCTGCCCTTGACGAGGCCCAGCATGTCGCCCATGGAGGCGAGGATCACCCTCTTCGTGGGCACCTCGTTCAGCACCTGCTGCAGCGTGGTGGCGAAGTTCTCGATGATGACGATGGCCTTGGCGCCCGAGTCCTTCAGCTGGTGCTCGAGCTCGCGCGGCGTGTACAGCGGGTTCACGTTGACCACCACCAGGCCGGCCCGCAGCAGGCCCGCCACCACCACCGGGTATTGCGGCACGTTGGGCATCATGATGGCGACGCGGTCGCCCTGCACCAGGCCCAGCGTCTGCACGTACGCCGCGAACGCGCGCGACAGCTCGTCGATCAGCCGGAAGCTGTAGTCCTTGCCCATGAACTTGTACGCCGGCAGGTGGGCGTACTTCGTGAAGCTGTTGTTCAGCAGTTCGACCAGCGACGCGTATTCGTTCGCGCTCACATGCGGCGGCACCCCGGCGGGGTAGTTCTTCAACCAGTTGCGTTCCATCTTGTCTCCGGCGTGCGGGTCAGTAGCGGGTAAAGGGAAATTCTTGGTATGGGACGGTAGCCGATTCTCAGGAAAGTTCGATCACCGGAGCGACAGTCTTCATTCGACGGCCTTGAGCATGTCCTCGACGACCTTCTTCGCGTCGCCGAACACCATCATCGTCTTGTCCATGTAGAACAGCTCGTTGTCCAGGCCCGCGTAGCCGGCGGCCATCGAGCGCTTGTTCACGATCACGGTCTTGGCCTTGTAGGCCTCCAGGATGGGCATGCCGTAGATGGCCGAGCCCTTGGTCAGCGCCGCCGGGTTCACCACGTCGTTGGCGCCCAGGATGATCGCCACGTCGGCCTGGCCGAACTCGCCGTTGATCTCGTCCATCTCGAACACCTGGTCGTAGGGCACCTCGGCCTCGGCCAGCAGCACGTTCATGTGGCCCGGCATGCGCCCGGCCACCGGGTGGATGGCGTACTTCACGCTGATGCCCTTGTGCGTGAGCTTGGCGGCGAGTTCCTTGACGGCGTGCTGCGCGCGCGCCACGGCCAGGCCGTAGCCCGGCACGATGATCACGCTCTCGGCGTTGCCCAGGATGAAGGCGGCGTCGTCGGCGCTGCCGCTCTTGACCGGCCGCGCCTCGGACGCGCCCACCGCCGCCGACCCGGGTTCGGCGCCGAAGCCGCCCAGGATCACGCTGAAGAACGAGCGGTTCATCGCCTTGCACATGATGTAGCTCAGGATCGCGCCCGAGCTGCCCACCAGCGAGCCCGCGATGATCAGCATCGCGTTGTTCAGCGAGAAGCCGATGCCCGCCGCGGCCCAGCCCGAGTAGCTGTTCAGCATCGAGACGACCACGGGCATGTCCGCGCCGCCGATCGGGATGATGATCAGCACGCCCAGCACGAAGCTGATCGCCAGCATGACGCCGAACGCGACCGAGTTCTCCGTCGCGACGAAGGCGAGGCCGCACCCCAGCATGGCCAGCCCCAGCACGAGGTTCAGCATGTGCTGTCCCGCGAACTGCACCGGCGCGCCCTTGAACAGGCGGAACTTGTAGGTGCCCGACAGCTTGCCGAACGCAATGACCGAGCCGCTGAACGTGATCGCGCCGATGGCCGCGCCCAGGAACAGCTCGAGGCGATTGCCGGTGGGAATGGGCTCGCCCTTGGCCAGCCCGTGCTCCAGTGCCGACGGCTCGGCCACCGCGGCGATCGCGATGAACACCGCGGCCAGGCCGATCATGCTGTGGAAGAACGCGACCAGCTCGGGCATCTTGGTCATCTCGACCGTCTTCGCGCGCCAGGCGCCGTAGCCACCGCCCGCGACCAGCCCCAGCAGCACCCAGCCGAGGCCCAGGGGCGTACCGGCGAGCTTCCAGATCAGCGCGCCGGTGGTGACGGCGGCGATGGCCATGCCCACCATGCCGAACAGGTTGCCGCGGATCGAGGTGGTGGGGTGCGACAGGCCCTTCAGCGCCTGGATGAAGCAGACGCTGGCGACGAGGTACAGCAGCGTGACGAGATTGAGGCTCATTGGTCGGCACCCTCTTGCTTCTTTTCGAACCACGCGGCGATCACGCCGATCACCGAATCGGTGATGGCCATGGCGCCGGCGCCCAGCAGCGCGGCGATCAGCACCAGCGCGCCGCGCTGCAGCGGCATCGGCGGCAGCATCCGCAGCGCATAGGCGAACAGCGCGAATCCGGCGACCAGGTGCAGCACGCGCCAGAACAGGCTGCGGCCCGCCGGTGGCCTATCGGGAACGAGCGTGATCATGGCTTGGCGTCCTTCGGGGCGGCCGGCCGCTCCTTCTTCCTGAACATCTCCAGCATTCGCCGCGTGACCAGGAAGCCGCCGAGCACGTTGACCGCGGCCAGCGTGACGGCCAGCACGCCCATGGTCCTGGCCAGCACGCCCTCGGTGAGGCCCGCGGCCAGCATCGCGCCGACGATCACGATGGCCGAGATCGCGTTGGTGACGGCCATCAGCGGCGTGTGCAGCGCCGGCGTGACGTTCCACACCACGTGGAAGCCGACGTAGATCGCCAGCACGAAGATGATCAGGTTGATGATCGTGGGAGAGACGATGTCCATGGGGAATCCTCGATGCGGTGTGCTTACTTGCGCGTGACTTCGCCCGCGTGCGCCATCAGGCAGGCGGCGACGATGTCGTCCTCGAGGTCCAGCTTGAACGCGGACTCCTTGTCGACGACCAGCTTGAGGAAGTCGAGCACGTTGCGCGCGTACAGCGACGACGAGTCGGCCGCCACCAGCGCGGGCAGGTTGGTCTCGCCGACGAGCGTCACGCCATGCTTGACCACCGTGCGGCCGGCCTCGGTGAGCGGGCAGTTGCCGTCGGTGCCGGACGGGCCGCGGCCGGCGGCGATGTCCACGATCACCGAACCCGGCTTCATGGACCGGACCATCTCCTCGGTGACCAGCACCGGCGCCGCGCGCCCCGGGATCAGCGCCGTGGTGATGACGACGTCGGCCAGCGCCACGCGCTTGGCCACCTCGATCTTCTGGCGATCCAGCCACGCCTGGGGCATCGGCTTCGCGTAGCCGCCCACGCCTTCCGCGGCTTCCTTTTCCTCGGGTGTCTCGGTGGGCACGTCGATGAATTTGGCGCCCAGCGACTCCACCTGTTCCTTGACGCTGGGGCGCACGTCGGTGGCCTCGATCACCGCGCCCAGGCGCTTGGCCGTGGCGATGGCCTGCAGGCCCGCCACGCCCACGCCCAGCACCACGACGCGCGCGGCCTTGATGGTGCCGGCGGCGGTCATCAGCATCGGGAACAGGCGCTGGTACTTGTCGGCCGCGATCATCACGGCCTTGTAGCCGGCGATGTTGGCCTGCGAGGACAGCACGTCCATGCTTTGCGCGCGCGTCGTGCGCGGCGCGGCCTCGAGCGCGAACGCGGTGAGCTTCGCGTCGGCCAGCCTCTGCAGGCCGTCGCGGTCGAACGGGTTGAGCATGCCCACCAGCACCGCGCCGGGTTTCACCAGCGAGAGTTCGTCGGCCAGCGGCGCGCGCACCTTCAGCACCAGGTCGGCGCCGAGCGCGGCGCCGCGGTCGACGATCTCGGCCCCGGCGGCCACGTAGGCCTCGTCGGTGGCGCTGGCCGCGATGCCGGCGCCGGACTGCACGCGCACGACGTGCCCCTGCGCCTTCAGCTTCTTGGCCGTTTCCGGCGTGACCGCCACGCGCGTTTCGCCCGCCGCGGTTTCCAGCGGAACACCGATCAACATGGAAGTCTCCTCGCCAACGAATTCGTCATGGTTGCCGCCCGCCTTTCGTGCCGGAACGGAACACGGTCGGGCAGGAAAGCCCGTGGATACGGGGCGGCAGTGCAATATCGGGGCCAAGCTTACACAGTTTGCCCGCCCGCGTTTAGTGGCGCGCCTCGGCGCGACGTGCACGCAACGCCACACCCGGTGCCGTCCTCCCACGATTTGCTGGCCGGCGAGCACGCCCCCCGGCGACAATCGCGGGCCATGGGAGCAGAACGTTGGAAGCCTAGCGTCACCGTGGCCGCCGTCATCGAGAAGGACGGCCGCTACCTGATGATCGAGGAGATGACGCGCGACGGCCTGCGCATCAACAACCCCGCCGGCGGCCTGGAGCCCGGCGAGTCGCCCGTCGCCGGCGCGATGCGCGAGGCGCTCGAGGAGACGGCCTGCCACTTCACGCCCGAGGCCCTGCTGGGCGTGTACCTGGCCCGCAACCCCGACTCCGAGCGCGGCCCCGGCGTCACCTACCTGCGCGTCGCGTTCTGCGGCCAGGCCAGCGATCCCGTTCCGGGCCAGGCGCTGGACAGCCCCGTCGTGCGCACGCTGTGGATGACGGCCGACGAGGTCGCCGCGGCTCGTGATCGCCTGCGCGGGCCGCTGGTGCTCCAGTGCATCGAGGATCACCGCGCCGGCAAACGCCTGCCGCTGGACGCGATCTTCACGCATCCCAGCGTGGCCACGCCGGACGCCGGCAGCATCACTTCGGAGCCGAAGTAAGAAGCCTTGACCAAGCGCGAAGCGCGCCCGTTTCCTACAATCGAGGCATGTGTGCGAAGCGTGTGGTGGTCGGCCTGTCCGGCGGCGTCGATTCGGCGGTGACGGCCCACCTGCTCAAGAAGCAGGGGCACGAGGTCGTCGGCATCTTCATGAAGAACTGGGAAGACGACGACGACGACGAGTACTGCTCGACGCGCCAGGACTTCCTGGACGCCGCCAGCGTGGCCGACGTGCTGGGCATCGACATCGAGCACGTGAACTTCGCGGCCGAATACAAGGATCGCGTCTTCGCCGAGTTCCTGCGCGAGCACCGCGCCGGCCGCACGCCCAACCCCGACGTGCTGTGCAACGCCGAGATCAAGTTCAAGGCCTTCCTCGACCACGCGATGCGGCTGGGCGCCGAGAGCATCGCCACCGGCCACTACGCGCGCGTGCGCCTGAACGAGGCCAGCGGCCGCCACGAGCTGCTCAAGGGCCTCGATCCGGGCAAGGACCAGAGCTACTTCCTGCACCGCCTGAACCAGGCGCAGCTGGCGCAGACCATGTTCCCGGTGGGCGAGCTGCACAAGACCGAGGTGCGCCGCATCGCCGACGAGATCGGCCTGCCCAACGCGAAGAAGAAGGATTCGACGGGCATCTGCTTCATCGGCGAGCGCCCGTTCCGCGAGTTCCTGAACAAGTACCTCGCGAAGAACCCGGGGCCCATCCTGGACGACCGCGGTCGCAAGCTGGGCGAACACGTGGGCCTGAGCTTCTATACGCTGGGCCAGCGCCAGGGCCTGGGCATCGGCGGCGTCAAGGACAAGAAGGGCCAGCGCGGCGGCGGCGAGCACGAGCCGTGGTTCGTGGCGCGCAAGGAGCTGGACACCAACGTGCTGCGCGTCGTGCAGGGCCACGACCATCCGTGGCTGCTGTCGCACCGGCTGAGCGCGATGGATCTCAGCTGGGTCGCCGGCGAGACCCCGGCGCCCGGCGCGCTGGCGGCCAAGGCGCGCTATCGCCAGGCCGACGCGGCCTGCACGCTGGAAGCCGGCGGCGACGCGGCGTCGATCGCGCTGAGCTTCCCCGATGCACAGTGGGCGGTCACTCCGGGGCAATCGGCCGTGCTGTATGACGGCGACGTGTGCCTGGGCGGCGGCGTGATCGAGTCGGCGCAGACGCTGGGCTGACTGGCCGTCCCGGGGCAAACCCCCGCGCTGTCACCTTGGCGCCGTCGAGCAGCGCGGGTAACGTGGCATGCTGCCTCGCCCGAAAACGCAAAAGGATTGCCGCATGTCCACGCTCGCCCTCGTCCTCGTCGTCCTCATGGCGCTGCTGCACGTCTACATCCTGGTGCTCGAGATGTTCCTGTGGACGACCAAGCGAGGCCGCCGGGCATTCGGCACGACGGCGGAATTCGCCGAGGCCAGCAAGGTGCTTGCCGCCAACCAGGGGCTCTACAACGGCTTCCTCGCTGCCGGGCTGATCTGGGGACTGATCCACGGCGGGATCGATGGCGTCGAGATCGTCCTGTTCTTCCTGGCCTGCATCTTCGTCGCCGGCGTCTACGGCGGCCTGACGGCGACGCGCAAGATCCTGTTCATCCAGGCCATCCCGGCGGCGATCACGGCCGCCGTGCTCGGCTATGCGACCTTGAGCCAGGTCGCCATCGCCGGCTGCCTGCGCTGAATCGCATAGTCGTTTTCCGAGCATGGTGCTGCGTCCTAAGGCATATACGTATATCGAATAGGCTTCGATAATCGTTTTATGAACTTCCAGCAACTGCGCTCCGTGCGCGAAGCCGTGCGTCGCGGCTTCAACCTCACCGAGGTCGCCCAGGCCCTGCATACCTCGCAGCCGGGCGTCAGCCGCCAGATCCGCGAGCTCGAGGAAGAGCTGGGCGTCGAGATCTTCGTGCGCGTCGGCAAGCGCCTCACCGGCCTGACCCAGCCGGGCGTGGCCGTGCTGCCCTGGGTGGAGCGCCTGCTGCAGGACGCCGAGAGCCTGCAGCGCGCCAGCGAGGAGTTCACGCAAGGCACCAGCGGTGTACTGACCATCGCCGCCACCCACTCGCAGGCGCGCTATGCGCTACCCACCGCGGTGCGCGACTTCCGCGCCGCCCACCCCAACGTCCAGCTGCAGCTGCACCAGGGCTCGCCCGAGCAGATCGCCCAGATGCTGTTGACCGGCACCGTGGACATCGGCATCGCCTCGCACCTGCTGGCCGAGCGCCCCGAGCTCGTGGCGCTGCCGTGCTACCGCTGGACCCACTCCATCGTCGTGCCGGAAGGCCATCCGCTGGTGGCCGACGGCGAGGTGACGCTGGAGCGCCTGGCCAAGTACCCGATCATCACGTACGACATCGGCCTGACCGGCCGCTGGAGCATCGACGCCGCGTTCAAGCGCGCCGGCCTGCGGCCCGACATCGTCATCACCGCGATGGACGCCGACATCATCAAGACCTACGTCGACCTGGGCCTGGGCGTGGGCATCCTCGCGTCGATCGCCATGGACGAGGACCAGCCCGGCCGCCTGCGCGCCGTCGACGCCCGCCACCTGTTCTCGATCAACACCACCAGCGTGGCCGTGCGCCGCGGCGGCCTGCTGCGCGGCTACGCCTACGACTTCATCCAGACCTTCGCCTCGCACCTCACGCGCGAGGTCGTGGAGGCCGCCCAGGCGGCGCCGAGCGATACCGAACAGGCACCGCTCTAGGGAGCAAACTCCAGAACGATAGCGATCGATATCGTCCAAAGCGCGAACTATCCGACGCTCCGGCGTGTTGCGCGCGTCGGGACGCCTCAAGAATCGGGCCGCGCCGCCGATTGCGAGGGTGAAGCACCCCGACCCGGGGGGCATCGCTGCACCTGGTTCACCCTTGACCACCCCGTTTTCCCCCGCCCCCGACCTGGCCGGTCCGGATTCCACGACCGACCCCGTGCGCCTGCTCGCGCAGGCCGAGTGGCAGCTCTACATCGACAGCCGCCGCGCGGGCGAGCTGGGCCAGGCCGCGCTCGACGCCACGCGCGACCGCCCCACGCTCGCGCTGCGCGGCGAGGCGTACTTCCACGTCGGCCTGTCGCTGCTACGCGGCGGCCGGATCGAGCCCGCGATCGAGGCCAACGAGCTCGCGCGCGCCTCGTTCGCCTCGCACGACGACGCGCGCGGCCTGCTGATGTGCGACCAGTTCGACGCCACGCACCTGCACGCGCAGGGCCGGCTGCAGGAGGCGCTCGCGCTGCACCTGCGCATCCTGGCGCGCAGCGCCGACGTGGCGCGCCGCCCCACCGACCTCTACATCTGCCACAACTCGCGCGCGATCACGCGCAAGCTGCTGGGCCAGCACGACTACATGCTGCTGGACTTCTACGAGGCGCTCGCCGCCGCCAAGTCCTGCGAGTCGCCCGGGCCCCAGATCAACGCGCTGACCAACCTCGGGGGCAGCCACACCGACCTGTGGAACCTGGGCGAGGCGCAGAAGCTCTCGGAGCAGGCGCTGGATCTCGCCGAGGCCGCCGGCGCCTGGACGGCGTTCGCGGTAGCCGTGTTCAACCTCGCCCAGACCTACGACGGCCTGGGCCTGTCCGCGCCGTGCGCCGCGCTGCTGGAACGCATCCGGCGCAACGCGCACCGCATGGCGCCCGGCGTGCTGGCCAACAACACCTCGCTGATGGCCATTGCCCACCTGTGCGCGGGCGACCTGGAAGGCGCGCGCGCCTGGCTGGATCGCGGCGTGACGGCCATGTTCTCCGACCACGACGGCAAGACCGACTACGCACGGGCCCAGGCGACCTACCTGATGGCCACCGGCCGCCCGCAGGAGGCGCGCGCCGTCATCCAGGCCCGCATTGCGGAGACGGCGGCCTCCGAGCTGAAGGATCCGCCGTATTCGCGGATGCGCCTGCTGCAGGTGGCCACCGACGTCAGCGAACGCCTGAACGATTCCGCCGCCGCCTTGCGCACCCTGCGCGAGGCCCAGGTGCTCTACGAGACGCTGGTGGGGCGCAGCGCGCGAGCGGGCTACATCGCCACCCAGGTCGCCCACGAGACCGCCGTCGCGCGCGACGACCGCGACCGCGCGCGCGAGGCGCAGGAGCGCGCGGAGGTCGATCGCCGGCGCCTGTCCACGCTCAACCTCGCGCTGGAAGAGCGCATGCGCGAATCGCAACGGCTCAACGAGGCGCTGCAGCTGAAGATCGCCGAGGCCGAGGCCCTGCAGGAACAGCTGCGCGACCAGGCCGTGCGCGATCCGCTCACGGGCCTGTACAACCGCCGCTTCCTCGACGAGACGAGCCTGGCGCGCATCGAGCTCGCGCGCCGGCAAGGCACGCGCATCGCGATCGTGCTGATCGACATCGACCACTTCAAGTGGATCAACGACCTGCACGGCCACGGCCGCGGCGACGAGGTGCTGCTGCGCTTCGCCGAGCTGCTGCGCGAGCGCATGCGCCGCAGCGACGTCGTCTGCCGCTTCGGCGGCGAGGAGTTCGTGCTGCTGGTGGACAACTGCGACGACGCGACGCTCGCCACCATCCTCGAAGGCCTGATGCGCCAGTTCCGCATGCTGCGCTTCGGCGTCGGCGAGGATCTCACCGACGACTGCACGTTCTCGGCCGGAGTCGCCGTGCTGGACGTCGACGGCACCGACTTCGAGTCGCTGGTGCGCGTGGCCGACGCGCGCATGTACCGCGCGAAGGCGGCCGGCCGGGCGCGGATCTGCGCCGCCGACTAGGCCGGGGCGAAACGCGTGACGCGGCGCGGCTTGAGGAACACGCGCGCGCCGGGCAGCAGCCCCAGGCGGTCGCGCGTGGCCACGAAGTCCTGGCGCGTCAGCTCCACGTCGACGAAGCTGCCGTCGTCGTCGCGCTTGAACTCGATGCGCGTGTTGGGGCCCACGGTGAGCATCTGGCCCACCGTCACCGACCAGGTGTCGGGCGCCGCGGCGGCGACGATGTCGATCTCGTGCGGGCGCACGTAGTCGGTCTCCGACCCGCGAGCGAACAGGTTCACGTCGCCGAGGAACTGCAGCACGAAGGGCGTGGCCGGGTGGTCGTAGACCTCGCTCGGGGCGCCCTGCTGCTCGATCCTGCCGGCGTTCATCACGACGACGCGATCGGCCACCTCCATCGCCTCTTCCTGGTCGTGCGTGACGAACACGCTGGTGACGTGCATCTCGTCGTGCAGGCGGCGCAGCCAGCGGCGCAGCTCCTTGCGCACCTTGGCGTCGAGCGCGCCGAAGGGCTCGTCGAGCAGCAGCACCTTGGGCTCCACCGCGAGCGCGCGGGCGAGCGCGACGCGCTGGCGCTGGCCGCCGGAGAGCTGGTGCGGATGGCGGTCGGCCAGCCAGTCGAGCTGCACCAGCTTGAGCAGGTCGGCCACCTTGGCCTTGATCTCGCGCTCCGACGGCCGCGTGGCCCTGGGGCGCACGCGCAGGCCGAAGGCGATGTTCTCGGCGATGGTCATGTGGCCGAACAGCGCGTAGTGCTGGAACACGAAGCCCACGTTGCGGTCGCGCACCTCGGTGTGGGTGGCGTCCTCGCCGTGGAACAGCACGCTGCCGGCGTCGGGCACTTCGAGCCCCGCGATGATGCGCAGCAGGGTCGTCTTGCCCGAACCCGAGGGGCCCAGCAGGGCCACGAGCTCGCCGGCCGGCACGTCCAGGCTCAGGTTGTCGCAGACGGCCAGGTCGCCGTATTTCTTCGTGACGTTGCGGACTTCAATGCTCATTTCGGGCTTCCTGGTGCGACGCCTTCGCGCGCCGCTCGACGATGTACTTGAGCACCAGCGTGACCAGCGCGAGCGCGGCCAGCAGCGATGCCACCGCGAACGCCGCGGCGAACTGGTAGTCGTTGTAGAGGATCTCGATGTGCAGCGGCAGCGTGTTGGTCTGGCCGCGGATGTGGCCCGAGACCACGCTCACCGCGCCGAACTCGCCCATCGCGCGGGCGTTGCACAGGATCACGCCGTACAACAGCGCCCACTTGACGTTGGGCAGCGTCACGCGCCACAGGATCTGCCAGCCGGACGCGCCCAGCACGCGCGCGGCCTCCTCCTGCTCCTGGCCCTGCGCCTGCATCAACGGGATCAGCTCGCGCGCGATGAACGGGAAGGTGACGAACACCGTGGCCAGCACGATGCCCGGCACCGCGAACACGATCTTCAGGTCGTGGTCGCGCAGCCATTCGCCGCACCAGCCCTGCAGGCCGAAGATCAGCAGATAGATCAGGCCGGCGATCACGGGCGACACCGAGAACGGCAGGTCGATCAGCGTCAGCAGCAGGTTCTTGCCCCGGAAGTCGAACTTGGCGATGGCCCAGGCGGCGGCCACGCCGAACACGAGGTTCAGCGGCACCGAGATGCCGGCGGCGATCAGCGTGAGCTTCAGCGCGGACAGCGCGTCGGACTCGGTGAGCGCGGCCCAGTACACGTCCACGCCCTTGGCGAATGCCTGCACGAACACGGCGACGAGCGGCACGAACAGGAACAGCGTGAGGAAGGCCAGCGCCGCGCCGATCAGCGTGCGGCGCACCCAGGCGGGCTCGCTCACCGCGTCCCTCACGCGCGGCGGCGCGAGCGGGCGCACGAGCGGGCCGGCGTCGGCCCGCTTCCCCATGGAATGGATCACGGCGCTCACAAGGCTACCCTCCGCCTGACGGCTTCGGTGCGAGCGCCTTCGGGCGGCCGGGCGGCGCTCATCGTCCCTGCCTCTTGCGCGCCCACGCCTGGATGAGGTTGATCAGCAGCAGCAGCAGGAAGGCCGTCACCAGCATCACGACGGCGATGCCCGTGGCGCCGGCGTAGTCGTACTGCTCCAGCTTGGTGATGATCAGCAGCGAGGTGATCTCCGAGACCATGGGCATGTTGCCCGCGATGAAGATCACCGAGCCGTATTCGCCCAGCGCGCGCGCGAAGGCCAGCGCGAAGCCGGTCAGCAGCGCCGGAGCGAGCGCGGGGAAGATGACCAGTCCGAAGGTCTGCAGCCGCGATGCGCCCAGCGTGGCGGCGGCCTCCTCCAGCTCGCGCTGCAGGTCTTCCAGCACCGGCTGCACCGTGCGCACGACGAACGGCAGCCCGATGAAGGTGAGCGCCACGAACACGCCCAGCGGCGTGTAGCTGACCTTGAACGGCAGCAGCCTGCCGATCCAGCCGTTGGCGGCGTAGAGCGTGGTCAGCGCGATGCCCGCCACCGCCGTGGGCAGCGCGAACGGCAGGTCCACCAGCGCATCGACCAGGCGCTTGCCGGGAAACCGGTAGCGCACCAGCACCCAGGACACGAGCAGGCCGAACACCGCGTTCACCAGCGCGGCGAGCAGCGACGCGCCGAACGTGAGGCGGTACGACGCCATCACGCGGGGCGACGTGACCGTGTCGACGAAGGTGCCCCAGCTGACCGTGAAGGTCTTCAGGAACACCGCCGACAGCGGGATCAGGACGACGAAGCAGAGGTACAGCAGCGAGAAGCCGAGGGCGAGATTGAACCCGGGCAATACGCTGTGACGCCGCAGCAGCAGGGCGCGCGTGGACATGGCGATGAGAGGAAGCGGACAGGGAACGCCGGCCATCATGGCCGTCGTCATCCACTGTAGAGCCCGATGCTGCGCCGCGACAACGAAGCGATGCGCGCTTCCTTATTCGCGTTTCGTTGGGCACACCTTCACTTCCCGCATTTGGGAATGCAGGCGCACCAACGCAGCGGCTTGCCGCCGCCGGCGGCGGCAAGCCTCCTTTTCCCGCGGGCGAAAGCTCGGCGCCTTCGCCGCGCCGCCCTCCGGCTCAGCGAACCTTGGCCAAGAGCGCCGTGAGTTCGCCCAGCACCTCACCGATCTGCTTGCGGCCACGCGAGTCGCCGCCAAGGCGGCTGCCGAGCTCCTGCTCGACCAGGCTGACCGTCATGTGCACATAGGTGCTGTCCAGCGCGCGGCGCACCGCGACGAGCTGGCTGGCGACGTCGATGCCCGGCTGGCCGGACTCGATCATTCGCTGGATACCTCGAAGCTGGCCTTCGGCACGCTTGAGGCGGTTGAGCATTTCGCTGCGGCTTTGTTCGTCGACAAGCACTGACATTTTTTGGACCCTCCAACGGCAGCGCTACAACAGAGCCGCCGCAACACCATTGTGGGCATTTCACGAACTTTGCATAGGTGGGGCGGTACCCGGCGATCGCGAAATACTCGTAAATATCGGGGGGTTGATCGGGGGGGACAGGGTTTGCACGCGGCAATCCATCGGACAAGTGCCACAAAAGCAGGCGAAAAGCATCGATACCGTTCCACGTATCGGAGTTTTCTGCCGTCCTGCCACCATGTCAGCGTCCCTTCAGCGTCCTCTCGCCAACAGGGTTGCCACCTCCGCAGCCGAACGCACGCCCAGCTTGCCGAACACGCGCGCCCGATGCACCTCCACCGTACGCACCGAGATGCACAGCTCGTCGGCGATGACCTTGTTCAGCTTGCCGGCCGCCACGCGCTGCATCACCTCGCGCTCGCGCTCGGACAGGCTGGCCAGCCGCGCCGCCGTTTCCTCGCCCTTGGAGTCGGCCGCCTGGCGCGCGGCGTCCACCGCCAGCGCGCGCGTGACGCGCTCCACCAGCGCCACGTCGCCCGAGGGCTTCTCCACGAAATCGAACGCGCCCTTCTTCAGCGCCTCCACGGCCATCGGGATGTCGCCGTGGCCGGTAAGGAAGATCACCGGCACGCCGCTGCCGCGCGCCACCAGCGCGTCGTGCACCTGCAGGCCCGACATGGGCTCCATGCGCACGTCCAGCAGGATGCAGCCGGCCAGCGGCGATTCGTCGACCGCGTCGAGGAACTCGAGGCCGCTGGGATACGAACGCACCGCCAGGCCGTGCGACTGGAACAGGAAGCTCAGGGCATCGCGCACCGGGGCCTCGTCGTCGACGAGGTGCACCATGGGCTCGGGCGGGCGATGGGCAAGCGAAGTGGCATTCATGGACGATCCTCGGATTCCTCGGCCGGCAAGGCCTCGTCGGGCTGCAGCTCCGACGTGTGCCAGGTGCCGGCCACGGGCAAGGTGAAGGAAAAGCGCGCGCCGCCGAAGCCGCTGTCGCTGGCGTCGAAGGCGCCGTGGTGGGCCTCGATGATGGAGCGGCAGATGGCCAGGCCCATGCCCATGCCGTCCGGCTTGGTGGAATAGAACGGCGCCACGAGCTGCTCCACCGTGCGGCCGCGCAGGCCCGGACCGGCGTCGTCGACGTCCAGCCGCAGGAAACCCTCGGCGTCGCTGGCGCCCGGCACGGCGCTGGCCCCGGCGCGCGAGATGCCCACGCGCAGGCGGCGCTGCGCCGCGGGCACGCCGGCCATCTCGTCGCAGGCGTTGCGCACGAGGTTGAGCACCACCTGCTCGATCAGCACCGGGTCGGCGTCCACCTTGGGCAGGTCCGGCGCGACGGCCCATTCCACGTGCAGCTGCAGCCGGCGCAGCTCGCGCCCGAGCAACGCGATCGCGCGGTGCGCGCCATCGCCGAGATCCATGGTCTCGCGCTGCGGGCTGCGGCGCGTGAGGAACTCGCGGATGCGCTTGACGATGCGGCCGGCCTCGGCGGCCTGGTCGCCCAGCCGCGTCATCGCGTCGACCAGGCGCGCGTCGGGCTGCCCCGCGCGCTCCAGCAGGCGCTTGACCCCGGCCGCGTAGCCGGTGATGGAGGTCAGCGGCTGGTTGAGCTGGTGGGCGAGCGCGGAGGCCACCTCGCCCAGCATGGTGAGGCGGGCCTGGTGCGCCATCGCGTCGGTCTGGTGGCGTTCGCGCTCCTCCAGCCGCTTGCGCTCGGTGATGTCGAGGATCGAGCCCATCCAGCCGATGTGGCGGCCGCTGGAGTCGACCAGCGGCGCCTCGTACAGCATCACGTCGATCGGACGGCCATCCTTGCGCACCCAGCGCGCCTCGTAGCCGTCGCGCGGCGCGCCGCCGGCCATGTTGCGCAGATGGCGCGACATGCTGTCGGCGATCGCGTCGGGCGGCCAGTAGGGCATGGGCGTGGCGCGGCCGATCAGCTCGTCCGGGCCGAAGCCCACGAGGTCGCAGAAGGCGCGGTTGACGTACACCAGCGTGCCGTCGGTGTCGCGCGCGCGCAGGCCCACCGTCAGCGAGTCCTCCATCGCCTGACGCCACGCGGCCTCGGTGCGCAGCGCGGCCTGCGTGCGCAGCACCTCGTTGACCTGCCAGCGCAGCAGCGCGGTGGCCACGGCGATCAGCGTCAGGAACACGCCCATCAGCACGATGGGCAGGCGCAGCCACCACGGGCGCAGCGATTCGTGCAGCGACAGCTCGAGGTAGGTGTCGGGCATCGCGGGCTCGAGGCTGTGGCGGTGCGATTCCTCCGGCAGCGCCTCGCGGTCGCCGCTGTTGAGCGGGTCGGCCACGACCTGCCCGTAGCCGTCGACCAGACGCACGTCGTACTCGTGCGCCAGCCACCACGGCACCGTCTGGCGCAGCAGCACGGCCGGCGCGTAGCGCACCACCAGGCGGCCGGCGGGCCGGCCGAACGCGTCGCGCAGCGGCGCGCTGAGGTGCGCGCTGAGGCCGGGCCGCTCGGCGATGCTGATGCCCTCGGGCACGACGACGCGCAGGCGCGTGTCGGCGTCGACCCAGCCGATGCTCTGCCACAGGCGGGCGAGGCCGTCGACCACCGCCTCCTGGCTGCCGAGCGCCGCGGGCGGCTGCGACACGTCGAAGCTGCGCGCGAGCTCGTTGAGCTGCACCTGCTCCTCGGCCACGCGGTCGGTGATCTGGCTTTCCAGCGACAGCGAATCGGTGATCAGCTGGCGCTGGCGCGACTCCATGTCGGCCCGGTCGGACAGCTCCAGCCAGATCGCCACCGACACCGTGAACAGCACCGACAACACGAGCGGCACCCACCACCACGCGCCGCGGCGCGCGAGCGTGCGTGCCCATGCGCGACTCGCGGGCGCGGCGGGCATGACGCTGGGAGGCTGCGGCAGGGCAGGAAGCATGGCGCGAGTCTAGGGCCTGGTCCGGCCTCGATGGGCGAGCCTGCCGGCCTCATGTGGGAGTCCACAATTTCCAGCGCGCACATGCGCTGCCGACAATCGCCCGACTCGAGCCAGGAGTCCGCGCAGGCTTGCGCCAGGCTGAATTCGACAACGAATCCAACGATCCCCAGGAGACCCGAATGAACCCCACGTCCCGCCGCCAGGTCCTCGGCGCCGCCGCCGCACTCGCCACGGTCGGCTTCGGCTCCGCACGCGCGCAGGCCCCCATCGTCATCAAGTTCAGCCACGTCGTCGCGCCCGACACGCCCAAGGGCAAGGGCGCGCTGCGCTTCAAGGAACTGGCCGAGCAGCGCACCAACGGCAAGGTGAAGGTGGAGGTCTACCCGAACAGCCAGCTGTACAAGGACAAGGAAGAAATGGAGGCCCTGCAGCTGGGCTCCGTGCAGATGCTGGCGCCGTCGCTGTCGAAGTTCGGGCCGCTGGGCGCCAAGGAATTCGAGGTGTTCGACCTGCCCTTCCTGTTCAAGGACACCAACGCGTTCAAGGGCATCACCGACGGCCAGCTGGGCAAGGACCTGTTCGCCAAGCTCGAGCCCAAGGGCATCCGCGGCATGGCCTTCTGGGACAACGGCTTCCACCAGATGTGCGCCAACCGCCCGCTGCACCACGTGGCCGATTTCAAGGGCCTGAAGATGCGCATCCAGTCGTCCAAGGTGCTCGACGCCCAGATGCGCGCACTCGGCGCGATCCCGCAGGTGATGGCCTTCTCCGAGCTGTACCAGGCGCTGCAGTCGGGCGTGGTCGACGGCACCGAGGGCACGCCGTCGAACTTCCTCACGCAGAAGATCTACGAGGTCACCAAGGACATCACGATCTCCAACCATGGCCACCTGGCCTACGCGGCCATCGTCAACAAGAAGTTCTGGGACGGCTTGCCCACCGACGTCCGCACGACGCTGGACGGCTGCATGAAGGACGCCACCATCTACGCCAACGCGATCGCCGCCACCGAGAACGTGCAGGCGCTGGAAAAGATCAAGGCCAGCGGCAAGTGCACGATCTACACGCTGGCCCCGGCCGAAGCCCTCGAATGGAAGAAGGCGCTGATGCCGGTCCACCACGACATGGAATCGCGCGTCGGCAAGGAAACGATCGCCGCGGCCTACAAGGCCACCGGATTCGTGCCGGTCTGATCCAGCCGCCCCGGCGCCAGGCCGGGGCCAACCCGATTGACGAAGCGCGGTCGCGCATCGTCCACTGAACCTGCACGCACGGCCCTCGAGGTCGCGCGTGGAGTTCCTCGCCCCGCCCCTTCGCGCCCAAGCGCGAGAAAGGCCCCAGATGTTCGGTCGCCTCCTCGACCACCTCGAAGAGTGGCTCATCGCGTTCCTCATGGGCGCGGCGACGCTGCTGATCTTCGTGGCGGTCATCCATCGCTACGCCGCCGGCTGGCACTACCCCGCCTTCCTGGGATTCGTCCAGGACTTCCTGCTCAAGATCAACCTGAGCTGGGCGCAGGAGCTGTGCATCTACATGTTCATCTGGATGGCCAAGTTCGGCGCCGCCTACGGGGTGCGCCACGGCACGCACGTGGGCGTCGACGTGCTCGTGCGCGCGCTGCCGCCGCCGCAGGCGCGCTGGCTCACCATCTTCGGCCTGTGCGGCGGCGCGCTGTTCACCGCGGTCATCGGCACGATGGGCGCGGTGCTGGTCTGGGACGACGGCATGCACTACGCGTGGCTCGCCCACCTGGGCGGCAACGTGGGCGACCTGTCCGAAGGCGCGACGACGCCCGACCTCGAGCTGCCCGTGTGGATCGAGTACCTGGCCATCCCGCTCGCGTCGTACCTGATGTGCTTCCGCTTCCTGCAGGTGCTCGTGAGGTTCGTGAAGACCGGCGAGCTGCCGCACCATGAGGTGGCGCACGTCGAAGGCCTGGAAGACGTCGACAACTACGAGCCCACGCCCGAAGGGAGCATCACGAAATGAGCGCGCTCATCATCTTCTCGCTGCTCGTGGTGCTGATGCTCACGGGCATGCCGATCTCGATCGCGCTCGGCCTCACGGTCATGAGCTTCTTCTTCTTCCTCAGCGACGTGCCGATGGCCAGCGTGGGGTTGAAGCTGTTCGAGGGGCTCAACAGCTTCCCGATCATGGCGATCCCGTTCTTCATCCTGGCCGGCAACTTCCTCACCAACGGGGGCGCGGCCAAGCGGATGATCCACTTCGCCGCCACGATGGTGGGCCACCTGTACGGCGGCCTGGGCCTGGCGGCCGTGCTGGCCTGCGCGATGTTCGCGGCGATCTCGGGATCGTCGGTGGCCACCGTCGTGGCGGTGGGCACGATCATGATGCCGGCGATGCAGGCCGCGGGCTATCCGAAGCGCTTCTCGGCCGGCGTGATCACCACGTCGGGCGCGCTGGGCATCCTGTTCCCGCCGTCCATCAACCTGGTGATCTTCTCCATCGCCACCACCGGCATGAGCGCCACCGGGCCGCACGACGAGCCGGTGGCCACCGCGTCGGTGGGCGACCTGTTCATCGCCGGCGTGGTGCCGGGGCTGGTGCTGGCCACGCTGCTGGGCGTCACCACCTGGTTCCGCGCCCGCAAGTACGACTACCCGCGCATGCCGCGCGCGTCGTGGGGCGAGCGCTGGAAGGCGTTCCGCGATGCCTCGTGGGGCCTGGCGCTGATCGTCATCGTGGTGGGCGGCATCTACTCGGGCATGTTCACGCCGACCGAGGCCGCGGCCATCGCCGCCGTGTACTCGTTCGCGATCTCGGTGTTCATCTACAAGGACATGAAGATCTCGCACGTGCCCGCCATCCTGCGCAACGCGGCGGCGATGAGCTCGATGCTGCTCTACATCATCACGAACGCGGTGCTGTTCTCGTTCCTGCTGACGTCCGAGCAGATCCCGCAGGCGATGGCCGCGTGGATGACCCACCAGGGCTTCGGCGTGATCGTGTTCCTGTTCCTGGTCAACATCATCCTGCTGGTGGCCGGCAACTTCATGGATCCGTCGGCCATCGTGCTGATCATGGCGCCCATCCTGTACCCGATGGCCGTCAAGCTGGGCGTCAACCCGATCCACATGGGCATCCTGATGGCCGTCAACATGGAGGTGGGCATGTGCCACCCGCCGGTGGGGCTGAACCTGTACGTGGCCTCCGGCATCACGAAGATGGGCATCTCGGAGCTGACGGTGGCCGTCTGGCCGTGGCTGCTCACGATGATCGGCTTCCTGATCCTGGTCACCTACTGGCCCACGCTGTCGCTGTGGCTGCCGCATCTGCTGATGCATTGAAGACGAGGGGCCGGGCCCGCTAAGATCGCGCCTTTCGTCCTGCGGTGTCCGCCCTCCCATGCGTCCTGAATTTCCCGCGCTGACGCGCCTGGCCCCTGTTGCGATCGCCTGCGGCCTCGCGCTCCAAGCGACCGGCGCGCAGGCGCAGGGCGCACCGTCCGTCGATCCCGGCCCCGCCGCCGGCGGCGCGCCGCTGCGCGTGCTGGACGCGCGCGTGCGCCTGGGCGGCGAGCGCCTGCACCTGCCCGGGGGCGAGCGCATGGGCCTGGCGGGCCTGACCGAGCTGCTCAACGTGGGGGGCGAGTGGTGGGTGGGCCCGGGCGCCTACGGGGCCGCCACGGGCAAGCGCGGCGGCCTGTTCGTGCCGGGCTTCGAGGGCGCCTGGTCGCATCCGTTCAGCGACTGGCTGGCGGTGGACGCCGGCGTCTTCATGGGCGGCGGCGGCGGCGCGGCGGCACCGGTGGGCGGCGGCCTGATGCTGCGCCCGCACCTGGACCTCGTGTTCCGCTTTCCCGGCTTCTACACGGGCCCGACCTGGTCCAAGGTGTGGTTTCCCAGCGGCCAGATCAATTCGAACCAGGTCGGCTGGATGATCAACGTGGACTCCTCGTTCCGTTACCGGCCCGCGGCGTTCAGCGGCACGGCCACCGACGGCAGCGCCACCGGCCTGGGCTTCGATCACATCGACGCCATGGTCACGATGGCGAAGCCGCGCGGCTCGCTCACCACCTCCGGCCAGCCGCTGACCCAGCGCATCGGGCTGGTGGGCCTGCGCGCCGAACGCATCGTCGACGGCCCGCTGTGGGCCGGCATCGAGACCGCCGGCGCCGCGAGCGGCGGCGTGGCCGGCTATGCCGAGGTGCTGGGCACCGCCGGGCTGCGCTGGCCGGTCATCGGCGACCGGCTGAGCCTGGGCGTGCGCGCCTCGGCCGGCCTGGGCGGCGGCGGCAACGTCAACACCGGCGGCGGCATCCTGCTGAAGACGGCCGCCGGCGCCACGCTGCGCCTGACCGACACGCTGGGCATCGGGGCCGAGCTGGGCGTGGTGGACGCTCCCCGCGGCCACTACAAGGCGGCCACCGCGGCGGTCTCGCTGAACTGGTCGCTGGACGTGCCGGCCGCCGACCTCGGCGACTGGTCCAACACCCGGCCGGGCACGCCCACGCGCATGGAATTCGGCGCCGGCGTGGAGCGCTACCGGGCCGCCCGCAAGGACGGCGGCGCGCGGCCGCTGGAGGCCGTGGTGCTGCAGGTGAACCGCTTCGTCACGCCGAATGTCTACGTCACGGGCCAGGCGCACAGCGCGTACGCCGGCGGCGCCGGCGCCTATTCGGTGGGCCTGTTCGGCCTGGGCGCGCAGTTGCCGGTGACGCCACGCCTGCGCCTGGGCGCCGAGGCGCTGGCCGGCGCGGCGGGCGGCGGCGGCGTCGACACCCAGGGCGGCGCCATCGTGCAGGCCCGGGCCTACGCGGACGCGGCGCTCACCGACTCGCTCTCGCTGCGCATTGGCGCCGGCAAGATCAAGTCGGTGCACGGCGGCCTGGACGCGCCGGTGGTGGACGTGGCGCTGGTGTTCCGCTTCGGCGTCGACCGCGCGGGCCGCTGAGAACCTGTGAACGAATCCCACACACCCGCTCGTCCCGCCAAAACGCGCCCGCTCTGCGTTGCAAATGCTCGCCGTAGCCCGAGCTACGTCTGCGCTTTGCGCCTTGATCGGACACGTTTTGGCGCGCCGCTCGGGCGCGCGGGATTCGTTCACAGGTTCTGAGCCGCCCAGGCGCATGAAATTCACCGAATACCTGGCGTGCGACGCCACCCAACTGGCCGCGCTCGTCGCACGGCGAGAGGTCAGCGCCGCCGAATTGCTGGACATCGCCATCGCGCAGGGCGCACGTACCCACGCGCGCATCAACGCGATCTGCCGCCCGATGGAGGCCGAGGCGCGCGCCCAGCTGGCCGGGCCGCCGCTCACCGGCCCGTTCGCGGGCGTGCCTTTCCTGCTCAAGGACGGCGTGCAGGACGTCGCCGGCGTGCCCACGGGCTACGGCAGCGCCGGCATGCAACGCCTCGTGCCCACGGACAGCGCGCACGTCGTGCGGCGCTACCGCGACGCCGGCCTGGTGGTGTTCGGCAAGACCAACCTGCCGGAGTTCGCGCTGAAGGCCGTGACCGACTCGCTCGCCAACGGCCGCACCAACAATCCGTGGAACGTCGAGCACGTGCCGGGCGGATCGAGCGGCGGCGCCGCGGCGGCGATCGCCTCGGGCATCGTGCCCATGGCCGCGGCCGCGGACGGGGGCGGCTCGATCCGCATCCCCGCGGCCTGCTGCGGCCTCTTCGGCCTGCGCCCGTCGCGCGGTCGCGTCTCGTGCGGCCCGGGCATGGGCGAGGCCTGGTTCGGCGCGTCCAGCGAAGGCGTGATCTCGCGCAGCGTGCGCGACACCGCCCGCGCGCTCGACGCGATCGCGGGCGCGGAGCCCGGCGACGCCTACGCGATCGCCCCGCCCGCGCAACCCTGGGCCGACGCGATGCGGCAAGCGCCGGGACGCCTGCGCGTCGGCTTCACCACGGCCTCGCCGCTGGGCACGCCGGTGCACCCCGAAGCCGTGGCGGCCGTTCGCGATGCGGTGACGCTGCTCGCCTCGCTGGGCCACGAGGTGGAGGAGGCGGCGCCCTCCATCGACGGCGCGCTGCTGGCGAAGAACTACCTGCACATCTACTTCGGCCAGGTGCCCGCCGCGATGGCGCGCGCCTATGCGGTGGGCGCGAAGCGCGGCGAGTTCGAGCTGATGACCCGCATCCTCGAGACGCTGGGCAAGGCCACGTCGGCGTCCACGCTCACCGCCCACCTCGCGCAGTGGAACCAGCACGCCCGCGCGCTGGCCGCGTTTCACCAGCGCCACGACCTGCTGCTGACGCCCACCCTCGCGCACCCGCCCGTGCGCCACGGCGCGGGCGACCCGCCCAAGGCGCAGCAGGCCGTGCTGGACGTGCTCGATCGCACGGGCCTGCTGGGCCTGCTCGCGCGCAGCGGGCTGCTGGCGGCTACCGTCGACAAGATCGCCGCCGACAGCCTGCAATACGTGCCCTTCACCCAGCTCGCCAACCTCACCGGCACGCCGGCGATGAGCGTGCCGCTGCACTGGACGGCCGACGGCCTGCCGCTGGGCGTGCAGTTCGTGGCGCCGTTCGGGCGCGAGGACCGGCTGCTGCAGCTGGCGGCGCAGCTGGAGCAGGCGCGGCCGTGGTTCGGGCGGCTGCCCGGGTGGGTCGCGCTGGCCTGAGACGAGCGAGGAATCGCGGCGCGGCGGCACCGCGGACGCGGCCATGAAAGGCCCGCCGCCGGCTCATCGGCAACAAAAAGGCCCCGAGGAGTGATCCGCAGGGCCTTTGACTTTCACCGAGCCGGCATCGCCGATCAGAACGGAATGTCGTCGTCCATGTCGTCGAAGCCCGTGGAGGCCTTCGGCGCGGGGCGCGGCGAAGGCGCCGGGGCCGGGCGGGCGGCGGGACGGGTGTTGCGATCCTCGTTGCCGTCGACGCCGTCGCGCGGGGCGAGGTAGCGGCCGCCGCTGCCACCGCCGCCCTCCTCGCCGCCGGAATCGCGGCCGCCCAGCATCTGCATCTGTTCGGCGACGATGTCGACCGTGTTGCGCTCGATGCCGTCCTTGTCGGTGTACTTGCCGTACTTCAGGCGCCCCTCGATGTAGACCGGCTTGCCCTTCTTCAGGTACTCGCCGGCGATCTCGGCCAAGCGGTCGTAGAAGGTGACGCGATGCCACTGGGTGTCTTCGATGCTTTCGCCGCTGGCCTTGTCCTTGCGGCGGCTGGACGTGGCCACCGAGACGTTGCAGATGGCGGTGCCGCTGGGCGTGTAGCGAACTTCCGGGTCGCGCCCGCAGTTGCCGATGAGGATGACCTTGTTGACTGACGCCATGTGCGTGCTCCAGGAAATGTGGGGGACGGCTCCCCCGTGGCCGGCCGCCAGGGTGGCGGCTACTGTGAGCCTCGATTATGCCAAGGCGACCGCGGCGGAGGCCCGCGCCGATGCGCAGGTTTCCCCCCGAAAGGCGCGCAGAACGTGTTTCAGGGCTCGCCGTCCCAGTAGTCGAGGTCGGTGTCGAGCCGGCTCATCCGCGCGAAGCCGAAATCGTTGCCGGCCACGCGCGCGTTCGTCAGCACCTTGTTGGAATCCGGGTACTCCACCACCTCCGGCACGTCCTTGGTGGAGATCGACAGGTACTTCAGCGGCGCGTCCGACGTGTTGATCATCTGGTGCGGGTATTCCGGCCCGGGCGGCACGAAGACGATGTCGCCCGCCTTGACCGGCAGCATCTCGCCGGCCACGCGCATCGTGCCGTGGCCTTCCAGCACGATGAACATCTCCTCCTGCGCGTGATGCAGGTGGTAGGGGCAGCCGCGCTTGCCCGGTTCCAGCACGTCGATGCTGGCGCCCAGCTTGAGCGCGGCGGTGCCGCGCGCCAGGCGGGCGCCCATGCCGTCGTACAGCGGCTCGCGCACGTCGCGCGTGAGCGGCACCTCGTTGAAGTTGCGGATGAGCTTGGCTCGGAGTTCTTCGGCTTTGTCGGTCATGGCGTTCCCGTTTCGAGTTGCGTTCGGGTTCAGGGTCGTGCAAGCCATTCTGCGACACACACCTTTACCCTGCCTCGCGGCGATCCCTATCAACCGATCGCCGTGATCGGCCGTTGATCTGCAAAGAGGCCCCGCCCCATCACATGAAAACACATCCATCCGTCCTGCGCACGCGAACGTTCGCCGGCGCCACCGCGGGCGCGCTGGCGGCGGCCGCGCTGGTCGGCTGCGGCACGCCGCCGGCCCCGACGAACGCGGCCGCGCCCGTGCTGGGGCCGGCGCCGGTGATCGTGCGCGCCGACGTCCACCAGGAGGCCGACGCCATGCGGGTGAGCACGCTCGACGCCCAGCGCATCGACCGCGCCACGTTCGGCGTCGACGCGCTCTCGCTGCAGCAGGTGGGCCGCCTGGGCTGGGCGCGCTGGGTCGACGAGCAACTGCACCCGAAGCCGTTCACGCTGCCCGAGTCCGTCAACGACCGCATCGCCCAGATGAAGATCGTGCGCGAGCCGCTGGTGGCGCGCCTGCGCGAGGACGTGACGGCGAAGAAGTCGGCCGACACCGTGGCCGACGACGAGCAGAAGAAGACCGCGCAGCAGGCCTACCAGAAGGGCCTGAACGTGCAGGCGGACGAGGCCGCGCAACGCTGGCTGCTGCTCGCCGCCAATTCGCCCAACCAGGTGCAGGAGCGCCTCGTGTGGTTCTGGGTGAACCACTTCAGCATCGCGCAGGGCAAGGCCAACCTGCGGCTGTTCGCGGGTGACTACGAGGCGACCCTGCGTGCGCACGCGCTCGGCAAGTTCCGCGACCTGCTCGAGGCCTCGGCCATGCACCCGGCCATGCTGCGCTACCTCGACAACGAGCGCAACGCCGCCGGCCAGATCAACGAGAACTACGCCCGCGAGCTGATGGAGCTGCACACGCTGGGGGTGGACGGCGGCTACTCGCAGGCGGACGTGCAGGAGATGGCGCGCGTGCTCACCGGGCTGGGCATCCGCATCGAGGCCGGCGACGCCAAGGTCAAGCCGCAGCTGCAGGCGCAGTACCTGCACACGGGCGCGCTCGAATTCAACCCGAACCGCCACGACCAGGGCACCAAGCTCGTCCAGGGCCAGCAGGTGCCGTCGGCCGGCATCGCCGAGGTGCACCTGATCCTCGACCGCCTGTCGCGCAACCCGGCCACCGCGCGCCACGTGAGCGCGCAGCTGGCGCAGTACTTCGTGGCCGACGCGCCGCCGCCGGCGCTGGTCGACCGCATGGCCAGGCGCTGGCTGGCCACCGACGGCGACATCGCCGAGGTGATGAAGGTGCTGCTCACCTCGCCCGAGTACGACGCGTCGCTGGGCCAGCACTTCAAGGATCCGTGGGAATACGTGGTGTCGGCCACGCGCCTGGCCTACGACGGCAACGTGGTGGTCAATCCGGGCCCGATGCTCAACGCGATCCGCCAGCTCGGCGAGCCGCCCTTCGGCCGCGAGACGCCCGACGGCTGGTCCATGCGCGAGGCCGCGTGGGCCAGCCCGGGCCAGATGACCGCGCGCTTCGACGTCGCCAAGAACCTGGTGGGCGGCAACGGCAATGGCAACGGCGGGCTGTTCCGCGTGGACGGCCTGACGCCGCCGGCGCCGCTGCCCAAGGCGCGGGTCGAGAGCCCGGCGTGGCTGCGCACGCAGGCGCCGCGCGAATCCGAGGCCACGCGCCAGGCCTTGTTCGAGACGCTGCAGGCCCATCCGGGCGACTGGGCGTGGGTGGCCGTCGTGTCGCCCGAATTCATGCGCAACTGATCCGGGGGACGCACCATGCAACGACGCCACTTCCTGCACGCCGGCGCGGCCGCGGCCCTCGCCGGCGGCCTGTCGCTGAACGCCACGCGCACCTGGGCCGCGCCCGCGGGCTCGACGCTGGACACCCGCCTGCTGGTGGTCTTCCTGCGCGGCGCCTACGACGCCTGCAACGTGCTGGTGCCGCAGACCTCGTTCTACGCCGAGTCGCGCCCCAACATCGCGATCGCGCGCCCCGGCGCCGCCAAGGACGCGGCGCTCGCGTTCGACGCCGACTGGGCGTTGATGCCGGCGCTGCAGTCCACGCTGTATCCGCGCATCCAGGCCGGCGAGGTGGCGTTCATCCCGTTCGCCGGCATCGACGACCTCACGCGCAGCCACTTCGAGACGCAGGATCGCGTGGAGCTGGGCCTGCCGCTGCCCGGCGAGCACGTCGATCCCGCCGCGCCGCGCGCCGACACCACGCAGGGCTTCCTGAACCGCCTCGCGCAGGAGCTGGGCACGCGGCTCGATTCCGACCAGCGGGTGATGGCCTTCACCGACCGCCTGCCCATGGTGCTGCAGGGCCGTCGCATGGTCACCAACACGAGCCTGGGCCGCACCGGCAAGCCCGCCACCGACGCGCGCCAGGCCGCGCTGCTGCAGAAGATGTACGCGGGCACGACGCTCGAGCGCGGCGTCAGCGAGGGCCTGGACACGCAGAAGCAGGTGGCCATGGAGATGGCCGCCGAGATGCAGGAGGCCAGCCGCAACGCGATCACGCCAAAGGGCTTCGACCTGGAGGCCACGCGCATCGCCCGCCTGATGCGCGACCAGGTGCGCGTGGGCTTCGTCGACGTCGGCGGCTGGGACACCCACGTCGGTCAGGGCGGCGCCACCGGCGCGCTGGCCGGCCGCATCACCGACCTGAGCCGCGGCCTGGACACCTTCGCGCGCGAGATGGGCCCGGCGTGGAAGGACACGGTGGTCGTGGTGATCAGCGAGTTCGGCCGCACGTTCAAGGAGAACGGCAACCGCGGCACCGACCACGGCCACGGCACCGCCTACTGGGTGCTGGGCGGCGGCGTGAAGGGCGGCGTGCACGGCGAGCAGGTGGCGCTCACCGGACCGGCCGCGCTCAACCAGGGCCGCGACTGGCCGGTGCTCAACGAGTACCGCGCGGTGTTCGGCGGGCTGTTCCAGCGGATGTACGGGCTGGACGCGGCGCAGCTGCAGCGGGTGTTCCCGGGCGCGCAGCCGCGCGACCTGCGGCTGGTCTGACCCGGTCATTCCGCGCGCAGTCGCGGAATCCACGCCTGGGCCAGCGGGGATCCTGCGACTTCGCGCAGGATGACCGCACCGCGAGGAATCCGGCCTTTCGCGCCGGCCGTCTTCACACGTCCCGGGTACCATGGAGGCCTTGCTTCCGGCCCTTTCCGTGTCTGATTTCGACTACGACTACGACTTCGATTCCCTGCCCACCACGCGTCCCGCGGGGCCGGAGGCCAACGAGGCCGTGCGCGTGGCCGCCGACCCCGCCCGCCGCCGCGGCGCGAAGGACGCCGACCTCCACGGCATCCTGCAGCAGGTCTTCGGCTACAGCGCGTTTCGCGGCGAACAGCAGGAGATCATCCAGTCGGTGACCACGGGCGACGACGCCCTCGTCCTGATGCCCACCGGCGGCGGCAAGAGCCTGTGCTACCAGGTGCCCGCCATCGCGCGCCATCGCGCGGGCCTGGGCGTCACGCTGGTCATCAGCCCGCTCATCGCGCTGATGCACGACCAGGTGGGCGCGCTGGAAGAGCTGGGCGTGCACGCGGCCTTCCTCAATTCCTCGCTCACCGGCGAGGAGGCGCAGCGCATCGAGCGCGAGATGATGAGCGGCCGCCTGGTGCTGCTGTACGCGGCGCCCGAACGCGTCACCAACCCGCGCTTCATGGCCATGCTCACGTCGCTCGACGAGCGCGGCCTGCTGAGCCTGGTGGCCATCGACGAGGCGCACTGCGTCAGCCAGTGGGGCCACGACTTCCGCGAAGACTACCTGCAGCTCGCGCAGCTGCACGAACGCTTCCCCAACGTGCCGCGCGTGGCGCTCACCGCCACCGCCGACGACCACACGCGCGCCGACATGCGCGAGCGTCTCGCGCTCACCGGCGCGCGCGAGTTCATCTCCAGCTTCGACCGGCCCAACATCCGCTACACCATCGTCGAGAAGGACGAGGCGAAGAAGCAGCTGCTGCGCTTCCTGCGCGACGAGCACGAGGGCGACGCCGGCATCGTCTACTGCCAGAGCCGCAAGAAGGTGGAAGAGACCGCCGCGTGGCTCACGTCCGAAGGCATCCCGGCGCTGCCGTACCACGCGGGGCTGGACGCCGACGTGCGCCGGCGCCACCAGGACAGGTTCCTGCGCGAGGACGGCCTGGTGATGGCCGCCACCATCGCGTTCGGCATGGGCATCGACAAGCCCGACGTGCGCTTCGTGGCCCACCTGGATCTCCCGAAGAACATCGAGGGCTACTACCAGGAGACGGGCCGCGCCGGCCGCGACGGCGAGGCCGCCGACGCCTGGATGGCCTACGGCCTGGCCGACGTCGTCAACCAGCGCCGCATGATCGACGAGAGCCCGGCCGGCGACGAGTTCAAGAAGCAGCAGCGCGCCAAGCTCGACGCGCTGCTCACGCTGGCCGAGGCGCACGACTGCCGCCGCGTGCGGCTGCTGGCGTATTTCGGCGAGCAGAGCACGGCCTGCGGCAACTGCGACAACTGCCTCAACCCGCCGGCCACCTGGGACGCCACCGAGGCGGCGCGCATGGCGCTGTCCACCGTCTACCGCTTCCGCCAGCACTCGGGCCTGTCGTTCGGCGCCGGCCACCTCATCGACGTGCTGCGCGGCAAGGTCACCGACAAGACCGCGCAGCACGGGCACGGCACGCTGTCCACCTTCGGCATCGGCGCGAAGTGGTCGGAGCAGCAATGGCGCGGCGTCATTCGCCAGCTGCTGTCGCTGGGACACCTGCGGTCCGAGGGCGAGTTCAACACGCTGGTGCTCACCGACAGTGCGCGCGCCGTGCTCAAGGGCGAGGTGCCGGTCACGCTGCGCGAGCACCGCGAGACGCCCAAGGGCTCGGGCCGTACGCGGCGTTCCAGCGGCGGTTCCACGGCACGCAGCACGTCGGCTCCGATCAAGCTCGACGCCGACGGCGACCAGCGCTTCGCGGCCCTGCGCGCCTGGCGCTCCGAGGTGGCCCGCGAGCACAACCTGCCGGCCTACATCGTCTTCAACGACGCCACGCTGGCGCAGATGGCCCAGCAGGCGCCGTCCACGCTGGACGAACTCGCCGGCATCAGCGGCGTCGGCGCGAAGAAGCTCGAAGCCTACGGGCGTGAAATCCTGAGGGTGCTCGGCGCTTGAGTCCGCATCCTCGCGCGAGCGCCTTCGCGCGCTTCGTCCCGCTGCTGTTCGTGGTGTTGTGGAGCACCGGCTTCATCGGCGCCAAGCTGGGGCTGCCCGATTGCGAACCGCTCACGCTGCTGAGCCTGCGCTACGGCGCGGTACTGGGGGTGATGGGCGCGGTGGCGCTGGCCACGCGCGCGCCGTGGCCGGCCGCGCCGGCGCAGTGGCTGCACATCGGCGTGTCCGGCCTGCTGGTGCACGCCGTCTACCTCGGCGGCGTGTTCACGGCCATCCGCCTGGGCCTGCCGGCGGGCGTCACGGCGCTGGTGGTGGGCCTGCAGCCGGTGCTCACGGCGCTCGGCGCCGGCCTGTTCCTGCGCGAACGCGTGCGTCCCGCGCAATGGGCCGGGCTGGCGCTGGGCCTGGCCGGCGTGGTCCTGGTGGTGGCGCACAAGGTGGCCGGAAGCGGCGGCCCCGCGGCGGCGGCCCTGCTGGTGCCGGCGGTGCTCGCGCTGGTGGGCATCACCGCCGGCACGCTGTACCAGAAGCGCTTCTGCCCCACGTTCGACCTGCGCAGCGGCTCGGTGATCCAGTTCCTGCCCTGCCTCGCCGTCACCGCGCTGGCGGCCTGGCGCACCGAGACGATGGTCGTGCACTGGACGCCGGCCTTCGCGTTCGCGCTGGCCTGG
>JABCYW010000034.1 GCA_013289985.1 Betaproteobacteria bacterium | reverse complement strand
CGTGTCCATGTCGTCCTGGTCGGCCTCGGCATGGTTGGTGTAGCAGATGTCGCAGCCCATGGGCAGGCCCAGCAGCTTGCCGCAGAAGTGATCCTCCAGGCCGGCGCGGATGATCTGCTTGCCGTCATACAGGTACTCCGGGCCGATGAAGCCCACGACCGTGTTGACCAGCAGCGGCCGGTAGCGCCGCGCCACCGCGTAGGCGCGCGCCTCCAGCGTCTGCTGGTCGACGCCGTGGTGCGCGTTGGCCGACAGCGCGCTGCCCTGCCCCGTCTCGAAATACATCACGTTGTCGCCCAGCGGGCCGCGCCGCAGCGCCAGGGCGGCCGCATGCGCCTCGTCCAGCAGCGCCAGCGACACGCCGAAGCCGCAGTTGGCCTGCTCGGTGCCGGCGATGGACTGGAACACGAGATCCACCGGTGCGCGCTGCTCGATGGCGCGCAGGGTGTTGGTGACGTGTGTGAGCACGCAGGCCTGTGTGGGGATCTTCTGGCCGGCGATGAGGTCGTCCAGCAGGCGCAGCAGCCGCACCAGCTGCGGCACGCTGTCGGCCGCGGGGTTGATGCCGATCACGGCGTCGCCGGCGCCGTACATCAGGCCGTCGACGATGCTGGCCAGGATGCCGGCGGCGCTGTCGGTAGGATGGTTGGGCTGCAGGCGCACGGCCAGCGAGCCGGGCAGGCCCAGCGTGTTGCGGAAGCGCGTGACCACGCTGCAGCGGCTCGCCACGAGCACCAGGTCCTGGTTGCGCATGATCTTGCTCACCGCCGCCACCATCTCGGGCGTGAGGCCGGGCGCGAGCGCCGCCAGGGACGCGGCCGTGGCGGCGTCCGACAGCAGCCAGTCGCGCAGGCCGCCCACGGTGAGGTGGCGCACCGGCGCGAACGCGGCGGCGTCGTGGCCGTCGATGATCAGCCGCGTGACCTCGTCGCTTTCGTAGGGCACCACCGCCTGCGTCAGGAACGTGGCCAGCGGCACGTCGGCCAGCGCCGCCTGCGCCGCGACGCGCTCCTGCGCCGTCTCCGCGCCGACGCCCGCCAGCTGGTCGCCCGAGCGGGCGGGACCGGCCTTGCCCATCAGCTCGCGCAGGTCGGCGAAGCCGTGGACGTGGTGGCCGATCGTGGCGCGGTAGCTCATGCCTCGGAAGATACCTCAAGGGGTCCGGCTCCGCCCGGCATCGGTGGCCGGAACGCCAACGACATCCCGGGGCGGCGCCTGACCCCGATCGTGCGCCGGGAACTCGCGCGATCGGGGTCAGGCACCCGCCCGCGACGCCGTCAGCCGCAGGGCAGCGTCATCCGGCGGGAGCCAGACCCCTCCGGTCTCGACGCGCGCCTCGCTTCGGAGCTCACGCGCTCACCAGGCCATAGACACGCTCAGGCATGATCCGCGCGAATTCCTTGGAACTGGCCAATGGCGCCTCGACGCCGTAGTCGGGCTCGGCCGTGTTTCGACGATGCGTCTCCCCGCAGGGCTTGCCGTTTCTGTCGCTCAATGTCGCAACCAGGGGGTGGGTGCCAGCCGCAGGCCTTCGAATGGCCACGGCGATTTCGCCGGAGCGCAGCTTGACCAGGCTGCCGGGCGGATGCACGCCCAGCGTCTTGATGACCGCCATCGACAGCGGATCGCCAGGGTCTTGCTGGAAAAGCTGGCGCACCGCGAGTTGTGGCGTGAGACCCGGTCGCTTCGCGCGAGGACTGATCTTGGCCATGTAGACGTCGATGCCGCGCAGCACCTGGGCGCTCGAATGAACCTCGGCCTTGCCCCTCGGATAGCCGCCGCCGCCCTTGCGCTCGTGATGATCGGCGACGATGCTCAGCCAGTCTTCATCGACGATGCCTGCCGAACGCAACAGCGCGACCGCCGCCTCCGGATGGGCGCGGATCTGGTCCAGTTGCTTTTTCGTCGGCGGGTCATCCTGTTCGGCCATGACTGCCTGCAACTCGAGGATTCCCAGGTTCATGGAGAGCGCCGCACATCCCAGGGCGTCAATGCGGCCCGTGTCCCAACCCAGCTGACGTGCGGCCAGCGTCGCCAGCACCGCGCAGTGGATCGAATGGCGCAACGGGTAGAGCGCGAAGCGGTGATCTTCCTGGCGGGTACAGAGAAAGAGGGCAATGTCCGGGTCGCGGTCGACCAGCGCGCTCAGCGCGGCGAGGAACGGGGGCAGATCGGCACCGGGCAGTTCTCGGCGCACCACGCCACGCGCGAGTTTGTCGAACTGCCACAGCAGACGCTCCCAGCGATCGAACAGCGACAGCTGCACAACGATGGGCGCCGTGGCCGCGGCCGCCCGTGCCTTGCGCTCCGCATCCACCTTGGCGCGTTCGGCCCACGCACCGCGTTCGATCAGGGCCTCGAACTGCGCCTCGTCCAGGATCACCTGCCCTTCGTTCAGGAGCAGTCTCTCCTGCGCGTCGAGAACCCGAAACGGAAGTGGGCTGCCGATGTGGAGGAGATCCCGCACCTCGGCAAGCGGCACACGGTCTGATTTGACTTTCATACACCGACCCTCTCGGTTTCTGCTTGCCCGGTTCCTCGATCGGCGAACGCGTGGCACGGATGGACCTCAGCCGCATGATCTCACTTGGAGCTGGTCCAGTTGCGGCACGAATTCACGCGGTTCGGAATCGGTTCTCGATGAGACGGCACTTTCCGCCGCGCCGACGCGGACATCCACTGCGCGTTCCTTCCTCATTCCTGCAGCCCCCTGTCGAACGCCGCCATCACTTCCCCGTCGCTCACCTGATGGAAATCCACGTAGTGAATTCCGACCGCGCGAAACGGCCGTGGCTCGGCCAGGCAAACGATGTGGTCGCACGAACCGCGCAAGGCCATCAGCGTGTCGTGCGGTGCGACCGGTATCGCCAGCAGCACCTTTGTCGCCCCACGCCGTCGCAATGCCTTCATCGCCGCGCGCACCGTGGTACCGGTGGCGATGCCGTCGTCGACCAGGATGACCGTCTTGCCTGCCGGTGCCAGCGGCGTGCGTCCGTGCAAATAGATCTCGCGCCGACGTTCGAGCTCGCGCTGCCCGACAGCGGCCTGGCTCTCGATGTAGGCGGCGTCGGCGCCGGTGGCCGCGCTGATGTCTTCGTCGATCACGATCATCGGCGGAGTACCGTCGACAATCGCGGCCACCGCCAGCTCGGGTTGCCAGGGCGCGCCGATCTTGCGCACGATCAACAGATCCAGCGGCGCCCCCAGACAGCGCGCCACCTCGGCAGCCACCGGCACGCCGCCGCGAGGCAGCGCCACAACCACCAGCGGCCCCTGCAGGTGTTCGGCCTGAAGGCTCCTGCCGAGCAGGCGACCCGCCTCGGCGCGATTCGCGAACGGTAGCGTCACGGAGCAATCCTCCACGTTTTCCACCTCGAAGCAGCCTCTGCAATGGTGCTCCGATTCCCGGGCGGCGGTGCGCCCTCGGGCGACACGCATCCGTCCCCTGTCGATGTCCGGTTTCTGGGTGATCCGCCTGGCGCTCCACCGCGCCGTCGGCTAGTCTCCGCGTGACGGAACGAGCGTCCCAGGCCATGCAGTCGAGCCATTCACTTCTGTTGCGCTACCTGTTGCCGGTTGGCATCGCACGCGAGCCGCACGGCGACGTCTTCCTGCAGCATGCGATGTTCGTCTCCAACATCGAGGCGCTGCGTCGCTGGCTGCCCCACTATGTCAAGGTCCACGCGCTCCTGGCGGGGGTGTCGCTGGGCTCATCTGCGCTCCTCTACGCCTGCGGCGCATCGTCCTGGATCGCCATACCCGCCGCGCTGGTCGCCGCGCTGGAGGTCTGCTTGACCATCGTCTTCTCCGCGACCACCATCGCGCTGCGCATCGTGTAGCCGGGTGCATCGCTCCCCCCGCGCGGATCGGGAACTCGGCACGCCTGGATTCCGGTTGCTCCGCGGCGCGATACGATGCTGCCGGTCAGCGTGGCGGAATGACTGCAATGCCACATCGCTTCAAAGGTGCCGCATGAAATCATCCCGTCTCGCCCTCCCCTTCGCAGCGATGCTGCTGTGCGCGGCACGCCTGTCCTGCGCTGCCGACGCGAACCCCCAGGTACTGTCCGCCGCCGAGGGCTATCGCGGCGACGCGCTGCATCTGCTCGAACGCCTCGTCAACATCGACTCGGGCACCGGTGACGAGGCCGGGCTGGGCCAGGTCGGGACCATCGTTGCCGACGAACTGCGCGCGGCCGGCGCCAACGTGGAGACAGTCCCCGCCGCACCGGCGATCGGCAACAACATCGTCGCGACATGGAAAGGCGCGGGCAAGGCGCGCATCCTGCTGATGGCCCACATGGACACCGTCTTCAAGGACGGCACCGCCCGCGCCAAGCCGTTCCACATCCAGGGCAATCGCGCCTACGGCCCCGGCGTGATGGACGACAAGGGCGGGGTGGTGATGGGTCTGTATGCGATGAAGATCCTGCAGAAGCTCGACTTCCAGCAGTATGGGCAGGTCACGCTCCTGCTCAACACCAACGAGGAGACCGGCTCCAAAGGCACGCGGGCCCTGATCGAGCGCGAGGCCCGGCAGCATGACGTCACCCTCAACCTGGAACCCGGCCGGCCCGCCGACGGTCTCGTCGTGTGGCGCAAGGGCAGCGGCACGGTGCAGATCGAGGTGAAGGGCAAGGCGGCGCATGCGGGCGTCGCGCCCGAGTCGGGCCGCAACGCCGCCACCGAATTGGCGCACCAGGTACTGCAACTCGGCAAGCTCGGCGACAGCGCCAGGCAGACGACCTTCAACGTCACCGTGCTCCAGGCCGGGGACGCCACCAACGTCATCCCCGACCATGCCACCGCCTTCGCCGACGTGCGTGTGACGGTTCCGGAGGAATTCGACCGGGTGGAGCGCGACCTTGCGCGTGTGTCAGCCGACAAGCTGATTCCCGACACGGAAGTGAAGACGACGCTGGTGCGTGGCTTCCCGCCGATGCCGCGCAGCGCGGCGACTGACCAACTTGCAGCCAAGGCGCAGGCGATCTACGGCGAGATCGGACGCAAGCTCACGCTCGAGGGCAGTGGAGGTGCCGCCGATTCGAGCTTGTCCGCCGGCGCCGGCACCCCCACACTCGACGGCTTCGGCATCGTGGGCGGCGGCATCCACACGCCGGACGAATACGCCGAGGTCGAGAGCGTCGTGCCGCGGCTCTATCTGCTGTCACGGATGCTCATGGAACTGGCCGGAGCCCGGTGAATGGCATCATCGGCGTGCGGCAGTTGCCGACGCCGACATGCCAGCAGAGGTCGAAGGAATGAATCCACGAGGGCGCAAGTTCGCTGCGATCGCAAGCCTGGCGGCGGCCATCGTGCTGTTGGTCGTTTCATTGACGACCGGGCTCCAGGCAGGTGCCATCACCGGCCCCGGGGCGCTGGTGCTCACGCCGCGCAACGAGGTCTGGATCGGGGTCGGCCAGCAACTCTGGCGCGCCACCGTCGATGGGCACGTGCTTCAAGCCCTGCCGGTGAGCGAGACGGATCTACCTGGCCCGCCCTCCAATCTGCTGCATCACCCCGGAGGCCAGATCGTCGCCACGGTTCGAGGCAACCCGGGGCTGTATTTCCTCGATCCCGCGACCGCCCGCGTTGCGCGTGCAGTGGTACCTCGATGGCCTGCCGACCTGAAGGACCATGGGAACGATGCGATCAATGTCGCCTTTGCCCCCGACGGTCGGTTTGCCGTCGCCACGGGCGGCGGTCACGCCGTGGCCCTGTTCGATGCCGAGGGGCGCTACCTGGCCCGCACGGGGCCCGACACCTATCGTTTCACCAATGGCCTGTGGTGGGAGGGTGACGATCTGTGGACAACGGATACCAACCGCTTTGTGCTCCGGCGTCTGGACGGCAAGACGCTCGCCGTCGCGCAGAGCGTGGCCTTGTCGTCCGACGATGTCGCTCGATTCCTCGGCCCGGCACGCGCGACGTCCGGCGCCGGCGACCCGATGGCCGCGTTGATCCGCTATCGCAACAGCATGATCGAGGGTCGGGTCGTCCTGGTCCGGCGCGATGGCGGCGAGGTACCTTTGGCGCACGACGGCAAGTTCGAGCCGAACGACGTCGAGTGGGTTGGCCAACAACTGCTGGCCAGCGACGGCGCGTCGTTCAGCGTGCGTCGCTGGAATGCGCAGGGAGAGGCCCAGCCTCCGTTCGGCGACGCCGCCTTTGCGGATCGGCTGCGGCAGATCGCGAGCGACCAGACCGGCCTGCAGCGACTGCACCAGGCCAGCCTCTGGGCGGGGATCGCCGCCTTCGCCGTCGCGCTGTTGCTGGCCCTGAACGCACAACGCGCGGCGCAGCCACCTCGGGGCCTTGACGCGCCACTCGATCTCTCGCACTTGGGAACGCCGCTGGTCGACCGCCGCGCAATGGGCCGGCTGGCCCTGCGTGTCCTTGGCCCTGCGCTGCTCCTGGCGATGTTCGGGCTGACGTTGCACATCGGACCCGTGCGCGAATGGCTGCACGCGCTCATCACGCCGGATGCAAGGCTCCGCGTGGCGGGCCTGACTGTGGCCGCCATTGCCGCTGTCGGCATCTGGTTCGTGCGCGCCACGCGACGCAAGGCGAAGCTGCCGGTGTTCGAGCCGCTGTTCAACGCAGTCGCCGTGTTCAGATTGCGCGCAGCGTCGTCCTCGCTGCTGCCGATGGCCGAAGGCGAGCACGTCGTCGAGACCTTCATGCTCATGCGACAAGAGCCCAAGGCCGAAGGCAGTCGCATTCTCGAGGTCTTGATGCCCGCGCGTGAGTCCATGTGCTGGGTCGTGTGGACCAATCGCCGCGTGCGAATCTTCAAATCAACGAGGACCGATCATGGGTTGGACGTCGCGTTCGACCTCATGCAGATATCAGCCCTGTCGACCCGACCAGGTTCTGCCGCGCCCATCGGGACGGCCACCAGGCTGATGCTCGGAGCTGGCAGTGGCGGCTGGCTTGAAATCTCGCTGCATGGTGGACAGACGATCCTCGGTTCGGTGACGTCGGCCCTGGCCGTGGAGCGTCTCGTGCGACAGTTCCGTTCGACCAGCGTCGATGGCCAAGCCATGCCACGGCTGGACACCGTGCGCGGCCTCGCATCCGTCGCAGCGGGGCCGACGCGCGTCCAGGCAGCGATCGCCTCCGCCGTGCTTCCCGGCCTCGGCCAGTGGTGGCAACGGCGCGCGAAGACAGCATTGCTTTTCTTCGTACCCTGGTCGGTCATCCTGCTCGCCTTGACCATTCCCGTCGCCTGGACGGTGGTCGGCTCTCGCGCAGACGTCCATGCGTGGACAATCGCGCTGGCAGTGCTCATGCAGATCGGATATCCAGCCCTTGCCGCACGGGACGCCTGGAAGACGGGACGGCAGGCCATGGTCGACGCTTGACGCCGGCGCCTCGCCGCCATGGCCATCGCTGATCGGCCGGAAGTTGCCGGTCGCGCGAGTCGGCTCCCGGGCTGTCCGGGTTTTCAGCGTCGTCGGATCAACAGATGGCTGTACGGCGGCCCCGATCCTCGTCGGCCGGCGCGACCGCGAAATCCGTCAGCTGCCCTTGCGTTCCTGAAGACAGTTGCCACCGTCGACGACCATCAGCTGGCCCGTGACGTAGCTCGCTCCCGGGGAGGCCAGGAAGGCGATCATCGCCGCCGTCTCGATGGCCGTGCCCGAGCGCCCGAACGGCGTGTGAAGACCGGCTCGCGCCTCGTCGTCGCTCTGGCCTTCGGTCGCGATCCAGCCCGGTGCCACGCTGTTGATGACGACGTCGAATGGCGCCGCCTCGAGCGCGATGCTGCGGCTCATCGCCACGATGGCCGCCTTTGCCGCGCTGTACGCGGCTTCCCCCGGGTTGCTCACCAGCGGGCCGGTCACCGAAGCCACATTGACGATGCGCCCATAGCGGCGCCGGATCATCCCCGGCAGCACGGCACGGGTCACGTTGTAGCAAGTGCCCAGATTCCGCGCGAGGGTCGCATCCCAGTCTTCGTCTTCCAGTTCATGGAAGGGGCTGTCCACGTCGGAGACTCCGGTCTGCGCCATGCCGGCGTTGTTCACCAGGATGCCGATCGGCCCCAGCGCCTCCTCCGCGCGCGCAATCATGACCCGCGTCGCACTGCGATCGGTGAGATCAGCCACGAAGCCGTGTGCCGCATGCCCCTCGGCGCGCAGCGTCTCCGTGCGCTCGAAAATCCGCGCGCTGGTCGCCGTGATCGAGACCTGCGCCCCCAACTCGGCGAGCAACCTCGCCGTCGCGAAGCCGATTCCGGATGCACTGCCGGCACCGGTCACGAGCGCTGCCTGCCCCTGGAGTGAAAAGAGTCTATGCATTGGATCGAATGGTAACGTGCGCGCGACGGCGCGGCGATGCGTGGTTCCGGCCGCGGGAGGCGTATTCCGGCCGCAAGCCGTCTGTCACGGCAGACTTCCTTGGAGCCCGTGAAAGCGTCGCAGCGACACCATGCCACCGCTCACGCGTGCTTGGCTCGCCACTGCCGTTCGAGCTCGGCCCAGCCGCGCGCCTCATCGCGTGCCTGCGCGAAGACGCTTGGCGCCAGGCCGGCTGCGCCGAGGCGATATTCCTCGAAGACCTGCAGCACCGCGCCCTTGTTGACGCCGCTCACCTTGGGGTCGCCGACCTTGGCGCTGACGCGAAAATCCTGCACGCGGCGCTGCGCCGGCTCGCCGTTGGGCGCCAGCAGCGTCGGCTTGTCCATCGCCTCGCGCTCTCCCTTGCGCAGCGCAGCGATCAGTACCTCGCGGGCTCGTGCGACCGCCGCGCTGTAGCCGGGCACCAGCGTCTGGCTGTAGATCTTGTCGGCATCGGCCCCCTCCATGACGCTCTTCGTGGCGGCGAGGAAGGTGGCTTTCCAGCCGTGGTCTTCGCAACGCTGGTCGGCATAGTTGACCAGCCGGTGCACGACGTTGGTGACCCCGAACAGGCGCGCCTGGACGCAATTGCTGATGATGGGCGAGAAGAACAGCAGGTGCAGGCCGGCCTTGCCGTCGATCTCGAAATCGCACGGCAGGATGTGGGCGGCCTGGAAGTCCTGGATGCCGGTCTTGTCCTGCACCTCGGCGCCAATCCTGCGGAGGGTGCTCTTGCCGCTCAGCAGCGAGATCCCGGCCAGCGCGCCGACCAGGTGCAGCGCCCGATAGGAGGCCAGGTATCGATCGCGCCGGTGGCCGGCCACGTCGCCGAGCGTCAGGCCGCGACCGTCCGTCGTGGAGCCCGCGGCGAGCTCGTCGATGAGCTCCATCGAGTCGATGTCGGTGCGCAGTATCTTGCGGGACTTGGCCATGGCTGCTTCGAGGGTGAGCGTCCAGCGATGCTGGATGTCCCTGCGCGAGCTGGCAATCCCCAAGAGCGGGCCTCGGATGCTCAGAAGGATTCCCGGTTGTCGCCCGCGGCAACCGCGGCCGGCTCGGCCTCTTGCTGTCGGTCGCCAACGACGGCTTTGCGGCACTCCACCATGCCGGCATCGGCTCGATGGAAGCGGATCTCGGCTCCATGCATCCGGATGGCCTTGGACAGGTTCTACGGCTCGAGCGCAGCCGGGGGCTCAGGCAGATTCTTGCGTTGCGCCGGGCAATGGCGAATTGCAAACCAGGCCATCAACAAGGCCCCGACGGCGCTCGGTACGACACCGCTCCACGGTTGGGCGCCGCGCAACAGATTCCCGGCGCCGGCCGACACCATTGCAAAGTAGAAGCCCGTCATCTTCAGACCATGATCAAGCGGGCGGAGGCGGGTCGTTGTGCTGCGATACCCGCAAACGGCCACAACCAGACAGTCGCCAATGACCGCTCTGCGGCAGTCGGTCTCGTTACCTCTGGAACTGGAGTAGTAGGATCTGTCGATGCACAACCACCCGGCACCTGCAGTTTGGCTCACGATGGGTTGCGCCCTGTTCGTGGTCGCCGTTCTCCACGCCTGGGTGGTACTCAGGCTCGCGAGTGCGAAGCCCGGTGAGTGCGCCTGGACCATGAAGCGGAGGACGTACTGGTTGCTACTGTTGACGTTCGTGAATCCGCTGATGCCGCTCACCGCCTTGATCGTTCTCGCATTCGTATTCAAGTCTGTCAGCGACGGTGAGGCGCCGGAAGGTACCTTGAACTCGACGAGCTAAGAGAGGCCTTCCATGCCTTCGACCGTCATTGTTCGGCCAGGAGCGGAAGATCGCAAAAGGCAGCTCCCGGGCGCGCTAGCATCCAATCAAATGTCCTCCAATCTCATCCCAATCGCGAGACTGTCAGGCCGCGTCGTGACGCGGTGGCAAGGCAGTGAAATGGCGCTCGCAGACAGCCATGACCTTGACCGTGTGCTCTGGGAAGACGAAAGAATTCCGTTTCTGCAACTAGGCAACCTTGATCTGCAATTCGCAGATGGAGACGTAGTCCGTCTGCTTAGTCAAATTGAGGATGGAACTGGCTTCCATGGGTTTTACCTGGTCAAGCAAGAGGGATTGACTGCGCCACGCCTCTCCGACGACCCTCTGTCGATCTACAGGGAACGCGTGCTGTCGGAATTGCCTCTGGGCGAGATTGAGATTGGCCAGCTACGGCATGACGGCCCGAACGCAGTTGTTGAGATGCGACTGCTCATTGCGGGAGCCGAAGTCAGAATGCTCGCCGCTGAGGTTGAAGAACGGATGGACGGCAGCCTACGCATCGTCGAACCCGACGAGTCGATCCTTGTTCAAGTAAATGGTGTTCGCCCGTAGTGCGCCGGGGGAACGTCCGCTTCAGGGCGTCGAGTTCATTGACGCGAATGTCGCTGATGGGTCGAGAACCGGCGCTCGCAACACCGCGAAACGGTCGCTCGAGCCGAGCACCAGGCCGGATGACGTTCAATCGCATCCAGCATTGGCCGGAATGCCCGCTGTCAGTGCCAATGCGCGTTCGAACGACCGCTGCGCTCCAAGACCGGTCATCGCGCCAGGCGGCCTCCGGTAGCAGGTGCATACGCCGCGGATTGATCATCTCCGACGACTCGCCAGATGCGCACAAGCCGGCAGCCGCCGCGAAGCTGCCGTGAGCCGCGCCGCGCGCAGAATGACCGCATGAGCAACGTCCCAGCCCCGCGCGCCCTGCTGCGCCAGATGTTCGACGCGGCCGTCGCGTCGGCCCAGCCCGCGCTGTGCCTGCCGCCGCACCTGCCCGCGCCGCCCCGGGGCCGCACGATCGTGATCGGCGCCGGCAAGGCCTCGGCCGCGATGGCGCGCGCGCTGGAGGATCACTGGCCCGGCCCGCTGGAGGGGCTGGTGCTCACGCGCTACGGCTACGACGTGTCGTGCGAGCGAATCGAGATCGCGCAGGCCGCGCATCCGGTGCCCGACGAGGCGGGGCTGCTGGCCTCGCGCCGCATCGCGGAGAAGGTGACGGGGCTCACCGAGGACGACCTCGTGATCGCGCTGATCTCCGGCGGCGGTTCGTCGTTGCTGGTGGCGCCCGCGCCCGGCCTGACGCTGGACGACAAACGCGCCGTCAACGCCGCGCTGCTGGCCAGCGGCGCCACGATCTCGGAGATGAACTGCGTGCGCCGCCACCTGTCGGCGCTGAAGGGCGGCCGGCTGGGCGCGCTGTGCCATCCGGCGCGCGTGCTGACGCTCGTGATCTCCGACGTGCCCGGCGACGACCCGCGCGACATCGCCTCCGGCCCCACCGTGGCCGACCCCACCACCTGCGCCGACGCGCTGGCCGTCGTCGACCGGTATCGCATGGCCGTGCCCGACGCGGTGCGGCGGCTGCTCGAGAACGGCGAAGGCGAGTCCGTCAAGCCGGGCGACCCGCGGCTGGCGCGCAGCGAGCTGCGCATGATCACCACGCCGCAGGTCGCGCTGGAGGCCGCGGCCAAGGTGGCGCGCGACGCGGGCCTGGCCGCGCACATCCTGGGCGACAGCCTCGAGGGCGAGGCGCGCGACCTGGGCAAGGCGATGGCCGGCATCGCGCGCCAGGTGGCGCTGCGCGGCCAGCCCTTCGGCACGCCCTGCGTGCTGATGTCCGGCGGCGAGACCACGGTCACCGTCCGCGGCACGGGCCGCGGCGGCCGCAACGTGGAATTCCTGCTGTCACTGGCCGTGGCGCTGGACGGCCTGGCGGGCGTGCACGCCATCGCCGGCGACACCGACGGCGTGGACGGCGCGGAGGAGATCGCGGGCGCGCACGTCACGCCCGACACGCTCGCGCGCGCGTGGGCCGCCGGCATCAACCCGCGCGCGAGCCTGGATGCCAACGATGGCCACGGCTTCTTCCGCGCGCTCGGGGATTCGGTGGTGACCGGGCCTACGCTGACCAACGTCAACGACTTTCGCGCGATCCTGGTCGATCGCCCCTGATCAGTCCGTCGTCGCCAGCATCTCGCCGGTATCGAGCGCCAGCACGCGCTCGGGCCAGCGCAGCGCGGCCAGGCGCGAACGCGGCACGGCACCGGGCGCGAGCGGCCGTTCGAGGAAGCGCCCGCCCACCGAGAAGTCGACGCAGAACACGTTGCGGTGCTGCCCGTGCCAGGCCGTGGGCGACAGGTCGGTGAACAGGTTCTCCTCGGTCTTGCCCAGCGACGCGCGATCCACGCGCGCGAACTGCCGCCAGTAGTGGCCCACGATCACCGGCACCGTGTCGGCGTACTCGTCCCACCAGCGGATGCGCTCCACGAAGCGCCAGTGCCCGCTCGCGAAGAACGGCCGCGCCGTGCCACGCTCGATGCCCGAGGTGACCACGCGGATCGGGTTGGCCATCTGGCGGATCTCGTCGACCTGGGCCGTGGCCACCAGCATGGGCACCTGCTGGCCCGGGTCGACCAGGCGCGCGCGGTATTCCTCGTACTCGATGCGCGCGGCCTCGCCGATGCCGCGCGCGGCGATCAGCGCCTCCGCGTCGGCGTCCCAGCGCAGGAAGTGCTCCACGCGGCTCAGCGCGGGGTCGGCGCCGCGCAGCAGCGCGATCGATGCCGCGTCCCAGGCCGCGTGCACCACGCGCAGGTCGGCGCGCTCCAGCGCCAGCGGCAGCCTGCGCAGGAACCCGATCACGCCGTCGCGCTCTCCGGGCGGCAGGTGGGCGCGCGGCTCGTACTTGGCATCGCGCGCGCCGAACTCGCTCCAGAACCAGTCGTTGCCGTCCTTGCGATCGCCGCGCAGCAGGTTGATCTCGTGGTTGCCCAGCGTCGCGAGCGCGCGGCCGCACTCCACCAGGCGCCGCACCAGGGTGATGACGCCGGGGCTGTCGGGCCCGCGATCGCACAGGTCGCCGACGAAGACCAGGCGGCGGCCGTCGGGATGCCGGCCGTCGCCGTCGTAACCCAGGTGCGCCAGCAGCGCATGGAGCGCGTCGAGCTCGCCGTGGACGTCGCCCACCACGTCGAGCGGGCCATCGGGCAGCGGGGCGAACATCGGGGTCCTGGGCATCGCCGCATTTTCGCCGATGGCCAGACGTCGCCGGCACTGAGGGGCATCTGCCTGGGGCAGGACGGCCTGCAGAAATGGTCGAGCAACGCACGACACCCTCGCGATGCCTTACCATTTCGGCCGAGTTCATCAACCAACCTGCCGGAGGACCTCATGTCCAAGGAACAACGCTCCACCAAGAACGTCAAGAAGCCGAAGAAGGATGCCGCGGTGCCCAAGGCCGCCGGATCCGATCGTCCGACCCCCCCGGTGACCTCCGTGGCACCCAAGGGCAAGCTGGCCAAGAAGCCGCTCTGACGAAACCGGTCATCCTGCAGCTGCGTACAGGATGACGAGGTGGACCGCTAGACGGCCAGCACCTTCAGCAGCCACGCCTCGACGTCGGCGATCTCTTCCTGCGACACCGAGTGCTGCATCGGGTAGTCGTGCCACTCCACCGGGTGGCCCAGCTCGACCAGCGCGTCGCGCGTGGCCGTGCCGCGTGCGAACGGCACCACCGGATCCGCGCGGCCGTGGCCCAGGAAGACGGGCACGTCGCGGTTGGCCTCGCTGCGCTCCGCGGCCGTGGTCGCCGCCAGCGGGAGGTAGCCCGACATGCCCAGCAGCCCGGCCAGGCGCCGCGGCGCCCGCAGGCCGGCCAGCAGCGTCATCGCGCAGCCCTGCGAGAACCCGCCCAGCACGATGCGCGAGGCCGGCACGCCCCTGGCGATCTCGCGATCGATGAGCCTCTGCAAGTCGGCGGCCGACTCGCGCAGGCTGGCCTCGTCCTCGCGGCGCACGAGATCGACGCCCAGGACGTCGTACCAGGCCGGCATGGACATGCCGCCGTTGAGGGTGACGGGGCGCACCGGCGCGAACGGGAACACGAAGCGGACGGCGCCGATCGCGCGCAGGTCCAGCTCGCGGGCCACCGGCACGAAGTCGGTCGCGCTCGCGCCCAGCCCGTGCAGGATGATGATGGTGGACTTCGGCGAGTCGCCGGTCTGGTAGTCGAGGGTGTCTAGCAGCATGGCGCCAGCATACCCAAAACCGGGCCGGCCACCGCCGGCCGCGCGGGGCTCAGCGCGAGTGGCTCAGGCCCACGGTCTTCAGCGTGGGAACGTCCGCCACGGGCAGCGCCTCCACCTGGCCGGTGCCCGCGTCCAGGAAGATGTACTGCTTCTCGTTGCCGCCATGCACGGTGACGACGGCGGTGTTGATCAGCTCCGCCTTGTCGCCCGTGCGCTTCACCAGCACGTAGTCGCCGCTGGCCAGGATGCCCGGCATCATGTACTTGTTGCGGCCCGGCACGCGCATCGCGGGGCCGAGATTGAACAGCGGCTTCGCGTGGGCCTGCCAGCCCGGGGCGAACTGGTCGCTGGTGACGGGCTCGGAAGCCGCGACGGCCGAGGCGGCCGCCAGCAGGACGACCACGGCCAGGGCGCCGAACACGAGGCGCGTGACGTGCATGGGTGCGTGAAGGCTGATCATGATGGAACCTCGCTGGTGCTCGTGGCACCGGATGTCATGCAAAACCGGCAAACGCCGTTCCAGGGCGGTTGCCCACACCCGTGATGTTGCACCTGTTCGGCCGCGCCGTGCGGGCAGGCTCACGAATCTTTACGCGCGGCCGGGGCCGTTCATTCCACCTCGAGGAACCGGTCGAGCGCGGCGCGCACCGCGGCCTCGTCGGCGGCCAGCGTCACCGGCGCGCCGGCGAGCGCGGCGGCGCCCTCCTTCTTCAGCTTCGCCACCCACACGCCCGCGTCGCGGCCCTGCGCGAACGCGGCGCTCTGCAGCAGCAGCGCGTCGCCCGCGCCCACCAGCTTGAAGTAGAACTGGCCGTCGGCCTCGCGGTACTGCTTGAAGGCGGCCAGCGGCGCGGCCGCGGCGGCCTTCGGGCCTGCGGCGGGCGCGGCGGCCAGCGCGCGGAAGCGGCGCAGGCCCACGGCCTCGCGCAGCGCCTGCAGGAACGGCGCGGCGATGGCACGCGCCTTCTTCGCGCCGATCAGCAACTGCTCCTCGATCAGCTCGGGGCGCGCCATGAACGTCTCGTACTTCGCGCGCATCGGCGCGATCTCGCGCTCGATCACGTCGTGCAGGCGCTTCTTGGCCTCGCCCCAGGCGAGTCCGGCGCGCAGCTCGGCGCGGAACGCCGCGCGCTCCCCGGCCGTGGCGAACGCGTCGAACAGCGTCACCAGGTGCGCACCCTCCGGATCCTTGGGCTCGCCGGGCGGCCGCGAGTCGGTGACCACGCGCGCGATGGCCGCGGCCAGGCCCTTGGCGCCGCCTTCGAACAGCGGGATCGTGTTGTCATAGCTCTTGGACATCTTGCGGCCGTCCAGGCCCGGCAGCAGCTGCATCTCGGCGTCGGTGACGGCCTCGGGCAGCGTGAACAGGGCGTGGCCCTGGCCGAAGAGATGGTTGAAGCGTTGGGCGATGTCGCGCGCCATCTCGATGTGCTGCACCTGGTCCTTGCCCACCGGCACCTGGTGCGCGTTGAACATGAGGATGTCGGCCGACATCAGCACGGGATAGCAGAACAGGCCCATGTTGATGCCGTCGTCGGGCTCGCCGCCGGCGTTGGCGTCGGTGGCGGCCTTGTAGGCGTGGGCGCGGTTCATCATGCCCTTGGGCGTGACGCAGGTGAGCAGCCAGTTCAGTTCCGGGATCTCGGGGATGTCGCTCTGGCGGTAGAACGTGACGCGCTCGGGATCGAGGCCCGCGGCCAGCCAGGTGGCGGCCAGCGCCAGGCGCGACTCCTCCACGCGATCGGGGTCGTCGCACTTGACCAGCGCGTGGTAGTCGGCCAGGAACAGGAAGCTCTCCACGTCCGAGCGCCGGCTGGCCGCGATCGCGGGCCGGATGGCGCCGACGTAGTTGCCGAGGTGCGGGGTGCCGGTGGTGGTGATGCCGGTGAGAACGCGAACAGTCATGGGGGCGCCGAATCAGGTGTGAAATTCGACTGTACCTGAGCACGCCTGGGGCATAGTCGCGCGTGGGCGCCCCGCGAGACCCGCGCCGCCCCTTCGCCATGACCGACTCCATCGCCGACTTCAGCCTCACCTGCGCCGCGACCGCGCTGTACCTCTACCCCGTCAAGGCCTGCGCGCCCGTGCCCGTGCAGGAGCTGGTGCTGGACGCGCGCGGCGGCGCCCTCGGCGACCGCGGCTGGGCCATCGTCAACGCGCGCGGAGAGGTCACGTGGCAGGGCGAGTTCCCGCGGCTCGCGCTGGTGCACCCGCGCGTGGCGGGCGCCCGCCTGCACCTGGGCACACCGGGCGCGCCCGAGGTGGCGACCCCGCCGGAGCTCGTCGCGTGCGAGGTGAAGATGTGGAGCGACCTGAAGGCGCGCCACGAGGTCTTCGCCGCCGCCGACGCCGGCGACGCCGTGGCCGACTGGCTGGCGCAGGTGGCGGGCGCGCCGGTGCGGCTGGTGCGCCTGGGCGACGCGGCCGTCGCGCGCGAGGGCAGCAACGCGCTGCACCTGGTGTTCGCGCCCTCGGTGGACGCGGTGGACGCCCGGCTGGCAGCGGCCGGCCGCCCCGGCGCCGACCCGCGGCGCTACCGGCCCAACATCGTGCTGTCGGGGCCGGCCGGCGAGGACGGCGTCGAGTTCATCGAGGAGAGCGTGGCCGCGCTCGAGTGGCTGCGGGCGGACGGGACGACGCGCCTGGAGGTCACCGCGCCCTGCGTGCGCTGCCCGGTGCCCAACGTCGACCCGGAGTCGGGCCTGGTCGACGCGACGGTGGGCGACACGCTGGCCCGGATGTCGCGCCAGCGTCGCGCGGATGGCGCGACCGTGTTCGGCGTCTACGCGCGCGGCCCGGCGGGCGCACGCCTGCGGGTGGGCGACAGCGCGCGCATGGCCCTTAGCTTCTAGCGCGAGGCCGCCGACGCCGCGGCCGCCTTCTTGCGCTCGCGCATCACGGCGTCCATGTCCTCGACGCGGTAGACCAGCGACGCGCAGCGGTGGTTGTAGGCCGACATGTCGGCGTTGTACGCGTCGGCGGCCGGGCGCGCATCGGCCGCGTCCTGGTTCAGCTGCTTCACGTGCAGGTTGTGTTCCTTGACCAGCGCGTTGAACGCCCGGACGGCGATGTCGCTGTCGTGGTCGAGCTGGCCCTGCAGCTCCGTCAGCTTGGTGTTTTCCGCCTCGACCTGGCTGAACAGCTGCTCGTGCGCGTCGGCGGCCGCCTCGACCCCCTTGAAACGCTCCTTGAGGGCGGCCTCGGTGTCCAGGCAGTCGCGCAGCTGGTCGCGCGTGGCCCAGGCGCGCGCGGCGGGTTGCGAGGCCGCCGGCTTGCCGGTCTTGACGGTGGTGGCGCCGGCCGTCGCGCCGGCCGCGAGCGAGACGAGGACGAACAGCGAATGGCGCAGGAACGGCATGGCGGCGGCGGGGAGCCGGCTCAAGGCGCCGAGGCCGCGGCGGCGGCCGCTTTCCTGCGTTCCTTGTCCACGGCGTCGATGTCGGCCGGGCGATAAGTGAACGCGCCGCACCTCTGGTCCATCTCCGCCTTGTCGTCGGCGAGCCGGGCACGGGTGACCTCCGCGCCGGACGCGTCCTCGTCGGCCTGCTGGACATGCTGGTTGTGCGCCAGCGCCGCCTGGTTGAACGCCGCGATCGCGGCCTTGTCGCTGCGGTCCAGGGTCTTCTTCATGTCCGCCAGGCGCGCCGCCTCGGCCTCGTTGGCCGCCATCTTCCCGTTGATCGCGACGGTGGTGGACTCGAGGCCGCTGGAGCGCAGCTTGAGCGCGTCATCGAGGGCCAGGCACTCGCGCAGCTGAGCGCGCGTGCCGAAGGCGCCGGAGGGCTTCACGGTCGCGGCACCCGCGGCCGCGGAAGACAGGGCGCAGGCGAGCAGGAACCAGACGCGCAGCGAACTCATGGAAGTCTCCGTGCTTGGGATCGTTTCCATCGATTGTGCACAACCGTTGCGCAACGCCACACCGCACAGACCCTGAGAACCCGCGCATCACTGGACGGGAGCGGCCACCAGCCGCCGGCCGCGCAGCCAGGCGACCACCTGCACCAGCACCAGCAGGCCGCTGGCCGCGACGAAGCCCGCGGCCACCGGGCGCGTGAGGAACACCGACAGGTCGCCGCGCGAGAGCAGCGTGGCCTGGCGGAACTTCTCCTCCAGCATCGGCCCCAGCACGAAGCCCAGCACGATGGGCGACAGCGGGAACTCCAGCGCCAGCAGCACCGCGCCGATCACGCCGAACGCGGCGACGATGGCCACGTCGAACAGGTTGTTGCGCGTGCTGAACACGCCCACCGCGATGAAGAACAGCGCCGACGGATACAGCTGGCGGTACGGCACGCGCAGCAGGCGCACCCACACGCCGATCAGCGGCACGTTTAGGATCACCAGCAGCACGTTGCCGATCCAGAAGCTGGCGACGAGGCCCCAGAAGATGTCGGGGTGCTCGGAGATCAGCTGCGGGCCGGGCTGGATGCCCTTCATGATCAGCGCGCCCAGGATCAGCGCCATCACGGGGTCGCCGGGAATGCCCAGCGACATCGTCGGGATGAAGTCGACCTGGGTCTTGGAATGCGACGCGGCCTCGGGCGCCGCCACGCCTTCGAGCGCGCCCTTGCCGAAGCGTTCGGGCGTCTTCGACCACTTGCGTTCGAGCGCGTAGGCGATGAAGGTGGTGATGGTGGGGCCGGTGCCGGGCAGCGCGCCGAACAGCGTGCCCACGCCGGTGCCGCGCAGCATGGGCCAGAAGGCCTGGCGCATCTCGGCGCGGCTCGGGCGCATGTCGCGCATGCGCACGTGGGCGTCGGACGGGCTGACGGTGGTGCGGTTGACGCTCACCAGGAAGTCGGCGATGCCGAACAGGCCCATGGTGAGGCCACCCAGCTCCACGCCGTCGCGCAGCTCCGAGATGCCCAGCGTGTAGCGCGCGGTGCCGCTCAGCGGGTCGGTGCCGATGCTGCCGCACAACAGGCCCAGCACGGTCATGGCCACGCCCTTCAGCGGCGAGCCGCGCGACATGGTGGCGCCGGCCAGCAGGCCCAGCAGCATGATGGCGCAGATGTCGGCCGGGCCGAAGCTGTTGGCCGCCTGCACCAGCATCGGCGACAGGAAGATCATCACCACGATGCCCACCGAGGCGGCGAAGAACGAGGCCATCATCGTGATGCCCAGCGCCGTGCCGCCCTTGCCCTGCCGGGTGAGCGGATAGCCGTCCAGGCAGGTGACCGCGTGCGGCGGATGGCTGGGCAGGTTCAGCAGGATCGCGCCGATCGCGCCGCCGTACTGCGAGCCGTAGAAGATGCCCGCCAGCATCAGGATCGCAGGCACCGGCGCGATGATGGACACGACGGGCAGCAGCATCGAGATCGTCGACAGCGGGCCCATGCCGGGCAGCACGCCGATGAGGTTGCCCACCAGCACGCCGAACACCGACCACATCAGGTTGTCGGGCTGCAGCGCCACGCCGAAGCCGTACATCAGCTGGATCAGGCTGTCGTGCATGACCGCTACCAGGCGAACAGCGGCAGCAGGAGATGCAGGCCGTAGTGGAAGACGATCACGCCCAGCACCGTCAGGCCGGCGGCCAGGGCGGCGGCGGAACGCCAGGTGTTCCGGCGATCGCCCATCGCCGAGATGAAGACGGCTGCGAACGACGCCGGCACCAGGCCGCCGTGCTCGCCCAGCACGACGAAGGCCAGCACCCCGGCCACGATGCACCCCCACGCGCGCCATTGCACCAGCGGGCCGGCCAGGTGCGCCATCTCGGCGGGCGGCTCCGGCGGCACGGCGCGCGGCGCGCGGCGGCCGGAGGCCAGCAGCGCCAAGCCGATCAGCGCCAGCAGCACGCCCAGCGCCGTCGGGAAGAAGCCCGAGCCCATCTGGCGCAGGCTGCCGAGGCCGTAGCCGACGCCGGCGATCGCCACCGCCACGCCCAGCGCCAGCAGCAGCGCGCCTCCGACGTGGTCCTTCGTCCACTTGTTCATGGCCGCCACTCTACCGTCCCGGGCCGCGACAATGCGGGTCTCACTGTGAAAGCACGACATGGGCATCGAGATCGAACGCAAGTTCCTGGTCGTCGGCGACGCGTGGCGCCAGGCGCCGGCCACCGCCTTCGTGCAGGGCTACCTCAACCGCGACAAGCTGCGCACGGTGCGCGTGCGCATCGTCGAGGACGCGGCCTGGCTCACCGTCAAGGGCGCCAGCGCCGGCGCGACCCGGGCCGAGTTCGAATACGCCATCCCCCTGGCCGATGCGCGCGAGCTGCTGGCGCTGTGCGACGGCCCGCTGGTGCGCAAGCGGCGCCGCGTCGTGGTGCACGCCGGCGCCACCTGGGAGATCGACGAGTTCGAGGGCGACAACGCGGGCCTGGTCGTCGCCGAGATCGAGCTCGGGTCGGAAGACGAGGCGTTCGAGCCGCCGCCCTGGCTGGGCGCGGAAGTGACCCACGACCCGCGCTACTTCAATTCCAACCTCGCGGCATCGCCCTGCTCGACCTGGAGCGATCGCCCGAACGTGTGATGATGCGAGGCTTCGCGCACCCACAAGAACATTCCCCGGACGGAAACACGACATGGCCACCTCCCCCGACATCACCAGCATGGCGCTGTTCTGCGACTTCGAGAACGTCGCGCTCGGCGTGCGCGAGACGCACCACGAGAAGTTCGACATCAAGCTCGTGCTGGAGCGCCTGCTGCTCAAGGGCAGCATCGTCGTGAAGAAGGCGTACTGCGACTGGGAGCGCTACAAGGGCTTCAAGGCGCCGATGCACGAGGCCAGCTTCGAGCTGATCGAGATCCCGCACGTGCGCCAGTCGGGCAAGAACTCGGCCGACATCCGGCTGGTGGTGGACGCGCTGGACCTCTGCTACACGAAGTCGCACGTCAACACCTTCGTCATCATCAGCGGCGACTCCGACTTCTCGCCGCTCGTCTCGAAGCTGCGCGAGAACAACAAGCAGGTGATCGGCGTGGGCGTCAAGGAGTCCACCTCCGACCTGCTCATCGCCAACTGCGACGAGTTCATCTTCTACGACGACCTGGTGCGCGAGAGCGGCCGCCAGTCGAGCCGCCGCGAGGCGCGCCCGCCCGCGCCGGCGAGCCGCCGCCCGGCCCAGCCCTCGGCCAACCCCGAGGACGACCGTCGCCGCGACGAGGCCGAGAACCGCAAGAACAAGGCCGTCGAACTCGCGCTGCAGACCTTCGAGGCGCTGTATTCCGAACGCGGCGACGGCGGCAAGATCTGGGCGTCGGTGCTCAAGGAGGCCATCAAGCGCCGCAAGCCCGACTTCTCCGAGTCGTACTACGGCTTCCGCAGCTTCGGCGGCCTGCTCGAGGAGATGCAGGCGCGCGGCTTCCTGAAGATGGGCCGCGACGAGAAGTCCAACGCCTACGTGTTCCGCAACAGCGGCAGCGATTCGGGCTCGGGCGGCTCGTCCGCCCCCGAGTCGGCCCCGCCCGCGCCAGAGGTGCTGCCGGTGACGCATCGCGTCGGCGAGTCCGAAGGCCGCGAGCCGCGTGGCCGCGGCGCGCGTTCCCGCGGCGGTCGCCGCGGCGCGCCGGACCGCCACGACTTCGAGGCGCCCGTGGCCGTCCACGCGCCGCAGCCGGCGCTGTTCGACGCCGATGAGGACGACGACGCCGCCGAGCGCTTCGCCGACGCCGCCCGCGAGACGCAGGCCGGCCGCGGCGTGAACCCGCCCGGCGAGCCGGTGCCCGACGCCGACACCTACGTCACCGACGAGGCGATCGAGCCGGAAGCCCCGCGCGAGGCCGGCCCGCGTCGCGGCAACCGCGGCGGACGCGGTGGCCGGGGTGGTGCCGAGCGCAAGAACGCGGCGCCGGCGGCGGAGCGCGTGGTCGAAGCACCGGCACCGGCACCCGCGCCGGCCCCGGTCATTGCCGAAGCACCGGCACCCGCCGTCGCAGCGAAGCCGCCCCGCGCGCGCAAGACGCCCGCGGCGAAGAAGGCCGCGCCCGCGGCCGACAAGCCCGCCGCGAAGAAGGCTGCGCGGCCCGCGCGCAAGACCAAGACGGCATCCGGCGAGGCCTGATCCCCGCCGGATTCGTCACCCACCTCGGGCATCGAAATTCCTTCGCGTTGGGATGAACGCAAGGAGTCGAGGGCGCTGCCGGCGCAGGCATGTGCCGCCCGTCAGCGAGTTGGCGGAACCAGGCGGTCTCGACGGTTGCCCGGCAGGCCCTGTTCGGCCAACCCGTCAGGGCTGTGGTCGGCGACCGCTTGCATTCCGAGGGCTTGCCATGTCGGTGAACGACCCACGGCAGACTCCAGATGCACCGAGCGCAGCGCCTGAAAGCGGTCCGTGCTGAGTTGCCGACCGACGCGTGTTGGTCGTCTCCGGGCCATCGCAGTCGTCCGCCTACGGAAAGTAGACTCCACCCGGCGTGTCATGCGCCGGGCTCAGGACTTCTTGAGGCCGTCGTGCATGATCTTGCAAGCGTCACCCAGCTTTTCACTCGGCATGCCCGAGAGCTGGACGCGTGCCTTGTCCATTGCCGCATCGAACCCCGGCGAGCGCCGCGTATCGTCGTAAAGCTTGCGGTCTTCGGAGCTCATACCCGCCGCCAGCAGGGCCGGCATGTCGCTCATCTCAGGAAACCGCGCTGCGCACGTTTCCGCAAATGCGGTCAGGTTTGCCATGAAATCTGTTGGATCTGGCAGAGGATCGGCGCGGATGCTGGAAGCAAGCGCGAGAGTCACCATTGCGAAGATCAATCGGGGAAAGCGCGACACGCGAACTCCTGGAGGTCACACGATGCTGGGTTCTGACCCTTGGCTTCGTGCATCGTTGGTGATGGTCGATACCACTATCACTTGCGAGCATCGCCAACAATATCGCGGGCTGCATCCCCCGGATTGGGGTACCAAGATGCGTCATCGACGTGGGCGAGCTTGGCGCGGAGCCTGTAAGCGGGCAGACGTCAACAACAGGTGATGGCCGCCAGCATCGATCCGGCGGTCACTCGGCGCGCGGAAATAGAGTACGACGCGGGAGCAACTTGCGACTGCTGGTCATCAAGGAGTCCTCGGTAACGAAGCCGCGACCGCAAGCATCGCAGTACAGCCCTTCTATGAACTGCTCGAGGGGGCGATCGCTGACCAGTTCGGGCTTGATGTCGTCGACACGGAGATCCGCAAAATGCGCGAGCCGAGGATCCTTTCCCGGCTCGTCAACCCAGGCCTCGTCGATCAAGAGCAGCTTAGGCCGCACGGCAACAGCCTTCCCGCAAGACGGACAGGCATCCAGGGACGAGAGAACGTTAGGCATCTTTGGAGTCTGCAACTCGCCAATGGGACCGGGCGCCGCGTGCCTCCAATGCCGACGACTACGAACGACTGCACCTGGCCCCGGCTGTTGTCGTACGCGGCGCGAGTACCGTACTAAATGCGTTGCTGGGCGACGCCAAGCGCGCCGATTCGTCGCAGGCGCCCGCTGCGCACCCATCCCTGGACTGGATCACCTTTCGCTGTGGTGTACATGACCGAAGTCCAGCCATTGAACACCGAATAGCCAATCAGGGAGTCGCCTGGGATCACAAACGCGTCTGCCAACTTACAAGCTTGGTCGCGCGCGGAATAGAAAAAGAGGCGCCCGTCGCCTGCCACCGCGAAGTAGACCCGAGGAACCAGAAGTATGGGGGCAGCTTCGGCCTGCTCGGCCGCTCTATCGCAAACACCGCTGTCGGCGGAGACTGCCTGCACGACCACGGCCAGCAGGAGGCTGGCAAGGAGCTTTGGTGGCACGAGGCTAGTCCAATCAGAAAGACTTCAACGGGCTGATCATAGTTCCGACGATGCCGAGCTGGCACAGAGCCTCGGAGCACCGCCGCCTGGATTGGAGCGCCCGAAACCAGACGGCCGCGAGTGGCAGCTGGCCGAACAGGACTCAATGGGCAACGGGCTGGCCGGTCGCGATTTCAATTGCCGCTCACCCAAGCGTGGCGATGCAGAAGCGATCTCGGCCCTCGCCCTTGGCGCGGTACAGCTGTTGATCTGCAAGCCGGGCGAGGTCATGCGCGGATCCCGTGGTATCGGCTTGGAAAGCTGCCACTCCAATGCTCGTCGTGATGTGCACGGGCTCCGTTTCGAGCACGAAGGGGGCCTTCATCGCTTGCACGATGTTCGCCGCGATGGTCGTCGCAGCTTCTTCTCCGGACAAACCTTCGACGATGATCGAGAACTCGTCACCGCCGGGCCGGGCAATGATGTCGCCGGCACGCAGCACCTTGACCAGCCTTGCTGCGAAGCCGCGAAGCACCGTGTCGCCGGCGTGATGACCCAGCGAATCGTTGACTTGTTTGAAGCCGTCGACATCCAGGCACATCAGCGCCATGGTGCGGCCAGTCGCTCGACAGCGGTCGCAAGCTTCCGACAGGCGCTGCTCGAACCCTGCACGATTGAGCAATCCGGTGAGGCTGTCGACCTGGCTCAGCTCTCTCAGGCGGCGTTCCTCGAGCTTGGTGCCCGTCGTGTTCAGGATGACTGCGACGAATCCGTTCACGGTCGTGCCGTCGTCACCGAACTGCGGCACGTAGGTGGCGTGGTAGCAGCGATAGCCCTCGGGCGTGGTCTGCTCGCTGTCGAAGCTAACCGGCTCGCCATCGAGCGCACGCTTGATGTTGGGGCCTGCCTGGCTGTACGCGCCATCCCCGATCACCTCGCGCACGGTCTTGCCGTAGAGCGTGTCGCGTGGCCGTCCGAATGCCTGTTCATAGGCAATATTGAGGAAACGATAGCGCTCCTGAGAGTCGACATACGACACGCGCATGGGCAGGTGGTCGGTAATGCTGCGCAGAAGCCGCTCGTTGTCGCGCAGCGCTCGCTTTGCCAACATCAGCTGCGTCGTGTCGCTCGCCAAGGCGTAGTAGCCCAGCACCGCACCGTTGGTATCCGTGCGGGGAACAATTTGCACGGAGATGTGGCGCTCGCCACCCGGGCTCTGCACCACGCGTTGGTAGTCGGCAGATTCACCGAGGAGTGCGAGTTTCATGCCGGGTTCTGCCTTGGCAAATTCTTCGTCGCCGAGAACCTCGCGGACCGTGCGCCCGATCATCTCGGCGGGTTCGACGCCGAGCCAATCCCGGTAAGTCCGATTGGCGAAGGCGAAGCGCATCTGCATGTCGAACTCGGCGATCAGGGCAGGCGCGCTGTCGGTGATGTCACGCAGCCGCCGCTCGCTGGCGGCAATGCGCGCTTGGGCATCGTGCCGTTCGGTGACGTTGCGCAGCATGATGTGGGTCATCCGGCGACCCCGGGCATCCAGGAAATGCACCGTCTGGGCCTCGACCACCATCGGCGGACCGTCGACCCGCGAGAGTTGCAGATGCGGGCCATCGACGGATGCGTCCGGACGGCCCAGCCAAGCGCACAGCGCAACGCCGTTTCCCCGTGGCAAATCGGATAGGGACGGGTAAGCGACGCCCCGAAGGCAACTCAGCAGGTCCCGGGCGGCCGGATTCATCGCGCCGATACGCCCGTCGGGTTCGACTCTCAGAATGCCATCCTGGGTGTGGACGAACATCGCCACAAACTCTCGACGACTCACCAGGAGATCGGCGGCAAGCCCGCAGACAAGCACGCTGGTGCACGCCAGCGCGGTGAGGTAGCTCCAAAGCCCCAGCAGTCCCGAATGCGTGTCGTGGCCGGAAAACGGGCCCTGACCCTGCGCCGTTCCCCATGCGGATACGCCCGCCATCGCCAGGACTGCGAGGGTGGAGGCCAGGATCCCGGAACGTAGCGCGAGTATCGTCACGACCACCAAGGGCAGCGCGAGCAAGTAGGCACGCCAGACAGGTGCGATGTCGAGAGGGGTCAGGAATGCCAGGTAGCCGCACGCCAGCACGGATGCCATGAGAGCCAGGTTTTGGGCGCCGCGGCGTCGAGCAAACGACTCCGCGGCCGACTGGCGAGTCGCGACGATGAGCGGTATGCCGCCCAGCAGCGCCCCGACCGTGTCGCCGATCCACCACGTCAGCCAGGCTGAACCCCATTGCTTCACCTGCAACAATCCAGCCAGGCATAGCCAGGCCGTGCCGTTGCTCGCGGTGACCACCATCCCCAACGCAATCGCGAGGAGGTACACCCCCAGGTCGCTGCGCCGTGTGAAGGCCGAGTCAAACGACAGGCGCTTGAGAATGATGGTCGCCAGCCATGGGCCGATCGCGTTTCCGACTGAGATTCCGGCCGCCATCCACGTCGGACCGCCGGCGTGCACGTTGACCGAGAACGCCGCGACGAGCACTGCCACCCCCATTCGGCTACCCCATCGCAGGTAGGCCGCCGTCGCCACCCCAGCGGGTAGCCACACGAGCGACACATGCGTTCCGACATACGGAATGAGCAACCCCAGCCTCGCGGTCAGGTAATAGGCGACGCCGAGGCAGAGCAAGCGCGCGGCAAGGAGCGCGATTGACGAGCGCGCGAGGGCCCGTAAAGAGGTCGGCGCCAGGAATTGCGAGGCGGGCATGGTAGAGCGCTGGTTCACGAGACGCGTGGGTTGGTTGTGGTCGCTCGGCGCGTCTCACGCCATGGGGCGTAGAGGTCGCCGAGGGGTGGCATATTGGAAAGCGTGCCCGGTAGCAGCGAGGCAAATGGTACCGCTGACGGCCCTGAACGGACTGCGCCTGATGGGCGCGGGCGCAAAGCCTCGAAGCGGCCATTCCGGACGACAGTCAAGTGGAGTTCGCGGTGCGCGTCGCCATAGGCGTCGAGCGAGAACGGCCCGTCGAGGCCGTCCCACCGGCCAGCCGCGGCCAATGTGGCGCGCAAGGAGGCTCCGCCACGCCGGCTCATCGCGTCGACGCCCAGCATGACCGCTTCGTAGCCCTGGACTGCCGGAGTCGTCGGAAGGTCGCCAAAGCGCGCCCGATAGCGAGCGATGAAGTCGCGCATGCGTGGCAGGGGGCTGTCGAGGTCGATCGCCTGCATGGCAATGGCGCCCTCGCTGGCGCGGCCGCCGATTTGCACGAACTGCATGTTTGCGCCCCAGGGCGACAGCGCGATGACGACGCCGGGTGCGACGCGGCGCAGGTGCTCCGTGGCGATGGCGGCGTCGCTGGGGCTGTCGACGAGGATGACGGCATCGGGAGATCGACCGTCGGCTCGGCGCATTGCCCCGGCGAAGTCGAGCGAGTTCCCAGATCGGTAGCCGAGTTCAGTCGCAACGCCACCGAGCTTGACGAACTCCGCCGCGGCAGCGCGGCCGAAGCTCGATGAGTAAGCGCCATTGGCGGTGTCCATGAGCACGACGACGGAACGTGCCCCGCGATCATGCAGCAGGTCTGCGAGCTGGCGCGCGCCGGCTGGTGCGTCGGCCGCGGTACGGAAGAAGAAGTCGTCCTTCCCCGACAGCTCATCCGTGGTGGCCGTGGGCGATATCAGCACGATGCCACGCTGATTGGCCTCCGGCACAACGGCAACGGCCATCGCGCTCGTCATGGGGCCGACGACGAACGCCGCACCTCGGGACGCAAATGATGCAACGGCCGATCGCGCCGTCCCGGCGTCGTTGCGATCGTCGGCGACCACGAGTTCGTAGCGGGCGCCGCCTCTGGCATTCAGCGTCTCGACGGCGAGTTCGGCACCATTGCGTCCACCGACCCCGAGTTCCGAAATCAGGTCGGCCAGGAAGCCGATGCGCACGGCTTCGGCAGGTCGACAGCCAAGCACGAACGCCAGCATGAAGAACGCGAAGGCGGCGACAGAATGTGCGAGCGAGACGCGGCGAGACATTCCGGGAGCGCAATGCAATACCGAGCGGACCATGCGGCATCATGTGGCTTGGAGCGTCGCCGCCGCGCCACCCAGGATGTCCCGGACCAGTTCAGTGAAGACTGTCCACTTTGGCGGCAGCTCCGGAAGCGTAAACAGGCCCTGGCCCGGCTTGTCAGCGTCGCAGACGGCGATCCAGATGGCCCCGAGCTGGGCGAACGGAATGGAACTCAGCGTGGTCAGGCGCAACTCCGGCGCTTCGTCGAGCACCCGACTTTCCAGCAAGGAGACGTCGCCACGCACCAGCACCTCACCGCGCAAATTCGCCGCATAGTGATTCAGGCCGCCATCGGCGCCCGGCGCCGCGGCGATGGCGTAGAGCCTTGCGCCACCGCTTCTGATCGCCATCACTTCCAACAGGCTTTCGGCAAAGAGACGGATGCTGTCCGGAGGAGCGATCAACATGGGCGCCGGCTAGAAGGATCGATGCCTCGATTATGCGACCCTGTTTCGGCAGCGACGCCAAGCTGCTGCAAGACGAAAGCTCCTCGCTGGGCGACCGCCGCCGATGAATCGCCTGCGAGCTCGCGAGCCAATCGCAACGAGTACCTGAATCGCTCGGAGGTCTCGCGCTCGCACAAGTTCCTCGCCGCGCTTCTTCTTGACAGTCGCTCGCGAGCGGCTCCCTGTGGCCGACGACAGCCGCGGCACGCAGGCCGCAAATCCGACAAGCAGATTGGCAGCGATCGACGGCGTCAATCGTCCCCCCCGCCTGGGGGCGGCGGGGGCGGCGCGTTCGAGACCTCAACCACTTTGCTCGTCACGTAGACGTAGCTGTCCCCGAGGATTCTGCAGCCCGCTCCTCCGCACGAGGTACCGCTGAAGTGCAGGTTGTAGGCGCTCGCAGGCAGGTTGGCACTCATCGTCCACCGGCCATAGGACCTCGCGCCGACCTTGTAGGGGGTGTAGGTGAAGAACACCGGCACACCGTTGACGTCCACGGCAGGACCAGCGTCATGAAACGGCGCTCCGTAAATCGGAAAGCCAGTCACCGGGTCGATCGGTTGCGTGGCGAACATGAGGGTCGGAGGGGTCGGGAAGGTTGTGATGAAGGTCGAGGTGGGGGCACCTCTTCCCCCGCTCGAAGCCGAGCCCTCCTGGCCATACACGGTGAGGGTCGTGGTCCACTCGACAAGGTACGGGCTGGTCGCCAAGACAAACTCGTCCACGAAGTTGAACTGGCCCGGGATCGAGGTCGCGTCCACGCCCGCCAGCCGCGTGAAGTTTCCGTAGTTGCTGGTTTCATCGACATAGGTCTGAGCCGACGCCGCACCGCAGAGCAAAGCAATGACGACCGTCGTTGCACCATGAAATTGCTTCATTTGCCTGACCTCCAGCCATCACCGCGAACCGCGCGGGTCGGTCACGAGGACTGTAGACAGTTGACTCGGCCGAATCGACTGCGGATGCAAATGCACACATTGGTCACATGGGGTTCGAAAGAGAACCTCGACGATTGCCAACTCAGGACTTCGCGCCCGCGTCCTTCAGGCAGCGCCCCAGCTTCGTCGAGCCGGCCGTGAGCGCGCGTGCCACGCCGCGCGCGGACGCGTCGTTGAAGCTCTTGGCGCCGGGGCTGGTCAGGTGTTCGGCGTACTGGCGCAGGTCGTCATCCTCCAGCTTGCCGTACGTGAACGCGTAGGCCGGCAGCGAGATCTGCGCGTAGTGCTGCACCAGTTGCGGACGCCGCGCCTCCATGCCGGCCTTGATGTCGGCGACGGCCGCGGGCGTGGACGCCGGGTCGAGCGTGGCCATGCCCTGCTGCACGGCGAAGGCCATCTCGATGAGCGTGTCGGCCATGATCTCCACCGAATGGGTCTCGGCGAGGATGGACTGCAACGCCGCCGTGCGCGCGGGGCTGCCCGCCGACAGCGCCTCGCCGCCGCGGCGCAGGCGTTCCTGGGGCGCGAGGATCTGGTTCGCCGACGCCTCCTCGGCGATCGCGATCCTGCGGCCCAGCGCGCTGTCGTACCAGTCGCGCAGCGGCGCCACGTCCGACGGATCGAGTGCGCCGGCCACCGTGTCGACGCCGATCTCCCTCAGGCCGTCCGCGGAGAAGGCCGACTGCGCGCAATCGAGCATGCGCGCGCGCTGCACGGAGGACACCCCGGCCCCGTTCTTGTCCAGCGCGTCGGACATGCCCCCGCGCACCTGGCTTCCCAGCGATTCGAGCTGCACCCACAGCCCCGACTTGTGCGTGAGCTCCCGCGCCGCGTCGGCGCCGATGGCGGCCATCGCCGCGCCCGGGCCCGCCAGCAGCGCGAGCGCGAGGCTCCACATCCGGGGGGGTCGATTCATCGGGCGGTCTCCTGCGCTGTGTCCTGGGCGCCGAGTATAGGGACGCGATGTTGCTAGGACGTGCGGGCTCGCAACGCGGCCACCTCGGCCTCCAGCCGCTTGCGCTCGGAGATGTCGTGCGCGATCACCGCGAACTGGCCCTGCTCGGGGCGATAGGCGACGATGTCCCACCACCGGCCGGCCGCGTCGTGCTGCTCGAAGCGGGCCGGCTCGCCGGTGAGCGCCACGCGGCCGAAGCGGCCGATCCAGTCGGCCGGATCGCTGGCGATGCCGGGGATCAGGTCGGTCACGCGCGCGCCCACCGCGCTCGACGCGGCGATGCCCAGCATGGCGCCGTAGGCCGCGTTCATCGCGAGGTAGCGGTAGTTCACCGGCGTACCGGCCTCGTCCACCTCGATCGCGTGCAGCGCGTGCCCGCCGGACAGGTTGTCGAACAGCAGGCGGTAGCGCTGCTCGCTGCTGCGCTGGCGCAGCTCGAGCGACTTCATGCCGGTGATGTCGAACCAGGTGCCGTAGAAGCCGTCGGCCTCGCCTTCGAACGGCGCCGCCGGCACCAGCGTGACGCGCAGCTGGCGCAGCCCCGAGGTGGTGAGCATCGCCCACTCGAACTCCTGGCGCCGGCCGCCCAGCACCGCCTCGATGCGCGGCTCGAGCGTGCTCCAGCCCTGGGCGTCGATGGCCGAGAACAGCTCGCCGAGGCGCACCCCGATCAGGCGATCGGTGGGCAGGCCCACGGTCGCCTGGAAATCGCGGTTGACGAAGCGGGTGACGCCGCCGCGATCCCAGTAGCCCACGAGCGCCGGCATGTTGTCCACCACGGCGTCCAGGTGCGCGTGGGTGCGGTTCAATTCCCGCTCCAGCTGGCGCGTGGCCGTCACGTCCTCCAGCACCGCCAGCGAGCGCGCGCTGCCGCCGTGCTCGTCGCGCTCCAGCCTGGCCGACAGCAGCACGTCGATGGCGCTGCCGTCGCGCCGCACGAACTGGTACTCCACGCGCTCGCAGCGCCCGGAGCGGAAGAACGCCGGCAGCACCACGTCGCGCGCGTACGCCTGCGACGCCGGACTGAGGAAGTCGGAGGACAGCCGGCCGATCACCTCGTGGCGCTCGTAGCCCAGCAGCGCCAGCCAGCGATCGCTCACGTTGAGGAGGCGGCCGTCCGGGCCGATGGAATGCAGGATCGCCGGCGTGGCCTCGTACAGGCGGCGCACGCGCAGCTCGCTCTCGGCCAGGCGGCCGGTGGTGTCGAGCAGCTGGCGGCGCTGGGTCAGCATGGCCGCGACGATGGCGGCCAGGTGCGCGAGCATCGCCCGCTGGTGCTCGTCGAGCTGGTTGGCAACGCGATCGATCACGCACACGGTGCCGATGCGCTCGCCGCCGGGCATCACGATGGGCGCGCCGGCGTAGAAGCGGATGTCCGGTTCGCCCGTGACGAGCGGGTTGCCGGAAAAGCGCGGATCGCGCGGCGCGTCGGGCACCTCGAACAGCGCGTCGCCGCGGATCGCGTGGTCGCAGAACGCGACGTCGCGCGGCGTCTCGCTGGCGCCGGGCAGGCCGAAGTTGGACTTGAACCACTGGCGCTGCGCGTCGACCAGCGAGATCAGCGCGATCGGAACGCCGCACAGCTGCGCCGCGGTGGCGGTGATGGTGTCGAAGGCGGCCTCGGGCAGCGTGTCGAGCACGCCCAGCTCGCGCAGCGCGGCCAGGCGCCGCGCTTCTCCGGTGAGGTGCGGCAGCGTCATTGGACGAGTCCCACGGCGCCCGGATCGATCCGGCGCAACGGCGCCGGATCGATGGCGCGCAGCACGTCCGCGTTCGCGCGGCCGTCGGCATTGCGGGCGACCCAGCGCGCCTCGCCCTGCATCGTGGTCACGAGCGACTGGTCGAGCCGCACGCGGTAGTCCAGGTTCTCCATCATCGAGGCCGCCATCGCGGTGGACACGTGCAGGCGCTCGGCGAGCACGGCCCGCGCCACGTCGGGGTCCGCCTGGATCGTGCGCTGTGCCCGCAGCAGCGCACGCAGCAGCCTCGCCACGTCGGCGTCGCGGCGCTCCAGCGCCGGGCGAGCGCCCACCAGGTTGAAGTGCTGGGTGTACACGCGCGCCGTCGCGAACGTGACCGCGTCGCCGGCCAGCAGGAGCGCCGCCGACGAGGCGATCGGCTCCCAGATCGCGATCGCATCCACGCTGCGGGCCGCCAGCGCGGCCACGAGCTTGTCGGGCGGCAGGCCGATGACCGTCACCGTGGCCGGATCGATGTCGTTGAACACCAACCAGTTGTCCAGGAAGTATTGCGCCGAGCTGCCCGGCACGGTGCCCACGCGCTTGCCGCGGATCTGCGGCGCCTCGGCGATCCGCGCGCTGCGGCGCGCCACCAGCTTGATCTGGTACGACGACGCGCTGATGGTGGCCACGATGGCGAGATCGCCGTGCGCGGCGTCGCTGGTGACCACCAGCAGCTCGGCGGCGGTGGCGAGGTCGACGCGGCCGTCGGCCAGCCACCGGTAGCACTCGCGGCCGCTGGCGCAATCGCGCACCTGCAGGTCCAGCCACTCGTCCTTGAAGAACCCCCGCGCCTGCGCCACGTAGATGGGCAGCGACACCGGTCCCGACGACACCGCCACCACGAGCGGCGGCGCGGCCTCGGCACGGCGCGCGAACATCGCCAGCGCGCCGCCCCACGCGAGCGTCCAGGCGAGCGCCCACGCGGCGCCCACGAGCGCGCGTCGCGCCATGCGTATGCGCAAGGACGCGCTCATTCCACCCCCTGCGTCTCGAGCAGCACGTCGTCGGCCATGACGCGCCACGTGTTGCGGCCGGCCTTCTTGGCGGCGTAGAGGGCGGCGTCGGCGCGGCCGATGAGTGCCTCGGCGGTGGCCGGGTCGGACGACTGGATCTCGCGCCGGAACGCCACGCCGATGCTGGTGGTGAGCGTCAGCGTGCGCCCCTCCACCTCCAGCGGCCGGGCGACGTTGCCGACGATCTTGCGCGCCACGATCTGCGGCTCCTCGGCGCTGCTGACGCCCTCGAGGATGACCACGAACTCGTCGCCGCCCAGGCGCGCGACGGTGTCGGTGGCACGCACGCTCTGCTGCAGCCGCTGCGCGAAGGCCTTGAGCACCTCGTCGCCGGCCGCGTGCCCGAGGCTGTCGTTGATGCTCTTGAAGTGGTCGATGTCCAGGTACATCAGCGCGATGCCCGACATCGCGCGGCGCGCGCGCGACAGCGCGGCCGGCATCGTCTCGTTGAAGGAGTAGCGGTTGGCCACGCCCGTGAGCACGTCCGAGCGCACCAGCAGGCTCAGCTGCCGCTCGACGTTCTTCAGCGCCGACACGTCGGTGGCCAGGCCGTACAGGCCGGCCACGCGGCCGTCGGACTCGATGTCGGGGATGTAGACGCAGCTGAGGATGCCCGCGACCCCGCGGACGACGGATTCGGCCTCGAACGTGACGCGCCTGCCGGTGAGCGCCGCCTCGATGTTCTCGCGCCGGCGCTCGTAGGCGACGGGCCGCAGGATGTCGCCGATGCGCTTGCCGATGACGTCGTCGGCCGGGCGGCACAGCCACTCCAGCCCGGTACGGTTGACGAAGCGGTAGCGCTGCTCGGCGTCGAGGTAGGTGATAGACACCGGCAGGTTGTCGGTGATCGCGCGCAACTGGCCCTCGACCTTGGCGCGGCGGGCCTCGGCCTCCTTCAGCGCGGTGATGTCGAAGGTCATCAGGTAGAAGCCGCGCTGCGCGCCGCCGTCGCTGCGGTCGGGGATCAGGTGGGCCTGGAAATGCGCGGCGCGGCCGGCGAAATCCACCTTGCCCTCGAGGCGCGCGCGCCGGCCCTGCAAGGCCTCGCGGACGTAGGGCTCGTGCATCGCGTACACCGTCTCGCCGAGCGCGGCGCGCATGCCCAGGCCCGGGATGTCGGCGCGGTTGACGCCCAGCGAGCGCAGGCCCGCGTCGTTGGCGTACAGGCAGGTCTCGTCCATGTCGAAGTAGCCCACCATCGCGGGGATCGCGTTGGTGAGGTCGGCCATGCGCTGCTCGCTGCGCGTGGTCTCCAGCTCGGCGGCGCGCCGCTCGGTGATGTCCATGGTGAGCGTGTAGCAGCCCCGCACGGCGCCGTCGGGCCCGACGTCGGGGATGTACTCGGCCAGCAGGTGGCGTTCGACCCCGCCGCGGCGCAGGCTGCGCGCCCATTGCACGCGCTCGCCGGCCAGCGCCTTGTCGAGATGGCCCTTCATCGCGGCGTAGGCGCCGTCGCCCAGCACCTCGGCCACGTGGCGGCCCACCATGCTGACCGGGTCGTAGTCCAGCCATTCGCGGTACTTCTCGTTGGCGAAGCGGTACTGGTGGCCGGGATCGATGTAGCCCACCAGCGCGGGCAGGTTGTCGGTGATGTCGCGCAGCTGCTGCTCGGAGCGGTCGCGCTGCTGGTCGCTGTCGACCAGCGCGGCGGTCATCGCGTCGAACTCGCGCGCCAGGTCGCCGAACTCGTCCTGCGTGGTGTTGTCCAGGCGAAAGCTCATGTCGCCGCGGCGGATGGCGGCGGCGGCCAGGTCGAGGCGCTGCATGGGCAGCAGCACGCGGCGCACCACGACCGCGCCGCTGGCCAGCAGCAGCAGCAACATCACGCAGGGCACCGAGAACGCGATCCACTTGAACTCGCTCTCCGCGGCGCGGCGCTGCGCCACCGCGTCCTGGAACCACTGGTAGGCGTAATCGCTCATCGCCTGCGTGTTGGTCAGCAGCTGGTCCAGCAGCACTTCCTTGCGTCGCTGCGTGAAGCTGTCGCCGGCGGCGGGCAGTTCCTCCAGCCGCGAGAACAGCGCCGGCAGCGCCTGCGTGACCTCGCGCAGCTCCACCAGCGCGGGGTTGCCGGCCGCGCCACGGTCGTCGGCCAGCGCGGCGGCGATCGCGGCGTGGCGCAGCCGCCACTGCTCGGCCGCGCGCGGCTCCGCGTAGCGCGCGTACTCCTGCGTCAGCGCGAGCAGGCCGGCCACCTCGTGCTCGGTGGTCTGGGCGCGGGCCTGCGCGTCGCCCGCCGCGTCCTCGCGCCGGCCGGCCGCGAACACGATGGCCGCGGCCAGGATGCCGGTGCATACCGAGGCGGTGACGAACGCGAGGAGCTGGCTGCGGATGCGCATGTCGTCAGCCTAGCCGCCCGTTCCGACGGCGCCGGGCTTGACCCTGCGCAGCGGGCCCGGATGGATCAGCATGAGCACGTCGGGGTGCCCGCCCTCGGCGACGTGGCCCTCGCGCTGCGCCCAGCGCACCTCGCCTTCCATGGTCGAGACCAGCGCCTGGTCCAGCGACATCCGGAAGGCGAGGCCGGCCCAGACCCCGTCGACGAAGCGCTGGTCGAGCTTGAGCTGGTCGCGCAGGATCGCCTGCGCGTCGGCAGGCTGGGCCTGGATGAACTGCTCCGCGCGCTCCACGGCGCGCAACAGCCGCTCCAGCGCGTCGTCGCGGCGCGCCAGCACCGGTTGGCGTCCGACGAGGTTGTAGCTCTCGAGGTAGCCGCCGCCGAGCGGCAGGCGCACGGCTACGGCATCGGGGCCATGCAGCGCGGCGTAGCCATAGGGCTCCCACACGGCGGCGCCGTCGATGCGGCCCGACCGCAGCGCGGCCACGGTGTCCTCGGCCTGCAGCGGCACCATCGTGACGCGCTGCGGGTCGACGCCGACGTCGAGCAGGTGGGTCTCCAGCAGGTACTGCGCGGCGGTGCCGGCGGTCACGCCCACCTTGCGGCCTGACAGCTGCTCGCTGCGCGTGACGCCGCTGGCCTTGCTGGCGATCAGCTTCAGGTTGTCGCTGGCGTGCGCGATCGTGGCCAGGATCGCCACGTCGGCATGGCCGAAGACCTGCAGCACGACCGGCATCTCCGAGGTCGTCGCCAGGTCGGCCTTGTCATCGAGCACCAGACGCAGGCAGCGCGTGCCGCCGATGAAGTCGATGAAGGCCACCTCCAGGTGCTCGTCGGCGAAGAACCCGCGCTGCCGGGCCACGTACAGCGGCAGCGACACCGGCGCGCGCGCGGCCGCGATGCGCAGCGACTCGGCCGCCGCGGCGCCGGGCGCAAGCCATGCGAGCGTCGCCCACGCCAGGGCGACGGCGGCTCGCAGGCGCACGGTTGCGGGGACGGAACGGGGCATGTGTCTCTTCGTTGGTGGAATCGGCGAGGAACGCCTGCGCGACGCGGCAGTCTCGACCGTCACCCACGAGCATCCCGTATCCGGGGCCGGGCGAAAGCACGAAAAGAAGAAGAAACCGGCTTCTTAGTTCTGCGACGAGTGGGCCACGTGCAGCGACTCCACCCGGCCGCCGCGGAACACCAGCACGGTGGAGCTCACCATCGCCAGGTTGCCGGTCTGGCCCTGGAACAGGCTGGAGAAAACGGGGCCGGACCTGGCCGGCACGCCCAGCGCCTTGCGCAGCTCGGCGCTCATGCCGCCCAGCCACAGGCCGTCGTCGAAGCGCACCGGCTTGAAGCGTGCGGGGAGGTCGGGGCACTGGGCCGTCGGCGCCGCGCCGGCGGGCAGGTCGGTAGCGACGACGGCGTCGATGCGGCCGCGCGACAGCTCGCTGGACGTGAGCCACAGCCGCTGCGCCGGCGCGGTGCCGGACACCGTGTAGCAGAGCCAGTCGAGCGCGTCGGTGCCCTTGCCCTGGCGCTGGCTCACGCCGACGCCGATGGCCTGGAGCGTGGCGGCCAGCGTGGAGCCGTCCAGCGTCACGCGCAGCGTGCCCATGAGCAGCGGGCGCACCGGATCGGCGGCCGGCGTGACGGCCGGATCCCTGGCCACCGGCCAGGGCGGCGGCGCGACGGGGGCCTCGGCGGCGCGCGCGGCGCCCAGCCAGGCCGCGGACGTCGCGCCCGCGAGAAGCAGAGCGAACAGTCGGCGTTGCGAGCGGATCTGCATGTCTGGGTGAGTCTCCGAAATCGTTGGTATGTCGCGAACGCCTCTGCGTGCGTTCGTTGCGGCCGGTCCCGCAGCTGTCGCGTAGTCTCACACGGAAGGGCGACGGCTGTCTTGGCATTCGCCGCCATCCTTGCGGGACATCGCTGCCCGACCGATCCATCCTCCTGCATTTCGTTCGCGCCAGAGTGACCCGGCGAGCCAATCGGCGGTGATTTCGCACGCTCGCGGCTTCCGGCTGACGTCCGGACGCGCGAATGGCAGGGGGCTGAAAGTCGCCCGGGATGACGCGACAGGGATCCACGTCAGCGCGTTGACGTTGCCAGGAAGCCGCACTCGCCCGCGGGGTCGGGCCCGGTTTGGTAGATTGGCCGGTTGACTCAACAGATGACACCCCGATGATCGACAAGATCGTTGAAAGCGCCGCTGCCGCCCTCGCGGACGTGAAGGACGGCGCCACCGTGATGATCGGCGGCTTCGGCACCGCGGGCCTGCCCGACGAGCTGATCGCCGCGCTGATGGACCAGGGCGCGCGCGACCTGGTCGTCGTCAACAACAACGCCGGCAACGGCGACACCGGCCTGGCCGCGCTGCTGGGCGCCGGCCGGGTGCGCAAGATCATCTGCAGCTTCCCGCGCCAGGTCGACTCCTGGCATTTCGACAAGCTCTACCGCGAGGGCAGGATCGAGCTGGAGCTGGTGCCGCAGGGCAACCTGGCCGAGCGCATCCGGGCCGCCGGCGCCGGCATCGGCGCGTTCTTCACGCCCACCGGCTACGGCACGATCCTGGCCGAAGGCAAGGAGACGCGCGAGATCGGCGGGAAGATGCAGGTGCTCGAGTACGCGATCCACGCCGACGTGGCGCTGATCAAGGCCGAACGCGGCGACCGCTGGGGCAACCTCACCTACCGCATGACCGCGCGCAACTTCGGGCCCATCATGGCGATGGCGGCCAGGTGCACCATCGCCACGGTGCACGAGGTGGTGGAACTCGGCGCGCTCGATCCCGAGGCCGTCGTCACGCAGGGCCTGTTCGTGCAGCGCGTGGTGCCCATTGCCCGCGTCGCCACCCGGGGCGCCGGCTTCAAGACCGCCTGAACATGACAGACACCCCCAAGCTCCCCCGCTGGACCCGCGACCAGATGGCCGCCCGCGTCGCGCAGGACATCCAGGACGGCGACGTCGTCAACCTCGGCATCGGCCTGCCCACGCTCATCGCCAACCACCTGCCGGCCGGGCGCGAGGTGATCCTGCAAAGCGAGAACGGCATCATCGGCATGGGCCCCGCGCCCGCGCCCGGCGCCGAGGACTACGACCTCACCAACGCCGGCAAGCAGCCTGTCACGCTGCTGCCCGGCGGCTCGTTCTTCCACCACGCCGACAGCTTCGCGATGATGCGCGGCGGCCACCTCGACATCTGCGTGCTGGGCGCGTTCCAGGTGTCTGCGCGCGGCGACCTGGCCAACTGGCACACCGGCGCCGAGGGCGCGATCCCCGCCGTCGGCGGCGCGATGGACCTGGCCATCGGCGCAAGGCGCACCTTCGTGATGATGGAGCACCTCACCAGGAGCGGCGAGAGCAAGCTGGTGGAGTCCTGCACCTACCCGCTCACCGGGCTGGCCTGCGTCAGCCGGGTCTACACCGACCTGGCGGTGATCGATGTCGGCCCGGACGGCGCCAAGGTCGTCGACCTCGTCGAGGGCCTCGGATTCGACCAGTTGCAGGCGGTGACCGCGATCCCGCTCGCGCGCTGAATGGGAAATCGGCCGCCGCGTCATCGCGGGTTCAGCCGGGTCTGGTAGAAATGCTGCACCGCAACGACGAAAGCAAGCCATGACCGAAGATGAGGTGCGCCAGCGCGCCTTCGCGATGCCGCTGCACAACCCGGCCTTCCCGCCGGGGCCGTACCGCTTCGTCGACCGCGAGTACCTGATCATCTCGTACCGCACCGACCCGGACGCGTTGCGCGCGCTGATCCCGGCCCCGCTGCAGCTGGCCGAGCCGGTGGTGAAGTTCGAGTTCATCCGCATGCCCGACTCCACGGGCTTCGGCGACTACACCGAGTCGGGCCAGGTCATCCCGGTGACGCTGAACGGCGAGCACGGCGGCTTCGTGCTGTCGATGTTCCTCAACGACCATCCGCCCATCGCCGCCGGCCGCGAGCTGTGGGGCTTCCCGAAGAAGCTGGGCCAGCCCGACCTGCGCGTGCACACCGACACGCTGATGGGCACGCTCGACTACAGCGAGTTCCGCATCGCCACCGGCACCATGGGCTTCAAGCACAAGGCGATGGACCACGCCGTGGCCAAGGCCGCGCTCGAGGCGCCGGCGTTCCTGCTGAAGGTGATCCCGCACGTGGACGCCACGCCGCGCATCTGCGAGCTGGTGCGGTACTCGCTCACCGACGTCACGGTCAAGGGCGCCTGGACCGGCCCCGGCGGGCTGGACCTGCGCCACCACGCGCTCGCGCCCATCGCCGACCTGCCCGTGCTGGAGATCCTGTCGACGGTGCACATCCTCGCCGACCTCACCCTCCCGCTGGGTACGGTCGCACACGACTACCTGGCCCGCTAACCACCAATTCCACAGGAGAACACCATGCAACTCAAGGACAAGGTCGCCATCATCACCGGCTCGGCCAGCGGCATCGGCAAGGAGATCGCGCTCGAATTCGCCAAGGAAGGCGCCAAGGTCGTGATCGCCGACCTCGCGCTGGCCGCGGCCCAGGCCACCGCCGACGAGATCAACAAGGGCGGCGGCAAGGCGATGGCCGTCGAGATGAACGTCACCGACGAGGCCGCGGTCGACGCAGCCACCGCCAAGGTCGTCGAGCAGTTCGGCGGCGTCGACGTGCTGATCAGCAACGCCGGCATCCAGATCATCAACCCCATCGTCGAGTTCAAGTACGACGACTGGAAGAAGCTGATGGCCATCCACGCCGACGGTGCGTTCCTGACCACGCGCGCCGCGATGCGCGCGATGATCGCGCAGGGCAAGGGCGGCTCCATCATCTACATGGGCTCGGTGCATTCGCACGAGGCCTCGCCGCTGAAGTCGGCCTACGTCACCGCCAAGCACGGCCTCATCGGCCTGGCCAAGGTCGTGGCCAAGGAAGGCGCGAAGGACAAGATCCGCGCCAACGTGATCTGCCCGGGCTTCGTGCGCACGCCGCTGGTGGAAAAGCAGATCCCCGAGCAGGCCAAGGCGCTGGGCATCAGCGAGGCCGACGTCATCAAGAACGTGATGCTCAAGGAGACCGTGGACGGCGAGTTCACCACCGTGCAGGACGTGGCGCAGACGGCCGTGTTCCTGGCCGCGTTCCCCACCAACGCGCTCACCGGCCAGTCCATCACCGTGAGCCACGGCTGGCACATGCAGTGATCCGGGCCGGCACCTTCAAGGCCGCCATCTTCGACATGGACGGCCTGCTGATCGACTCCGAGCGCGCGATCTCGGCCGCCTGGCTCGAGGGCGCGAAGGCGCTCGGCTTCCAGTTGGAGATGAGCGACTTCCTGCGCGTGGTCGGCACCGCGGCGCAGCAGTCCACGGCCATCCTCATCGACCTGCTGGGCAGCGAGGAGGCCATGCGCGCGACCGCGGCGAAGGCGGACGCGCTGCTGCCGCAGGTCGGCGGCGGCCCGGTGTTTCCGCTCAAGACCGGCGCCCTGCCCTTGCTGGAGGCCCTGCACGCCGCGGGCATCCCGTGCGCGGTGGCGTCGTCGTCGGCCGTGGCTGAAATCCGCCACCGGCTGGGCCACGTCGACGTGCTCAAGTACTTCCGCTGCATCGCCGGCGGCGACGAGGTGACGCACGGCAAGCCCGATCCGGCGCTGTACCTGCTGGCGGCCACGCGCCTGGGCGTCGCGCCCGAGGACTGCATCGCGTTCGAGGACAGCGAGAACGGCGCCCGCGCGGCGCAGGCCGCCGGCGTGCGCGTGGTGATCGTGCCCGACCTGAAGCATCCGCCGGACGACGTCGCGGCGCGCGCGCACGGCGTCATCCCTTCGCTGGCCGACGCGATCGACCACGTACCGCACTGGTTTCCCCAGCTGTGAATCGCGATCCATCGGACCTCCGCTTTCTCGGCGGCTACCCCGAGGCGACGCTGGACCAGGTACGCGCGCTGATCGCGCAGGGCAAGCTGGGCGAGTACCTCGCGCGCCGCTATCCCGGGCGCCACGAGGTGCGCAACGACGGCGCGCTGTACGAGCATGCGATGGCGCTCAAGCAGCGCTACCTGCGCAACGCGCCGCTGCTGTCCAAGGTGGCCTACGACAACCGGCTGCAGATCGACCAGCGCGCGCTGGGCACGCTCACCGCGGTGTCGCGCATCCAGGGCGGCCAGCTGAAGGCGAAGAAGGAGATCCGCGTGGCCGCGATCTTCAAGGACGCGCCGGCCGACATGCTGCAGATGATCGTCGTGCACGAGCTGGCGCACCTGAAGGAACGCGAGCACGACAAGGCGTTCTATGCGCTGTGCGAGCACATGCTGGCCGACTACCACCAGGTCGAATTCGACACGCGGCTGTACCTGACGTGGCGGGCGCTGCAGGCCGCGGCGGATGTGACGCAAATCACGCTCGCGAACACCTGACTGCAGGCGCGCGAACGGTGCATGGCCCGGGCCGCGCGTTCACGGCTCGGGAACGCGTGGCCGACTTCACGAACCGAGCCGGATTGCATCGGTGTTTCCACGGATCAGCAGGGCCTGTTGCCCCTATCCTCTGGTCATCCGCAAAGCACCCCCTTGTCGGCCGTCATGACCACTATCCTCATCGCGCTCTTCGTTGCCCTCTCCGTCGCCGTGGGGGCCTGGCGCGTCATGGTCGCGCGAGCCCGCGCCGCGCAGACCCAGGCCGCCCGCGAGCAGGCCACGCGGGCCGCCCACGCCGCCGTCCGCCAGGGCGTGCCCCCCGCGAAGCCGGCGCTCACCGCGGATGCCGAGGCCGCCCGCGCCACCGCGCGCGCCAAGGCCCAGCGCGTGATCGCCGCCGAGCAGGCACGCCGCAAGGCCGCGATCCAGAAGGCCCAGAACGCCGCGCGCGTCGACGCCGAGCGCCGCGCCCGGGAGGCCGAGGCCGCCGCGCTCGCCTCGACGCTGCCCACCACCCGCCTGCCCAAGGTCGAGCGCACCACGCCGATCTTTCCCAAGGCACCCGCCGCGGCCGCGAACAAGCCGACGAGCCTGCCCGCGATGGGCGAGAAGACCACGCCGCTGCTGCGCCCCGGCCCGGTCGTCGCGCGCAAGCCCGAAATCCCGACCGTGCTCAAGACCGCCGCGCAGACGCTGGTGCTGCTGGTGGACGACTCGAAGATGGTGCGCGTGAAATCCACTCGCATGCTGGCTCCGCACGGGTTCCAGGTGGCGACGGCCGTCGACGGCATCGACGCGCTGAAGCAGATCGAGAACTGCTGCCCCGACATCGTGATCACCGACGTCGACATGCCCGGGATGGACGGCTTCGGCCTGGTCAGCGCGCTGCGCGGCAACCCGCGCACGCAGCACATCCCCATCGTGATGATCACCTCCGCCGAGGACCGCCATCGCGAGGAAGCGCTGCGGGTGGGCGTGGGCCTGGTCATGGGCAAGCCCTACGACGAGGCCGCGCTGGTCGCCCACATCCGCAGCTTCAGGTTCTTCGCCCGGGCCGACGAGGTCGAGTCGCTGGCCTGCGCCTGAAGTCGGGCTGACGCGCCGCCGCCCGCGCGGCCGGTAGCATGCGGGGATGTCCTTCGTGTTCCCGTTCAAGAGCCGCCTGCCGGGCGGCTCTTTCCATTGGCTCCTGTGGAGCGACGCGCTGACCCTGCTGGCCATGATGGTGGGCCAGGTGGCCCTGCCCTGGTGGATCGCGCAGTCGGGCGGCGCGCACGACCTGTCGGTGTACGGCGTGCTGGTGTCGGCGATGTCGTTGGTGGCGCTGCCGCTGCTGTCACCGCTCGCGGACCGCCATCCCAAGCGCGGCCTGATGACCGTCGGCCTGCTCGGCTTCGGGGTCGCCACCGCCGCGATGGCCGCGTTCGCGACGCTGTCGCACTACCGCCTGGACGTGGTCGTCGCCATCGAGGCCATCACCGTGCTCGCCGGCGCGCTGGTCATGCCGGCCGCCAACAGCATCGTCACCGAACTGGTGCCACCGGCCGGCCTGGCGCAGGCCCTCGGGCTGCAGCAGACCGCTCAGGCGAGCGGGCGCCTGGTCGGCCCGGCCCTCGCCGGCGCCGTGCTGGCGGCCGTGGGTACCGGGCCGACGCTGTGGCTGGGCGCCCTGCTGCTGTTCGCCGCCGCGCTGCTGGCCACGCGCCTGCCGCGGCCGGCCCGTTCGATCGCGGCCGCCAAGCCGCGGGGGCGGTGGATCGACGAGGTGCGCGTGGGCCTGCGCGTCAACTGGGCCATCCCGCTCGAGCGCGGCTGGGTGATCTGCAATTTCATCGGCGCCGTGTTCATGGTGCCCTGCGTGGCGATGCTGGCGCCGCTGAAGGTGCAGTCGCTGGGCCTGTCCGCGGCCTGGCTCGGCTGGTGCGAGGCCGGGATGTCGCTGGGCCTGCTCGTCGGATCGCTGGGGCCGGCCGCCTGGTGGGCGCGCGCCTGGGGGCGCTTCGGCGCGCGGGTGGGCGGCTCCGCGGGCATCGGCCTGGCCCTGGCGCTGGCCGGGCTCACCACCGATCGCCACGTGCTCGTCGCCTGCTTCGCGGCGGTGGGCGTGTGCGGCGCCACCACCACGCTGGTGGGAAAGACCCACCGCATGCTCGCGCGCCCGCTGGCGTATCGCGCGCGCATGTCGGCGGCGGCGATCATGACGATCCAGATCTCGCAGACGCTGGGTCCGGCGCTGGCCGGCGTGGCGCTGCTGCACTGGAGCGTGCGCGCGGTCTACCTCGGCTTCGGACTGCTGAGCGCCGTGGCCGCGCTGGGCTTCTTCCTGATCCCCGGCTTCCGGTCGTTCATGGGGCTGAGCCACGACGAGGTCGACGGCTGGTACGGCAGGACGTATCCGCGCGCCTTCGAGGGCCTCTAGGGCCTGTTCACACTAAATGCGTGCCCGCGTGACCCCCAGAAAGCCCGCCTTCAAGGCGTGAGCGCGCCGACGTGGTGGCCCCACGGCAAGCGCTCACAACGCGGAAGGCGGGCTTTCTGGGGGATCACCCGGAGGGCCGGCTGCCTGCGAGGCCCCAGGCGTCGTTGGCCGCTCCTTGCGGGCGTCCAGCCCGCCGCGTCGCGTCCGCCTACCTAGCCTGGGGCCTCGCAGGCAGCCGGCGCGGGCACGCATTTAGTGTGAACAGGCCCTAGTCCTCCAGGTGGTGGCGCTTGTGCCACTCGGCCAGCGACTCCTTCGGATACTCGTCGAAGGTGTCGTCGGCGGGCCGCACGTGGGCGTCGACCCAGTCGGGGCGGTAGGCCAGCATCATGTGGGTGACGGACGGCGGCTTGGGCAGCTCGGTGTCGACGGCACCGGCGTGCGGGTGCACCAGGTCGGGCCAGGTCGGGTCGTAGAGCCACAGGGCCGTGCCGCAATGCCTGCAGAAGTGGCGCTCGCCGGTGCTGGCGAGGCCGTCCTCCAGCCGGGCCCGGTACACGCTGAGGTGCTCGCCGCCGGTCACCTTGAGCGTGTGGCGGTCGGCGCCCAGGTTGACCGCGTAGCCGCCGGTGCCCGCCGTCTTGCGGCAGATCGAGCAGTAGCAGCGCATGAACGGCACCGGCTCGTGCGCCGTCACCGAGTAGCTCACCGCGCCGCAGTGGCAGGATCCTTCCAGTCGCATCGTCGCTCCCCGCGTGGCGGGCGTGCGTCCAGTCGCGCACGCCCATGGCGGGGATCGGCAAGAGGCGTACCTTGGGCGGTGAACAGGCCCTATCTAGCCCAGTCGCGACACCAGGTAGCCCGCCAGCATCGCCTCGAGCTCGCGCGCCGCGGCCTTCAACTCGGCGCCCTCGAGATCGCCGCGCAGTTGCACGGCCGACTTCATCACGTGCTGCACCACCGGCGCCATCGCGTGCAGCGTCCTGCGATCGACCTGCGGCGCGTGGCTGGCGAGGATGGCCTCCACACGCTCGCGCACCCCGCGGCGCACGCCCGAGATCAGCGGCGACGGCGGCCCCGGCCGCTCCACCAGCGTGGCGAACGACGGGTGGTCGGCGCGGAAGTCGACGAAGCACACGGCCAGCGCGTGCCCCAGGTCGGGCGTGGCCAGCGCCGAGGCGCGCCGGGCCAGGCCGTCCAGGCGCTGCCACAACGCATCCACCTGCTGGCCGACCAGCGCCTCGGCCACGTCTTCCTTGGTGCGGAAGAACTGGTACAGCGAGCCGATGGACGACTCGGACTGGGCGGCGATCCCGGTCATCGTCGCGGCGTCGAAGCCCTTGGCCGCGAACACCTCGGCCGCGGCGGCCAGCAAGGCCTCCACGCGCAGCTGGCCGCGCGCCCGCCGCGGCGCCCGCGGTGCGGCGGCGGCGTCTGCCGGGTCGGCGGATTCCCCTGGAATGGACAGGGTGCTGGACATTTGTGAGTACTCCCTCATAAACTTGTAGATGAGGATATCCTCATGTTAATCCGGAATGCCGCCATGACCAACGCCACTCCCCTCAAGCTCGATCCTGCCACCACCGCGCTGGTGCTGATCGACCTCCAGCAAGGGATTCTTCCCTATGCCAAGGCCCCGTACGACGGCGCGGCCGTGCTCGCGAAGGCGGTGCCGCTGGCCGCCGCGTTCCGCGCCGCGAAGTCGCCGGTGGTGCTGGTGAAGGTGGGATTCTCGGCGGACGGCGGCGACGCGCTGAAGGCGACCGTCGATGCGCCCAATCCGCCCGGCGCGCCGCCCGCGAACTGGCTGGCCGACCCCGTCGAACTGCCGCCGCAGCCGGGCGACATCCACATCCTGAAGCGCCAGTGGGGCGCGTTCCACGGCACCGAGCTGGACCTGCAGCTGCGCCGGCGCGGCATCCGCACCATCGTGCTGGCCGGCATCGCCACGGCCATCGGCGTGGAGTCGACGGCCCGCTTCGCCTGGGAGCTGGGCTACGACATCGTCTTCGCCGAGGACGCCACCAGCGGCCCCGACGCCGCGATGCATGCGAACTCGTTCGGGAAGGTGTTCCCGCGACTGGGACGCGTGCGCAAGACCGCCGACGTGCTGGCGGGCCTGGCCTGAACCGGCATCAGCCGTAGTTGCGGATCCACTCCAGGCCGGAGCTGTACGCGGCCTCGATGGCGGTGTCCTCGCTGGTGTGCGAGCCGCGCGGCACCGCGATCTCGCGCGGACGCGTGGGCCAGACCTGCTTGGAGACGATCAGGTTCGGGGCGAAACGTCCTGCGTCGACCGGCTTGGCACTGCAGAGCAGCTCGTAGTTCTGCCACTTGAAGACCCGTGTCGTGTCCATCACCGCTCCTGCTGTAGAGATGCACAGTATGCGCCACCGCCGGTGACAGATTCGGGGCGTGCGGGCGGCGCCGCGCAAACCACGGGTTTACACAGCGCCGCCTGTTGCGGGCGAGCGTCGCAGAGGCGCTCGATGCGCGGCGGCCAATTTCGCAGATTGCTGTCAACCGCGGCTCGCCGGGCGCCGTTGTGTCTCCAAGTCCGGCAACTGCCGGACCCGCTCGAGAGAGTCGGAGCCAAAACGAATCTCGTCTTATCTGGAACCCGAAATGACCAAGACCCTCATCGTTGCCGCCGTCCTCTCCTCCTTCGCGGCGGTGTCCTTCGCGCAAGCCTCGGCCCCGGCCGATGGCGCCTCGGCTCCGGCCAAGCACGCCAAGGCGCACAAGGCCCACAAGGCCCACAAGGCGGCCTCCGCCACGAACCCGGAAGCCGCTGCCGACAAGAAGGGCGGCAACTAAGCTCGCCAGCCGGTCGCATGACCGGCAAGCAGCCAGTTGCGAGCCGGGCGCCAGCCGCCCGCTCACTCCGGAAAGGGCCGACGCGAGTCGGCCCTTTTCGCTGCGCGCGCGACAATCGCCGTCCACGATGTCACCAGCGCGCGCCCCTCGCCAGGCCCACCATGTGTACGTGGTGCTGCTCGACGACCGCGTGTGGAACGAACCCGCGTTCCGCAAGGCCAACCCCGACCATGCGCTGACCCGGCCCTGCGTCTACGTGGGCATGACCGGGCTCGACCCCGACCTGCGCTTCGACAGGCACAAGGCCGGCATCCAGTCCAACCGCTTCGTCTTCAAGTACGGGCTGCGCCTGCTGCCCGAGCTCTACGCCGTCTACAACCCGATGCCCTACGAGGCGGCGCGCGAGATGGAGGTCGAGCTGGCGATCGGCCTGCGCGAGGCGGGCTACGGCGTGTGGCAGGCCTGAGCGCCCGACAGGGGTATCCTGGCGGCCTCTCCACTGCCGGGCAGCCTCACATGACGATGACCAAGACATTGATGATCGTGGCCGAACTGGCCGTGATCAACTGGACCCTGATCCTGGCCGCGAGCCTGATCAAGGCCAAGGCGTGGAAGCCGTCGGGCCTGATTGCGGCGATGGGCAACCGCGAGAAGGAGGCGCCCTGCGACGGCTTCCCCGCCCGCACCGACCGGGCCGCGAAGAACATGCTCGAGAACATGGTGTTCTTCACGGCGCTGGCGCTGGTGGCCAGCGTGGGCGGCGTCGCCGACCCGCACGTCGAGCTCGGCGCCCGCATCTTCTTCTGGGCGCGGCTCGTCTACATCCCGATCTACATGATCGGCATCCCCGTCGCGCGCACCAGCGTCTGGGCGATCAGCGTGATCGGCATGGGGATGATCTTCGCGAGCATCGTCCAGGCCCTGCCCTGATCGCCGAGGAGTCTGCGCGACAGAAGGCGC
>JABCYW010000033.1 GCA_013289985.1 Betaproteobacteria bacterium | reverse complement strand
GGATCGCCTGCGCGGTAAGCAGCGCGTGGTTGAGGCAGCCCAGGCGCATGCCCACCACCAGCACCAGCGGCAGGCCCAGCGCCACCGCGAGGTCGGCGCCGGTCTGCGTCTCGGACAGCGGCACCAGGAAGCCGCCGGCGCCCTCGACCACCAGCGCGTCGGTGCGCGAACGCAGTTCGGCGACGGCGCCGAGCACGGCGTCGAACGAGATGGGCGTGCCGGCGCGTGCCGCGGCGATGTGCGGCGACAGCGGCTCGGGCAGCAGGATCGGGTTGTCCAGCTCGGGCGGCACGCGCACGGTGGACGCGGCGCGGTGCGCGATCGAGTCCTCGTTGGAGAACCCGTCGGCGGTCCGCACGCCGCCGGCGGCGATCGGCTTCATGCCGCAAACGCGCGCGTGCGAGCGTGCGAGCGCGTGCAGCAGCGCGCTCGTGGCGTGGGTCTTGCCGATGCCCGTGTCGGTACCGACGACGAAATACGCGGTCATGGCAGCGCCCGTTCGTCGTCGAACAGCGACGGCTCGGCCTCGGCCAGCGTGGCCTCCAGCGCGGCCAGCGCGCCGTCGGCCAGGTGGCGCGCGGTGTCCTCTTCCAGCACGTAGGGCGGCATCGCGTAGAGCGTGGAGCCGATGGGTCGCAGCAGCAGGCCATGGGCCAGCGCGTGGCGCGCGTAGCGGCGCGCGAAGTTGCCCGGCGCGTCCGCGATGTCCCAGGCCCAGATCATGCCGATGCGGCGCGCGTTGCGTACGCGCTCATGGGCGTGCAGCGGCGCGAGCAGGGCGTCGATCATCCGTGCGCGTTCGAGGTTGACTGCCAGCACGTTCTCGCGCTCGAAGATGTCCAGCGTGGCCAGCGCCGCGCGGCACGCGAGCGGGTTGCCGGTGTACGAGTGCGAGTGCAGGAAGCCGCGCGCCGCGTCGTCGTCGTAGAAGCCTTCATACACGGCGTCGGTGGTGAGCACCGCGGCCAGCGGCAGCGTGCCGCCGGTCAGGCCCTTGGACAGGCAGATGAAGTCGGGGCGGATGCCGGCCTGCTGGTGCGCGAACATCGTGCCGGTGCGACCGAAGCCCACGGCGATCTCGTCCACCACCAGGTGCACGCCGTAGCGGTCGCACAGCGCGCGCGCCTCGCGCAGGTAGGCCGGGTCGTGCATGGCCATGCCGGTGGCGCACTGCACCAGCGGCTCGACGATGAAGGCGGCGGTCTCCGCGTGGTGCTCGGCGAGCCAGGCCTCCAGCGCGCGCGCCGCGCGATGGGCGACGTCGGCGGCGGTCTCGTCGCCCTGCGCGCCGCGCGCGTCGGGCGAGGCCACCGTGGCCGACAGGCGCACCAGCGGCGCGTAGGCCTCGCGGAACAGCGCGATGTCGGTCACGCCCAGCGCGCCGGCCGTCTCGCCGTGGTAGCCGCCCTGCAAGGCGACGAAGCGGTTCTTTCCAGGCCTGCCCGCGTTGCGCCAATGGTGCGCGCTCATCTTCAGCGCGATCTCGGTGGCCGAGGCGCCGTCGCTGGCGTAGAACGCGTGGCCCAGGCCGGTGAGGGCGGCCAGGCGCTCCGACAACTCGACGACCGGCGCGTGCGTCAAGCCCGCCAGCATCGTGTGGTCGAGTCGCGACAACTGGTCGACCAGCGCCGAGCGGATGGCCGGATGGCCGTGCCCGAACAGGTTGGTCCACCACGAGCTGATGCCGTCGAGGTAGCGCTTGCCTTCGACGTCGACGAGCCACGGGCCCTCGGCCGACGCGATGGCGATGAGCGGCGTGCTGTCGGCCTGCGGGCCGTCGGGCGCGCCGTGCGCCTTCATCTGCGTGCACGGGTGCCACACCGCGCGCAGGCTGCGCGCGCGCCACGCGGCGTTGGAACCCGTCAGCGTGGAAGTCATTTCAGCGCGGCCGCGACGGTCTCTTCGGTGTGGCCGACGAAGGGCGGGCGCGGCTTGATGCGGTTGCTCTCGTCCACGAAGACGAGCTTGGGCTCCGCGTCCTCGAGCTTGTCCTCGTGCACCATCGCGAACGCCGCGATGATCACCAGGTCGCCCACGGCGGCGCGGCGCGCGGCCGAACCGTTGAGCGAGATGATGCCGCTTCCGCGCGGCGCGCGCAGCGCGTAGGTGACCAGGCGCTCGCCGTTGTCCACGTCCCAGATGTGCACCTGCTCGTTCTCGCGCAGGTTGGCCGCGTCCAGCAGGTCTTCGTCGATGGCGCAGGAGCCCTCGTAGTGAAGCTCGCAGTGCGTGACGCGGGCGCGGTGGATCTTGGATTTGAGCAGGGTACGGAACATCGTCTTGGCGGCGCCCTGGGAAACCGGGCGCCTGTCGGGGGAAAAGAGCGGATTTTGCCCGGCTTCTCCCGCTGGACGCATTCGGCCCTGCAGGACAGGGGCTTTCGGCCCGGCCGGCGCATCCCGGAGGAAGCGGGTTTTCGGGCTCTTTTCCGGCTCAAGTTTCCGGCCCTGGGCGGCAACATGTCGTCACACGAACCCCTGCCCGAATTCCGCATACCTGACCCCTCATGGCCGGCCAAGACTCCGCAGACCGCAACCTCCCCGCCTCAGCGAAGAAGATTCGCAAGGCGAGGCAGGAAGGCAATGTCCCGCGCTCGCGGGACCTGGGCCATTTCGTCGCCATGTGCCTGGCCGCGACGCTGCTGTTCACGGTGATGCCGTCGCTGACGAGCTATTCGCAGCGCCTGCTGGCCGACGGCCTCACCTTCGACCACCGCGTGATCGCCAGCCCGCAGGCCACCGGCGAATTCGCGGTGGGGCTGTTCACGCGCGGCTTCATGGTGGTGCTGATCGCCGGCGGCCTGTTCATGGCGGCCGGCGTCGCGTCCAACATCGCGTTCGGCGGCTGGAACATGACGATGAAGGCGGTTTCGCCGAACTTCGGTCGCCTGAACCCGATCTCGGGCTTCGCGCGCCTGTTCAGCCCCCACCAGCTGGTGACCGTGCTCAAGGCCTCGGCCCTGGCGATCGCCGTCGGCTTCGCCGGCACGGTCTACCTGAAGAACCATTTCTCCGAACTCGGCGGCGTGCTCGCGGCCGAGCTGCCCGACGGCCTGGCCACGGTCGGCCGCACGCTGGGCGGCGGCTTCCTGGCGATGCTGGCCGTGCTGGCCGCGTGGGCCCTGGTGGACGTGCCCTGGCAGAAGAAGAGCTTCATGGACAAGCTCAAGATGAGCCGCGAGGAACAGAAGCAGGAGCACAAGGAGTCCGAGGGCAACGTCGAGGTCAAGGCCAAGATGAAGCAGAAGATGCGCGAGATGGCCAAGCGCCGGATGATGAAGGCCGTGCCCGTGGCGGACATCGTCGTGATGAACCCGACCCACTACGCCGTCGCGCTGAAGTACGACCAGAACGCGATGGGCGCCCCGCGCGTCGTGGCCAAGGGCACCGACCGCCTCGCGATGCGCATCCGCGACCTGGCCCGCGACGCCGGCGTGCCCGTGCTCGAGGCCCCGCCGCTCGCCCGCGCGCTCTACACCCACGTGGAGATCGACGGCGAGGTGCCGGCCATGCTGTTCGCCGCGGTGGCGCAGGTGCTGGCCTGGGTCTACCAGCTGCGCGGCGCGGCCAACCCGAACCTGCGTCCGCCCGACGTGAGCGTGCCGCCCGAACTCGACCCGCTCACCGGCGGCCCCAAGCCGAAGCGCCGCCGTCCGGGCCCGCGCGCGGCCGCCGCCCAGTAAGAGATCCGTAGAGCCCACCCATGGACGACATCCGGAAGTTCATCGCCAATCTCACCGGCAACTCGGCCATCGGCAAGGCGCTGATGGCGCCTGTCTTCATCGTCATGGTGCTGTCCATGATGGTGCTGCCGCTGCCGTCGTTCGTGCTGGACCTGTTCTTCACGTTCAACATCGCGATGGCGCTGATGGTGATGATGGTGGCCGCCAACCTGGTGCGCCCGCTGGACTTCTCCGCGTTCCCCACGGTGCTGCTGATCACCACGCTGCTGCGCCTGTCGCTGAACGTGGCCTCCACCCGCGTGGTGCTGATGGAGGGCCACACCGGCCCGGGCGCCGCGGGCCACGTGATCGAGTCGTTCGGCCACTTCCTGATCGGCGGCAACTTCGCCGTCGGCCTGATCGTGTTCGCGATCATCGTCGTGATCAACTTCATCGTGGTCACCAAGGGCGCGGAGCGCATCGCCGAGGTCGGCGCGCGCTTCACGCTCGACGCGATGCCCGGCAAGCAGATGGCCATCGACGCCGACCTCAACGCCGGCCTCATCGACGAGGCGATGGCCAAGCAGCGCCGCCGCGAAGTGGGCGACGAGGCCGAGTTCTTCGGCTCCATGGACGGCGCGTCGAAGTTCGTGCGCGGCGACGCCATGGCCGGCATCCTGATCCTGTTCATCAACATCGTCGGCGGCTTCGTCGTCGGCGTGGTGCAGCACGGCCTGTCGGCCGGCGACGCGGCCGACACCTACATCGTGCTGGCCGTCGGCGACGCGCTGGTCGCGCAGATCCCGGGCCTGCTGATCTCGGTGGCCGCCGCCATGGTGGTGTCGCGCGTCGGCAAGGAAGAAGACTCCGGTTCGCAGATCCGCAGCCAGCTGTTCGGCTCGCCCAAGGCGCTGGGCATCACCGCCGGCATCGTGGGCGCGCTGGCGCTGATCCCAGGCATGCCGCACCTGGTGTTCCTGATGATCGCGGGCGCCGCGGGCTGGTTCTCGCGCTTCCAGAAGCGCAAGTCCGAGAGCGACGCCGCCGCCGCCAAGGCCAAGGCCGACGTGCCGCCGCCGCCCAAGCCGGCCGACGCCGAGGCCGGCTGGGACGACGTCACGCCGGTGGACATCCTCGGCCTCGAGGTGGGCTACCGCCTGATAGCGCTGGTCGACAAGTCGCGCTCCGGCGACCTGCTGGCCCGCATCAAGGGCGTGCGCAAGAAGTTCGCGCAGGATGTCGGCTTCCTGCCGCCTTCGGTGCACATCCGCGACAACCTGGAGCTCAAGCCCAGCATGTACCGCGTGACGCTGCGCGGCGCCGTCATCGGCGAGGGCGAGGCCTTCCCGGGCATGCACCTGGCCATCAACCCGGGCGGCACCACGCTGCAGCTGCCGGGCACCAAGTGCGTGGATCCGGCCTTCGGCCTGCCCGCGGTGTGGATCGAGGAGCGCCAGCGGGAAAGTGCCCAAATGGCCGGCTATACGGTCGTTGATTGTCCGACTGTGGTGGCCACCCATCTCTCACACTTGATGCAAGTGAACGCGGCTCGCCTGTTGGGCCGCAACGAAGTCCAGCTGCTGGTCGAACACGTGACCAAGCTGGCCCCGAAGCTGATCGAAGACGTGATACCCAAGATGATCGCCATCGCGCCGTTGCAAAAGACTCTCCAGCTGCTGCTGGAAGAGGGCGTGCACATCCGCGATTTCCGGTCCATCGTGGAATCGCTGGCCGAGCATGCCGGCAGCGTCACCGACCCGGCCGAGCTGGCCCGCCGCATCCGCACCCACATCGCCCCGGCCATCGTCCAGCAGATCTACGGCCCCGTGCGCGAGCTGGACGTCATCGCGCTGGAACCCGATCTCGAGCGCATGGTCACCCAGGCCCTGACGTCGCCCCACGGCGCCGTGCTGGACCCGGGCGTGGCCGACACGCTCACCCGCCAGGCCACCGACATGGCCCGCCGCCAGGAAGACAAGGGCCACCCCGCCTGCCTGCTGGTGCCGGACGCGCTGCGCGCGCCGCTGGCCCGACTGCTCAAGCGAGCCGCCCCGCGCCTGAAGGTGCTGGCTCACAGTGAAATTCCTGAAACCCACTCGATCCGGATCGGCTCGATCATCGGAGGTACCGCATGAACGTCAAACGCTTTGCTGCCCGCACTTCGCGCGAGGCTCTCGCGCTCGTGCGCCAGGCTTTCGGCGTCGACGCCGTGGTGCTCTCGACGAAGCCGTGCGCCGAAGGGATCGAAGTGCTGGCCATGGCGCCCGACAGCGTCGCCGGCCTCGAGCGCCTCACCGCCACGCCGGAAGAAGCCGCGCCGCGCCGCGCCGCGATGTCGCCCGCGCAACGCGCCGCCGCCCCGGCCGCCGCGCAGAACGCCGCGCTCGCCGGCGCGCAGCGCGAGCTCGCCAACCGCATGGGCGTGCCGCAGAACGAAGTGGAGGCCGACGCCGACCAGCTCGCGATGAGCACGCTGTCGTTCCAGGACTACGTGCGCGACCGCATGTTGAAGCGTCGCCACGCCGAGCTGCACAACGCGCCGGTGGACGACACCCCGGCGCCGCGCGCCGAGAGCACCCGTAGCGCGCTGGCCCAGGCCGGCGCCGCCCGCACTGCCGTCGCCCGCGCCACCGCGCGCCAGCAGCAGATGCAGGCGATGGACAACGGCGACGCCAATGACGCCTACTTCGATGCGCCGCAGCCGGCGTCCCCGCGCCGTGCCGCCCCGCAGCCGCGCGTCGAGCCGACGCTGCCGCCGCACCGCATGGAGCGCCCCGCGCCGCAGGCCTTCGCCAGCGCGCCGGTGCTGCACGACGAGTACGTGGAAGAGCCGGTGGCGCCCCCGTCGGCCTCGGTGACGCACCTGGCCGAGGTGGTCAGCCGCAACAACCACATGGACATGGTCAACGAGCTGCGCTCGATGAAGGGCCTGATCGAGGAGCGCTTCGGCGCCCTGGCCTTCATGGAGAAGCTGCAGCGCCAGCCGCGCCAGGCGCTGCTCGCGCAGAAGCTGCTGGACGTGGGCTTCTCGCCCGCGCTGATCCGCAAGATGGTCGACGCGCTGCCCGCCGAGGCCGCCGACGAGAACGCCTGGGCCGCCAACGTGCTCGAGCGCAACCTGCTGACCGGCGAGTCCGAACTCGCGATGGAAGACCAGGGCGGCGTGTTCGCGCTGATCGGCTCCACCGGCGTGGGCAAGACCACCACCACCGCCAAGATCGCCGCCGGCTTCGCCGCGCGCCACGGCGCCGCCAACCTGGGCCTGATCACGCTGGACGCCTACCGCGTCGGCGCCCACGAACAGCTGCGCGCCTACGGCCGCATCCTGGGCGTGCCCGTGCACACCGCGCACGACCGCGCGTCGCTGGAAGACCTGCTGGAGCTGCTGTCGGCCAAGAAGATGGTGCTCATCGACACGGCCGGCATGGCCCAGCGCGACGGCCGCACCCGCGAGCTGCTCGAGATGCTGGCGCACCGTTCCATCAAGAAGGTGCTGGTGGTGGACGCGTCCTCGCAGGGCGAGACCATCGACGACGTGATCATCAACTGGAGGGCCTCGGCCTGCGCCGGCGTGATCCTGTCCAAGATCGACGAGGCGGTGAAGCTGGCCCCGGCGCTGGACGCGCTGATCCGCCACAAGCTGAAGAACATCGGCGTGGCCAACGGCCAGCGCGTGCCGGAAGACTGGCACCACCTGTCGGCCAACGCGCTCGTGCATCGGGCGCTCAAGGGCGGCGGCAGCGCGGCCTATCGCATGGATCCGCAGGACGTGCACCTCGTGTTCGCGCACGCCGGGCTGAACCAGCAGGCCGCCGCCTCGCTGCGCGTCTGAACAACGCCGCTTTTCAGCCGATCGCCATCACGCCCGCACGGACATAGTCACTTCCATGACCCGTCAACGCCACCTCCCCCCGACTGACCAGGCCGACGGCCTGCGGCGCATGTTCGCCGCGGCCCGCGCCGTCATCGTGCCGGTCGTCGCCAACCCGCACGTGGAGCACCACGGTGCCGTGCTGGCGCGCCTGGCGAGCGTGTTCGCCGAGAAGGGCCTGAACACGCTGGTGGTCGACGCCGCCGACACCGCGCCCGAACCCGGCGAGCTGGCCTTCATCGACCTGGCCGCCTGCGTCGAGCCGCTGTCGCCGCAGCTCGCCTACCTGGCCGCCCGCGGCCTGCCGATGCAGCACGTGGACACGCGCGGTTCGTGCGCGAGCTTCATCCCCCGCATGGTCAACGTCGTGGCCGACGTCGACGTGGTGGTGATCCACGCCGAGGCGCGCGTGCTGGCCCGCATGCTGGGCGAGCAGCCGCTGCGCCCGATCCTGCTGGCCTCCGGCGCGGGCGAGAGCCTCACCCACGCCTACGCCGCCCTGAAGCTGCTGGTGCAGCGCCTGGGCCTCATGAGCTTCGACCTGGTGACGCCCAGCGTGAAGGGCCGTGGCCCCACGCCGGCGCAGATCGCCCGCCGCGTGGCCGATTGCGCCGACCGCTTCCTCGCCGCCGCGATGCACGACTCCGCCACGATCGACCCCGGCGTCGCGTTCGGCGAGGCCGCCGGCCCCGACCTGATGCGACTGGCCACCGCCCAGCTGAGCATCCCGGCACTCGCGCCGGCGCCGATCGCACCGGCGCGCCCCCGCGCGCCCTCGCGTGCCGCGGCCGCCTCGCCTTCCTACCTGTCCGCTTGAACAAGAATCTGGAGATCGCCATGTACACCGCCAAAGGCCAGCTCGACGCCAACGCGATGCTCAAGCAATACAGCCCGCTCGTGCGCCGCCTGGCGCACCAGATGATTGCCAAGCTGCCGGCCAACGTGGAGATCGACGACCTGATCCAGGTGGGCATGATCGGCCTGAACGACGCCATGTCGCGCTTCGACAGCGGGCAGGGCGTGCAGTTCGAGACCTTCGCCACCCAGCGCATCCGCGGCGCCATGCTCGACGAGCTGCGCGGCACCGACTGGATGAGCCGCGGCGGCCGCCGCCAGCAGCGCGAGATCGAGACCGCGGTGCACAAGCTGGAACAGAAGCTGGGCCGCGCGCCGCAGGAAAGCGAGATCGCGGAGGCCATGGGCATGTCGCTGCCGCAGTACCAGGAAGTGCTGGGCAAGGTGCGCGGCACGCAGCTGGTGTACCTGGAAGACATGTCGGGCGACGAGGGCGGCGACGACTATCTCGACCGCCACGTGTCCAACGAGGAGGCCAACCCGCTGTCGATGCTGCAGGACCACCGCATGCGCGAGGCGCTGGTGGAGGCCATCAAGAACCTGCCCGAGCGCGAGCAGTACGTCATGTCCATGTACTACGAGCATGACATGAACCTGAAGGAGATCGCCGCGGTGCTCAAGGTCACGGAAAGCCGTGTCTGCCAGCTTCACAGCCAGTCGATCGCCCGCCTGCGCGTGAAGCTGCGCGAGTGGTGATCCGCCACGCCGCCGCGCGATGAACGAGCCGCCTCCGGGCGGCTTTTTCGTGCCGCGGCGACGCCAGGCTTCAGCAGCAGGCGAGCGTCACGGCGGGTCGCTTGCGGGTGCCGCTGGTCGGACCGCGAACGGCGGTCAATCGAGATGGCGCTTGGCCTGCTCCCGAAAGTCGGCCTCCGACTCCCCGTCGAACGGGCCCACCGACAAGAGGACGTCGTGATCGGCGTCCGTGGGGCCGACCTCCAGGTCGACGTTCGATTGGACCAGGAAGGGCACCAGGCGCCTCAGTTCGTCGTGGAACCGTTCGCTTGACCGATAGAGAAGATAGACGTTCCCGCGAGGCGTGGCGTGACAGACGATACGCATGCGAACTCCCCTCGGTGAGTTGAATGCTCCATCACGGACGGAGCGTTCGAGGCCTGGACGAGTTGCAAGTATGCGTTCGCCGACATGCGTTCTCAAGCGCATTTTCCGTGGCTTTACTTCTGTAATCAAACGCGACTTCCAACGCGAAATCTGTCAAGACAGCTCGCATCGCTGCGTCGCCTGCGGCTTGCCTCTTCGGGCAGGTCGCAACCGTCGCCCGGGCCGGACGCCTAAGCCGCCATCGCCTGCTTCGCCTCTACCTCGCCATGCCGCACCACGTAGAGCCCCGGCATCGGCTCGCGCGTCAGCCGCTCCACCAGCGTCTCGGCCAGTGAAGCGTCGGCCAGCGCCGTGAAGCGCAGCCAGCGCCGCATCACGACCTCGTCCCCCCAGGCCGCGGCCAGCGCATCGCGCATCTCCACCTTCGCACGCAGCGCCTGCGCCAGCAGCGAGTTGAAGAACAGGTTGAACTCGTTGCGCAGCGCCTCGGGCATCGAGTCGGCGATGCCGCGGGCGCGCTGGCCCCAGCCGGGGACGGCCAGTTGCAGCGTCAGCACCGCCTGCAGTTCCTGGATCGGGTTGACCAGGCGGATGCGGTTGGGCGGGAGCACGTGCAGCGGGATGCGCGCGGCCTCGTCGTGGGGCAGCGGGGTGGCCAGCGACTTCAGGGCCACGATGCGGCGCCAGTGGCGCAGCGGCAGGCCGTCCACCTGTGTGTCGGGCTCGGCCTCGGCGCGCGCGAGGGCGTCCTTGGCCATCGCCCAATCGATGGTCATCCAGCGTTCGGCGATGCCGGGGCTCAGCAGCACGAGGTTGCCGGCGGTCCAGCCGCGCGCCAGGGCGATGGGCGCCACGCGGGCGTCGTTCTGCAGCGCGCGGCCGGTGACGGGGCAATGCGTGGCCACCTCCAGCGAGCGCAGCAGCTGCGGCGTGATCTGGTGGTCGTCGAAGGCCTCGCCGCGTTGCCAGGCGGCCAGGCGCAGCGCCAGCCAGCGCGTGACGGCCAGCGTGGCCGGGCGCGTGCGCCGCGTCATCAGGCGGCGGCCGCGTTCCCAGCCCTCGCGGATCGGGTGGCCGGGCCACAGGCAGGGCGCGGGCGGAACCATGCCGTAGCGGGCGTACTCGAAGCCGATCGCGTCGCCGGGGTCGGCGTCGTTGGCCGGGGCCGTCTCGCGGGCCGGCGCCTTCGCGGCGACCCCGTGTGCGGAGGCGAGGTCGGCGCGCTTGCCCCTGGGGGCGAAATTGAAGGTGGCCTGGTTCATGGTGGCGTCCTCGGTCTGATCGGAGAGTGAGGCCAGTCTGGCCGTTCACAAGCTCACACGATGAGCTACGGCAAAATGGGACCCATGGACAGGACAGAACGTTTCTACCGCATCGAATTGCTGATCAAGCGGCAGGCCGGCGTGAGCTTCGAGCAACTGCTGGAAGAGCTCGAGGTGTCGCCGGCCACGCTCAAGCGCGACCTGCAGTACCTGCGCGACCGCATGGACGCACCCATCGTGTACGCGCGCGACGAGAACGTGTACCGCTTCGCCCACGACGCTGCCGTGGCGGCCAACGGCGGGGCTTCCCCGCGAGCGGGCACGGGACGAGCGCACGAGCTGCCCGGCGTGTGGTTCTCGGAAAAGGAACTTCGCGCGCTCCTGACGATGCACCAGCTCATCGCCGGGCTGGACGACGGCGGCGTGCTGGGTCGCCACCTGCAGCCGCTGCTGGACAAGCTGCACGGCATGCTGGGCGCGTCGGGCGAGGAAGCGCAGGCGCTGATGCGGCGCGTGCGCATCGTCAACCCGGCCAAGCGCGCGGTGGCCAGCCGCTGGTTCGAGGAGGCCGTCAGCGCCGTGCTGAGCCGGCGCCGGCTCACCATCAGCTACTACACGCGCAGCAAGCGCAGCGAGTCCGAGCGCGTGCTGTCGCCGCAGCGCCTGCTGCACTACCGCAACACCTGGTACCTCGACGCCTGGTGCCACGCCAGCGAGGGCCTGCGGCGCTTCGCGCTCGACGCGGTGCGCGCGGCCAAGGTGCTGGACGAGCCGGCACGCGAACTTCCGATGTCCGAGGTGGAAGCCGCGCTCGACCAGGGTTACGGCATCTTCGGCGGGGCGCGCCTGCGCCACGCCACGCTGCACTTCTCCGCGGAGGCCGCGCAGTGGGTGGCGCAGGAGGAATGGCATCCGCAGCAACAATTGAAGCCGCAGGCCGACGGCTCGCTGCGCATGCGCATCCCGTACTCCGACCACACCGAGCTGGTGATGGACGTGCTGCGCCACGGGCCCAACGTGCGCGTGGTGTCGCCGCCCGAGCTGGTGGAGCAGGTGCGCGAGCAGTTGCGGGAGACGCTCGCGTCGTACGGGCGCGAGGCGGGCGAGCCATGAACAAGGCCTTCACCAAGGAATCCGAGAGCGACGAGGACGACGACGGCCCGTCTCTGCCCGCGCTGCCGGCCGGCGGGAAGAACTACATCACGCCCGCGGGCCACGACCGGCTGCGCGCCGAGCTGCTGGGCCTGATCGACGACGAGCGCCCGAAGATCGTCGAGATCGTGCACTGGGCGGCCTCCAACGGCGACCGCAGCGAGAATGGCGACTACATCTACGGCAAGAAGCGGCTGCGCGAGATCGACCGCCGCATCCGCTTCCTCATCAAGCGCCTGGACATCGCCGTCGTGGCCGACCCGTCGGCTCACCACGGCAGCGACCAGGTGTTCTTCGGCGCCACCGTCACCTACGCCAACGACGCGGGCGACGAGCGCACCGTCACCATCAAGGGCATCGACGAGGTCGACTCCCTGCAGGGCGAGGTCAGCTGGGTCTCGCCGATCGCGCGGACGCTGCTGAAATCGCGCGTGGGCGACACGCTGCAGCTGGTGACGCCGGTGGGCGTCGAGACGATCGAGGTGCTCTCCGTGAGCTACCCCGCGCAGCCCGCGTCCTGAAACGATTGCATTGGATTTCCCGAGAATGAAGGCCAGTTCCCTGATCGCCGCCGCGCTGCTCGCCACGAGCGCGTGGCTCGCTCTTTCCACGGACGCCGTGTACGCGGCGCCCGCAGTCGCGAAGACCATCCCCGTCTACGGCGTGCAGGTGGTGCGCGCCACGCCGCACGACATCAACGCCTTCACCGAAGGCTTCTTCTACCTCGACGGCTTCTTCTACGAGAGCACGGGCCTGGACGGCCATTCGTCGGTGCGCAAGGTCAAGATCGAGACGGGCCAGGTGCTGCAGCGCGCCACGCTGCCGCCCGAGATGTTCGGCGAGGGCATCGCCCCGTGGAACGGCCGCCTCGTGGGCCTCACCTGGAAAGAGCAGAAGGGCTTCGTGCTCGACCTCGACAGCTTCGACACCAAGGGCGAGTTCGGCTATCCGGGCGAGGGCTGGGGCCTCACGCACGACGACACCGAGATGGTGATGAGCGACGGCACGGCCGACATCCGCTTCCTCAACCCGGCGACGCTCATCGAGTCGCACCGCATCCACGTCACCGCGAACGGCAAGCCCGTCGACCAGCTGAACGAGCTCGAATGGGTGGAGGGCGAGATCTACGCCAACATCTGGCAGACCGACCGCATCGCGCGCATCGATCCGAAGACGGGCGAGGTGGTGGGCTGGATCGACTGCAAGGGCCTGCTGCCGAAGAAGGACTTCATCCCCGGGCACACCGACGTGCTCAACGGCATCGCGTACGACCCGGCCGCCAGGCGGCTGTGGCTCACCGGCAAGTTCTGGCCCAAGGTGTTCGAGGTGAAGCTCGTCAAGCGCTGATCCGGCGTCGCTGACGCCTCCCGATCCGCCATTCGTCGCGCGATCCGGGCTTTCCGCCTTGCGGGGCGCCCGCGCCGCGGCCACAGTGCCCCATTTCCCTTTGCGAGAGTGCCCGTGACCTCGATTGCCACCCCCGAAGACAAACCTTACTCGCGCGACGACACCGCGTTCCTGGGCCATCCCGCCGGCCTGGGCTGGCTCGCGTTCTGCGAGTTCTGGGAACGCTTCTCGTACTACGGCATGCAGGGCCTGCTGGGCCTCTACCTGACCAAATACCTGTTCCTGCCCGAGCACATCGGACGGGTGATGGGCATCGACGTCGGCCGGCGCGCCATCGAGTTCATCACCGGGCCGATGACGCCGTTCCAGTTCGGGTCGCTCGTCGTCGGCCTGTACGGCGGCATCGTCTACCTCATGCCGATCTTCGGCGGCGTGATCGCCGACCGCTGGCTGGGACGTACCAGGGCCGTGGTCACCGGCGCGAGCCTGATGGCGCTGGGCCACTTCCTGATGGCGTTCGAGGCCGGCTTCCTGATCGCCATCGCGTGCCTGCTGGTCGGCGTGGGCCTGTTCAAGGGCAACATCGCTGCGCAGGTCGGTGCGCTCTACCGGCCGGGCGACAAGCGCAACGCCAGTGCGTTCCAGATCTTTCTCCTGGCGGTGCAGATCGCCGTGATCGTGTCGCCGCTGGTCTGCGGCTCGCTTGGCGAGAAGGTGGCCTGGCACTGGGGTTTCGACGCTGCCGGCGTGGGCATGCTGGTCGGCCTGGTCACCTACCTGGCCGGACGTCGGTGGCTGCCGCCGGAGCCGGAACGCAGGACGGCGGCGGCGACGATCGAGCAACCCCGGATCACTCGCCGCGAATGGGGCCGCGTGGCGATCCTCGTGGGCATCATCCCGATCCTGATGCTGACCATCCTCGGCAACCAGCAGATCAGCACCGGCTTCCCGCTGTGGTCCGACAAGCACATGGATCTCGTGATGTTCGGCTGGCGCGTGCCGACGACCTGGCTCCAGGTGGTCGACGCCGTCGTCAGCCTCGTCACGATGCTGATGTCGATCGCCTTCTGGAAGTGGTGGAGCCAGCGCCGCAACGAGCCCGACGAGATCGTGAAGATGGCCATCGGCACGCTGATCGCCGCGACAGGCCCGGGCGCGATGATGATCGCCGGCGGCATCGTCGACGCGACGCACGCGCGAGTGGGCTTCGGCTGGACGCTGGCCTACACGATCCTCAATGACATCGGCTTCGCCAACATCCTGCCCGTGGGCCTGGCCCTCTATTCGCGCGTGGCTCCCAAGCAGATCGTCGGCCTCGTGATCGGCATCTACTACCTGCACCTGTCCATCGGCAACACCTACGTCGGCTGGCTCGCGGGCCTGATGGAGAAGATGCCGAGCGCCGGGTTCTGGGGCCTGCACGCCGCGCTGGTGGCGATCGGCGGCGGTCTGCTTCTTGTCGTGCGCGTGCTGTTCTGGCGCTTCCTCTCGCCGGCCGCGGTACTGTCCCCCGACGAACCGGTGCCCGACGGCGCGCTGGCGACCGCGAACTGACGCGCGTCACGCGCGCAGGATGACGAGGCTAGCCGGGCTTGCCGCCCAGCAGCCCCTTGATCGCGCCGCCCACGTCCTCGACGACGCCCTTGACCCCACCGCCGATCGCAGCGCCCAGGCCCTCGGCGAGGCGCTCCGAGAGGTTCTCGTCGAGCGAGAACTTCGGGTCGTCGGTGCGGCCGTCGAGCGTGAACTTCAGCGCGATGCGGCCGTCGCGCCGGAGCGCCGCCAGCACCGCGCGGCGCTCCACGCCGGCGAACAGGCCGCTGCCGCCGTCGCCGAACTCGAGGCCGGTGAGGGTCAGCTGGCCCGGCGCGTGCACCCGCCGGTTGGCGACGTTGGCGTCCAGCGCGAGATCCAGCGTGCCGTGGCGCACGCTGCGCTCGCCCAGCCGCAGCAGGTAGGGCTGCAGCGCCAGCATGTCGACGCCGGCCAGCCGCACCGCCAGCGCGGCGTCGTGCGCGGCCGGCGCGAGGCTGCCCTTGATCGACACGTGCCCATCGCGCTCCACGCCCTTCAGCATGCCCTGCAGGTCGAGCGTGATGGGCTGCGCCAGCCGCGGCAGCGCGAGGCCGGCCACGCTGCCCTGCGCGCCGTCGAAGCGCAGGTGCTGCGGCCTGCCGCCGGGCAACGTCGCGTCGAACAGGTCGACGCCCATGCGGTCGAATCGCATGTGCGCGATCACCAGTGCGGCCGAGGACTGCATCTTGGCGGCCTCGGCGCGCGAGGTGTCGCGCAAGGCCGGCAGGATCGTGAGGTGGCCGGGCGTGCGCAGCATCGCCAGCGAGCCGTCGGACACGCGCACGTCGGCGATCTCCAGCGGTTCGCCGCGGCGGTAGGCCCACAGGCTGGCCACGGTGATGTCGACCGCCACCTCCTTCGCGTCGAACTCCTCGGCCGCGGGCCACGCGCCGGGCGTCGTGTCGGCGGTCACGCGCACGTCGCGCAGCGTGACGGTGGGATAGCTCAGCGAGATCGAGCCGACCGTGGTGCGCGGTCCCAGCGCCTGCAGGATGCGATGCTTCGCGTCGTGCACCGCGAACGTGATGACGCCCAGCGCCACGGCGACCGCGGTCGCGCCGGCCAGCATCAGCCGGCGCCAGGCCACCAGGAACGTCACGGCTTGATGCGGGACGCGCGCAGCACCGACGACGAGCGCTTGAGGGTGCGCAGCACGTCGGCCAGGTGCAGCCGGTCGCGCACGCTCACCAGCAGGCGCAGCTCGGTGGTCTCCGACTCGCGCTCGTCGCCCATGTCGATGTGCGTGATGTCGGCCTCGGCAGCGCTGATGGCCTGAGCCACCTGCGCCAGCGCGCCCTTGGTGTTCTGCACCAGCACGCTCACCGCGCTCTCGAACTGGCGCGTGAGCACATCGGCCCAGTCGACGTCCATCCAGCGCTCGCCGTCGCGCTCGCGCAGGCGCTTGCCGATCGAGCATTCCTTGGTGTGCACGGTGAGCCCTTCGCCGCCGAAGTAGCCCGCCACCTCGTCGCCGGGGATCGGGCGGCAGCAGGTGCCCAGTTGCACCGACGCGCCCTCGCTGCCGTCGATCTCCACCACGTTCTGGCCCACCTGCGCCTCGCGGTCGGCGAAGCGGCCCATGGTGAGCGCGATGGCGCCGGGGCGGGTGCCGCGTTCGCCCAGCAGCTGCGCGAGCCGCTTGGCGACGATGGAGGCGATCTTGCGGCCCAGGCCGATGTCCACCATCAGCTCGGCGCGGCTGCGGCTGCCGCTCCAGCGCGTGAGCGACTGCCACAGGCCGGCGTGCTCGTCGTCGTCGGCGGGCACGGCCATGCCCTCGTTGCGCAGCGCCTGGGTGAGCAGCTTCTCTCCAAGCAGGATGGATTCCTCGTGCTCGAGGTTCTTCAGGAAGTGGCGGATCTTGGAGCGCGCGCGGCCGGTGCGCACGGAGTTCAGCCACGACGGGTTGGGGCGCGCGTTGGGCGAGGTGCTCACCTCCACCACGTCGCCGCTCTTCAACTCCGTGCGCAGCGCCACCGGCTCGCCGTTGACCTTGGCGGCAACGCAATGGTCGCCCACGTCGGAGTGGATGGCGTAGGCGAAGTCGATGGGCGTGGCGCCGCGCGGCAGCGCGAGGATCTTGCTCTTGGGCGTGAAGACGTAGACGGCCTCGGGGAACAGGTCGATCTTGATGTGCTCCAGGAACTCGCTGGAGTCGTGCGTGTCGCTCTGGATGTCGATCAGCGACTGCAGCCACATCGCGCCGAGGCGCTGCGCCTCGTCGGGTCTTTGGCCCTCCTTGCCGTCCTTGGAAAGGGCCTTGTACATCCAGTGCGCCGCGATGCCGGCCTCGGCCACCGCGTGCATCTCCTCGGTGCGCACCTGGAACTCCACCGCCGTGCCCAGCGGGTTCACCAGCGTGGTGTGCAGCGACTGGTAGCCGTTGGCCTTGGGGATCGCGATGTAGTCCTTGAAGCGGCCCGGCACCGGCTTGTACATCTGGTGCAGCGTGCCCAGCGACAGGTAGCACTCCGGCAGCGAGTTCACGACGATGCGGAAGCCGAAGATGTCGTTGACCTGCGCGAATCCGGCGTGCTTCTCGCGCATCTTGCGGTAGATGGAGAAGACGGTCTTCTCGCGACTGTAGACGGTGACCTTGGTGCGTGCCTCGGCGAACGACTTCTCCACGTCGCGCCGCATGCGGTCGACGATGTCGCGCCGCGTGCCGCGCGCGCGCTCCAGCGCCTTGGCCACCGCGGCATACCGCCAGGGGTACATGAAGCGGAAGGACAGGTCCTGCAGCTCGCGGTACATCTGGTTCAGGCCCAGGCGGTGCGCGATGGGGGCGAAGATCTCGATGGTCTCGCGCGCGATGCGGGCGCGCTTGTTCGCGGCCATCGCGTCCATCGTGCGCATGTTGTGCAGCCGGTCGCACAGCTTGATGAGGATCACGCGCACGTCGCGCGACATCGCCAGCAGCATCTTGCGGAACGACTCGGCCTGGCCGTCCTCGCGGGTGGAGAACTGCAGCTTGTCCAGCTTGGTCAGGCCGTCCACCAGGTCGGCCGTGGGCGCGCCGAACAGGTCGATCAGCTCGGGCTTGGTGACGCCGCAGTCCTCGATGGTGTCGTGCATCAGCGCGGCCATCAGCGCCTGCGCGTCGAGCTTCCAGTCGGCCACCAGGCCGGTGACCGCGAGCGGGTGCGTGATGTAGGGGATGCCGCTGGCGCGCAACTGGCCCAGGTGGGCCTGGTCGGCGAACTTGTAGGCCTCGCGCACCTTCTTCAGGTCTGCCTTGCTCAGGTAGGCGAGCTTCTCGGACAGCTCGGCGAAGGTGGTGACCTCGGCATGCTGCGCCGCAGCAACCGGAGCGCGCGCCAGGCCGTGCAGCTTCGCGGGCAGCAGGTCGGCGGCGAAGGAACGAATACTCATGTGCTGAATTTAGCCTGAGTTGGGCCCCGGGCAGCCGCGGTCGGGAAATTGAGCCGGCCGGCCGCCGCATACCCAGTTCAGGGGATTTTATGAAACCGCTTTCATAAAAGCGACCAAAAAGCGCTGCGGAAGCGTCAAATGCGCTCGCCCACGGTGCGTCGGACAAGCGCGCCGGGGCGGCCCGGGCGCCGCCGGGATGCCCGAAACATCCGACCGGCGACCCCCTGGACGAGACTGGCCCGAACCCGGCGCATGCGGACGCGCCGACCCGAAAACGACAGGAGACAGCGATGATTCGACGGACTGCGGGACTTGGCGTCCTGCTGGCAATTTCCCTCTGTGGCGCGGTGTCCGTGCAGGCCCAGACGGCCTCCGACTACGCGCAGGGCGTGACCGTCAGCGGCAGCACCGCGACGATCTTCTTCAACCCGACATCGACCACGACGACCTGGACGGACGTCCACTACGCGGTCAACGGCGGGGCGCTCCAGAACCTGCGCATGGCCCGCGACGCGTCGACCGGAAAGGAGACCCAAACGGTCTTGCAAGCGGTTTCAACCGGAAACACCATCAGCTACAGCTTCACCTACAACAAGGGCGCCCCGGCCTACGACACGCCCACCTATTCGTACACCGTCCCGGCGGCCGGCGGCTCGACCGTGACCCCGGCGGCCGGCCAGGTGTGCTTCTTCACCGACATCAACTACGGCGGCACCTCGATGTGCGGCAGCGCCAGCAGCAGCTGGGTGGGCACGGCGTGGAACGACGTGATCTCGTCGGTGAAGGTGTCGGCGGGCACCCAGGTGGTGCTCTACGCCGACGTCAACTACGGCGGCAGCTCGCTGACGCTGACGGCCGACACGCCCAACCTGGTCACGTCGAACTTCAACGACGTCACCTCGTCGTACAAGATCTCGGCGGCCGCCACGGGCGGCACGTGGAACCAGCAGACCACGTTCAACATCGTCAACGGCACGCACAACGCCTACGCGGATTCGCAGGTGTACTGGGCGATCATCGGCAAGGACTGGACGTCCGGCAAGTTCGTCTACGTCAACACCGCCGGCCAGCTGATCCCGATGGCGCTGTCGGACAACGGCGCGCTGACCAAGAACGGCGTGGGGTATACCAACTACTTCCACACCATCGCGCAGGCCGGCTCGGTGACGATCCCGCCGATCAACTCGGCTCGACTGCTGCTCAGCGTGGGCTCGCCGATGTACATCCAGGTCAACCAGGACGTGAACGGCAACATCGGCTACGCGGGCGCGAACATCGACAACCCGTCGGATCCGAACATCAACGTGACGTTCGACTTCATGGAGATGGCCATCGTCCCGACGACGGGCTTCTACGGCAACACGACCCGCGTCGACCAGTTCGGCTTCCCGGTGACGCTGCGCCTGCAGGGCCTGGGCGGCTACGACCAGACCGTGGGCGAGACCGCGACGCGCGCGTCGCTGATCTCGGCGTGGTCGTCGTCCGTGCCGGCCCAGTTCCAGGGTCTCGCGCAGGCGCCGTACTCGCCGTACCGCATCGTGGCCCCGGCGCACGGCTCGTTCGGCACGGGCGGCGCCAACGCCACCTACCTGGACAGCTACATCCAGGGCCTGTGGAGCAAGTACGCCTCGCAGACGCTGACCTTCACCGACCAGCAGGGCACCTTCACGGGCCACGTGGTCAACGGCCAGTTCCAGTTCACCGACGGCCAGGGCACCTACATCATCGCGCGCGCGCCGACGACGCAGGAAGCGCTGCTGGGCAATGGCGTGCTCAACGACGCCACCGGCCAGACGCCGGGCACCGCGGGCTACGACAAGCAGCTGCAGATCCAAGCGCAGATGTGCGCGGCCATCAATCGGCACATCGTCGAGAACCCGGCGCAGTGGTCGACGCCCAGCGCGTTCTACGCGTCGCCCGCGAACTCGTACTCGAAGTTCTGGCACGACCACGCGCTCAACGGCCTGTCGTACGGCTTCGCCTATGACGATGTCGGCGGCTTCAGCTCGTCGCTGCACACCGCCGCGCCGACCGTCGCCACGGTCACCGTGGGCTGGTGATCCATGTGCTTCGCGCTTCGTCCTGGCGGGCGTTGCTCGCTGGGCGATGGTGGGCGTGCATTTTTGGGGGGTGTGCACGCTTCGCGCTGGCCGGTGTTACCCGCCGCGCCAAGGTGGGCGCGCACTTGGCTCGCCGTCAAACGGGCGCCTGAATCCGGCCTCGACGGCCCGGTTTGCCATCTCCCCAAGTACACGCCCACCTCGACGCCGGTTCACCCGGGCGGTTGGGACAAACACAGCGCTCCTATTTAAATAAGTACTTCGGCATCGCCGGGCCATCGAGGCCGCGACGATGCCCGCGGCCAACCCGACCACGGGGCACCGGGCCTGACGCGAACATCACCTCGAGGCGCCAACGCTCCTTCTCGAGTCCGACGATGCGCGTCGCCTGCGGCGCCGCGCAAAGCGCTTCGGCAGGCCGCACGGATGATCGAAGAAGTCCAAGCCGCGCGGCGCAGCGCCGCAGGCGCGCGCTTCGTCAAGCACGAGAAGGAACGCCGACATCGCGGCCCGTGGTTCGCGTCAGGCCCGGCGCCCGGTGTCGATGTCGGCCGCGGGCATCGTCGCGGCCTCGATGGCCCGGCGATGCCAAATCACCATTTAAAACGGAGAGCCGTATTTGTCCCAACCGCCTGGGTGAACCGGCGTCGAGGTGGGCGTGTACTTGGGGAGACGGCAAACTGACCTTGCCCCCGGAAAACGTATCCCTTACTGAGCGCCTAAGCAAGCAAGGAGAACGGAAAATGGTGAAACAGAAGCAGCTGCGCGGCACCTACACGCGTGAGTTCAAAGAGGAGGCCGTGCGGCTGGTCGAGAGCGGGCTGAGCATGGCCGAGGCGGCCCGCAAGCTGGGGTTGGCCGATCAGACGCTGTTCAACTGGGTAAAGAACAAACGTGCTGGCGTGGAGTTGGTCGGCGCAGACAGCAAGCCTGTCAATGCCCAAGAGATGGAAATCAGCCGCCTGAAGGCCGAGCTGGCGCGCGTCAAGATGGAGCGCGACATCCTGGAAAAAGCGACGGCGTACTTCGCGAAAGCAAGAAAGTGAAGTACGCCTTCATCGGAGGACATCGACGTCTGTGGCCGGTTTCGGTGCAGTGTCGTGTGCTGAAGGTGAGCACCGCGGGCTATCACGAGCATGTCGCCCGCCGGGCGCTCGACGCACCGCGCAAACACGTCAGCGATGAAGCGCTGCTCGTGCACATTCGAGCCATCCACGCTGAGACCCACGGGGCCTACGGCTGGCCGCGAATCTGGAGAGAACTGCTCGCCCGTGGCTTCAAAGTTGGCAAGGAGCGCGTGCAGCAATCGATGCAGCGCCATGGCATCCGTGCCAAGGCCAAGCGACGTTTCCGGATCACTACAGACAGCAATCACGACTTCCCAATCGCGGCGAACTTGCTGGATCGGCAGTTCGAGGTCGACGAGCCGGACAAGGTCTGGGCCGGAGACATCACATACATCGACACCGACGAAGGATGGATGTACCTCGCTGTCGTGATCGACCTATTCAGCCGCCAGGTCGTTGGCTGGTCGATGCGCAATGACATGTCGCGCGAGATCGTCATCGACGCGCTGCGGATGGCTTGGTTCAAGCGCCATCCCAGCCCGGACCGCGGCCTGATCTTCCACAGCGACCGAGGCAGTCAATATGCGAGCCGGGACTTCAGGGACGTCTTGACCGAGTACGGCATCACGGCATCGATGAGCCGGCGTGGCAACTGCTGGGACAACGCCTGCAGCGAGACGCTGTTTGGATCGCTGAAGGTGGAAAGACTTCACGGTCAACGATTTGCGACCAGGCGGGCTGCCAGGGACGAAACGATCGACTGGATGCTCTGGTACAACCGGACGCGACTGCACTCGACGCTGGCCTACGTCAGCCCGATGCAGTTCGAGGAAAACTGGCTCGAGGCTCAGGCTGCGTGAGCCGGCTCATGACTTAGCTATGGGATACGGATTCCACGGGCAAGGTCAGCGTGTACTTGGCGAGACGGCAAACCGGGCCGTCGAGGGCGTGGCGGCGCGTGGCAAAGGCCCCGGGCGCGGCCCGCCCGCACACGCGGACGAACTTTGAACGAGTGCCCTCGGAATCCGGCCGTCCAGGCCGGATTCAGGCGCCCGTTTGACGGCGAGCCAAGTGCGCGCCCACCTTGGCGCAGCGGGTAACCTCGACCCGCGCGAAGCGAAAGACCCCCATCAACGCCGAAGCGCACCAGCACACCAGACCCGAACGCACGCCCGCCCCAGGATCCGTGCCAAGTTCCCCGCCAATCGGGCAATGCACCTTTTTCGTTGGCCGGGGGCATGGGTGTTTCCCCGCTGCAAGCCCGGCACGCGAGGTCGCAGGATCGCGGCGTACGCACAACACGAACTGGAGACTCCCGATGACCACGCTCACCGCCGACTCGCTCGGCCGGCCCGACGCCGCCGCCGACGCCGTCTACCGCAAGGTGGCGCTGCGGCTGATCCCGCTGCTGTTCCTGTGCTACATCGCGGCCTACCTCGATCGCGTCAACGTGGGCTTCGCGAAGCTGCAGATGCAGCAGGCGCTGCAGTTCTCCGACTCCGTCTACGGCTTCGGCGCGGGCATCTTCTTCATCGGCTACTTCATCTTCGAGATCCCCAGCAACGTGATGCTGCACCGCGTGGGCGCGGGGCGCTGGATCGCGCGCATCATGGTCTCCTGGGCCATCCTGTCGGCCGGCATGATGTTCGTGAACTCGGCCATCAGCTTCTACGTCGTGCGCTTCCTGCTGGGCGTGGCCGAGGCCGGCTTCTTTCCCGGCATCATCCTGTACCTCACCTACTGGTTCCCGGCCGCGCGCCGCGGCCGCGCGACCTCGCTGTTCCTCGCCGCCATCGCGGTGGCCGGCCTGGTGGGCAACCCGGTGTCGGGCTGGATCCTGCACTCGTTGAACGGCGTCAACGGCTGGCAGGGCTGGCAGTGGCTGTTCCTGCTGGAGGCCCTGCCCTCGCTGGTGCTGGGCGTGCTGGCCTGGTTCTGGCTCGAGGATCGCGTGAAGAACGCGCAGTGGCTCACGCTGGAGGAGCGCGACCTGATCGCGCGCGACATCGCCGCCGAGGAAGCGACGAAGGTCGACGGCAGCCTCGGGCGCGTGCTGGCCGACGGCAAGGTCTGGCTGCTCGCGCTCGTGTACTTCGCCATCGTCTCGGGCCTGTACGGCGTCACGTTCTGGCTGCCCACCATCATCAAGGGCCTGGGCGTGGCCGACCCGCTGCAGGTGGGCCTGATCGGCGCCGTGCCGTGGGCGTTCGGCATCGCGGCGATGTTCCTCGTGGCGCGCAGCGCCGACGCGCGTCGGGAATACCGCTGGCACACCGCCGCCTCGTGCGTGGCCGCGGCCGCGGGCCTGGTGATCAGCGTGGCCTTCCACGCCGACGTGATGCTGGCCATGGCGGGCCTGACCATCGGCGCCATGGGCATCATGTGCGCGCTGCCGATCTTCTGGAGCAATCCCACCGCGCTGCTGGGCGGCACGGCGGCGGCGATGGGCATCGCGTTCATCAACTCGGTGGGCAACCTCGCGGGCTTCGCGATCCCCTGGCTGATGGGCGTGATCAAGGACGCGACGCACTCCACCGACCTCGGCCTGCACATGCTGGCCGGCTTCCTCGTGCTGGGCGCCGTGGCGGTGCTGCTGCTGAAGAAGCGCGCTGTCACAGGTTGAGGGTCTGCGCGGGTGGCGCCGGTGCCATGGCACGGCACAATGCCGGCCATCGAGTCTCCTGCGCGACCGCGCCGATCCCTGCCCATGAGCCTGGCCCACACCGACGATCTCGCCATGGCGGCCTACGAGGACGCCGAGCTGCTGCTCACCGCCATCCTGCCCGACGCGCGCATCACGCAGGTGGGCCTCTCGGGCGACGGCGTCGATGTCGGCGTCGCGGTGCCCCTGGACAGCCTGGCCGAATCGCTGGGCGTGCTGGTCGAGGCCGGCTACCTGCCCTGCCTGGACGGCGCGGCCGACGAGCGCCAGGCCACGCTGGCCGCGCCCGGAGGGGCCATCGCGGTGACGCTGCACCTGGTCGAATCGGGCGCGCGCCGCGACTCGCCCGCGCCGCTGCAGGCGGCCTGACCCTTCCTCAGCCGCGCCGTACCCGCTGCACCCGCGGCTCGCGCGGCCCGAAGGCCTGCACCAGGCGAGCCATCACGGCCTCGGCGCGTGCCGAGTTGTCGGCGCCCACGTTGCAGACGTAGACGTCGGCCGTCACGCCGCGCAGCTCCGGCCAGGTGTGCACGGCCAGGTGCGACTCCACCAGCAGCACGACGCCGGTGACGCCTTGCGCGTTGCCGCGGGCATCGACGAAGGGATGGAACACGCTGCCCACCGCATGCAGGCCCGCGCGCTCGACCGCATCCAGGCACAGCGCGCGCAAGGCGTCGGCATCGGTGAGCGGGGCCTCGCCGCGGCAGTCGTGCAGGTCGGCGATCAGGTGGAGTCCGTGCATCGTTGAAGGGGGTCGTGGGCCGCCATGGTAGGGCATCGCCCGGCCCTCGCGAGGCAGGGTCGACGAGCGCTCGCTAAAATCGGCCGAGTGCACGACCTCAACGCCGATCTCCACAGCCACTCCACCGCCTCCGACGGCACGTTGAGCGCCGATGCGCTCGCGGCGCGCGCGAAGGCCAACGGCGTCGAGCTGTGGGCCCTCACCGACCACGACGAGCTGGCCGGCCTGCCCGTGGCCCGCGCCGCGGCGGCGGCCGCCGGGCTGCCCTTCGTCGACGGCATCGAGATCTCGGTCACGTTCGCGGGCACCACCGTGCACATCGTCGGCCTGGGGCTGGATCCCGGCAACGACGAGCTCAAGGCCGGCATCGCGCAGGTGCGCGCGGGACGCGAGCTGCGCGCGAAGCAGATGGGTGACGGCCTCGCGAAGATCGGCATCAAGGGCGCCTACGAAGGCGCCATCCAGCTCGCGCCGAACCCGCACCTCGTCTCGCGCACGCACTTCGGCCGCTTCCTCATCGCCAGCGGCGTGGCGCCCGACATGCACGCCGTCTTCCGCCGCTACCTCACCGAGGGCAAGCCGGGCTACGTGGAGCATCGCTGGGCGCGGCTGGCCGATGCCGTGCGCTGGATCCGCGCCGCCGGCGGCGTGGCCGTGATCGCGCATCCGGGCCGCTACAAGTTCACGCCCACCGAGGAATACGCCCTCTTCTCGGAATTCCAGGCGCATGGCGGCGAGGGCGTGGAGGTCGTCACCGGCAGCCACCACGCGGGCGACGTCGTGAAGTACACCGACATGGCGCTGGAGTTCGGCCTGCTGGCCTCGCGCGGCAGCGACTTCCACGACCCGGAAGAGAGCCGCCTCGACCTGGGCCTGGTGCCGGGCCAGCTGGCGCTGTCGCCTCGGCTCACGCCGGTGTGGACGCGCTGGACGGCCGCCGAGCTGCGCGCCGAGCCGGCCCTGTCGTGAGCTCCAGGGGCGCCACGCACGCCCATCCGCTGCAGGGCGTGCTGCTGATCCTGCTGGCGGCCGCCTTCTTCGCCTCGCTCGATTCCACCGCGCGCGGCGTCAGCCAGCCCGGCCCCGGATGGGGCGTGCCGGTGCTGCTGATCATGACCGTGCGCTACACCGTCCAGGCCGTCGTGATGGCCGTCGCGCTCGCGCCGCGCGGACGCGCCGCCTTCCTGTCGGCGCATCCGAGGTTCCAGTGGCTGCGCGGGCTGCTGCTGCTGGCCACCAGCTTCTTCTCGTTCTTCGCGGTGAGCCTCATGCCGGTGCCCGAATACACGGCCATCAACATGCTGACGCCGCTGCTGGTGACGGTGCTGGCGGCCGGCCTGCTGCACGAGAAGGTGTCGGCGCTGCGCTGGGTGCTCGTGGGCGGCGGCTTCGTCGGCGCGCTGATCGTCATCCGCCCGGGTTCGGGCGCCTTCGGCTGGGTCGTCGTGTTGCCGCTGCTGGCCGCGGCCACCTACGCCAGCTTCCAGGTGCTCACGAGCCGGCTGGCGGGCGCCGACAGCCCGTTGACGACGCACTTCTGGACCGGCCTGGTCGGCACCGTGGTGATGTGGCCCGTGCTGGGCCTCGCCGCCGCGGCGCACGGCCTCGACGCCAGCCTCGCGATCGCGCAGCGCCTGGCGCCCGTCGCATGGCTCGCCCTGCTGGCCTGCGGGCTGCTCGCCACCGTGGGCCACCTGTTCCTGATCCTCGCGCTCGGCAAGGCGCGCACGGCCACGCTGATGCCCTTCCTGTACACGCAGATCGCGTTCGCCGCGCTGATCGCGTGGGCCGCGTTCGACCACGTGCCCGATCGCTGGGCCTGGGTGGGCATGGCCGTGATCGCGGGCTGCGGCGCGACCTCGGCCGGCCTGAACATGCGACGGCCCGGCGCCGCCACGCCCACCGCCGCCGTGGACGTGCTGCCCGAATAGGCGTTGTCATGCCGGGGACGCCGGCACGCTGAGACAATGACGCCATGTCCCAGTTCTTCGACGTCCACCCCGACAACCCGCAGATCCGGCTGCTGCGCCAGGCCGCGCAGATCCTGCACGAGGGCGGCCTCGCCGCGGTGCCCACCGACTCGAGCTACGCGTTCGTGTGCCACCTCGACGACAAGGAGGCCGTGGAAAAGCTGCGCCGCGTGCGCGGCGTCGACGACAAGCACCACCTCACGCTGCTGTGCCGCGACCTGTCGGAGCTGGCCAACTACGCGCGCGTGGACAACCGGCAGTACCGCATGCTGAAGGTGGCCACGCCCGGCCCGTTCACGTTCATCCTCGACGCCACCAAGGAGGTGCCGCGGCGCGTGTCGCATCCGTCGCGCCGCACCATCGGCCTGCGCGTGCCCGACCACAAGGTGCTGCAGTGCCTGCTGGAGGAACTGGGCCAGCCCCTGCTGGCCACCACGCTGATCCCGCCGGGCGAGACGCAGCCGCTGAACGACACCGACGAGATCCGCGCGCGCTTCGAGAAGAGCATCCAGGCCATCGTCTGCGCGGGCGCGTGCCCGATGGAGCCGACGACCGTGGTCGACCTCAGCGGCGACGAGCCGGTGCTGGTGCGCGAGGGCCGCGGGGACGCGGCCCTGCTGGGCCTTTAAACGGCTGCCTTCACGACGATCTCGACCTTCCATTCCGGCTTGGCCAGCCTGGCTTCGACGGTGGCACGCGGCGGCGTGCTGCCGCCGGCGACCCAGGCGTCCCAGGCCGCGTTCATCGCGGGGAAGTCGGCCACGTCGGCCAGGAAGATCTGCGCCATCAGGATGCGCGACTTGTCGGTGCCGGCGCGCTTGAGCAGCGCGTCGACCTGTGCCAGCACGTTGGCGGTCTGGCCGGTGGCGTCGAGGGAGGCGTCGGAGGACACCTGGCCGGCCAGGTAGGCCACGCCGTTGTGCACGGCCATCTCGGACATGCGGGGGCCGACGTCGAATCGTTGAATGTCGCTCATGGGGATCTCGGTGGGTTTGTGGAGGGTCAGCTGGGTTCGGCGGCTTTCTTGGCCTTGCTGCCCAGCTTGGATTCGGTGCCGTTCAACAGCTTCGCGATGTTGGAACGGTGCCGCCAGATCAGCAGCACGCTCATGACGGCCACCGGCACGACGACTTGTGGGTCGCCGATCAGGAAATACGCGTAGGCGGGCGCCAGCAGCGCGGTCACCAGCGCGGCAAGCGACGAATAGCGCGTCGCGAACGCAATGACGAGCCACGTGCCCAGCGAAGCCAGGCCCACCCAGCCGTTCAGCGCCAGCAGCACGCCGGCCGCGGTGGCCACGCCCTTGCCGCCCTCGAAGCGGAAGAACACCGGGTAGAGATGGCCCAGGAACGCGGCGAGGCCGGCCAGCGCGACGACGACCTCGCCGAAGCCGAAGCGGCCGCAGACGGCGCGCGCCACCAGCACCGCGACGACGCCCTTGAGCGCGTCCAGCAGCAGCGTGAGGATGGCGGCGGCCTTGTTGCCGCTGCGCAGCACGTTGGTGGCGCCGGGGTTGCCCGAGCCGTACGAGCGCGGGTCGTCCAGCCGCATCGCCTTCGAGACGATCACCGCGAAGCTCAGCGACCCCAGCAGGTACGCCAGCACGGCCACGCCCAAACCCACCATCAGCACGCTCTCCACCGCCGGACCTTCGTTGAAATCGACGACCCGGAGTGTATTCGCTAGGCGTCCAGCGCCCGCACCTGGTCGACCAGCGCCAGCGGCTTGTGCGCCCAGTCCTTCCAGAACGCCAGGAACTGGTCGATGGGGCAGGCCGGCGAGACCAGCCAGCCCTGGACCTCGTCGCAGCCCACCGAGCTCACGGCGCTCAGCTGCGCGGCCGATTCCACGCCCTCGGCCACGGTGCGCATGTTCAGCGTCAGCGCGAGCTGCGTGATCATCTGCACGATGGCGCGGGTGTCGAGGCTGGTCATCAGCTCGTTGACGAAGGCGCGGTCGATCTTGAGCGTGTCGAACGGGAAGCGGCGCAGGTAGGCGAGCGACGAGTAGCCGGTGCCGAAGTCGTCCAGCGCCACGCGTACGCCCAGCGCGCGCAACGCGTGCAGGCGCTGCAGCGCGCCGTCGACGTCGTCGATGAACACCGACTCGGTGATCTCCAGCTCGAGCCGGTACGGGTCGAGCGCGCTCGCGTGCAGCGCGTCGCGCACGCAGGCGTTGAAGCCGTCGTCGCGCAGCTGCGAAGGCGACACGTTGACGGAGATCGTCAGCCCCGGCAGCGACGCCGCCGCCACCCGGCAGGCCTCGCGCAGCACCCACATGCCGATCTCGCGGATCGCGCCCGACTTCTCGGCCAGCGGGATGAACTCGATCGGCGCGACCTGGCCCATCTGCGGATGGCGCCAGCGCAGCAGCACCTCGGCGCCGACGATGCGCGAGGATTCGATGTCCACCTTGGGTTGCCAGTGCAGCTGGAACTCGCCGCGGGCGACGGCGTGGCGCAGCTCCTGCTCGATGACCACGCTGCGCCGGTTGCGGTCGCCCAGGTCGGACGAGTAGGTCTCGAAGCGGCCGCGGCCAGCCTTCTTGGCGGCGTACAGCGCGATGTCGGCATGCACCAGCAGGTCGTCGGCACTGGCCGGGTGGGGACCGCAGCGCGCCACGCCGATGCTGGCCGAGGCGTGCAGCGAACGGCCGTCGATCTCCGCCGGCTCCTCCAGCACGTCGATGAGGCGCCGGGACAGCGCGTCGACGTCCAGCGTGCCATCGGTGTCGTCCAGCACCAGCAGCGCGAACTCGTCGCCGCCCAGGCGCGCCACCAGGTCGTTCGGGCGCCGGCAGGTGAGCAGGCGCGCGGCCACCGTCTGCAGCAGCTTGTCGCCGGTGGCGTGGCCCAGCGTGTCGTTGACCAGCTTGAAGTGGTCGAGATCCAGCGCCAGCAGCGCCACCAGCCGGCGTTGCGCCAGCGCGGCGCGCAGCGCGGCGTGCAGCGTGAAGCGGTTGGCCAGGCCGGTGAGCGAGTCGGTGTGGGCCAGGTGGCGCAGGCGCTCCTGCGCCATCACCTGCTCGGTGACGTCGGCGATCACGCCACGCCAGCCCGCGGTGCGGCCCTCCTCGTCGACCAGGCGCTTGCCGTTGATGGCCCAGTGGCGCGGGCCGTGCGTCGCGGCGGCCGACAGGCGCAGCTCCTTGAACGGCCGCTCGGTGGCCATCGCCACGCGCAGCGGCGCGACGTCGGCGCCGATCTGCGCCAGCAGTTCCAGGAAGGTCTGCGAGCGCAGCGCCTCGTCGCCCACGCCCAGCAGCGTCGCCAGGCGCGGCGAGTGGTGCGCGATGCAGCCGTCCAGCCGGGTCTCCCACAACGCCTCGGCGGCGTTCTGCTCGAAGTCGTGCAGCAGCACGGCCATCATGCGTTCCTGGCGCTTGGCCTCGGCCTGCGACTGCAGCAGCGCCGTGGCCTTGCGCGACATGGCCAGCGTGCCCAGGATCACGATCAGCGCGTAGACGATCTGCAGCACGCCCACGGCCAGGAAGATGCGGTCGCCGGTGCGCCAGCAGGCGATGACGCCGGACGACGCGAAGATCACCACGAACCACACGGCCGCCACCGGCAGCGGGCTCAGCACGAACGCACCCGCGGCCAGCATGCCGGTGACCAGCGCCGTCACCAGCAGTTGCTGCTGGGAGCTCGCGTGGGCGAACCACAGGATGGGCAGCGCGGCCCACACCAGCGCGAGCAGGTTGGCGTGCACGTTGGCATGGAAGATCGCGGCGGGCGAGGCCATCGTGCGCACGCGGTGGCGGCCGCGCCACCAGCCCACGAACGCGAAGACGCACAGCATGTACAGCAGCGCCAGCCAGGCGAGCATGCCCGGCGGCACGTCGTCGCGGTAGGCCCAGACCACCAGCGCGCCGTTGCCGATGTTGGCGGTCATCGTGTACGGCGTGAGCCGGACCACGGAGTTCAGGTGCGCGGCGCGGATCTGCGCGGAATCGCGGTCGCCGGCGCGGTAGACAGCCGTCATCCCCGAGCGCAGCAAGCGGTCGGCGAAGCGGCGGGCGAGAGCGGCGGCCGGGTGCGCTGGCGTCATGTCCCTGGACAGGTTGAAGGTCGGGTCGCGCGCTGGGCGCCGGAAACGGCGAGCATGCGCCAGTCTCGGGCGGTGCGTCTGCCTATATCGACGTTGGCGCGCAAGACTGCTGAGCTATTTTGGGCCTTTGCGCTGGGTCGCGCGGCGGGCCGCCCCACGGCCGACGCGGTCGCGTCATGCTGCATCGCAACACCGACCCCGCGCCAGCACGGATGCCGGCGCCTTGCTAACCTCGCCCGCATGAAAACGAATTCGATCCTCGACACCGCGCGCAGCCACTGGCACTGGCGCGGCCAGGCGCGTCCCGCCTTCGCCGTGCCGCCCCGACCCGGCCAGGAATCCGTGTGGGACTATCCGCGCCCACCGCGCCTGGAGATCGACCCGCGCGAGGTCGTGATCCGCTGGGGCGGCCTCGAGGTCGCGCGCAGCACGCGCGCGATCCGCGCGCTGGAGACCGCGCATCCGCCCAGCTTCTACATCCCGCTGGACGACATCGCGCCGGGCCTGCTGGTGCCCGCCGAGGGCACGTCGCTGTGCGAATGGAAGGGGCCGGCGCGCTACTGGTCGCTGGTCGACGGCGAGCGCCGCCTGGCCAAGGTGGCGTGGAGCTATCCGCGGCCGCTGCCGGGCTCCGAGCTGCTGGGCGACGGCGTCGCCTTCTATTGCCACGTGCTGGACTGCAGCGTAGCCGGCGCCCGCGTGACGCCGCAGCCCGGCGGCTTCTACGGCGGCTGGATCACGCCGGAGCTGGTGGGCCCGTTCAAGGGCGAGGCCGGCAGCGAAGGCTGGTGACGCCGGAATGACGAACGGGGCCGCGGCCCCGTTCTTCGTTACCAGCCGCCGCCGTCGTCACTGCCGCCGGAGGGCGTGAAGTTGTCGCCGCCGCCGGACGAATCGCCGCCCCAGTCGTTGCCGCCGGAGCCGTAGTCGATCGGGCGGTTGTCGAGGTCGCGCGTGGCCTGGTCGGCGTCGCTCCAGTTGGCCCCGCCCTGCGAGCCGATATTGTTGTTGCCGTTGTTCTCGTCGTGGCGATTGCCTTCCAGCATGCGCTCCAGCAGCATGCCGCCGGCCACGCCGCCGGCCGCCGCCAGGCCCGTGCCCAGCAGGCCGCTACCGGGCGCCTGGCCATAGCCGGGGCCATAGCCCGGGCCGTACCCGGGTTGCGGCATGCCCGGCTGCGTGCCGAAGCCGCCCTGCGGCGCGTAGCCGCCGCCGGCCATGTTGTTGGCGACGGCGCGGCGCGAGATGGCGCGGAAGATCAGGAAGAGCACCAGCGCGATGCCGCCCATCCAGACCCAGCCGGGAATGCCGCTGCCGGCGGCCTGCACAGGCACGGCGGGCGCGGCGTTCATGCGCGCCGGTGCGACCTGCGTGGAGGCGACCGGGGCCGCCTGCTCGCGCGCGAGCTCGCTCTCGAACGTGCGGAACTTCTGCGGGTCGCCCGCGAACTTCAGCGCCGGGTCGATGTCGCGCGCCTGGCGCGCCTCGGCGGAAGCGTCGGCGAACTTGTGCTCCTTGGACAGGATCTCGGCCAGGATGTAGTGCGCCTTCGCGCTCTGCGGCTTGGCGGCGATCACCTCGCGGACCAGGGACTCGGCCTTGGGATAGTCGCCGGCACGGTCGGCCGCGGTCACCTCGTCGACCGTGGGAACGGCCATGGCGGCCGCGGACCACAGGGCGGCGGCACAGGCGGCCACCAACAGCATCTTGCGTTTCATCTTCGTGTCCTTTCAGACGGGAGGGCCACCGGCATCATGCTCTCTCGGAGCCGGCGCTTCCTCGACAAGGCATATGTGGTCGACCCGGCAAGCGATCAAGAGGTTCCCCGCACATTTCGCATCGTGCGATTCTCGCCGCTGTAGCAAGCCACGGGCCCGCTTCCTAGACATGCATTTTTACCTCGCTAGGGGTGGACGGCACCTTGCCACGGGCCCACGATGGCCGCACGCCGATACGGCGGGCCCTATCGCAACTCAGCGCAAAGGAAGCACCATGGCCAGCAGACACACCATCCCGGGAAGCGATCGCCAGCCGCTCGCAGGCGCCAAGGCCGTCGGCCCCGCGCGGCCCGACGAACGCATCGAGGTGACCCTGCGCCTGCGCGCGCGCACGCCCGTCGCGCAGGCGCTCGCGACCAAGGGCGCCGGCGACGACACGCACCCGGGCCAGCGCAAGTACCTCAGCCGCGAGGAATTCGCGGCCAACCACGGCACCGAAGCGGCCGACCTGAGCGCGGTCGCCGGGTTCGCCAAGGCGAACGGCCTGGCCGTGGTCGAGTCGAACGCCGCCCGCCGCAGCGTGGTGCTCGCGGGCACCACCCAGTCCATGAACGCGGCATTCGGCGTGAACCTGCAGCAGTACGAGCACGCCGGCGGCAGCTACCGCGGCCGCACCGGCACGATCAGCGTGCCGGGCGACCTGGCCGGCATCGTCGAAGGCGTGTTCGGCCTGGACGACCGCCCCGCCGCCGACCCGCACTTCCAGCGCCACGAGCCGCTGCTGGGCGTGCGCGCGATCGCGGCCACGTCGTTCACGCCGCCCGCGCTGGCCAAGCTCTACGACTTCCCCGCCGGCGCCGACGGCAGCGGCCAGTGCATCGGCATCATCGAGCTGGGCGGCGGCTACAAGCCGGCCGACCTCGCCACCTACTTCAAGTCGCTGGGCATCCCCAACCCGTCGGTGAAGGCGGTGCTGGTGGACCACGCCAAGAACCACCCGACCAACGCCAACAGCGCCGACGGCGAGGTGATGCTGGACATCGAGGTGGCCGGCGCGATCGCCCCGAAGGCGTCCATCGTCGTCTACTTCACGGCCAACACCACGCAGGGCTTCCTGGACGCCATCACCACGGCGGTCCACGACAGCGTCAACAAGCCTTCCGTGATCTCCATCAGCTGGGGATCGGCCGAACAGAACTGGACGACGCAGGCGATGACGCAGTACGACCAGGCCTTCCAGGCCGCGGCCGCGATGGGCGTGACGATCTGCGTGGCGGCCGGCGACAACGGCTCGTCCGACGGCGTGGCCGACGGCCAGCCGCACGTCGACTTCCCGGCCTCCAGCCCCAACGTGCTGGCCTGCGGGGGCACGAAGCTGCTGGCCAGCGGCGCCACCACCATCGCCTCGGAGACGGTGTGGAACGAAGGCGCCACCACCAGCGCCACGGGCGGCGGCATCAGCGGCTTCTTCGCGCTGCCGTCGTACCAGTCCCAGGCCGGCGTGCCGGTGAGCGCGGCCACCGGCGGCAATCCCGGCCGCGGCGTGCCCGACGTCGCCGGCGACGCCGACCCCGCCACCGGCTACGAGGTGCGCGTGGACGGCCAGAACCTGGTGATCGGCGGCACCAGCGCCGTGGCCCCGCTGTGGGCGGGCCTGGTCGCGCTGATGAACCAGAAGCTGGGGCATCCGGTCGGCTTCCTCAACCCGATGCTGTACGGCTCGCTGCAGGGCAAGGGCGCGACGAACGACATCACGAGCGGCGACAACGGCAGCTACAGCGCCAAGGCCGGATGGGATCCGTGCACCGGCTGGGGCTCGCCGGACGGCGCGAAGCTGCTCAAGGCGCTGGGTACCTGAGCCTGGGGCGGCGACCCGCGCACGCGGAGGCCCTTGAAGGAAGAACGCCCCGGTCGCTCGCGCGCCGGGGCGTTGTCGTTGCGGCACGCGGCCGCTACGCAAGGGACTTCGGAATTACCAGAAGCGGTAGCTCGCGCCAACGGCGATGGCGCGGCCCGTCGGGTCGGCGTAGCGGCCGTCGTAGCCCACCTGGTTGCCACCGACGACCTTCAACGACAGCGGCGGACGCGTGTTGAACAGGTTGGTGATGCCCACCGTCACGCGCAGGTCCTTCGAGTACTGCCAGCGCGTCTGCCAATCGGCGACCGTGTACGAATGCACATGGCCGTTGTAGGCCACGCCATTGCCTTCCGAGCCGTCGGGCAGCAGCACCGACACGTTGCCCGAGTCCGCGGTGAACGACTGGTCGGCATAGCCCGACCGCCAGTTGAAGGCCAGCGTGTTCGTGAAGGCGCCGGTCTGCAGGCCCAGCATCAGGCGCACCATGTCGCGGAACGTGACGTTGTTGTCGCCGCCGAACTTGCCGAGGTCGGTCTGCTTGCCGCCGGGCAGCTCGTAGTCGGCCTTGAGCATGTGCGTGCCGCTCGCGTCAGCCGTGAACTTGCCGATCGGGGTGACGGTGTTGAAGTTGATTTCCCAGTCCAGGCCCTGGTTGTTCGCGCTGCCGGCATTGAACGGCTTCTGGATGAGGGCGACGGTCTGGGCGCCGGAGGGATCCCGGTAGGGAACCACGAACAGGTCGGTGAGTGTGGGGTAGTTGGCGAAGGCATAGCCCTCGGGCATGCCCGCCAGGATCTGGTTCTTGAGCTTCACGCCCCAGTAGTCGAGGCCCAGCGAGAACATCTTGACCGGCTCCCAGCGTCCGCCGAACGTCCATTGCTGCGACGACTCGGCCTTCAGGCCCGCGGCGCCCTTGTTCGGATTGCCGGCAGAGATCAGGTCCCATTGCTGGGTACCGCCACCGCTCGCAATGCAGACGGCGGCGGTCGCGGCCGGGCAGACATAGGAGCCCGACGTGTTGGTGCTGAAGGCGAGTGGCGCGGCCACCTGGTTGACCGACGGCGCCTTGAACCCGGTGCCGACCGATCCGCGAAGCAGGAAGCTGTCCACCGGCTCGGTGCGGAAGCTCAGCTTGAAGGTGGGACGGCTGAAGCTGTTGCCTTCCTCTTCCGAAGGCAGCGCCGTCAGGTTGTTGGGCACCTGCGTGAAGGGCATGTCGTTCTTCACGCGGTCGTAGCGGTCGAAGCGCATGGAGGCCGTGACCTCCGTGTGCTTCGCGACGGGCATCAGCAGTTCGGCGAACGCGCCGTAGTTCTTGCGGCTGGCCGACATCGGGACGTAGCCGTAGAAGCCGCCGACGGCGTAGTCGGTCTTGCCGACCTGGCCGATGGTGCCGTTGCCGAATTCCGCCAGGTCGCTGGTCTGCTGCTCGAGCTTCTGGTCGGTGAAGTCCACGCCCACGCCCAGCGACGACTGGCCGCCCGGCAGCGAGAACAGGTCATGCGACGCATGCAGGCTGAGCACGTTCTGCGTCACCTTGCTGTGCAGGAAGGTGCCGTGCAGCACCGCCGGCGCCAGGGTCTGTCCGGCGATCGGCACGATCGGGTCGTAGGCGCCGGAGGAGATCAGGCCGACGAACTTGGTGAAGTCGAGGTAGCCGCCCGCGAGCGAGTCCTTGTCCTGGTTCGAGGAGAAGGTGACGCTGGCGTTGTAGTCCCAATCGAACGCGGAGCCTTCGGCGCCCAGCACGAAGTGATGGGCCACGGTCTCCCACTCGTCGGTGCGGCCGCCGGCTTCCATGGAGCGGTAGTTCAGCGTGGCGCCGGTGCTGGTGTTGCCGGAGGCAGCCTCGTAGGGGAGGACGTACTTGGTCCAGAGGTTGTTGAGCGGCTGGCCCGGCAGGTCATCCGAGCCCAGGCCCATCGGCTGCGCCGACGGCGCGAACGCGGCCGTCATGTCGTACTTCGACCACATCGCCTCGGCGAACAGCGTGTTGTTCGCGTTGATCTTGAAATGGTCGCTCACGTACACGCTGTCGCGCTTGGAGCCCGGGATGTCCTGCACCGTCTTCGCGTAGTTGGTGCGGCACTTGGTTCCGGAGACGAACACGGCGGGGTCGGTGCCGCAGTTGCCGTGCAGGTTGTAGTACGCGTTGAACGATCCGGTGCTGCCGTCCGGGTTGAGGCTGTCCATGTAGACGTTGCCTGGCAGCGAATTCCGGGAGGTCTGGTCGTAGACGACCGGCTGGCCGTCGATCGTGAAGTCGATCAGGCCGCCGCGGCGGGAGGCCGCGCGCTGGCTGGCCATCAGCTTGTTCTGCACGTCGTGGCTATACGACAGCAGCAGGTTGTTGTTGTCCTTCGCCAGGTCGCCGAAGCCCTTGCTGATGCCCGCGCTCCACTTGCTGCCGCCGGCCATCGTGGGGCGACTGCCGTTGAAGAACACCGAAGCGTCGGTCACGTTCTTCTTGGTGATGAAGTTGACCACGCCGGCGATGGCGTCGGAGCCGTACAGGGCCGACGCGCCGTCGGTCAGCACTTCGACGCGCTCGATGGCATCGAGCGGCAGGCTCTGGAGGTTGACCGAACCGTCGCCGCCCAAGGCGCCGAAGCCGCCGAAGGGCGCGACGCGGCGGCCATTGAGCAGCACCAGCGTGTACTTCTGGTCGAGGCCGTGGATGGCCGCCGTGGAGGTGCCGTTGCCGTTGCCGTTGACCGAGCTCGACGACGCCTGGAAGTTGCCGCCGGTCATCGCCGGCAGCTTCTGGATCAGTTCGGTGATCGAGGCGGCGCCGGTCTTGTCGATGGCGTCGCGCGAGATGACGGTGACAGGCAGCGCGCCTTCGCCTTCGATCCGCTTGATGGAGGAGCCGGTGATCTCGACCCGCTGGACGTTGTCGGGATTTTCCTGCGCCCACGCGTTGGCGGTGACGGCAAGGAGCAGTGCGGTGCAGATCTTGGTTCGGGTGAACATGGACTTCCTTCCTCGTGGAGTGGGAGACTGGGTGTCCGATGAACCGCTGCGTCCGAATCCTTTTGTTAAGGAATCATTACAGTCCGGCATCGTGGTGGCGCGATTGTGAGCACCATGACAACGAACATTCTTCGCACAAACCCTGCTGTCAGTTTTTCGCCGCGCGAATTGACTAGACAAGCTGCCGCCCGACAGCAAATCCGCACCAAATCCAGTCCTCGACGCACCGTCAGATTGCGCACTGCACAGCTTTGGCGTGGAGCTTCTCGACAAGTACCGACGGGGCCATCCCGACGAGATAGCCGCGGCGTCCGCCGTTGATCAGGATGCGCGGCAACGCGAGGATTGTTTCCTGCACGTACACCGGCACGTCCTTGCGGAATCCGAAGGGCGATGTCCCGCCCACCTGGTAGCCGCTGTGGCGTTGCGCCACCTCGGGCTTGCAGGGCTCCACCGACTTGCGCCCGATCGCCCGCGCCAGGTTCTTCGTCGACACCTGCCTGTCGCCATGCATCAGCACCACCAGCGGCCGCGCCGCCTCGTCCTGCATGACCAGCGTCTTGACGACCTCGTGCTCGGGCACCCCGAGTTGCACCGACGACTCGCCGGTGCCGCCGTGCTCGACGTAGTCGTAGACGTGCTCGGTGAAGACGACGCCCTGCGTGCGCAGCCATTGCGTGGCGGGAGTCTCGCTGACGTGGTTCTTGCGGGCCATGGCGCGATTGTCGCGCGAGCCGCCGCCGGGCTCGCGCGGCGATACCGTACTGGGTATCCTCGTCGCGCGTGGACCATGCAAGAACGCTTGTCATTGCACGATCATATTTTATCGTTTTACAATAAGTTATTGCCAAATCGCAATCAAGCTCATTCATGACCACCCTTTCCCGCCAAGGTCTTCCACCCGAGTTGCAGACTCGCTTGCGCCGCCTGGCGCTGGTCGTGCGGGCCTTGATCGTCATCGGGGTGGTGGCCACGATCGGCTGCCTCGTCTGGATCTGGGCGATGCCCGGGCACGCCCACTCGCAGATCAAGGAGGCCGCCGGCGTCGACATCGACCAGATGGCCCTGCACACCCAGGTGGCCGCCGGGCTGTGGACGCTGCTGCCCACCGGCATCGTGCTGCTGGGCCTGCTCCGCCTGTGGCAGCTGTTCGGCGAATACGCGCTGGGCCGCGTCTTCAGCCACCGGGCGCTGGTGAGCCTGCGCGGCTTCGCGCGCTGCGTGCTGGCCACCGCGTTCACGTCGCCAATCTACGGCGCCGTGCTGTCGATCATCGTCACCTTCGACCGCAAGCCCGGCACGCGCCAGCTCAACATCCAGTTCAGTTCCGACGACTACGCGATGCTGCTGATCGGCGCCGTGCTGCTGGCCATCGCGAGCGTGATGGCCGAGGCCGCGCGCGTGGCCGAGGACAACGCCGGATTCGTATGACCATCGTGGTGAACCTCGACGTGATGCTGGCGCGCCGCAAGATGCGCTCGCGCGAACTCGCGGAGCGCGTGGGCATCACGGAGCAGAACATCTCGCTGCTGAAGTCCGGCAAGGTGCGCGGCGTGCGCTTCGACACGCTCGCCGCGATCTGCGAGGTGCTGCAGTGCCAGCCCGGCGACATCCTGGAGTACCGGCCAGGCGACGCGTCAGGCCCGGACGGGGAGATCGGCGATGAGTGAGACGGCTTCCGCGCCCGACTGGGCCAGCGCCCGGCGTCGCAGCTGGAGCGCCTCGCGCATCTCCGCCGCGCTCGCGCTGCACGCCCTCGTGCTGTTGTCGCTGAAGCTCGCCATCGACCGCGTGGAGCTGCCGCGCCACGGCGCCGACCGGGCCACCACGCTGGTCAGCGTCACCCTGCACCCGACGCCGCCGCGTCCGCTGCCAATCCCGCGCACGCCGCCGGTCGTTCACGCGCCGGCGAATGCGCCCGGCGCTCACACGACACCTGCGCCCACGCGTCCGCGCGAGGACGCCGCCCAGGCCATCACGCTGCCCGCGCCGCCACAAGCCGAGCCCGCGGTGGCCGCCGCCACGCCACCGGCATCGTCGCCGCAAGCCGACCTGTCGTTCCTGGACAGCGCCGCCACGCGCCAGGCCATCCGCGCCGTCGCCCGCGGCGACACGCTCGCGAGCCACGGCAACGCGCTCACGCACGAGGAACCCGGCAGCGAGATGGTGGCCGCCGACGGCTCGCACCAGGGCATGCAGCGCAACCTGCCCCCGCCGCCGCCGGCCCTGGCGCTGGCACAAGGCATAGACGCCGCACACAAGGGCGACTGCATGAAGGGCGACTACCTCGGCGCCGGCATGGGCCTGCTCAGCGTGCCGTTCCTGCTCGCGAACGAAGCGCTGGGCAAGTGCGCGCACAAGCTCTAGCTAGTCCCGCCCAGCCGCCCGGTCGATCTCGAGCTGCCGCAACACGTTGCGCTGCAGCTTGCCCGTCGTCGTCATCGGCAGCGAGGCCACGAACTCGATGTCCTTGGGCGTCTCGTACGGCGCAAGCCGGCTGCGCACGAGCTGCTGCAGTTCCTCCACCAGCGCGGCATCGGGCGCGACGCCCACGGCCGGGATGATGAAGGCCTTCACCACGGCGCCGCGCTCGGCATCGGGCTTGGGCACCACGGCCACCTGCGCGACGGCCGGATGGCGCGCGAGGCAGTCCTCGATCTCGGCGGGCCCGATGCGGTAGCCCGAGGACTTGAACTGGTCGTCGCTGCGTCCCTGGTACCAGAGATAGCCCTGTTCATCCATCACGGCCCGGTCGCCGGTGCGGCACCACGACTCGAACGGCGCGCCGGTGAACTTCGCGTGCGTGGCGCGCTCGTTGTTCCAGTAGCCGAGGAAGAAGATCGGATCGCGCCGGCCGTGCACGTCGCGCGCGTGCACGGCGATGTCGCCCGCCACGCCGCGCGGGCATTCGTCGCCGTCGTCGTCGATCACGGCGATGCGGTGGCCCGGATACGGCCGGCCCATGCTGCCCGCGCGCGGCGGCCAGCCCGGCGCCATGCGGCCCGAGCGCGTGCGGTACTGGCCGCAGTTGCCCACCACGTAGTTCATCTCCGTCTGGCCGAACATCTCGTTGACGACCACGCCCAGCTTGTCGCGGCAGTAGGCGAACACGCCCTCGCCCACCGCCTCGCCGGCGCTCATGATGGACTGCAGCGCGAGCCGCGGGTGGCTCGCGCGCGGCTCGGGCGCCACGCGCATCATCGCCTTCAGCGCGGTCGGGAACAGGAAGGTGTGCGTGACCCTGTGGCGCTCCATGAGCTTCAGCGCGAGGTCGGCGTCGAAGCGCGCGCGCGACGCGACGATGGTGCGGCCGAAGTACAGCGTGGGCAGCAACGCGTCCCACAGGCCGCCGGTCCAGGCCCAGTCGGCCGGGCTCCAGAACGGGCCCGTGCCCTGGAACCAGTTCTGGCTCGCCACGAAGCCGCTCAGGTTGCCGATGAGCGCGCGGTGCGGGATCACGGCGCCCTTGGCCGGGCCGGTGGTGCCGCTGGTGTAGATCAGCAGGGCAGGGTCGTCGGCGGCGGTGTCGGTCGGCTCGAACGTGGCGCGGGCCGCGGCCAGCGATCCGTTCCACGACACGTCGCCGCGGCCGTCGGCTCCGGCAACGCCCATCACGCGGGCCAGCGCGGGGCAGGCCTCGCGCAATGCGGAGATCGTGTCCATCGAGCCTTCGTCGACGATCGCCAGCTTCGCGCCGCTGTCGTTCAGGCGCGACTGCAGTGCCTCGGCGCCGAACAGCGTCGACAGCGGCACCGCGATCGCGCCCATCTGGAACAGCGCCATCAGCGCGATGGCGGTCTGCGCGCGCTGCGGCATGGCCACCGCCACGCGGTCGCCGCGCGTCACGCCCAGCGAGCCCAGCGCGTTCGACAGCCGGTTCGCGTCGGCCTGCAACGCGGCGTAGGTGAACGGCGTCGCGGGATCGGCGCCGGCGTCGTCGAGGATGGCCACCGCGTCGGGCGTCTCGCGCGCCCAGCGCCGCAGGCACATCGCGGCGATGTTGAAGCGCTCGGGGACGTTCCACGCGAAGTCGGCGTGGAGGCGGGCGTGGGGATCGTCGCTGCTCATCCGCCCAGCTTACGCCGGCGGCGCGCCGAGCGCCTGCAGCGCCTCGCCGGTGACGCGGCAGATGCGCCAGTCGGGCAGCATCGTCGCGCCCATGCGCTGGTAGAACGCCTGCGCGTCGACGTTCCAGTCCAGCACCGACCACTCGAAGCGGCCGCATCCGCGCTCCACCGCGATCCGCGCGAGCCGCTGCAGCAACGCCTTGCCCATGCCCGTGCCGCGCGCCGACGGGCGCACGAACAGGTCTTCCAGGTACAGGCCCTTGCGGCACAGGAAGGTGGAGAAGTTGTGGAAGAACAGCGCGAAGCCCACCGCTTCGCCGGCGTGCTCGCCGATCAGGCACTCGCAGGCCGGCCGTTCGCCGAACAGTTCCGCCTCGAGCCGCTCGGGCGTCGCGGTGGCCAGGTGCTCGAGGTGTTCGTAGACGGCGAGCTCGCGGATCAGCTCCACGATGACGGGGAGATCCTCGCGCGTGGCGAAGCGGATGGTGGCGGTCGGGGTGCTCATGCGGTCATTGTCGCGCGGGAGTCAGCGCGCCGAGTCGATCTCCTCTACAGTGCCCCGCATGGTCACAGCCCCCTATACGGAAGCGCGCCCCGCCCGCACCCGCCGCCTGCCCGTGCGCAACGTGCAGTACCAGTTGCGCGAATGGGGCGACGCGTCGCTCGCCACCCCCGAGCGCCCGACGCTGGTGCTCACGCACGGCTGGATGGACGTGGGCGCGTCGTTCCAGTTCGTCGTCGACGCGCTGTTCCGCCTCGAGGGCGCCACGCGCCACGTGGTCGCGCTCGACTGGCGCGGCTTCGGCGGCAGCACCGGCGGCGACGTCGACGCGTTCTGGTTCCACGACTACGTGGGCGATCTCGACACGGCGCTGGACGCGCTGTCGCCCGGCGCGCCGGTGGATCTCGCCGGCCACAGCATGGGCGGCAACGTGGTGATGAACTACGCGGGCGTGCGTCCCGCGCGCGTGCGGCGCCTCGTCAACCTGGAAGGCTTCGGCCTGCCCGACACCAAGCCCGACCAGGCGCCCGACCGCCTCGCGAAATGGCTGGACGAGCTGAAGGAGACGCCCTCGCTGCGCGCCTACGCCAGCGTCGACGAGGTGGCCGCGCGCCTGCGCGCCAACAACCCGCGGCTGGCCGCCGACAAGGCCGCGTGGCTCGCGCCGCACTGGTCGGAACGGCGTGCCGACGGCCTCTGGCACATCCTGGCCGACCCGGCGCACAAGCTGACGAACCCGGTGCCGTATCGCGCCGCCGAGATCGTGGCCGGCTGGCGCCGCATCGCCGCGCCGGTGCTGTGGGTCGAAGGCGCCGACACCGACCTCGCGCGCTTCTGGGGCAACCGCTACCCGCGCGAGGAGTTCGAGGCGCGCCTGGCGCAGGTGCCCCGCGTCGAGCGCCTGCTGCTGCAGGACTGCGGCCACATGCTGCACCACGACCAGCCCGCCGCCGTCGCGGCGCGCCTGGGGATGTTCCTGGCCTGACCCTTCCGGGAACGCAGGTTGCCGCATCCTGCCGACGCAGCCATCCGGCTGCCCCCAGGAGCTCTCATGGCCAGAATCGTTCCCCTCGATCCCGTTCCGGCGCCGCCGGCCGAAGCCGACACCGGCGCCCATCGCGACCCGCTGTCGGGCGAGGTCGGCGCGCACCCGATCGGCGTGGGCCTGGGCGCCGCGGCCGCGGGCATGGCGTTCGGCGCCGCCGTCGGTACCGTTGCCGGACCGGCCGGCACGGTGCTGGGCGCCATGGTGGGCGCCGTGGCCGGCGGGCTCGCCGGCAAGGGCGTGGCCGAGGCCATCGCCCCCACCGCCGAAGACGCCTACTGGCGCGCCAACTACGCCTCGCGCGCGTACGCCACCCCGCGCGACCCCGACGACGACTGGGGGCCGGCCTACGCGTACGGCGTGGCGCACTACAATCGCAACGTCGCCGCCAGCTTCGAGGACGTCGAAGACGAGATGGAGCGCGGCTGGCACGAGGCGCGCGGCGAGTCCAGCATGGAATGGACGCGGGCCCGGCTGGCGGTCTACGACGCGTGGCGAAACGCGCGTTCGGCCGACGACCGCTTCGCCTGAGGTTGCTCAGCCGTCCGCCAGCAGCTTGCCGCCCTTGGCCCACTGGTCGCGCGGGATCTCCTGGATCAGGATGTCCACGCTCTCGGGCGGGCACTTGAGGATCTCGACCGCGGCGCGGGTCGCCTCGCGCACGAACTCGCGCTTCTGTTCCGGCGTGCGGCCGGGGTGCATTTCCAATCGCAGGATGGGCATGGTGGTACTCCTTGAGAGACCCGGCGGCGCGCCAGGCTTGACGCCAGTCTCAGGCAAGGCGACGCCGCGAAAAACATGCGAGGATTCGCGACATTCCAAACCAGGAGGTTGTGAATCATGGACATGCTGGCGGGCATGGAAACCTTCGTCCGGGTGGTCGATGCAGGCAGCTTCGCCGCGGTCGCCGAGGCCAACGGCGTGTCGGCCACGATGGTCGCCAAGCAGGTGCAGGCGATCGAGAAGCGCCTCGGCGCCCGTCTGCTGCATCGCACGACGCGGCGCCATCAGCTCACGGAGGTCGGCCAGCTCTACCTCGAGCGTTGCCGCGCCGCGCTCGCGGGCGTCGCCCACGCCGAGGCCCGCGCCACCGAGCTGCAGAAGACTCCGCGCGGGCAGCTGCGCCTGGTCGCGCCCGTGGGCTTCGGCAGCCGCTCGCTGGCCCCGGCGCTCGCCGACTGGCTCGCCGCGCAACCCGCCGTCAGCGTCGACCTGACGCTGGACGACAACCCCGAGGCCCGGATCGCCGCGGGCCACGAACTGGGCATCGTGATCGGCGACGTGCGCGATGCGGACCTCGTCGCGCGCACGCTGCGGCCCTATCGCCGCATCCTGGCCGCGGCGCCGGACTACCTCGTGGCGCACGGCAGGCCCGCCCATCCACGCGACCTGGCGGGCCACGCCTGCCTGGGCCTGCACTACTGGAAGCACCACGACCGCTGGCACCTGGTGGGCCCGCGCGGCGAGACCTGCGAGGTGGCCGTCGCCGGCCGCTTCACCGCGAACGAGGGCGGCGCGCTGCGGCGGGCCGCCGTCGCGGGCGCGGGCATCGTGCTGCAGCCGGAGGACGCGCTGGCCGCCGACCTCGCCGCCGGCCGCCTCGCGCCGGTGCTGCCCAGATGGTCGTTCCGGCCGACGCCGGTGCACCTGGTCTACGCACAGGATCGCCGGCCGACCGCCAAGCTGCGCAGCGCGATCGACTTCCTGGTCGAGCGCTTCGGCGCCTGATCAGGGCAGCCGCACGTCGTCCACCATCGCCAGCGCCGCCCGGCTGGGCGGCGGCGTGAGCAGGCTCACCGCCACCAGCACGGCAAAGCCCGCCGGCACGCCGAACAGGCCGGCGGCGATCGGCTGGATGCCGCCCCACAGCTGGATCGGCGTGGCGATGCCGAAGGTCTCGCGCACGCCGGGCTGGTTGACCAGCACGTAGTAAAGCGTCAGGCCGAGCCCGCCGACCATGCCCGCGGCGGCGCCCCAGCGGTTGGCGCGGCGCCAGAACACGCCCATCACCAGCGCCGGGAAGAACGCCGACGCGGCGATGGAGAACGCGGCCGACACCAGCAGCAGGATGTCGCCGGGCTTCTGCGCCGTGACGTAGGCCGCGCCCAGCGCCACCATCAGCAGCAGCACCTTGGACACGGTCACGCGCCGCGTGGCCGAGGCCCGCGGGTCGACGATGGAGAACCACAGGTCGTGCGACAGCGCGTTGGCGATGGTCAGCAGCAGGCCGTCGGCGGTCGACAGCGCCGCGGCCAGGCCGCCCGCGGCCACCAGGCCCGAGATGACGTAGGGCAGCCCGGCGATCTCGGGCGTGGCCAGCACCACGATGTCGCCGCCGATCTTCATCTCGCCGAGCTGCAGGATGCCGTCGCCGTTGACGTCGGCCACCTGCAGCAGCGAGCCGTCCACGTGGGTCCAGTTGTTGATCCACGCCGGCAGCTGGTCGAAGCGCATGCCCACCAGCGAGTCGAACACCTCCACCTTGACGAGCACCGCCAGCGCCGGCGCGGTGAGGTACAGCAGCACGATGAACAGCAGCGACCACGCCACCGACGTGCGCGTCTCCGCCACCGACGGCGTGGTGTAGAAGCGCGTGAGCACGTGCGGCAGCGAGGCGGTGCCCACCATCAGGCAGAACACGAGCGCGATGAAGTTGCGGCGCGAGTCGTCGAAGGCCTTGCGCGCGGCGGCGTCGCCGTGCGGGTCGCCCGCGAACTGCTGCGCGTGCGGCGGCATGCCGGCCAGCGGCTTCGCGCGCTCCAGGTCGGCGTCGCGGGCGCGCGTCCAGGCCTCGCGCGCCTCGTCCACGTCGTGCGGCAGACGTGCGAGCACGCGCTCGGCGGCCTGGATGTCGCCCTGCGGCGCGTTGGCCGCCTTCAGGTCGGCGATGCGGCGCGCCGCGCCGCGGCGCTCCACGGCCAGCGCCGCGGGGATGTCCACCAGGCGCGCGTCGTACGCCGCGGCGCGCGCCTTGAAGATCTCGATCACCTGGCGCTCGGCCGGGTCGGCCTGGATCGTCTTCTCCGACGCAATGACCTTCTGCAGCTGGTAGCCGTAGGTGGCCTGCGGCACGACGCTGGCGTGCTGCTTGAGCGACAGCCAGGCCACCGGCACCACGAACGCCACCAGCAGCACGATGTACTGCGCCACCTGCGTCCACGTGACGGCACGCATGCCGCCCAGGAACGAGCACACGAGGATGCCGCCCAGGCCCAGGAACACGCCCACCTCGAACTCGACGCCGGTGATGCGGCTGGTGATCAGCCCCACGCCGTAGATCTGCGCCACCACGTAGAGGAACGAGCACGCGATGGCCGCCACCACGCCGATCACGCGCGTGAGGTTGCCGTCGTAGCGGGCGGCGAGGAAGTCGGGGATCGTGTACCCGCCGAACTTGCGCAGGTAGGGCGCGATCAGCAGCGCCACCAGGCAGAAGCCGCCGGTCCAGCCCAGGATGTAGGCCAGGCCGCCGTAGCCGCTCAGGTACAGCGTGCCGGCCATGCCGATGAACGACGCCGCCGACATCCAGTCGGCCCCGGTGGCCATGCCGTTGTACAGCGCCGGCACGCGGCGCCCGGCGACGTAGTATTCGGCGGGGTCGGTGGTGCGGCTGAGGATGCCGATGCCGGCGTAGAAGACGATGGGCCCGACCAGGAACAGGAAGCCGATCCAGCGCCGCGGCAGGCCCAGGTGTTCCAGCAGCGCCATCACGCCCACGAACAGCAGGAACGCCACGCCGAAGGCCAGGTAGATCCAGTGCAGCCGGCGGCTGAAGGCGGGGCCGCGCGGCTGGCGCCTGCTGCGTGCGGGCGCGAACGTCTGCGTGCGGATGCTCATCTGGAGGCGCTGGCGTCGTCCGCGAGCCGGCGGTCGTGGCGCGCCATGCGGCGGGCGTAGACCGCGTTCAGGACGACGAAGAGGATGATGCCGCCCTGTGCCGCCACCCAGAAGCTGAACGGCCAGCCGAAGAACGGAAAATCGAGATCGCGAGCGAACCAGGTGACGACGAATCCCACCACGAACCAGACCAGCAGCAGGGCCGCCGTGAGGCCGCGCGTGCGGCGCCAGTGGCGCGCACGGGCGTCGTGGACGGCGTCGGTCGGGCCGGGAAGGTCGGAAATGGGCATCGGGACCGCATCATGCCCGGCTCGCGCCAACGTCCCAATCGGGCGAACCCCACGCCAACCGGAAGCATGGAACCAATGACCGCCTCGCCGCCTCCCATCCGCATGGTCTTCCCGCGCCTCCCGCTCGCCACCGCCGTCCTCGTGGGACTCAACGTCGCCGTCTGGCTGCTGCAGGTGGCCCGCGGCGTCGCCCCGCTGCATGCATCGCCGGAGGCCCTGGTCGCCTGGGGCGGCGACGTGCCCCTGCTGACGCTCACCGGCGACGCCTGGCGGCTCGTGGCGGCCATGTTCCTGCACGGCGGCCTCACGCACCTGGCCCTCAACATGTTCGCCCTCGCCTTCACGGCCACCCGGCTCGAGGACGAGTTCGGCACCGCGCGCATGCTGGTCATCTACGTGCTGGGCGGCGTGCTGGCCAGCTGCGCCACCGTCTCCTGGAACGAGTGGCAGGCGACGCACGGCCACATCGCGGGGCTGGTGACGGTGAGCGTGGGCGCGTCCGGCGCGATCATGGCCCAGTTCGGGGCGCTGCTGGTGGCACTGGTGGTGGTGCCGCCGCGCTTCGCCGCGCTGCCGCCCCACAGGCGTCCGGGCGTCGACACCGGACTGATCCAGGTGGTGGTGATCAACCTCGCGCTCGGCTTCGTCGTGCCGCACGTCGACCAGGCGGCGCACGTGGGCGGCCTGCTGGCGGGCGCGGCGCTGGGCCTGCTGATGTCGATCTTTCCCGCGGCCACCGATGCACGCGCCACGCTGGCGCGCTACGGCGCCGCCGCCGTGCTGGCCGCCGTGTGCGTGGGCGCGCTGCTGCACGGCGCGTCCAGCGTCCGCCTGCAGGCGCTGCGCGCCCAGTGGCTGGCGGAGCAGGCGCCCAGCCGCTGATCCCGGGGCGCCGGCACGCCGGCCCGCGTCCATGCGAAAATCGCCGTCCTGCGCGCAGCCTGCGCGCGGACAGAGCCACCCCGCGCCGCCCGCCTCGTGCCGGCCGCGCCACGACCAAGATCCGGATCATGGACATCGAACGCATCAACGCCATCGGCAACCACATTGCCGACCTCAGCGAGCGCACCACCGCGCTCAGGGGGTATCTTTGACTACGACCGGAAGTCGCATCGACTGACGGAAGTCAACGCCACGATGGAGAACCCGGCCATCTGGAACGATCCCAAGCGGGCCCAGGAGCTCGGCCGCGAGAAGCGGTCCCTGGAGGAAGTGGTCAACACCATCGACCACCTCACGAGCAACCTGTCGGACAACGCCGAGTTGTACGACATGACCAAGGAAGACGGCGACATGGCCGGCCTGGCCGCCATCGAGGCCGACGCCGCCAAGCTGGGCGAGATCGTCGAGGGCCTCGAGTTCCGCCGCATGTTCTCCAACCCGGCCGATCCGCTCAACTGCTTCCTCGACATCCAGGCCGGCGCCGGCGGCACCGAGGCCTGCGACTGGGCGTCCATGCTGCTGCGCCAGTACCTCAAGTACTGCGAGCGCAAGGGCTTCAAGCCCGAGGTGATGGAAGAGTCCGAGGGCGACGTGGCCGGCATCAAGAGCGCCACGATCAAGATCGAGGGCGAGTACGCGTTCGGCCACCTGCGCACCGAGACCGGCGTGCACCGGCTGG
>JABCYW010000032.1 GCA_013289985.1 Betaproteobacteria bacterium | reverse complement strand
GGTGAGCTCGATGGTGTAGCTCTTCTCGGTGACGTCCACGATGTGGCCGCGGAAGATGTCGGCCATGCGCTTCATCTCCTCGCGTTCCTTGCCCACCGCGCGAACCTTGATGAGCATCAGCTCGCGCTCGGTGAACTGGCCTTCGGTGAGGTCGACCACCTTGACCACGTCGATGAGGCGGTTCAGGTGCTTGGTGATCTGCTCGATCACCTCGTCGGAGCCGGTGGTGACGATGGTCATGCGCGACAGCGAGGCATCCTCGGTCGTGGCCACCGTCAGGCTCTCGATGTTGTAGCCGCGCGCCGAGAACAGCGCGACGACCCGCGACAGCGCGCCCGGCTCGTTCTCGAGCAGCACTGCGATGATGTGTTTCATGTCGGTTTCCTTCGCCGCGATGCCCATCCCGGAAGCGGTAACCGCCGGGCTGCCTCGCAGCGTGAAGACTCAGTGGAAAGAAATGTTCCGGAAGGATCCGGAAGCCGCTACTCGCCGCGCGCTCCGGCCGGGGCGGTAACCCGCGGCCTGGTGCGCGACTTTGGACGGCCGTCCGTCAGAGATCCTCGGAACCCAGCAGCATCTCGCTGATGCCCTTGCCCGCCTTGACCATCGGCCAGACGTTCTCGGTCTGGTCGGTCTGGATGTCGAGGAACACCGTGCGATCCTTCAGCGCGATCGCCTCGCGCAGCGCGGCGTCGACGTCCTCCGGCCGCGTCACGCGGATGCCGACATGCCCGTAGGCCTCGGCCAGCTTGACGAAGTCGGGCAGCGCGTCCATGTAGCTGTGCGAGTAGCGGCCCTGGTAGTCCAGCTGCTGCCACTGCCGCACCATGCCGAGGTAGCGGTTGTTCAGCGAGATGATCTTGACCGGGGTCTTGTACTGCAGGCAGGTGGACAGCTCCTGGATGCACATCTGGATCGAGCCCTCGCCGGTGATGCAGAACACGTCGGCGTCCGGCTTGGCGAGCTTGATGCCCATGGCGTACGGCAGGCCCACGCCCATCGTGCCCAGGCCGCCGGAGTTGATCCAGCGGCGCGGCTCGGCGAAGCGGAAGTACTGCGCGGCCCACATCTGGTGCTGGCCGACGTCGGACGTGATGTAAACGTCCTTGTCCTTGGTCATCTCCCACAGCGACTCGATGACCGCCTGCGGCTTGATCTTGTCGGGGCTCTTCTTGTACGCGAGGCAGTCCTTGCGGCGCCACTCGTTGATCTGGCCCCACCACTGCGAGATGACGGCCGCGTCGGGCCGCTGCTGGGCGTCGCGCAGCTGGGCGATGAGCTCCTGCAGCACGTCCTTGACGTCGCCCACGATGGGGATGTCGACCTTGACGCGCTTGGAGATGGACGACGGGTCGATGTCGATGTGGACGATCTTGCGCTCCACGGACGCGAAGTGGCCCGGATTGCCGATCACGCGGTCGTCGAAGCGCGCGCCGATGGCCAGCAGCACGTCGCAGTGCTGCATCGCCATGTTCGCCTCGTACGTGCCGTGCATGCCCAGCATGCCCAGGAACTTCGGGTCGAGCGCGGGCATGGCGCCCAGGCCCATCAGCGTGTTGGTGACGGGGTAGCCGAGCAGGTCGGCCAGCTCGCGCAGCTCGGCCGAAGCGTTGCCCAGCACCACGCCGCCACCGGTGTAGATGTACGGGCGCCTGGCGTTGAGCAGCAGCTGGACCGACTTGCGGATCTGGCCGCCGTGGCCCTTCTTGACCGGGTTGTACGAGCGCATCTCGACGTGGTCGGGGTACGCGAACGGCGTGGTGTGCTGGGAGACGTCCTTGGGGATGTCCACCACCACCGGGCCGGGACGGCCGGTGCGGGCGATGTGGAACGCCTTCTTCAGCGTCAAGGCGAGCTCGCGCACGTCCTTGACGAGGAAGTTGTGCTTGACGATGGGACGGGTGATGCCGACGGTGTCGCATTCCTGGAACGCGTCCAGGCCGATGGCCGGGGTCGGCACCTGGCCCGTGATGATCACCATCGGGATGGAGTCCATGTAGGCCGTGGCGATGCCGGTGACGGCATTGGTGACGCCCGGCCCCGAGGTGACCAGCGCGACGCCGACCTCGCCGGTGGCGCGCGCGTAGCCGTCGGCCGCGTGCACGGCGCCCTGCTCGTGGCGCACCAGCACGTGCTGGATGGACTGCTGCTTGTAGAGCGCGTCGTAGATGTAGAGCACCGCGCCGCCGGGGTAGCCCCAGACGTACTTGACGTTCTCGGCCTGCAGGCAGCGCACGAGGATCTCGGATCCGTTGGGATCCTGGGCGGAATTCGGGTGGGAGCTGGGCGAGTGCGGGGCACCCTGCGGACTCGCGGAAGCGTTGCGCTTCACGTCCGGCGTGGTCGTTTCCATGTGGAACCTCTGTGAATTTCTCTGACGAAAAACCATTGGTGCTCCTCTTCTCGCCCTCGTGAGGCGGATTCAGAACCTTGAGATCAAAAACTGCCGGTGCCCGCTTTCGGGTCGGCTTTCAGACCGTTTCGCATTTGTGCGAAGCACCATTATTGCACCGATCGACCCGTTTTTGCGCGACAACTGCACCCGTTACGTGCCGAACCCGGCCTTTCGTCGCCCCGATCCCACGTTGATCCCCGGTGAACGACGGTGATCACGCATTGCCCGGCTGTGGCGCGATGACATAATCCGCCGCGACATCAGACTGGGCGCGCCACCGCGTTCAGCCCCCACCTTGGCCACCGACAAAGAACTTTCAGACTTCCTCAAGAGCGTCGAGAAGCGCGCGTTCAAGCGGACGGCCTTCGCCGTGCGCGACGACGATGCCGCACTCGACATCGTGCAGGATTCGATGATCCGTCTGGCCGAGAAGTACATCGACCGGCCCGCGGCCGAACTGCCGCTCCTGTTCCAGCGCATCCTGTCCAACGCCACGATGGACTGGTTCCGGCGCCAGAAGGTGCGCAACGCCGTCGTGCACAACTTCTCGGAGTTCGGCGGCTCCGACGAGGACGGCGATTTCGACATCCTGGAGATGCTGGATGGCATCGAAGGGAACGTTGGCACCGAAAGTGCATCCGATTCCGTATCGCGGGATCAAATCCTTCAACTGATTGAACGAGAGGTCGGTGAGCTTCCCGCGCGTCAACGCGAAGCCTTCCTGCTGCGTTACTGGGAGGAACTGGACGTTGCAGAGACCGCATCCGTGATGGGATGCTCGGAAGGTAGCGTCAAGACGCATTGCTCCCGCGCCGTCCACGCGCTGGCCAAGGCGTTGAAAGCCAAGGGAATCGCACCATGACCAACAACACGAACTCGACTTTCTCCCACGCGCCCGATCGCGACGGCCTGGAGGCGCGCTTCGGCGTGCGTGTCGCTTCGATGCTTGGCGAGCGAGCCCAGTCCACCGCGCCCGACATCGCCGAGCGCCTGCGCTTCGCCCGCGAACAGGCGCTCAGCCGCGCCCAGGCCGCCCGGCGTGCCGCCACCGCCCCGGCGGTGGTCGTCGTCGGCCGCGGCCGCTCGGCCACGCTGGCCAGCCACCTGGGCTGGTGGGTGAAGCTGGGCTCGGCCATGCCGCTGGCCCTGCTCGTGATCGGCCTCATGGGTATCGCCCACGTGCACGACCGCAACCAGATCGCGGCCGTGGCCGAGGTCGACGCCGCGCTGCTGGCCGACGACCTGCCCCCGGCGGCCTACACCGACCCCGGCTTTGCGGAGTACCTCAAGACCACACGGGAATGACGGAGGGATTCTTGTCGCGTTCCCCGTTCCCTCGCCTTCTTGAAGCGCTCGCCGTCGCGGCCCTGGTCGCGGCGGCGGGCCTTGGCGCGTCCACGGCCCTGGCCGCCCAGGCCCAGGTCGGCGTCGCGGCCAAGCCGCAGGCCGGCGGCCCCCGCTGGACCGAGCTGAGCGCCGCGCATCGAAAGGTGCTCGCCCCGCTGTCCAACGACTGGGACGGCCTGGACGCCCGCAGCAAGGAACGCTGGATCGACGTGGCCGGCCGCTATCCGAAGATGGCGCCCGACGAACAGCAGCGCGCCAACCAGCGCATGGGCGAGTGGTCGCGCATGACGGTGGCTGAGCGCATGCAGGCCCGCACGAATTTCCAGGAGACGCGCACGGTCTCCAAGGAAGAGCGCGAGGCCCGCTGGAAGGCCTACCAGGCCCTGCCCGAGGAAAAGAAGCGCGAGCTGGCGGCCAAGCGGGTGGTCGCGCCGGCCAGCGCCGCGTCCGCCCCGCTGGTGGCCCAGCGCCGCCACGTGCCACCGCCGCTCGATGCCGTCCAGCCCAAGAACAACGTCATCGGCCCCGCGGCGGCCGTGCGCACGGCCGCCGGCTCGGCGCCGTCCGCAGGATCGCAGCGTCCCGGCGTCACCACCACCCTGCTCACCCGCCACGCCACCCCGCCGGCGCACCAGCGCGAGGGCGGCCTGAAGATCGCCGCCGGCCCGAACTCGGTCGATCGCACCACGCTGCTGCCCAAGCACGCCAGCGTGGCCGCGGCGAGCGCCTCCGCGCCCGCCGTCGTCCACCGATGAGCGCACCGGTGGCGGCCGACTCCACGGCCACCGATCCGGCCTCGTCGCCCACCCGGCTTGTCGCGGCGCCGCTCGTGCGTCGCATGGCCGCCTTCCTGTACGAGGGCGTGCTGCTGTTCGGCGTCACCTTCGCTACCGGACTGGTCTTCGCTGTTGCACTGCACCAGGACAGCGGCATGAAGCTGCGCTCCGGTCTGATCGCCGTGGAGTTCTGCGTCGTCGGGTTCTACTTCATCGGCCTGTGGGTCCGCAGCGGCCAGACGCTGGCGATGAAGACCTGGCACCTGCGCTTGCTCACCGCGGACGGCAACCCCGTGTCACCACGTCGTGCGCTCGCGCGCTACCTGGCGTCATATGCCTGGTTTCTGCCGCCATTTGCGCTGGCTCACGCGCTGAAGCTACCCAACCCTTGGGCCATCACCGGACTTGTGACTGGCTGGATCGCGCTCTACGCCCTTAGCGCGCTGCTGCACCCGCGGCGCCAGTTCTGGCACGACGCGCTGTGCGACACGGCCATCGTCGGCTACAGGCCCACGAAGCCGCTGCCGCAATAGAAGCCGGCGCGGCGGGCGACAATCGCCCCATGTTCTCGCTCTGTGTCTATTGCGGCTCGCGCAGCGGTGCCGACCCGCGCTACGCCGAGGCCGCGCGCGCCCTCGGCACCGCGCTCGGCCGCGGCGGCCATCGGCTCGTCTACGGCGGCGGCCACGCCGGCCTGATGGGCGAGGTGGCCGACGCCGCGCTCGCCGCCGGCGGCCAGGTGCTGGGCATCATCCCGCGCAGGCTCGTCGCGCGCGAGCTGGGCCATCGCGGCATCCAGGAGCTTCGCGTGGTGGACACCATGCACGAACGCAAGCTGCAGATGGCGCAGGCCGCCGACGCCTTCGTGGCCCTGCCGGGCGGCCTGGGAACGCTGGAGGAGCTGTTCGAGACGTGGACCTGGCAGCAGCTGGGCTACCACGCGCGCCCGATCGGGCTGCTGGACGCCGCCGGCTTCTACCGGCCGCTGCTGGAGCTGCTCGCGCACACGCGCGACGCGGGCTTCGTCGACGCGCGGCACGTGGACCGGCTGCGCGTGGACACCGATCCGGAGCGCCTGTTGCGGACGCTGCGCGACGAGGCTGACGCGAGCCCCGACGCGGGATCGGACTTCAATCCGGTCTGATCAGACCGCCGCTTCGTCCTGCTCGCCCGTGCGGATGCGCACCACCTGATTCCGACAAGTCGGAAGATGTGGTGCGCAGAGTTGCTCGACGTTCAGACCGCCGCTTCGTCCTGCTCGCCCGTGCGGATGCGCACCACCTGTTCGACCGCGGTGACGAAGATCTTGCCGTCGCCGATCTTGCCGGTCTTGGCGGCCTTGACGATGGCCTCGATGGAGCGCTCGACGTCGGAGTCCTTCACGACGACCTCCACCTTCACCTTGGGCAGGAAGTCGACCACGTACTCGGCGCCGCGGTACAGCTCCGTGTGGCCCTTCTGGCGGCCGAAGCCCTTGACCTCGGTAACGGTCAGGCCGGACACGCCGACCTCGCCCAGCGCCTCGCGCACTTCTTCCAGCTTGAACGGCTTGATGACGGCGGTGATCTGTTTCATGGCGGACTCCGGAGTTGAATGCGGGAAAAGGGGATGAATCGATTTAAGCACGGAAGCGCGATGTGATGGGGTACCGCCAGTCGCGACCGAAGCCTCGGTGCGTGATGCGGATGCCCACCGGCGACTGGCGGCGCTTGTATTCATTCACCTTGATGAGGCGCGTGACGCGCTCCACATCGGTGCGCTCGAAGCCGGCGGCGACGATGTCGTCGATCGCCATGTCCTCTTCCATGTAGGCCGCGAGGATCGCGTCGAGCACCTCGTAGGGCGGCAGGCTGTCCTGGTCGGTCTGGTCGGGCCGCAGTTCGGCCGACGGCGGCCGCGTGATGATGCGCTCGGGGATCACCGGGCCGACGCTGCCGTCGGCGCGCCGCGTGGGCTGGCGGTTCTTCCATTCGGCCAGGCGATAGACCAGCGTCTTGGCCACGTCCTTGATCACCGCGAAGCCGCCGGCCATGTCGCCGTACAGCGTGCAGTAGCCCGTGGCCATCTCGCTCTTGTTGCCGGTGGTCAGCACGATGGCGCCGGTCTTGTTCGACAGCGCCATCAGCAGCGTGCCGCGCACGCGGGCCTGGATGTTCTCCTCGGTGGTGTCCTCGGCCAGGCCGGCGAACTGGCCCGCCAGCGCGTGGCGGAACGCGTCGAACATCGGGGCGATGGCGATCTCGTCGTAGCGCACGCCCACGCGTCCGGCCATGTCGCGCGCGTCGATCCACGAGATGTCGGCCGTGTACGGCGACTGCATCATCACGGTGCGCACCCTATCGGGGCCCAGCGCGTCGACGGCGATCGCCAGCACCAGCGCCGAGTCGATGCCGCCCGAAAGCCCGATGATCACGCTCGGGAATCCGTTCTTGACTATGTAGTCGCGCACGCCCGTCACGAGCGCCGACCAGGCCTGGCTCTCCAGTTCGGGCAGCGGCACGACGGCGCTGCCGGCGGCCGGCACCGGCGCCCGCCCTGCCGCCACGTCGACGAACAACGTGGCCGACTCGAACAGCGCGGCCCGCGCCACGACGACGCCCCGCGCATCGAGCGCGAACGAGCCGCCGTCGAACACGACCTCGTCCTGGCCGCCGGTGAGGTGCGAGTACAGCAGCGGCAGTCCGGTGGCCTGCGCGCGGCGCGCCATCTGCGCCTCGCGGTCGGCGGGCTTGCCGAGATGGAACGGCGACGCGTTGATGACGCACAGCACGTCGGCGCCGGCGGCCTGGGCCAGGCGCGCGGGTTCGTCGAACCACGCGTCCTCGCAGATGAGCACGCCGAAGCGCAGGCCGCCGGCCTCGAACACGAGGGGGCCGAGGCCCGCGTCGCGGCCGGAGACGAAATAGCGGCGCTCGTCGAACACCTGGTAGTTGGGCAGCTCGCGCTTGCAGTAGGTGCCGGCGACGAGGCCCCCCGCCAGCACCGAGGCCGCATTGAACACGCGCGGCACGCTCACGGACTTCGACCTAACATCGACCTCATGATCGACCGCCGCCCCACCCCAAGGATGACCGACGACCAGGTGAAGGCCGTCGCAATCGGCCAGCTCGCGCGCGAGCACCTCGAGCGCGGACGCGTTCGCGCGCAGGAAGGCCGGGCGCAGCAGCAGGTCTTCGGGCGGATAGCCGCACAGGGCCAGCTCGGGCGCGAGCGCGACGCGGGCGCCCTGCCGCCAGGCCGCGCGCGCGGCGTCGGCGATCAGCCGCGCGTTGCCATCGAGGTCGCCCACGGTCGGGTTGATCTGGAGCAGTGCGACCCGCACGGTTTGTGGCTCGGACATGGACTGGAAGCGCGTTGACTGACGGCGATTATCTCATCGAGGTGCACGAGGGCGTGGGCGCGATAGGGGCCGCCGACTGGGACGCGCTGCTGGCCGCGCAGGCGCATCCCACCCCCTTCATGCGCCACGCCTACCTGCACGCGTTGGAGGCCTCGGAAAGCGTGGGCGGCGACACCGGCTGGCAGCCCGTCACGCTGACCGTGCGCTCGCGCGCCGGCGGCGACCTCGTGGCGGCCGCGGCCGCGTACCTGAAGATGCACTCGTACGGCGAGTACGTGTTCGACTGGGCCTGGGCCGACGCCTATCGCCGATACGGGGTGCCGTACTACCCCAAGCTGCTGGTGGCCGTGCCGTTCACGCCGGTGCCGGGCTCGCGCCTGCTCGCGCGGGACGCCCAGGCGCGCGCGCTCCTGCTGCGCGCGCTGGGCGCGCTCGCGCGCGAGGCCGGCTGCTCGTCGGTGCACCTGCTGTTCGGCGACGAGGCCGACTACGACGCCGCGCGCGCCGGCGGCTGGATGATGCGCCAGGGCGTGCAGTTCCACTGGCACAACCGCCACGACGCGGCGCCGGAGGACGCCGGGCCCATCGTGCTGCCCTACGCCGACTTCGGCGACTTCCTGGCCGGGCTGCAGCGCGACAAGCGCAAGAAGATCGCCCAGGAACGCCGGCGCGTCGCCGAGGCCGGCGTCACGTTCGAGACCCTGGAAGGCGAGCGGCTCGACCAGGCCGCCTGGGACTTCTTCCACGCCTGCTACCGCAACACCTACGCCGAGCACCACTCCACGCCCTACCTCACGCGCGACTTCTTCGCCCGCATGCAGGCCACGATGGACGGCAACTGGGTGATGTTCGTCGCCTCGCGCGGCGGCCGCCGCGTGGCCTGCTCGCTCATCGCGGTCGATCACGCCGAAGGTGCCGCGTTCGGCCGCTACTGGGGCGCGCTGGAGTGGATCCCCAACGTCCATTTCGAGGCCTGCTACTACCAGCCGCTGCAGTGGTGCATCGCCAACCGCTTCCGGCGCTTCGAGGGCGGCGCGCAGGGCGAGCACAAGATGGCGCGCGGCCTGATGCCGGCGCGCACGCAGTCGGCCCACTGGATCGCCGAGCCCGAGTTCGCGCGCGCCATCGGCTCGCACCTGAGGCAGGAGAGCGGCTCCATCGACGAGTACCTGAGCGAGCTCGACGACCGCTCGCCGTTCAAGGCACCGACCAGCCCCGAGGGGTCTGGCTCCGAAGGTGCCTGACCCGCTTCCGCCTACTTGCCGGCCTTCTTCACCAGGTCGGCCTCGTAGGCCTTCATGCCGTTCGTGATCTCTTCACGCGCGGCGTCCGGGCCTTCCCAGCCCTGCACCTTGACCCACTTGTTGGGCTCGAGATCCTTGTAGTGCTCGAAGAAGTGCTGGATCGCCTTCAGGCGCATCTGGTTGATGTCCTCGGGCTTCTGCCAGTGGTCGTAGATGGGCAGGATCTTGCTGGTGGGCACGGCCAGCAGCTTGGCGTCGCCGCCGGCCTCGTCGTCCATCTTGAGCACGCCGATGGCGCGGCAGGTGACGACCACGCCCGGCGTCAGCGGGAACGGGGTGATGACCAGCACGTCCACCGGGTCGCCATCGTCGGACAGCGTCTTGGGCACGTAGCCGTAGTTGCACGGGTAGTGCATGGCCGTGGTCATGAAGCGGTCGACGAACAGCGCGCCACTTTCCTTGTCCACTTCGTACTTGATCGGATCCGCGTTCATCGGGATCTCGATGATGACGTTGAATTCTTGCGGGGCCTTGGCGCCAGGGGAAACGAGATGGAGGCTCATGGGGGCTCGGTGGTTCGAAGTTCGCGGGATTACCCGGATTCTACGGGCTGCGCCGTCTCCACTGGCTTGCAACGGGCCCGCCATGGGCGGCAGCGATTTCCACCCGGATCGACGCGCCGCAACGCGGCCGCACGAATCCGGAGGAAAACACCATGTCGTCGCCGACGATTGCGCCGCTAGGATCGTCCCGCGACCTCGCCGGAGATGACCGAAGAAGATTGCCGAACCGCACGTGAGGCGCATCCGAACCACCATCGGGAAGGAGACAACTCTTGAACGTCAATGACCTGGCGCTTGAAATCGCGCTCGCCTGCGGCCTCGTGGCCGTGCTTTACGGGTTCATCCAGCGCGCCTGGATCCTGAAGCAGGATGCGGGCAACGCCCGCATGCAGGAGATCGCGGCCGCCATCCAGCAAGGGGCCGCGGCCTACCTTTCGCGCCAATACCGGACCATCGCCATCGTCGGCGTGGTCCTGGCGATCCTCATCTTCATCTTCATCGGTGCCGACGCGTCGCAGCGCATGCTCACCGCCGGCGGCTTCGTGCTCGGCGCGCTGCTGTCGGGCGCCTGCGGCTTCATCGGCATGAACGTGTCCGTCCGCGCCAACGTGCGCACGGCGCAGGCGGCTACCAAGGGCATAGGCCCGGCGCTCGACGTGGCCTTCAAGGGCGGCGCGATCACCGGCATGCTCGTGGTGGGCCTGGGTCTGCTGGGCGTGGGCCTCTTCCTGTCCTTCCTGCTCCACAACGCCGCCCTGCCCGTCACCGCGGCCACGCTCAAGCCGCTGCTGGGCTTCGCGTTCGGTTCGTCGCTGATCTCGATCTTCGCGCGCCTGGGCGGCGGCATCTTCACCAAGGGCGCCGATGTCGGCGCCGACCTGGTGGGCAAGGTGGAGGCCGGCATCCCCGAGGACGATCCGCGCAACCCGGCCGTGATCGCCGACAACGTGGGCGACAACGTCGGCGACTGCGCCGGCATGGCGGCCGACCTGTTCGAGACCTACGCGGTCACGCTGATCGCCACGATGACGCTGGGCGTGCTCGTGCTGGACGGCGCCGCCATGAGCGCCATCGTCTATCCACTGCTGATGGGCGGCGTCTCGATCGTCGCGTCCATCATCGGCTGCGCGTTCGTCAAGGCATCGCCGGGCATGAAGAACGTGATGCCCGCGCTCTACAAGGGGCTCGCGGTCGCGGGCGTGCTCTCGCTGATCGCCTTCTGGTTCGTCACCAAGGCCGTGATGCCCGACGATGTACTGGCCGGCGGCAATTCCGTCATGCGCCTGTTCGGCGCATGCGCGGTGGGCCTCGTGCTGACCGGCGCGATGGTGTGGGTCACCGAGTACTACACCGGCACGCAGTACGGCCCGGTGCAGCACATCGCGAAGGCGTCCACGACGGGTCACGGCACCAACATCATCGCGGGCCTGGGCGTGTCGATGAAATCCACGGCCTACCCGGTGCTGCTCGTGTGCATCGCGATCTACAGCGCCTTCACGCTGGCGGGCCTCTACGGGATCGCCATCGCGGCCACGTCCATGCTGAGCATGGCGGGCATCGTCGTCGCGCTCGACGCCTATGGCCCGATCACCGACAACGCCGGCGGCATCGCCGAGATGTCGGAACTGCCGCAGAGCGTGCGCGACGTCACCGACCCGCTGGACGCCGTCGGCAACACGACCAAGGCCGTCACCAAGGGCTACGCGATCGGCTCGGCCGGCCTCGCGGCGCTGGTGCTGTTCGCCGACTACACGCACGGACTCGAAGGCCGGGGCATGCACGTCAGCTTCGACCTGTCCGACTACCGCGTGATCGTCGGCCTGTTCATCGGCGGCATGATTCCCTACCTGTTCGGCGCCATGGCCATGGAGGCGGTCGGCCGCGCGGCCGGTTCGGTGGTGGAGGAAGTCCGGCGCCAGTTCCGCGACATCAAGGGCATCATGGACGGCACCGGCAAGCCGGAATACGGCAAGGCCGTCGACATGCTGACCACCGCGGCCATCAAGGAAATGGTGATCCCGTCGCTGTTGCCTGTCGTCGCGCCGGTGCTCGTGGGCCTGCTGCTCGGGCCGGCCGCGCTCGGCGGCCTGCTGATGGGGACCATCGTCACGGGCCTGTTCGTGGCCATCTCCATGTGCACGGGCGGCGGCGCCTGGGACAACGCCAAGAAGTACATCGAGGACGGCCACTTCGGCGGCAAGGGCAGCGAGGCCCACAAGGCGGCGGTCACCGGCGACACCGTGGGCGATCCGTACAAGGACACCGCCGGCCCGGCCGTGAACCCGCTGATCAAGATCATCAACATCGTCGCGCTGCTGATCGTGCCGCTGCTGCCGATTCCCGCGGCCTCGTCCGCGTCCACCGAGCCGGCCGCCGTCGTCGCGCCGACGGCGTCCGACGCGGCATCGGCGATCGCGCCGACGCCCATCGCGTCGCCGCTGCCGTCGATGGAAGGCGTCAGCGCCTCGTCGCCGTCGGCGCCGATGCCGGCGTCGGCCGCCTCGGCACCGTAGGCTTCAGGCCAGCACTTCGGGGTTGAGCGCCGTGGGCGGCCTGCCCGCATCCGGCCCCACGCCGAACGCGGCCAGCAGGTTGTCCACCGCGAGGCTGGCCATCGCGCGCCGCGTGGGCACGCTGGCGCTCGCGATGTGCGGCGTGAGCACCACGTTGCGCAGCGCCAGCAGCGCCGGGTTCACCACGGGCTCGCCCTCGAACACGTCCAGGCCCGCGGCGGCGATCGTGCCCGCCGCGAGCGCCGCGGCCAGCGCCGCGTCGTCGACGACGCCGCCGCGCGCGATGTTGGTCAGCGTCGCCGTCGGCTTCATCAGCTTGAGCTGCCCGGCGCCGATCAGGTGGTGCGTCTCGGCGCTGTAGGGCGTGACGATGACCAGGTGGTCCACCGTGCGCAGCAGGTCGGGCAGCGTCATCCACGTGGCGCCCAGCGAGGCCTCGACGTCGGGGGCCAGGTGGCTGCGGTTGTGGTACGCCACCTTCATGTCGAAGCCGCCGTGGCCACGCCTGGCGATGGCCTGGCCGATGCGGCCCATGCCCAGCACGCCCAGCGTCGCGCCGTGCACGTCGCCGCCGGCGAACATGTCCACGCCCCAGTGCTTCCACTTCCCTTCGCGCAGGAAGCGTTCGCTCTCGGAGATGCGGCGCGCGGCGGCCATCATCAGCGCGAAGCCGAAGTCGGCCGTGGTCTCGGTGAGCACGCCCGGCGCGTTGGTGACCAGCACGCCGCGCGCGGTGCAGGCCGCGACGTCGATGTTGTTGTAGCCCACGGCCATCGTGCAGACGGCCTTCAGCTGCGGGCAGGCGTCCAGCAGCACGGCGTCGATCTTCTCGCTGCCGGTGACGAACACGCCGGCGCAGCCCTGCAGCGCGGCGATCAGCTCGGGCTGCGACAGCGGCGATTCGCCCTCGTGCGTGCGGACGTCGAGGTGCGCGCGCAGACGGTCGACGATGTCGCCGAACACGCGGCGGGCGATGAAGACGGTGGTTGGGCTGGTCATGAATGGAACTTCGCGAATTCGTCGACCGCGGCGCGCGCGGTGGTGAGGCGGTTGGCCACCGCATCCGGATCGGCCAGGCCCAGCGCCATGCCGCATACCACCATCTCGTGGTCGCCCAGGCCCAGCTCGCGCTTGATCACGCGGTGGAACTGCGTGAACGCCGCCTGCGGGCAGGTGTCGAGGCCGCGGCCGCGCGCAGCGACCATGATGTTCTCGAGGAACATGCCGTAGTCGAGCCAGCTCCCCGTGGCCATGATGCGGTCGATGGTGAAGATCATGCCCACCGGCGCGTCGAAGAACGCGTAGTTGCGCCCGTGCTGGGCGTGCATCTTGTCCTTGTCGGTCTTGCCGATCTCCAGCAGGCCGTACAGGTCCCAGCCGATCTTGCGGCGGCGGTCGATGTAGGGCGAGACCCACTCGCGCGGGTAGTAGTCGTACTCCTCCGAGTGCCGCGCCCGCTCGGCCGGGTCGTTGTACGCGGCGAGGATGGCGTCGCTCAGGCGCCGGCGCGCGTCACCCGCCAGCACGTGGACCTTCCACGGCTGCGTGTTGGTGCCCGAGGGCGCGCGCGACGCGACCTCGAGGATCTCGCGCACCGCGGCCTCGGGAACGGGCGTCGGCAGGAAGGCGCGGATGGATCGGCGGGACGTGATGGCCGCATCCACGGCCTGGGAGGGTTCGCTCATCGCGGGTTCGTTCCTTCGGAAGTTCCAGGGACCATCCACGACTGCAGCACCGCGCGCAACGGCACGGGCAGCGGCACCGGATGGCGCGTGGCGCGATCGACGTAGACATGGACGAAATGGCCGGCGGCCGCGCTCTCGGGCGCGTCGCCGGCGTACAGGCCGATCTCGTAGCGCACGCTGGAGCGCCCGAGCCGCGCCACGCGCACGCCCGCGGCCACTGCCTGCGGGAACGCGATCGGCGCGAAGTAGTTGCACTGCGTCTCCACGACCAGGCCGATCACCTCGCCGGCGTGGATGTCGAGCACGCCGGCGTCCACCAGCAGGCCGTTGACGGCCGTGTCGAAGAAGCTGTAGTAGACGACGTTGTTGACGTGGCCGTAGACGTCGTTGTCCATCCAGCGCGTGGTGATGGGACGGAACGCGGCGTAGGCGCTCCGGGGCTCGGGGCCTCGGCGAGAAAGGTCGGAGGAAGGGGCGCTCATCGAGCGCCCATTGTGAGCGAGGCCGCTCATAAGGCAACCTCCGGCCTGCGGCCTGCGGTGCGAGCGCCGTTCGGAGCGGCCGGGCGTGCGCTCATGCCATGGCCGCGTGCGTCCATGCCCCCTGGGCGCGCTCGGCGATGCGCAGCGTCTGCAGGTGCACGTCCACCGTGGTGTCGACGACGTGGCCGTAGCCGCCGGCCATCAGCACCACCGTCGGGATGCCGCGCTCGCGCAGCGCGTCCAGCACGATCTCGTCGCGCGCCGCGAGGCCGGCCGTGGTCAGCTTGAGCCGCCCCAGCCGGTCGCCTTCGTGGGGATCGGCGCCCGCCACGTAGAACACGAGGCCCGGCGGACGGCCCGCGAGACGCTGCCAGACGGTGGCCAGGGCCGGCCGCAGCGCGTCCAGGTAGACGTCGTCGGTGCAGCCGTCCGGCAGCCCCACGTCGAGGTCGCCCGGCGACTTGCGGAACGGGAAGTTGCGCTCGCCGTGCATCGAGAACGTGAACACGGTGTCGTCGTCGGCAAAGATGGCCGCGGTGCCGTTGCCCTGGTGCACGTCGAGGTCGACCACCGCCACCTGCAGCAGCGCGCGCCGGCGCCGGTGCCATTCGGCCTGCATCAGCCGCGCCGCCACCGCCACGTCGTTGAACACGCAGTATCCCGAGCCCTGCGCGGCGTTGGCATGGTGCGTGCCGCCGCCCAGGCTGGCGCTGACGCCGCCGTCGCGGCCCTCCGACAGCGCCATGCGCGCCGCCGCGATCGTGGCGCCCACCGAATACACCGCGCGCGTGGCCAGTGCCGGCGTCCACTCGAAGCCGATCTCGCGCTGGCGGGCGGCGCTCAGCGTGCCGCCCAGCACGTCGGCGATGTAGCCGGGATCATGGGCCAGCGCCAGCTCGCCCTCGCTGGCCGGCCCGGCCATGCGCAGCTCGATGCCGCGCGGATCGGCCTCGACCCGGCGGCGCAGAAGACCGTACTTGCCGATGGGGAACCGATGCCCCGGCGGCAGCGGGAGGATATGCGGATCGAAGTGGAAAGCAATCACGGGCGGGTGTACAAACGATGACGCGTGGAGGGATCCCCCTAAAGGATGGTGCATTGCAGCAAAGTCGCTTGCAAATGCCTCGCACCGCCCTATACTTGACCCCATGTTGCACTGCAGCAAACGATTTGCGGCGCCATGCAACCCGGCTTTCAACCCAGAAACCTCAGGAGATCCATCCCATGCTGACCGCTGAACAAATCGTCGCCGCCCAGAAGGCCAACCTCGAAACCCTGTTCGACCTGACCAACAAGGCGTTCGAAGGCGTCGAGAAGCTCGTCGAGCTGAACCTGCAAGTGGCCAAGGCGTCGCTGGGCGAAGTGCAAGGCGCGGCCGTCGCCAGCCTTGGCGCCAAGGATGCCCAGGAACTGCTGGCCCTGCAAGCCGGCCTGCTGCAACCCGCCGCCGAGAAGGCCGCCGCCTACGGCCGCCACCTGTACGACATCGCCGCGTCCACCAACGCCGAAGTGACCAAGGTCGCCGAAGCCCAGGTCGCGTCCGCCCAGGCCAAGTTCAACGGTGCCATCGACAGCGCCGTCAAGAACGCCCCGGCCGGCACCGAGTCCGCCGCCGCCCTGGTGAAGTCGGCCATCGCCGCCGCCACCAACGCGATGGAAAGCGTGCAGAAGGCCACCAAGCAGGCCGCCGACGTCGCCGAAGCCAACTTCCAGACGCTGACCAACACCGCCGTCAAGGCCACGCAGACCAGCACCAAGGCCGCGAAAAAGACCGCGGCCTGATCTCGCAGGACGCGATGGCACCCTTGGCGGTGCCCCAGAAAACCCGGCCCCGGCCGGGTTTTTCATTTCCAGGCCGCCAACCCGAACGCGAGGCCCGCCAATCCCGACGCCAGCACGACGGGAATGACGCCGGCCTTGAACCGGAAGAGCGCGATGGCCGCCGCCAGGCCGATGAGCGCCGACGGCCATTCGAAGTGGCCGGAGAGGCCGTGCGGCCACAGCACGTGCCAGGCGAAGAACACCGCCAGGTTGATGATCACGCCCACCACCGCGGCGGTGATGCCGGTCAGCGGAGCCGTGAGCCTGATGTCGCCGTGCGCCGACTCGATGAACGGCGCGCCCAGCAGGATGAAGAAGAACGACGGCAGGAAAGTGAAGAAGGTCACCACGGCCGCCGCCGCCGCGCCGGCGAGGAACAGCGAGTCGCTGCCGAAGAGGGCGTGCGTCCAGCCGCCCGCGAAGCCGACGAAGGACACGACCATGATGAGGGGGCCGGGCGTCGTCTCGCCGAGCGCCAGGCCATCGATCATCTGCGCGGCCGTGAGCCAGTGGTAGTGGTCGACGGCGCCCTGGTAGACGTAGGGCAGCACCGCGTAGGCGCCGCCGAACGTCAGCAGCGGTGCCTTGGTGAAGAACCACCCCATCTGCGGCAGCACGGCATTCCAGCCGAAGGCCAGCGTCAGCGCGCCCAGGGCGACCGCCCACAGCGCGAGGAACGCCACGAGCACGAGCCTGAACCGCGCCCACCTGAACCGCGCGTGCTCGGGCGTCGGCGTGTCGTCGTCGATGAGTGCCGGGCCGAACCCTCTCGATGACGGACCGTGGCCACCCCCGATGCGGAAGCGCTCGGGCTTGTAGCGGCCGCCGACCCATCCGACCAGGCCGGCCGCCGCCACGATGAGCGGAAACGGCGCATTGAACGCGAAGATGGCCAGGAACGCTGCGGCCGCGATGCTCCACAGCCACGCGTTCTTCAGGGCCCTCGACCCCACGCGGTACGCGGCGTGCACGACCAGCGCCGTGACGGCCGGCTTGATGCCGTAGAACACGCCCACGATCGCCGGCACGTGGCCGAATGCCATGTAGACCCAGGACAGGCCGATCAGGATGAGCAACGACGGCAGCACGAACAGCGCCCCGGCGACGATGCCGCCCCAGGTGCGATGCATCAGCCAGCCGATGTAGGTCGCCAGCTGCTGCGCCTCCGGCCCGGGCAGCAGCATGCAGTAGTTCATCGCGTGCAGGAACCGCTTCTCGGAAATCCAGCGCCGCCGCTCGACGAGCTCCTCGTGCATGAGGGCGATCTGGCCGGCCGGGCCGCCGAAACTGATGAATCCGAGCTTCAGCCAGTAGGCGAAGGCCTCGGCTCGGGTGGGAGGCGCGGGCCGCTCCGTCGAGGCGGCCGCGATGGCGTCAGCGGTCATCGGATGCTAGCGGGGCAACGTGGGAAGCTCGTGCCGTCGGAGACGCTTTCGGATGAGCGAGCCGGAAGAAGCCCGGACCTGCCGAAATCATCGCACAGGAGAGTTGCTGCCCCAGCCCGGCATGCCATCGAGCGCAGTCACTGGACGACGTCGAAGTCGGTGCCGCGGCTCACCGGCTCCCACTCGGCCATGTCAGCCAGGATCGCCTGGGCATGGGCACGCATCGCGTCCACCGAGTCGCCGCCGAGCGGCAGCCGCAGCGGCGTGCGCGGCGCGGCCAGCGCGCGTTCGATCGCCGCGGCCGCCTTGCGCGGGTCGCCGGCCTGGGTCTCGTGCATCGCATGGGCGAATTCGCGCGTGCCGCCCACCACCGGTGTGTAGGCCTCGATCACGGGCATGTGGCGCATCCCGGCCCCGGCCAGCTGCGTGCGGAACTGGCCCGGCTCGACGATCAGCACCTTCACGCCGAACGGCGCCAGCTCCTGCGCCAGCGCCTCGGAGGCGCCCTCCAGCGCGAACTTCGAAGCCGAGTAGGCGCTGAAGCCGGCGAACGACAATTGGCCGCCCAGGCTGGACATGTTAACAATCGCCCCGCCGCGCTGCTGGCGCAGCACCGGCAGCGCGGCCCGCATCACCGCCATCGCGCCGAAGAAGTTGGTGTCCATCAGCGCGCGCAGTTCCGCGTCGGGGGTCTCCTCCAGCGCGCCCACCACGCCGTAGCCGGCGTTGTTGATGACCACGTCGATGCGGCCGAAGCGCTCGACCGCCGCGTGGATCGCGCGCTCGGCCTCTCCGGCAGCGGTGACGTCGAGTTCCAGCGCCAGGACGCGGTCGGGCGCCCGGGCCACGAGATCGGCCAGGGCGTCGACGCGGCGCGCCGTCGCGACGACCCGGTGCCCCTGCGCGAGCGCGTGCTCGGCGAAGGCGCGGCCGAAGCCGGAAGACGTGCCGGTGATGAACCAGGTGGCGGTGGCGGTCATGGCGAATCCTTTCGAGGGTTGCGGTGGGCGCCCCATCGGGCGCATGAGTCCACTTTCCCGCGAATCTATTCATCGATAAAGATGCACAGACCGAATTCCTTGTTCGATATCATTCATGAATGGACCGCGCCCTGCTCGCCCACCTGCCCGTTGTCCTGGCCGTGCACCGGCGCGGCGGGTTCGCGGCGGCGGCCAACGACCTGGGCATGAGTCCGTCGGCGGTGAGCCACGCGGTGCAGGCGGTCGAGGCGAGCCTGGGCCAGCCCCTGTTCGCGCGCACCACCCGCAGCGTCCGCCTGACGGAGGCCGGCTCGGCCTTCATCGCCAGCATCGGCCCGGCGCTGGCGGAGATCGCCGACGCTGCCGATCGCCTGGGCGCGGCGCAAGGCCGCATCACCGGCACGCTGCGCCTGAACGCGCCGCGAACCGCGATGCCCATCGTCGTGACCCCGCTGCTGGCCGACATGGCCCGCCGGCATCCCGAACTCACCGTCGAGGTGACCTGCGACGACGGCCTGGCCGACATCGTCGCGCAGGGTTTCGATGCCGGCATCCGGCTGGGCCACACCGTGGCGCAGGACATGGTGGCGGTGCGCCTGACGCCGCCGTTCCACTCCATCATGGTCGCGTCGCCGGGCTATCTCGCGGCGCGGGGCACGCCCCAGGCCCTGCGCGACCTAGACGGACACAACTGCATCGGCTACCGCTTCGTCACCTCGGGCGCCGTCTACGACTGGGACCTGCGCGACGGCGGCCAGTCCGTGGCGAAGTCGGTGACCGGCAGCGTGCGCGTCACCGACGCCCTGCACGCCAAGGAACTGGCGCTGGCCGGCGTGGGCATCGCCTACCTGTTCGAGCCCCTCGCGCGCGCGGAACTGGGCGCGGGTGCGCTGCGCCAGGTGCTCGCGCGCAGCGCGTTCGAAGAGCCCGGGCTGTTCCTCTACTTCCCGCGCCGGGCGTCGCAGGCGCCCAAGCTGCGCGCCTTCATCGAGCTCGCGCGGGAGCGGCTCAGCGCAGCAGCGGCACCTGCATCGCCACCTTCGCCTTGATCTGCGGCAGCATCGCCAGCGCGGCCTCCCGGCCGGCCTCGATGTTCTTCTTGCGCACGGTGAAGTCGGTGCCGGCCACGCCGGGCAGCTTGGGGCGCAGCACGATCTCGGCCTCCTTCAGCTCCAGCTCGTTGATGCTGCGGCCCATGATGGAGAAGGTCTGCAGCAGCATGTGCAGCGCGTTGCTGGTGTCGCCGCCGTCGGGCAGTTGCGAGATGTCGACCGCGATGATCACGTCGGCGCCCATCTCGCGCGCGGAACGCACGGGTACGGGCGAGGTCAGTCCGCCGTCGACGTACTCGTGCGCTCCCAGCTTGACGGGCTGGAACACGGCCGGCACGGCGCTCGACGCACGCACCGCGGTGCCCACGTCGCCGCGGCGGAACAGGATGGGCTTGCCCGTGTCCAGGTCGGTGGCGACGATGCCCAGCGGGATCTTCATCTGCTCGAGCGGCTTGTTGCCGGTGGCCTCGCGCACGTAGCGCGCCAGCGCCTCGCCGCGGATCAGGCCGCGGCCGGGGAACGACCAGTCGGTCAGCGCCGACTCGTCCATGTTGAGGGCGATGCCCTCCAGTTCCTTGCCGGTGCGGCCCGAGGCGTACAGGGCCGCCACCAGGCTGCCGGCCGAGGTGCCGGTGACGATGTCCGGGTGGATGCCGTTCTCCTCCAGCACCTCGATCACCCCGATGTGGGCGAATCCTCGGGCCGCGCCGCCGCCGAGCGCCAGCGCGACGCGCGGCGGGCGCATCGGCTTGGGCGGCGGCGCCACCTCGGCCACCACCGGGGCGGAGGCCGGCTGCGGGCAGACCGCCGCCTGCTCCGCCACGGGCCGGCTCACCGGATTGGTGCCGCAGGCCGACAGCAGCAGCGTCGCGGCAAGCCCCAGGCCGGCGCCGACGACGCGGATGGTCGGAAAGCGAATTTCCATATTCCTCACAAGCATGATCCCATAGAAAAAGTGTAGTTCCAGTTATGAAGAAGCTTCATTACATTGTCTCTTCAATCCGGGCTGGAGCGTCCGCCTCCCGTCGAGCAACGAAAAGACAAACGATGTACCAGTACACCGAATTCGATCGCCAGTTTGTACGCGGCCGCGCCGCACAGTTCCGCGACCAACTGGAACGCAACCTGGCGGGCGAGCTGGCCGACGACGATTTCCGCCCCCTGCGCCTGCAGAATGGCTGGTACGTGCAGCGCCATGCGCCGATGCTGCGCGTCGCGATTCCCTACGGCGAACTCGCCAGCCGCCAGCTGCGCCAGCTGGCCCGCATGGCCAGGGAACTCGACCGCGACTTCCTGCACTTCACCACCCGCCAGAACGCGCAGTTCAACTGGATTCCGCTGCCGAAGGCCGCAGATGCCATGGATTTGCTGGCAGATGTCGACATGCACGGCATCCAGACCTCGGGCAACTGCATCCGCAACATCACCTCCGACGTGTTCGCCGGCATCGCCCCCGACGAGATCGTCGACCCGCGCCCTTACTGCGAGCTGCTGCGCCAGTGGAGCACGCTGCAGCCGGAGTTCGCCTTCCTGCCGCGCAAGTTCAAGATCGCCGTGAGCGGCGCGGCGGAAGACCGTGCCGCCATCGCCTGGCACGACATCGGCCTGCAACTGGTGAAGAACGGAGCCGGCGAGATCGGCTTCAAGGTGCTCGTGGGCGGCGGCATGGGCCGCACGCCGGTCATCGGCTCGGTGGCCACCGAGTTCCTGCCGTGGAACCAGATCCTGGTCTACATCGAGGCGATCGTGCGCGTGTACAACCGCTTCGGCCGCCGCGACAACGCCTACAAGGCGCGCATCAAGATCCTCGTGAAGGCCGAAGGCCAGAAGTTCTTCGACCAGGTCAACGAGGAGTACCGCAAGATCCTGGCCGACGACGTCGGCGGCACCGCGCACATCATTCCCCAGGCCGAGTTCGACCGCGTCGCCGCGTACTTCACGCGTCCCGGGAAGGTGCGCCCGGCCATCGGCGGCTTCGACCCGAACCGCACCGGCGCCGCGCCCGTGGCCTTCCTGCGCTGGCTGGACCGCAACGTGCACGCGCACCAGATCGAGGGCTACCGCGCCGTCACGCTGTCGCTGAAGCGCCCGGGCCTGCCGCCCGGCGACGTCACCTCGGCGCAGATGGAGGCCGCGGCCACGATGTCCGACCGCTATTCGCTGGGCGAGCTGCGCGTGTCGCACGACCAGAACCTGATCCTGCCGTGGGTGCGCGAGGCCGATCTCCGCGCCGTCTGGCACGCCGCGCAGGAAGCCGGCTTCGCCACGCCCAACATCGGCCTGCTCACCGACATGATCGCCTGCCCCGGCGGCGACCTGTGCGCGCTGGCCAACGCCCGCTCGCTGCCGATCGCGGCCGCCATCACCGAGCAGTTCGACGACCTCGACGCGCTGCTCGACCTCGGCGACATCGACCTGCACATCAGCGGCTGCATGAACTCCTGCGGCCACCACCACACCGGCCACATCGGCATCCTCGGCATCGACAAGGATGGCGCCGAGTGGTACCAGGTCAGCGTCGGCGGCTCCGACGGCAGCACGCTCAGCGGCGCCGCGGTGCCCGCCAAGGTGATCGGCCCGTCGTTCGCGGCCGAGGAAGTGCCCGCCGTGATCCAGGCGCTGATCGAGACCTTCCGCGACCAGCGTGCCGCCAACGAGCGCTTCGTGGATACCGCCCGCCGTATCGGCATCGCCCCGTTCCGCGCCGCCACCGATCTGGTGCGCCGCGAAACCGCCGTCGCCGCATGAACAGGAACACCCCAGTGAAATTCATCGACAAGCACGCCGACGCCTGGCTCCTGCTGCCCGACTCCGAGATCGCCGGCCCCGCGCCGCATCGCCTGCTCACGCTCACCCAGTGGGAGGCCGTGCGCGACAGCTGGCCCGCCGACGTGGCCGTGGGCGTGCTGCTGCCCAACACGGTCGATGTCGAGACGCTGGCCGCCGACCTGCCGCGCTTCGCGCTGGTGGCCCTCGAGTTCCCGAAGTGGGTGGACGGCCGCGCGTACTCGCAGGCCCACGTGCTGCGCGCGCGCCTGCGCTACGCGGGCGAGGTGCGGGCCACCGGCGACGTCGTCGTCGACATGCTGCCGCTGCTGCAGCGCTCCGGCTTCGACGCCGTGGTGCTGCGCGAAGGCCAGCGCCAGGCTTCGGCCGAGCGCGCGCTGGGCTTCTTCCCCGCCGGCCACTACCAGGGCGACGTCGTCCAACCCCAGCCGCATTTCGCGCGCGAGGCAGCCTGACATGAGCGTTTCCGAAATCTCCAGCTTTTCGTCGCTGCAGGCGCCGGCCACGGCGTCGGCCATCGCGCTGTACGCGCGCCCCAGCGCCGACTTCGCGGCCAAGCTCGACGCCACCATCGAGCTGCTGCGCGCCACCGCGCAGGATCACCGCGGCAGCGTCGTGCAGGCCACCAGCCTGGGCGCCGAGGACATGGTCGTCACCGACCTGATCGCCCGGCTCGCGCTGCCCATCGCCATCGGCACGCTGGAGACCGGCAAGCTGCATCCGCAGACCTCCGCGCTGATCCCGCGCATCGAGGAGCGCTACGGCCTGAAGGTGGAGGTCTACCGTCCGCGCGAGGAGCAGGTGATCCATTTCGTGCGCGCCAACGGCGAGGACGCGATGTACAAGAGCCTCGAGCTGCGCAAGGCCTGCTGCGGCGTGCGCAAGATGGAGCCGCTGGGCCGCATGCTGGACGGCCGCGGCGCGTGGATCACGGGGCTGCGCCGCGAGCAGTCGAACAACCGCGGCACGGTGCCCTTCATCGAGAGCGAGGTCAACGGCCGCACCAAGGTCAATCCGCTGGCCGACTGGACGTGGAACGACGTCTGGCACTACATCGCCTCGCACGACGTGCCCTACAACCCGCTGCACGACGAGTTCATGCCCAGCATCGGCTGCGAACCCTGCACGCGCGCCATCGCCGTGGGCGAGGACTTCCGCGCCGGCCGCTGGTGGTGGGAAGACGAGGCCGCCAAGGAATGCGGCCTGCACGCCACCAAGACGGCCGACGCCGTCGCGGCATGAGCGCCGCCCGGCCGCCAGCAGGCGCTCGCACCGCAGCCGTCAGGCGGAGGGTAGTCCAGTGACCCAGGTCACCATCGTCGGGGCCGGCCCGGGCTCCGCCGACCTGATCACGCTGCGCGGCGCGCGCGCGCTGGCCGCCGCGCGGGTGGTGCTGCACGACGCACTCATCGACCCGGCGCTGCGCGAGATGGCGCCCCAGGCCGAATGGATCGACGTGGGCAAGCGCGGGTTCTGCGACTCCACCGCGCAGGCGCGCATCAACGCGCTGCTGGTGCAGCACGCGCGCGCCGGCGGCCCCGTCGTGCGGCTCAAGGGCGGCGACCCGAGCGTGTTCGGCCGCCTCGACGAGGAGCTGGAGGCGCTGGCCGCGGCCGGCATCCCGTGCGAGGTGGTGCCGGGCGTCACCGCGGCGATCGCCGCGGCGGCCGACCTGAAGCGCCCCCTGACGCGGCGCGGCACCGGCCGCAGCGTCGCGCTGAGCACGGCCATGACGCGCGCCGGCGAGCTGGTGGCCACGCGCGGCGCCGACACCGAGGTCTTCTACATGGCCGGCCGCCAGCTCGCCGCGCTGTCGCGCCGCCTGCTGGGCGCCGGCTGGCCGCCCGCGACGCCGGTGGCCGTCGTGTCGCGCGCCGGCTGGCCCGACCAGCACGGCAGCGACCACCGCGTCGACACCCTGCCCGAGGCCGTGGTGCTGCACGGCGGCCGCCCGACGGTCGTCATTGTCGGCATCGGCGCCACCGCCCTGGCCTCGACCACGACGCCCACGATCGAATCCATCGCCCTGCCCGCGCTCCCGGCAGACTCCAAGCCTTAGAATCCTGGCTGCCCCCGCCTTTCGCCACGCACCCGTTGCCATGACCCACGTCGTTACCGAAGCCTGTATCCGTTGCAAGTACACCGATTGCGTGGACGTGTGCCCCGTCGACTGCTTCCGCGAAGGCCCCAACTTCCTGGCGATCGATCCGGACGAGTGCATCGACTGCGCCGTGTGCATCCCCGAGTGCCCGGTCAACGCGATCCTGCCGGAAGAAGACGTGCCGGCCGACCAGCTCGCGTTCATCAAGATCAACGCCGACCTGGCCAAGAACTGGCCCAGCATCACCAAGCGCAAGGCCGCGCTGCCCGACGCCGACGAATGGAAGGACGTCAAGGACAAGGTCGGCCACCTGATCAAGTGATCGCTGGCTGGCTCGCACCGCAGCGATGGCCGCTCCCCTCAAGACCGACGCGCTGATCATCGGTGCGGGCCCCGCGGGCCTGTTCCAGGTCTTCGAGCTGGGCCTGCGCGAGATCTCCGCGCACGTCGTCGACGCCCTGCCCTTCGCGGGCGGCCAGTGCGTCGAGCTCTACGGCGACAAGCCGATCTACGACATCCCGGCCCTGCCCGCGTGCACGGGCCGCGAGCTGACGGACCGCCTGCTCCAGCAGATCCGTCCCTTCGCCACCCCGTTCCACTTCGACCAGCTGGTGAGCCAGGTCGCACGCACCGGCGACGGCCGCTTCGACGTGCGCACCCGCGCCGGCCTGCACTTCGACTGCGGCGCCATCGTGCTGGCCGCGGGCGTGGGCGCCTTCGTGCCGCGCACGCTGAAGGTGGCCGGCCTGGACGCGTTCGAGGGCAGGCAGCTGTTCCATCGCGCCGAGGCCGTGCCGGCGAGCGCGCTGGCCGGCAAGGAGGTGCTGGTGTCGGGCGCCACCGAGCAGGCGCTGGCGTTCGCCACGCGCCTGTGCGACGCGGTCGCGCGCGGCGCGAGCGACGCGCCCGCGCGCGTGACGCTCATCCACCGCCGCGACGCGTTCGACGCCGCCGACGACACCGTGGCCGCCTTCCGCAGCGCCTGCAGCGCGGGCGGCCTGCGCTTCATCGCCGGCCAGCCCACGGGCCTGGAGGTCGACGGCGATCGCCTCACCGCGCTGACGCTGCTGGACGCCACCGGCGCCAGCGTGCCGCTGCCCGTGGACACCGTCGTCGTGCTGCAGGGCCTGTCGCCCAAGCTCGGCCCGTTCGCCGACTGGGGTCTCGCGCTGGAGCGCCGCCAGGTGCACGTGGAGACGGCGAAATTCCAGACCAGCGTGCCCGGCCTGTTCGCCATCGGCGACGTCGTGCACTACCCGGGCAAGCAGCGGCTGATCCTGTCGGCGTTCCATGAGGCGACGCTGGCGGCGGCGGGCGTGGCGGGGCACCTCAGTCCCGGCGACGACGGGCCGATCGAGTACACCACCAGCAGTCCGCGGATCCACAAGTTGCTGGGGGTCTAGGCACCGCGCATCGCTGACGCGTTCGTGGCGGAGCACCTCCAGCTCCCTTCGACCCGACATGAAGAGGCCGCTTCGCGAGCGGTGGCGGACGTACGCTGCACGACGCCTCACCCAAGGCGCGACACGTCCTACATGCCCCAACGCAGCGCCGGCGTGTGGAGCGGGGCGTCCCACATCGACAGCATCGATGCATCCGCCGCGCAAACCGTGACCGAGCAGCCGGCCATTTCGAGCGAAGTCACGTAGGAACCTGCGAGGTATCGTGCAACCCTGATGCCGGAGCTCTCGAGGAGCAGGCGCGCGGCGTTGACCATCACGTACAACTCCATCAGGGGAGTTCCGCCGAAGCCGTTGACGAGGAGGATCACCTCTTGTCCCCGCTTGAGCGACAGGTCCTTCAGGACATTGCCGATCATTTCCGCCGCGATGTCCTGCGCGCTTGTCATCTTCACGCGACGGCGGCCCGGCTCGCCGTGGATGCCGACGCCCATCTCCATTTCATCCGCGGCGATCTGAAACGTCGGCTGCCCCGCGGCTGGAACGGTGCATGAACTGAGGGCAACGCCCATGCTCGCGGTGCATCGATTGACCGCGTCGCCGACGGCCTTCAATTCCGCGAGGCCCTGGCCGAGTTCGGCGGCCGCGCCGACGATGCGCTCCACCAGCAACGTGCCCGCCACGCCGCGGCGACCCGTGGTGTAGGTCGAGTTCTCGACGGCGACGTCGTCGTTGATCACGACGGTGGCGTTCTCCTTGTCCAGCATCTCGGCCGCCATCTGGAAGTTCATCATGTCGCCGGAATAGTTCTTCACGATGAACAGCACGCCGGCGCCCGTGTGCACGGCCTCCGCCGCGGCCAGCATCTGGTCGGGCGTCGGCGAGGTGAAGATCTGTCCCGGGCAGGCCGCATCGAGCATGCCATGGCCCACGAAGCCCGCGTGCAGCGGCTCGTGGCCTGAGCCGCCGCCCGAAATGAGCGCCACCTTGCCCGGCTTGAGCGTGCGCCTGCGCACGAAGTGGCGTGCCGGGCCGAGGGTGACGATGTCGGCGTGCGCCGCGGCGAATCCGTCCAGCGATTCGGCCAGGACGGTGTCGACATGGTTGATGAGCTTCTTCATGGCCGGATCCCGAAGTTGATTGGCTGGGGCGTGCTGGGAGTCAAAGGGTGTCGCAAATGGCGCCGATGATCAAGGCCATGGAGCGCGATCCTGGATCGACGTGACCGAGCGCGCGCTCGCCCAGGAACGAGGCGCGCCCGCGCGTGGCCTCGATCTGCGCCGTGGCCGTCGCGCTCGCGAGCGCGCATTCGCGAACCCGGGCCACGAGATCCGCGCCGCCGGTTTCCAGAACCCGGCGCACCGGGTCGAGCACGTCGAGCAGCGTCTTCTGTCCGACCTCCGCCTTGCCCAGCCGGGTCAGCGCCTTGACGCCGAGGTCCACCGCGCGCGCCAGATCCGCTGGCCCGGGTTGGGCGGGCAATTCCTTGCCCAGCGTCACCAGGAAAGTGCCGAAGACCGGCCCGGACGATCCACCGATGCTGGACATGCAGGTCATGCCCATCGCCCTGAGCGCCTCGTTCAGGGACACGTCCGCCAGTTCATCGAGCCGGGCCTGGATGGCTTGCGCGCCGCGGCGCATGTTTAGTCCGTGGTCGCCGTCGCCGATGGCGCGGTCGAGCTGCGTGAGTTCGTCCGCGTGGTCGATCAGCGTCTGCGTCGCCGCTTGGATCAAGGCTCTGTGCGTCATGGATTTCTCCCGGATCGGGCAGTGACGGATCAGGTGCCGACGCGCTGGCCCTGCGCGTCGAACCACAGCAGGCGCCTGAAGCGCAGCCGCACGCCGGTGCCCGGTGCCAGGACGGCCTCAGGAGGGAGGGCTGCGACGATCTGCTGCTCCGTGCCCTCGAGGGTGAACACGGCCAGGCGCTGGTCGCTCAGGCTCTCCAGGCGCACCAGGCATGCGGGCCAGCCCTCCTGGGCAGCCGTGGCGGACGCGTTCACGACCTCCACGTGCTCGGCGCGCACGCCCGCCGTGACGGCGAGCGGGGGGGCGGCGGCTTCGCCAAGTGCGCCGAGCGGCACGAGGTTGATGCGCGGCGACCCCAGGCGCGAGGCCACGTAGAGACTCGCGGGGTCTTCATAGATGGCCCTGGGCGTGCCGATCTGCGCCAGTTGCCCGTTCTCGAGAACCCCGATGCGCGTCGCCAGCGTCATGGCCTCGGTCTGGTCGTGAGTCACGTACAGCACGGTGGCAGCCAGGTCCTGCTGGATCCGCTTGAGTTCGAGCCGCAGGTCGTCGCGCAGCTTGGCGTCCAGCGACGAAAGCGGCTCGTCCATCAGCGCGACGGCCGGGTTGCGCACGAGTGCCCGCCCGATGGCCACGCGTTGCATCTGGCCACCTGAAAGCCGGGTGGCGGGGCTGGACAGCTTGTCCTCGATGCGCAGCAGCCTGGCCACCTCTTCCACCTTGCGCCGGATCCCCTCCGGCGACAGTCGCCGCAGCGGCGAGCGCAACGGGAACGCGAGGTTGTCGAACACACTCAGGTGCGGGTAGAGCGAATACTGCTGGAAGACGAACGTGACGTCGCGCAGGGCCGGCGCCTCGTGGGTGACGTCGCGTCCGCCGATGTGCACTTGGCCCTGGTCGGGTCGCTCGAGGCCGGCGACAAGGCGCAACGTGGTGGTCTTGCCGGCGCCGCTCGGGCCCAGCAGCACGATGAAGTCACCGGAGGCGATCTCCAGATCCAGACCTTGCACCGCCGACACGGCGCCGAAGCGCTTGCTGACAGAGGCCAGCCGCAGGTCAGCCATGAACCGCTCCCGCGCCGTCGTTGCGCGCCGTCCGCAAGGCGCGCCCGGAGCTTCGATCGAACAGCGAGACGGCCGTGGCGTCGAAGCGCAGGCCCACGTGGTCGCCCGAGGCCACCCGCGCATCCGCGGCCACCTTCGCGCGCAAGGTGCTCCCGACGGCCGTTGTCAGCGTCACGATCTGGCAACTGCCCAGGTACTCGGCGCCCAGCACTTGGGCCCGCAGGGGAGCGTCGTCGGCGAGTTGGACGTGCTCCGGCCGCACGCCACACAGCAACCGCCGCGTGCTCACGTCCTCCCGCAACGCCGGCACGGCGACGCGCGCTCCGGCCAGGTCGATGGCCTCGCTGCCGTGTGTCAGCGCCGCCTCGAAGGGCAGGAAATTCATCGCCGGCGCGCCGATGAAATCGGCGACGAACACGCTGGCCGGCCGCTCATAGACCTCCATGGGCGCGCCCATCTGCTCGATCACGCCTCCGTTCATGACGGCGATCTTGTCGGCCATCGCCATCGCCTCGTTCTGGTCGTGGGTGACGTAGACGGTGGTGGCATGGATGCGCTCGTGCAGCCGGCGCAACTCGACGCACATGAGGTGGCGGAATTCCGAATCGAGAGCGCCCAGGGGCTCGTCCATCATGAAAGCCTTGGCCTGGCGAACGATGGCGCGGCCGAGCGCCACGCGCTGGCTGTCGCCGCCGGAGAGGCCGGAGACCGACCGTGCGAGAAGGTGCTCGACGCGCAGCAGTCGCGCCACCTCGTCGACGCGCCGTCTGATCTCGGCGCGCGCCACGCCCTGGCACTTGAGCGGGAAGCCGATGTTCCCGCGCACGCTCATGTGCGGGTAGAGGGCGAACAACTGGAACACGAAACCGATGTCGCGGTGCGACGCGCGGCTGAAAGTCACGTCCTCGCCATCGAGCAGGATGCGCCCCGCCGACGCAAGCTCCAGCCCGGCGATGATGCGCAGCGTCGTCGTCTTGCCGCAGCCCGACGGGCCGAGCAGAACGAAGAACTCACCGTCGGCGACCGTGAACGAGGCCTCGCGCACCGCGGCGAATTCGCCAAAGCGCTTTTGCACGTTCTCCAGGCGGATCTCGGCCATGGCGTCACTCGGGAAAGTGGCTGGTGACGACGAAGGCGAGCGTGCCGGCCAGGATGACGCCGAACGACCAGGTGTACAGATCCAGTGCGAATGGCTGCATCAGCATGAACAGGCCCGCGCCGATCACGCCGGCCGACGCGTTTTCCCAGGGGCCGCGGCGAAGCCAGCGACGCTTACGGTCGGCGCCCGGAGCCGGCGTGGACTCGGCGGTCACTTGCGCACCGCCCCGAACGTGATGCCGCGCAGCAACTGCCTGCGCAATAGCACGGTGAAGATGAGGATCGGAACCACGAACAGCGTCGTGGCCGCCGCGACCGCGGGCCAATCCTGCCCGCCTTCGCCGATGATGAACGGGATGAATGGGGGCATCGTCTGGGCGTTGCCGCTGGTCAGCAGCACCGCGAACGCGTATTCGTTCCACGAGAAGATGAGGCAGAAGACGGCGGTCGCGGCGATGCCCGTCGTGGCCTGCGGCAACACGGTCTTGACGAACGCCTGCAGCCGCGTGTAGCCGTCCACCAGCGCGGCCTCCTCGTATTCGCGGGGGATCTCGTCGATGAAGCCTTTGAGCAGCCACACCGCCAGCGAGACGTTGACCGCGGTGTAGAGAAGAATCATGCCGATGTAGCTGTCGAGCAGGCCAAGCTGGCGGAACATCAGGTAGATCGGGATCGCCACCGCGATCGGCGGCATGAAGCGAGTCGAGAGGATGAAGAACAACAGGTCGTCCTTGACCGGCACCCTGAATCGCGACAGCGCGTAGGCCGCCAGCGTCCCCAGGAAGACCGCGAGAAAGGTCGACCCGAAGCCGATGACCAGGGAATTCAGCAACCGCCCCGGCGTCTTCGACGGCCCGGCGATGACCATCCCGCGCTCGCGTGCGACCCTGGCGCAATAGCCCTGCGGCGGCGGCAGGCTGGCCATGAATTCCGGCGTCTGGCGCGAACTGATGTTGAACAGGTTGCAATACCCCTCGAGCGACGGCTGCGAGAACACCTTGGGCGGATACGCGACGGCGTCCGCCGAGGTCTTGAAGCTGGTCAGGAAGATCCACAGAAGCGGGGTGATCGTCACCAGCGCGTAGATCACGACGATGACGCCGGAGATCCATTTCGTGCGGGCCGTGGCGTCGACGACCGAGTGAGCAGTGGAGGCGCTGGTCATCGACGCTTCACCTGGTTGAGCACCTTGACGTAGATGTTGGCGGCGCCGAAGACGGCCACGAACAGGATGATCGCCAGCGCGGAGGACCAACCCGTCTGCCATTTCTCGAATGCCGCGCGCTTGAGCGTGATCGAGACCGTCTCGGTCAGCGACCCGGGCCCGCCGTTGGTCAGCAGGTTGACCATGTCGAACATCTTGAAGTTCTCGATGGCGCGAAACAGGATCGCGAGCATCAGGAACGGCACGACCATGGGCAGCGTCACCGACCAGAACGTCCGCCAGGTCGACGCGCGATCGACCTCGGCCGCTTCGTAGATCGAGTCCGGGATCGACCGTAGGCCGGCCAGACAGATCAGCATGACGTAGGGCGTCCACATCCAGGTGTCGACCAGCACGATCGTCCACGGGGCGAGTCCCACGTCGCCGATCATCTGGAATGAACTCGGAGGGATGCCGGTGAAGAAGCTCACCACATAGTTGAACAATCCGACCTGCGGCTGGAACAGGAACGTCCAGAAGTTGCCCACGACCGCGGGTGACAGCATCATCGGCAGCAGGATGATGGTGGTCCAGAGGCTGTGGCCGCGGAACTTGCGGTTGACGAGCAGTGCGAGCCCGAAGCCCAGCACCACCTCGAACAGGATCGACCAGAACACGAAGTGCGCCGTGGTCTGCATGCCCGCCCACAGATCGGGGTCGCTCAGGATGTCGCTGTAGTTGCCGGTGCCGACGTTGCGCACCTTCAACCAGCCCATGTTCGCCCTGTAGTTGGTGAACGACGCCTGAATGGTCCAGATCAGCGGGAAGACATTGATCGCGAGCAGCAAGGCGATCGTGGGCGTGATGAACAGCCACGCGATGGCGCGATCGGACATGCCGTGCCGTCGTCGCTTCAGCAGCGGCCCCGGAGTCGCCGAGGCGGCCGCGGGGTGTTCGATGTCGATCGTCGCGCTCACGTTCCCACTCCTTTCCCAGTCAGAGGGCTACTTGCCGGCGTCCTTGAAATCCTTCGCCCAGTCCTTCACCAGGCCATCGAGCGCCTGCTGCGCGGTGCCCTGGCCCGCCACCACGTAGTTGTGGGTGCGCTTCTGCATGTCCAGCAACAGCGACGCGTAGTTGGGCTCGGCCCAGAAGTCCTTGACGATGCCCATCGTGACCAGGAAGTCGGGAGCGAAGGGAGCGCTCTTGGGGAAGCCCGGATCCTCGACCACGGCCCTCAGCGCCGAGTAGCCGCCGATCTGCCACCACTTCTGCTGCACGGCCGGCTGCGCGAACCACTTGATGTACTTCAGCGCGTCGTCCTTGTGGTCGGAGTACGAGACCACCGAGATCCCTTGCCCGCCCAACTGGCTGAAATGACCCTTGGGGCCGGCCGGATTGACGAAGAAGCCGATCTTGTCCGGCCCCATCGCCTTGTACAGGCCCGGGAAGAACGCGAACCAGTTCATCTGCATCGCGACCTGGCCCGACTTGAAGGCGTCCAGCCCCTCGGACATGTAGGCGTTGGTCATGCCCGGCGCCGTGCAGCAGTCGAAGATCTGCTTGTAGATCTCGAGCCCCTTGACCGCGCCCGGCGAGTTGACCCAGCCGTTCATGTCGTACGGCTTCTTCGGGTTGTCGTACTCGAAGCCGTAGTCGTACATGACGTTGGTCACGCCCATGGTGATGCCCTCCGAGCCGCGCTCGGTGAAGATGTAGGCGCCGTAGACCTTCTTGCCGTCGATGTTGCGGCCCTGGAAGAACTTGGCGACCTGCAGGAATTGATCCCAGTCCTTGGGCGGCGCCAGTTCGCGGCCATACTTGGCCTTGAATTCCTGGCGCACTTCGGGCTTCGCGAACCAGTCCTTGCGATAGGTCCACCCCACCGCGTCGGCCATCGCGGGCAGGGCCCAGTAGTTCGGCGTGTTCTTGGGCCACTCGGAGTAGCCGACGACCGTCGCGGGCACGAAGTCGCTCATCTTGATGCCGTTCTTGTCGAAGAAGTCGTTCAGCTTGACGTAGTGCCCGTTCTCCGCCGAGCCGCCGACCCATTGGCTGTCGCCGATGATCAGGTCGCACAGTTTGCTGTGCGAGTTCAGTTCATTGAGAAAACGGTCGGCGTAGCTCGTCCACGGCACGAACTCGAACTTCATCTTCACCCCGCTCTGCGCAGTGAAGTCCTTGGACAATTCCACGAGCGCGTTCGCCGGGTCCCACGCGGCCCAGCACAGGGTGAGCGTCTTGTCCTCCGCACGGGCGGCCGTGCTGCCGAGCGCGAGCGCGGCGATGGCGGCAAGGGTGACGATCCACCTTCCAGTCTTGGCAATCGGTTTCATGTCGGTCTCCAGATCTGTTTGTTGACTCGTTGACACACATCCGACTGCCGTTCTCGGTCAATCCATGTTCTCGGCGGTCAGGATCTCGACGCGCGGCTGCACGACGCTGAGTGCGCCTCGCACGTTCTCGCACAGCGCACGCAGGACGCGTGCGGCGGCGAGCACGCAGTAGTGGATGTCCTGATGCAGTACGTACGAGAGACCGCCGCTGCTCAGGAACGCGCGATGTTCGTCGGTGAAGTCATGCGCGATGACCCCGACCTGGTCCCCGAGACCGGCCTGTGCCAGCGCCTGCACCACGCCCGCGCTGCCGGAGCCGACGTTGTAGATGCCGGACACGCGGTCGCGGTCCACATCGTTGTTCAGGTACTGCAGCAAGGCCTTGGCGGCGCCGGCATTGTCGGCGGGCAGGTCGGGTATGCGCACCATGCGCAACTCCGGGAAGCGCTCTTCGATGACTTGCGCAAAGCCGATGCGGCGTTCGATCTCGGCCGACATGCGCGTGGCTTGCGACGACAGCAGCAGCGTGTCGCGCGCGCCGGAGCGTGCCATCCGGGCCAGCAGCAGGCCGGCCGTGCGCCCGGCGGCACGATTGTCAGGCCCGATGTGGGTGTCGCGCATGGATCCGGCCACGTCGGAGAACAAGGTCACGACGTGGATGCCTGTTCGCGTCAGCTCGTTGATCGCCAGCTTGATGGGCGGCAGGTCCGGAGCGAGCAGCGCGATGCCATGACAGTCACGCAACTTCGACAGTTCGTCTGCGAACGCCGCGGGATCGCTCGCATCGATGCGGCAAGTGACCTCCGTGATGTGCTGGTGGCGAAAGTCGCCCGCGGACTGCGCGATCTGTCGATCGATGAGCTCCAGTTGCGCGAATTCATCGGCCGGCAGCACGTACACGAAGCGAAAGTTCTCGCCCTTGCGCGGACGTCCGGGTTGGCGCGGAGCGCCGAGTTCCTCGACGACCTGCAGGACGCGCTGGACGGTCTCTGCATTGACGCCGGCGCGGCGGTTGAGCACGCGGTCGACGGTCGCGGTGCCGACGCCCGCCAGTCGAGCGATTTCGGAGATCTTGGGGACGGGGGCCATGCGGACTCGTGCATTTGATGGATTTACTTTAGAAAAATCAGTAAATAAATCAATCAGTATTTTCGAGCATTCTCAGCACTGCGACACGCGGTCGGAAGGGCCCGGAAGTCGATGCCTGCTTGCCGAGGGCTGGAACGTCAGGTACTGGGTAGCCAATTTCCGCGCGGCACGTGGCGTCAACGGATCGAACCAAGGCTGTTCCTGAGAAAACTGGCCCGCCTCAAGTCACCGGTGCCGGATTGAACAGCACCAGCGCGTTGTGCAGCTTCCAGTGCTCGGCCCAGGTCTTCTTGCCGCTCGCCACGTCCAGCAGCAGGCCGAACAGCTCCCACCCCATCTCGGGAATCGTCGCCTCGCCATCGGCGATGCGGCCCGCGTTGACGTCCATCAGGTCGTGCCAGCGCCGCGCGAGGTCGCTGCGCGTGGCCACCTTGATCACCGGGCACTCGGCCAGGCCGTAGGGCGTGCCGCGGCCGGTGGTGAAGACGTGCAGGTTCATGCCGGCGGCCAGCTGCAGCGTGCCGCAGATGAAGTCGCTGGCGGGGGTCGCCGCGTAGACCAGGCCGCGCTGGTCGGGGCGCAGCTTCTCGCCGGGCGGCAGCACGTGCGAGATGGCCGACGAGCCGCTCTTGACGATGGAGCCCATCGCCTTTTCCGCGATGTTGGACAGGCCGCCGGCCTTGTTGCCGGGCGTGGTGTTGGCGGCGCGATCGACACGGCCGCGGTCGAGGTAGCGGTCGTACCAACCCAGCTCGCGCACGATGGCCTCGGCCACCTCGGGCGTGGCGGCGCGGCGCGTGAGCTGGTCGACGGCGTCGCGCACCTCGGTGTTCTCGCTGAACATGATGGTGGCGCCGGCGCGCACCAGCAGGTCGGCGCAGAAGCCCACCGCGGGGTTGGCGGTGACGCCGGAGAACGCGTCGCTGCCGCCGCACTGCACGCCCACCACCAGTTCGCTGGCGGGCACCGTCTCGCGCCGGCGCGCGTCCAGGCGCGCGAGGTGGGGCTTGGCGCTGGCGAGGATGTCCTCGATCATCGACATGAAGCCCACGTGCGACTCGGCCTGCAGGCACACGGTCTCGGGGCCCAGCGCCGGGTCGCGCTGGTCGGCGATGGGAAAGCTGCCGGGCGGCAGCAGGCGATCGGGCTGCAGCTTCTCGCAGCCCAGGCTCACCACCATCACCTCGCCGCCGAAGTTCGGGTTCAGCGAGATGTGGCGCAGCGTCTTGATGGGGATGTGGGCGTCGGGCGCGTCGATGGCCACGCCGCAGCCGTAGGTGTGCTCCAGGCCCACGACGTCGTCGACGTTCGGGTAGAGCGGCAGCAGCTCGGACTTGATGCGCGCCACGGCGACGTCGACAACGCCCGCCACGCACTGCACCGTGGTCGTGATCGCGAGGATGTTGCGCGTGCCCACCGAGCCGTCGGCGTTGCGGTAGCCCTCGAACGTGAAGCCGGCCAGCGGTTCCACGACCGGCGGCGCCACCGTGGCCATCGGCAGGCCTTCCAGCGCGCGCGCCGAGGGCATCTGGATCAGGCGTTCGTGCACCCACGCGCCGGCCGGGATCGGCTTGAGCGCGTAGCCGATGGGCACGGCGTAGCGCAGCACCGGCGCGCCCTCGGCGATGTCGACCAGCGCCACCTTGTGGCCCTGCGGCACCTTGTCGCGCAGCGTGACGCCCGCGCCCGGCACGCCCGCGGGCAGCAGCGTGCCGGCCGGCAGGCCGCCGTCGTTGGCGACGATGGCCACGTTGTCGCCGTCGTGCATGCGGATGGTCAGGGGCGGCCTGGAAGTCGTCTCGGTCATCATCGTCTCGTCGAAACCGGGTCCGGCGCGGCCCAGGCCCATGAAAGCCATGGCATCGCGTCCGGCCCGTTCTTGGTACAGTTCAAATACGACTTGTAGTACGTCATCAGTTGTCGTACAACGCGAACAGGTACTTTATGCTCTCTCCCGCGCCGGCCGATCAGGGTTAACTCCGAGTCATGACCTCTACCGAAATCGCACGACGCCGACCCCGCTCCCTCGCGCTCGAACTCGTCTCCTCGCTCAGCGAACGCATCCGCGACGGCCGCCTGAAGGTGGGCGACAAGATGCCCACCGAAGCCGCCATCATGGCCGAGTTCGACGTCAGCCGCACGGTGGTGCGCGAGGCGCTGTCCAAGCTGCAGGCCTCGGGCCTCGTCGAGACGCGCCACGGCATCGGCACCTTCGTGCTGGGCCTGGGCGAGGACGCCGGCTTCAAGATCAGCCGCGAGCAGTACGGCACGCTGCAGGACGTGGTGGCGGTGCTGGAGCTGCGCATCGGCCTGGAGACCGAGGCCGCCGCGCTGGCCGCGCAACGCCGCACCGAGGCCAACCTCGACGCGATGCGCAAGGCGCTCGACGCCCTGGGACTCGCGCTGGAGCACGGCCACGACGCGGTGGCCGCCGACTTCCAGTTCCACCAGGAAGTGGCCCGCGCCACGCAGAACGACCACTTCGCCGACCTGATGACCACCCTGGGCAGCCGCATCATCCCGCGCGCCCGCCTCGAGCCGGCCCAGGTGATGACCGACGAGCGGCGCGAGTACCTGCGCCGCGTCAACGGCGAGCACGAGAGCATCTACGACGCGATCGCGGCGCAGGACGCCGAGGGCGCGCGCGCCGCGATGCGCACGCACCTGGCCAACAGCCGCGAACGGCGGCGCCGCTCGCAGACCGAATCGCGCTGAGCCGCCTGCATGGCCGTGCGTGGATCCTTGTTGATTTCTTTCGCACCTAGTTGTACGATGACTGACAAGTTTTCTTACCCTTCGCACGAAAGACCTCTCGCCATGTCCCCGCAAGAACTCAAGGCCGCCCTCGGCCACGGGCTGCTCTCGTTTCCGCTCACCGACTTCGACGCCGACCTCAGGTTCGCGCCCCGGCCCTTCGCCGAGCGCCTGGAGTGGCTGCAGCCCTACGGCGCCACGGTGCTGTTCGCCGCGGGCGGCACGGGCGAGTTCTTCTCGCTGGAGCCCGAGGAGTACAGCCAGGTCGTGAAGGTGTCGCTGGACACCTGCCGCGGCCGCACGCCCATCGTCGCGGGCGCCGGCGGCGGCACCACGCTGGCCGTCAAGTACGCGCAGGAGGCCGAGCGCCTGGGCGCGCAAGGCATCCTGCTGCTGCCGCACTACCTCACCGAGGGCAGCCAGGAAGGCCTGATCGAGCACGTGGGCGCCGTGTGCCGCAGCGTGCGCATCGGCGTGGTGGTCTACAACCGCGGCGGCTGCAGGCTCACGCCCGCCAGCCTGCAGGTGCTGGCCGACCGCCACCCGAACCTGGTCGGCTTCAAGGACGGCGTGGGCGACATCGAGAAGTTCGTGGCCGTGCGCCAGACCCTCGGCGACCGCTTCACCTACCTCGGCGGCCTGCCCACGGCGGAGGTCTTCGCCGCCGCCTACGACGCGATGGGCTGCCCCGTGTACTCGTCGGCGGTCTTCAACTTCATCCCGCGGACGGCGATGCAGTTCTACCAGGCGCAGGTGGACGGCGACGTCACCACCACCAACCGCCTGATCCGCGACTTCTTCCTGCCCTACATCGCGCTGCGCAACCAGGGCGAGGGCTACGCCGTGTCCATCGTGAAGGCCGGCGCCACCGCGGTGGGCCACACGGCGGGCCCGGTGCGGCCGCCGCTGTCCGAGCTGAAGCCGGACGAGTTCGACGCGCTGAGCGCGCTGATCTCCAAGCTCGGTCCGCAGTAATCCGGAACAAAGGAACGCCATGTTCAAGAACCTCATCGGCGGCGAATGGGTCGCCGGCGCGAGCGCGTCGCGCAACGTCAATCCGTCCGACACCAGCGACGTCGTCGGCGAGTACGCGCAGGCCGACGCGGCGCAGACCCGCCAGGCCATCGCCGCCGCGCGCCAGGCCTTCGCGGGCTGGAGCCTGAGCACGCCGCAGCAGCGCTTCGACATCCTCGACGCCGCCGGCACCGAGATCCTGGCGCGCCGCGCCGAACTCGGCGACCTGCTCGCGCGCGAGGAAGGCAAGACCCTGCCCGAGGCGATCGGCGAGGTCCAGCGCGCGGGCAACATCTTCAAGTTCTTCGCCGGCGAGGCGCTGCGCCCCGGCGGCGAGGCCCTGCCCTCGGTGCGGCCCGGCGTGGGCGTGGAGCTCACGCGCGAGCCCCTCGGCGTGGTGGGCATCATCACGCCCTGGAACTTCCCCATCGCGATCCCCGCCTGGAAGATCGCGCCGGCGCTCGCGTACGGCAACTGCGTGGTGATCAAGCCGGCCGAACTGGTGCCGGCCTCGGTGTGGTCGCTGTGCGAGATCCTGTCGCGCTGCGGCCTGCCGCAAGGCGTGCTCAACCTCGTGATGGGCCGCGGCTCGGAGGTGGGCGCGACGCTGCTGGAGGATCGCGGCGTCGACGCGATCACCTTCACCGGCTCCGTGGCCACCGGCCAGAAGGTGGCGCAGGCCTGCGTGGCGCGCATGGCCAAGTTCCAGCTCGAGATGGGCGGCAAGAACCCGATGATCGTGCTGGACGACGCCGACCTCGGCGTGGCGATCAACTGCGCCGTGCAGAGCGGGTTCTTCTCCACCGGGCAACGCTGCACGGCGTCGTCGCGGGTGATCGTCACCGAAGGCATCCACGACCGCTTCGTGGCCGGCGTCGTCGAGAGGCTGAAGGCGCTGAAGGTGGACGACGCGCGCAAGGCCGGCACCGACATCGGCCCGGTGGTGGACGCGACGCAGCTGAAGCAGGATCTGGCCTACGTGGCGATCGCGCAGGGCGAAGGCGCCCGCCTGGCCTTCGGCGGCGAGGCCATCGAACACAACCTCGACGGCCGCGCCGGCTTCTACATGCGTCCGGCGCTGATCACCGAGGCGGCGCCGCAGATGCGCATCAGCCGCGAGGAGGTGTTCGGCCCCGTGGTGAGCGTGACGCGCGTGCGCGACTACGACGAGGCCCTGGCGCAGGCCAACGACACGCCCTTCGGCCTCGCGGCCGGCATCGCCACGACCTCGCTGAAGCACGCGACGCACTTCAAGCGGCACGCGCAGGCCGGCATGGTGATGGTCAACGTGCCCACCGCGGGCGTGGACTACCACGTGCCTTTCGGCGGCCGCAAGGGATCGAGCTACGGGCCGCGCGAACAGGGCCGGTACGCGGCCGAGTTCTACACCGTCGTGAAGACGGCCTACACGCAGGCCTGATGCCTCCCCACGGGGTTTGAGGCACAATTCGTGCGCTCGTCGCAATCCTGCGGCGAGTTTCGCTAGGGGTGCTGGCCGAGAGGCTGGCTGAGAAAGTCCCTTTGAACCTGATTGGTCGCGAGTGCCCCGGCACGAGCGACCAGGTCGACGGCGCGAGCCGTCGATCCGAGGTAATCCTCGCGCAGGGAAGCGGTCGCACTGCCGTGGCCACTCGCGTCCCGGTCTCCCGACGCCGTCTCCCCTGCCATCGCTTTGAAAGAGCTCGATGGCTTCCGTTGTCCGTTTCCGATTCCCGTTGCACTGCACGCCGCTGGCCGCGGCCGTCCTCGCGCTCGCGGGCGCCGCGCGCGCGCAGGACGCCACGCCGGTGCAGACCGTGCAGATCACCGCCCGCAGCCTGTCCGACACCGCCGGCGTCACCGGCTTCGCGCAGCCGCTGGCCCGCACGCCGATCCAGGCCGACGTGATCGACACGCAGATGCTCAAGGATCTCGGCGCCACGTCGCTGTCCGACCTCACCCGCGTCGACGCGAGCCTCACCGACTCGTACAACGCGGTGGGCTACTGGACCACCTTCGCGGTGCGCGGCTTCCAGGTCGACAACCGCACCAACTTCCGCCGCGACGGGCTGCCCATCAACGCCGAGACGGTGCTGTCGCTGGACAACAAGTCGGACGTCGAGGTGCTCAAGGGCCTCAGCGGCACGCAGGCCGGCACCAGCGCGCCGGGCGGGCTGGTGAACCTGGTCGTCAAGCGTCCCGACCAGGACCTGCGCGACGTCGCCGTGTCGTGGGTCCAGCCCGGCCAGCTGGGCGTGGCCGCCGACCTGAGCCAGCGCTTCGGCGCGCAGCGCGCGTTCGGCGTCCGCCTGAACCTGTCGGCCGACAAGCTCGACGCCAACGCACGCGACGCCCGCGGCCACGGGCGCACGGCCTCCATCGCCACCGACTGGCGCCCCGATTCCCGCCATCTGCTCGAGTTCGAGTTCGAGCACAACGTGCAGTCCCAGCCCAGCGTGCCCGCCTTCAGCATGCTGGGGCCCGTGGTGCCCGATCCGCACACGATCGACCCGCACATCAACCTGAACGACCAGCCCTGGTCGCTGCCCGTGGTGACGCAGGGCAACACGATGTCGCTGCGCTACACGCAGGCGCTGAACGCGCAGTGGCGCTTCAAGGTGCAGGCGCTGCAGCAGCGGCTGGTGAGCAACGACCACCTCGCGTTCGCGTTCGGCGCCAACGAGGCCTGCGCGCCCTGCGACCGTTTCGCGGCCGACGGCACCTACGCCCTCTACGACTTCCGCAGCGACGACGAGCGCCGCCAGACGCGCGACCTCGACGTCTCGCTGTCCGGCGAATTCGACACCGGCCCGCTGCGGCACGCGCTCACCGTGGGCACCCTGCAGACGCGCTTCACCGGCCGCTTCAACGACGAGGCCTACAACTTCGTGGGCATCGGCAACATCGCCGGCACGGCCCTGGTGCCGTCCGACCCCGCGCTGACCTCCCCCAACACCGACCGCACCGAGCGCAACAACGAGCTGTACCTGCGCGACTCGGTGCAGATCGCGAGCGACTGGACGGCCTGGCTGGGCGTGCGCCACACGCAGCTGCGCCGGCAGTCGGCCGAAACCTCCACGGGCAGCCCCGGGTTCGACACCGACTACCGGCAGACGTTCAGCACGCCGTGGCTCTCGCTGAGCCACCAGCTGACGCCGGCCGACATGATCTATGCGAGCTGGGGCGAAGGCGTGGAGAGCACGCTCGCGCCCACGCACGGCGACGCGATCAACAACGGCCAGCCGCTGTCGGCCACGCTGAGCCGCCAGTGGGAGTTCGGCTGGAAGCACGCCAGCGGCGCCGCCACGTGGGGCCTGACCGCCTACGACGTGACGCAGGCCTACGCCGGCGACATCACGACGGACGGCGTGACCGCGTACGGCCACGACGGCATCACGCGCTCGCGCGGCCTCGAGGCCGAGGCCCAGACGCGCGCGGGCGCGTTCACGCTGCGCGCGTCGGCCATGCTGCAGCGGGTGCGCCGCGAGCAGGCCACCGACGCCACCCAGGACGGGCGGCGTCCCACCAACATCCCCGACAGCGCCGTGAAGCTGCTCGCGGCGTACGCGGTGCCGCAGGTCGACGGCCTCAGCATCCTGGCCAACATGGCGTACGAAGGCGCGCGCGAGGTGCTGCCGGACAACAGCGTGCGGATCCCGGGCTGGACGCGCTACGACTTCGGCGCGCGCTACGTGCAGGCGCTGGGCACCACGACGCTGGTGTGGCGCGCGGGCGTCGACAACCTGTTCGATCGCCGCGCCTGGCGCGAGGCGCCGTACCAGTACGACCACGCGTATCTTTTCCCCCTCGAGCCGCGCACTTTCCACGCGTCGGTCGAAGCAAAGTTTTGACGTTCTTGAAAAACTGGTTATACTGAGAGGCTTCGCAGTTCCCCGATAGCTCAGTTGGTAGAGCGCCGGACTGTTAATCCGTAGGTCCCTGGTTCGAGCCCAGGTCGGGGAGCCAATCCCTCACTAGAGGATTGCGAAGAAAAGCGTCAAGCCCAGCCCTCCACCGGTTGGGCTTTTTGCTTTCTGGCTCGACAATCCCCGCCACCTTGAACGGGGAGACTCGATGAAGAAGACCTTGACCGCCGCCGCGCTGTGCGCGCTCGCGACGCTGGCACACGCCGCCGGCGCCCGCCCGGAGTTCCCGCCCTTCGGCCTCGATCTCACGGCGCGCGATCTCGCCACGAAGCCCGGCAACGACTTCTTCCAGTACGCCAACGGCCGCTTCCTCGCGCGCACCCCGATCCCGGCCGACGAGCAAGGGGTGTCGCGCCGCAGCGGCATGTCGCGCACCATCGACGGCCGGCTGCACGCGATCCTCGAGGACCTGTCGCACGGCGTGGCCGACCAGCCCGCCGACCCGCGCGGCAAGGTGGGCGCGTTCTACGCCGCCTACATGGACGAGGCGCGCATCGAGCAGGTGGGCGTGCGCGCCCTCGCGCCCGAGCTCGACGCCATCCGCGCCGCCACCGACCTGCCGGCGCTGGCCACGCTGATGGGCCGCTCCACCGTCGACGTGTTCCCGAGCCCGTTCTCGGTGTCGCTCGACGTCGACCTGAAGAAGCCCACGATCTATTCGACCTACGTCTCGCAGGCCGACCTGGGCCTGCCCGACATCGACTACTACCTGAAGCCCGATTACGCGAAGCAGCGCGACGCCTATGCGGCCTACATCGCCCGGATGCTGACGCTGGCCGGCTGGCCCGACGCGGACGCCATCGCGCCCGAGGTGCTGGCGCTGGAGACCCGCATCGCCGAGGTGAGCTGGACCAAGGTGCAGCAGCGCGACGTGGTCGCGCAGTACCACCCGGTCTCGCGCGCGGAACTGCAGGCGCTCGCGCCCGCGTTCGCGTGGAACGAGTTCCTGCAGGCCGCGCAGCTGGGCGACCGCGGCACGCTGATCGCGATGCAGGACACCGCGTTCCCGAAGATCGCCGCCGCGGTGGCCGCCACGCCCCTGCCGGTGCTCAAGGCCTGGATGGCGTTCCGCAGCCTCGACAACGCCGCCGGCTACCTGCCGCGCGCCTTCGCGGACGCCGCGTTCGAGCTGCACGGCAGGACGCTCGGCGGCCAGGCCGAGCAGGCGCCGCGCTGGAAGCGCAGCCTGTACGTCGTCGCGGGCAAGGACTGCGACATCGACCCGCACGCCTGCTTCGGCACGCTGCAATGGGCCGTCGGCCAGGTCTACGCCGAACGCTGGTTCCCGCCGGCCGCCAAGGCCCGCATGACGGCGCTGGCCGTCAACCTGAAGAAGGCGTTCCGCGCGCACATGGAGGCGCTGACCTGGATGGGCCCCGCCACCAGGGCCGAGGCGCTGCGCAAGCTCGACGCGGTCACCATCAAGGTGGGCTACCCCGACAAATGGCGCGACTACGCCGAGGTCGTCATCCGCCGCGACGACCTGATGGCCGACGTGCGCGCGGCCGCGGCCGACGACTGGGCCTTCGTGGTCCGGCGCGGCAAAGGGCCGGTCGACCGGAGCGACTGGGGCATGACGCCGCAGATCAACGACGCGTACAGCGGCAACCTGCAGGACATCGTGTTCCCCGCCGGCATCCTGCAGCCGCCGATCTTCGACGCCGCAGCCGACGACGCGATCAACTACGGCGCCGCCGGCGGCGTGATCGGCCACGAGATCACCCACCAGTTCGACGACCAGGGCCGCACGGTGGACGCCGACGGCATCCTGCGCGACTGGTGGACGCCCGCCGATGCGGCGGCGTTCAAGGCGCGCACGGCGGTGCTCGGCGCGCAGTACGCGCAGTACGAGCCGCTGCCGGGCCTGCACCTCAACCCGGACCTGACGATGGGCGAGAACCTGGCCGATCTCGGCGGCCTCACCATCGCGCTCGACGCGTACCACGCCTCGCTCGGCGGCAGGCGCACCCCGGTGCTCGATGGCCTCACGGGCGACCAGCGCGTGTTCCTCGGGTGGGCCCAGGCCTGGGCCGGCAAGTCGCGGCCCGAGACCGTGCGCCGCCTCAACAGCAGCGACCCGCACAGCCGCCCCAGGTTTCGCGTCAACGGCGTCGTGCGCAACATCGACGGCTGGTACAAGGCCTTCGGCGTCAAGCCGGGGGATGCGCTCTACATCCCGCCCGAGAAGCGCGTGCGCGTCTGGTAATTCTTTAGCGCGCGGCGATGCACTCGATCTCGACGCGCGCCCCCAGCGCGAGCCCAGCGCAGCCGAACGCGCTGCGCGCCGGCAGCGGCTGCTCGCCGAAGAACTCGCGCCACACGCCGTTGAAAGCGGCCCACTCGCCGATGTCGGCCAGCATGATGGTGCAGCGAAGCAGGCTGGCCAGGCCCAGGCCCTGCGCCTGCAGCACCGTCAGGATGTTGGCCAGCGCCTGGCGCGCCTCGGCCTCGATGCCGCCCTCCACGAGCGTGAGCGTGCCGGGCACGTTGCCCAGCTGGCCGGACAGGAAGACGAGGCCGCCGAGCGCCGTGCCCTCGCAGAACGGCACCGACGCGGGCAGCACCCGGCCACTGTTGAAGCGTTCGATTGGTGCGCTCATCGACTCATCCCCATGGCTTGCTCCAGCGCCGCCGGATCGTAGACGCGGCCGCCCTTGATGGTGCGCCACACGTGGCGGATGTCCGCGATGTTGCGCGTCGGATCGCCGGCGATCAGCACCATGTCGGCCTGGCGCCCCGGCGCGATGAAGCCGCGCTGGCTCGGGCCGGCCACGCCCAGCACCTGCGCGGGCACCAGCGTGGCCATGCGCAGCACCTCGGGCGCGGGGATGCCGGCCCGCACGTAGAGCTCGAGCTCGTTGTGCAGCGTGTAGCCGGCGAAGCCGTCGGTGCCGGGCATCAGCGTGATGCCGTCGTCGTAAAGCGTCTTCAGCAGCTTGAGCAGCGACGGCAGCGCCTGCGCGTAGGCGGCCTCCTTGCCGGGCGGCACGGCCACCGCGCCGGAGAGAAGGCGGCGCCGCGTGACGGGCGGGAAGCGGTCGATGATGGGACACAGGCTGTGCGCGCAGGCGCCCGGCGCGCCCGAGAACAGGTCCTGCAGCACGGACACGGTGGGATCGAGCACCGTGTGGTGCTGGCGCAGCAACGCGACAAAGGCGGCGAACTCGGGCGAATCCAGCTTCAACCCCTGCAGCTTCTCGGCCATCACCGTGTAGCGATCCTTGGTGCGCGTGTCGGCCACCTCGGGGAAGAAGTTCAGCACGATGAAGTTCAGGTGCTGGATCTCGTCGGCGCCGGCCTCCACGAACTGGCGCGCCACCATGAAGGCCGGCACGTGGCCGCTCACGCGCAGGCCGCGCGCATGCGCCATGTCGGCGATGGGCGCCACCAGCGCGGGCGGGAACGACGAATAGATCTTGATCTGCTCGTAACCGTGGTCGGCGTACCAGTCGACCGCGGCCTGGGCCTGCGCGCGCGTCTCGACGCGCACGTCGGTGGGCCCGGCCAGCGGGCCGGTGCCCTCGACGATGCCGGCCAGCACCACGCGCGGGCCCAGCTCGGTGCCGGTGTCGAAGCGCTTGACGCGCGCCAGCAGCGGCACGTTGTCGTTGGCCATGTCGCGCCCGCTGGTGACGCCGGCGATGAGGTCGAAGGTGCCGTCCACGCCGGCGAAGTGCTCGTGCACGTCCCACAGGCCGGGCATCAGGAAGCGGCCCGCCGCGTCGATGACTTCCGTGTCCGCGGGCGCGGGGCCGGCGTCGTCGGGGTCGACGCGCACGACGTGCTCGCCCCGCACCAGCACGCGCATGTCGTCGCGCACGCTGAGGTCGCGCGGGTCGAACAGGCGCGCGTGGCGGATCAGCAGCGCGCCGGCGGGCACGTGCGTCAGCCGGCGCGCCACGTCGGCGCTCCACGCCTGGTCGGCGGCGCCCTGCGCGGCCTGCAGCCGCGGCAGCATCGGCTTGAGCTCGCCGCCCAGCACCTCGAACCAGTCGTCGATGACGGCGGCGGTGGCGCCCTTCTCGTCCAGCCACACGGGCACCGGCGTGAACTCGATGCCGCCGATTCGGTACAGCGTGAGCACGTGCCCCGCCGCCGCCAGTTGCGTGCCACGCTCCAGCCAGGCCTCGCCGGCCGGCAGCAGCCTCAGGCGCCGGCCCGGCGTCTTGAGCAGCGCGCGGGCGAGCACGCCCATGAACTCGGGCGGTGCGTTGGCCGGCAGGTAGAACGCGCCCGGCGCGGCAGAGCCCGCCTCGAGGCGGTTCTTCCAGCTGGCCTTGCCGGCCGTCACGTCGAAGTGCTCGGCGAGCGGCACCTTCCAGTAGTCGTTGCCCTCGGCGTCGTAGGCCACCGGCAGCCCTTGCGCGTCGACCGACCAGCGCGCGTGGATGCGGTCGCCGCGGCCGCGCTCGCTGAAGCCGTAGTCGGCCTCCATGACGCCGTCCGGCAAGGCCGCCAGCTTCTGGCTGCCGACGGCCACGCCATGGATCCGCACGTCGTCGTCGTGCGCGAGGGCCTGCGAGCCGCCGACGATGAGACACAGGGCGGCGAGCAAGGCCGGCAGGCGGCGCGACGACTGGCGCATGGTTCGTCCTCGAAGGTTCAGGCGGCCGACCAGGCCTCGGCCATCAGGCGGCGGAAGTTGCCGCCCAGGATCTTCTCGATGCGCGCCTCGCCGTGGCCGCGCGCGGCCAGCAGGTCGGCCAGGCGCTGGAACTGCGTGGGGCCGCACAGGTCGGGCAGGAAGGTGGTGACGTCGGCCGTCTCGCCCGGCGCGCCGATGCCCAGCGCGCGGCGCTGCGCGATCTCGTCTTCCAGCCGGCGCCGGTAGGCCGCCATGTCGTCGTGGGCGGTGGTGCCGCCGTCGGTGCCGAGGCCGACGTGATCCTCGCCGCACACCGCGATCGCGTGCTCCAGGTGCGCCACCAGGTCGGCGGCCATGGGCTGGCCGGCCAGCCGCAGGTACGGCATGAAGTACAGGCCCAGGACGCCGCCGCGCCGGGCCAGCAGGCGCAGCTCGGCGTCGCTCTTGTTGCGCGGGTGGTCGGCCACCGCGCGGCACGCCGCGTGCGTGATCGCCACGGGCCTGCGCGCCAGCGCCAGCGCGTCCAGGCAGGTCTTCTCGCTGCTGTGGCTCAGGTCCACCAGCACGCCCTCGGCCTGCAGGCGCTCCACCACCTCGGCGCCGAAGCGCGACAGGCCCTGGTCGTCGGGCACGGTGGCGCCGTCGCCGACCGCGTTGCGGCCGTTGTAGGTGAGCTGGATCACGCGCACGCCCATCTTGGCGAACAGGCGCACGCGCTCGGTCTCGCGGCCCAGCATCTCCGTGTTCTGGAAGCCGTAGATGACGCCGACCTGGCCGGCCTCGGCGGCCGCGGCGATGTCGCCCACGTTGAGCACGCGGCGCAACGCGCCCGGGTGCCGCGCGATGAAGGCGTTCCAGCCGGTGATGTCGCGCACGGTCTCGCAGAAGGGATCGGCGGTGCCGGCGACGTGGCCCAGCGTGATGTTGACCGCCGACAGGCCGGCGCTGCGCGCGTCGGCCAGGGAACGCACGTCGACGCTGCGGGCGCCCCCCAGATAGACGGCGGCGTTCGCGGCCGCGGCGTCGGAATGCGACGGCGGCGGCAGGTTGGGGTTGTCCAGCACGCCCAGGGCGTTGATGGTCGCGTAACGGGTCTCGATCACGGCTTCCTCGGTGCAGTCAGTCAGCGGGCCATCGCGAAGAGGGCCGCGCGGGGCTGGCTGCCAGATGCCAGCAACGATGCCGCCTTCCAGGCGCGACATCGGGTTATCGAATTGGCGGTGGGCCGACGGCCCGTTTCGCATCGGCGCCCGCTTCGTGGCGGGGGCCTTTCGGCACCGCGGCAACGGTGTCGAGTGACTAGAACGTTATTCTAGAATACTATTCAACACATGGCGAGAAAAAATTTGTCGGCAACGCAGGCGGCCGCGCCCGACCGGCTGCTGGCCAGCGTGTTTCCCGAGCCGCGCCAGGCGAGCCGGCGCAGCGTGCTGCGCCATGCGCTGGCGCTGTTCAACGAGAACGGCGTCGAGGCGACGACCATCGACGACCTGCGCCGCGCCAGCGGCCAGAGCGTGGGCACGATCTACCACCACTTCAAGAACAAGGAGGGCGTGGTCGCGGCGCTGTTCTTCGTCCTCTTCGACGACCAGAGCCGCGCGATCGCCGGGCGCATCGCCGGCATCACGGACGGCCATGCCGTGGTGGAGGCGCTGATCGCGGCCTACACGGCGTGGATCACCGCGAATCCGGAAGGGGCGCATTTCGTGTTCGCGGCCCGCGATCCGGTGGACCAGGGCCCGCACGCGGCCGGCCTGCAGGAACGCCTGCTGGCGCGCTACGAGCCGATCGACGAGATCCTGGCGCGGGACGCCGCCGCCGGCCGCATCCTGCCGCTGCCGGCCGACCTGATCCCCGCGCTGGTGCTGGGCGCCACGGAGTTCTACGCGCGCGGCTGGCTCGCCGGACGGCGCCAGGCCACGCCGGCGAGCCACGCGCAGCGCTTCGCCCTGGCGGCCTGGCGGGCGCTCACCGATTGAGCAAAAAAAAGCTTCATCACCGATCTGCGGGGAACTTGGTTGGTGCTGGTGTTGGTGCGCTTGAGGTCACGCTTCGCGCAGGTCGAGGTTACCCGCTGCGCCAAGGTGGGCGCGCACTTGGCTCGACGTCAAACGGGCGCCTGAATTCGGC
>JABCYW010000031.1 GCA_013289985.1 Betaproteobacteria bacterium | reverse complement strand
CAGACAGCGGTGCGTCAGCGGCTCGGGGACCGACCGCTCAAGCCTTTCGAGCTGGTACTGGCCCACATCGACGAAGCGCTACACGAGGATGACGCCGCGACACAGAAGGCGGCCTTTCTCGTGACGGCGCTAGTACACGCGCCCGACATGATGGAGCCTGCGAGACGGTACTACCGCGCGTTGCTCGATCCGCTGCTCTCTGAATCTGGCGCCGCTCATGAGGTTCGCCACGCCTTGCTGGCGGTTGAGGGAATCTTCTTGCTCCGAGGACTCGGCTTCGTCGAGGTCTCCGCAGCGGAGCACAAATCCGTCCTGCTTCACGCGCGAAAGATCGTTGCCAAGGTGCTGACCGAACGGTGAGTGCCGAGGCGCGCCCACACCGGTTTGCGCCTCATCCCGAAGTGCCAGTGGTTGTCACTGCTCCTGAACGGGAAGGCGCATGAAATTGCTCTCGGAAAAGCGCATGAGATTGCTCTCGGAAAGACGCAGCGGTGATCCGGGATTGAATGGGAACCGACAGTCGCCGCTTCGAAGCCTGGCGCTACTGCCCCGTGCATTCGTGCTTGCTCGAAGACTCTTGCTGGCACGGCCATGGACAACGGCTGGCGTGAGTGTTCCGCTCGGTAGCAGCGGCAGGTCTCGCAGGCTGTCGCCTAGGTCAGGTCACGCTGAGAGCGCGGCTAAGGAGTCCAGTACGAAGTAGGCCAGGTTGTGAATCCCGAGAGTTGGCACTGGCAGCGAACTGGTGGTCTACGTACGCTGGCACCACCTAACCAGAGGAGACATGATGTCAACCCCCAGCTTCTCGATAGCGGTCCCAAACGGCGTAGATCTGAACAATCCATGGTGCCGGATCGCGTTCGCGCTCTCCGTGTTGGGAGCTCTGCCGCCGTTGGTGATGTCCATCCTCAAGGTTCTGCGGGAACCGGAAATCCAGGCCGCAGGTCGCTGGATGGCACTGGCCGCGCGTCGCGCATGGGCAGCAGTGCAAGCTTCGCTAAAGGTCCCAAACCCTCGGCGTCGTCGTCCGATCGCCGACATGGCACTAACCCTCATGGAGGGCACGCTCTACTACCTGTATGCCCTGACCTTCACGGCATGGTTCGTCTTCGGGATTCTCGTGGTCGCAGAACGCTGGGGGACGCTCTCGCCCGCGAAGTACGCAGTCCTGTTCGTCTATGACATGGCCATGGCGCTGCTGGTTCGCTTCTACGCGGAGCGGGGCCGCCGTATCCGAGTCGATCTGCGTCGCCGTTGGCGCGGAATTCAACACCGTCGCTGGCAAGCAGCCATGGCGATGGCCTGCGTTCCTCTCGGCATCACGTTGATCTCGATCGGCACAGAATTCCTTCGAGGCAGCAACGCCGCTGCCTGAAAGTGCTCCTCGCGCCACCGTGTCAGCTTGCGTCCCGGTGCCGCGAGTAGTGACGCGCGCTACGCCCCCCTACTACGGACCCGTTCACGTAAGCCTTCGGCAGTAGGCCCACGGCCTCGCGATGGGATCAGTCCCAGCCTCCCACAACCCCACTCTTGAATCGTCACGCGCGGTCCCTATAATGCTTGCTAGCACTCACCACCCGCGAGTGCTAGCGAAGGTGGCATGCGCCGCCGGAGCACTTGCCCAAACCCAGGCGAGCAGGCACTCACTTCTGAGCTGACCCGCCGCCAGGCTTACTGCGAATTGCATTGAAGGAGATGAAATGAAGCTGCGTCCGTTGCACGACCGTGTTGTCGTCAAGCGCCTGGAACAGGAAACCAAGACCGCCTCGGGCATCGTCATCCCCGACGCCGCCGCCGAGAAGCCGGACCAGGGCGAAGTCCTGGCCGTCGGCCCGGGCAAGCGCAACGACAAGGGCGATTTCGTCGTCCTGAACGTCAAGGTCGGTGATCGCGTGCTGTTCGGCAAGTACAGCGGCCAGACCGTCAAGGTCGACGGCGACGAGCTGCTGGTGATGCGCGAGGAAGACCTCTTCGCCGTCGTCGAGAAGTAATCACCCCGCGCGAAGCCCGTCGCTTCGCGCCGCAGGCTGGCCGGCCTTGTCGCCGGCCAGGTGGCTGGAAGCCCCGGCCGCGGACGATCCCGTCGTTCCGCCGCCGTCCTCACACCCCCATTCAACGTATTCCGGAGAAACATCTCATGGCAGCAAAAGACGTCATTTTCGGCTCGGACGCCCGTGCCCGCATGGTCGAAGGCGTGAACGTCCTGGCCAACGCGGTCAAGGTCACGCTGGGCCCCAAGGGTCGCAACGTCGTTCTCGAGCGCTCGTTCGGCGCCCCCACGGTCACCAAGGACGGCGTGTCCGTGGCCAAGGAAATCGAGCTGAAGGACAAGCTCCAGAACATGGGCGCGCAGATGGTCAAGGAAGTCGCTTCCAAGACCAGCGACAACGCCGGTGACGGCACCACCACCGCCACCGTGCTGGCGCAAGCCATCGTGCGCGAAGGCATGAAGTACGTGGCCGCCGGCATGAACCCGATGGACCTGAAGCGCGGCATCGACAAGGCGGTCACCGCCCTGGTCGCCCAGCTGAAGGCCGCCTCGAAGCCGACGACGACGTCCAAGGAAATCGCCCAGGTCGGCACGATCTCGGCCAACTCCGACGACTCGATCGGCCAGATCATCGCCGAGGCGATGGACAAGGTCGGCAAGGAAGGCGTCATCACCGTCGAAGACGGCAAGAGCCTGGCCAACGAGCTCGACGTCGTCGAGGGCATGCAGTTCGACCGCGGCTACCTGTCGCCGTACTTCATCAACAACCCCGAGAAGCAAGTCGCGCTGCTGGACAACCCGTTCGTCCTGCTGTTCGACAAGAAGATCTCGAACATCCGTGACCTGCTGCCCACGCTGGAGCAAGTGGCCAAGGCCGGCCGTCCGCTGCTGATCATCGCCGAAGAAGTCGACGGCGAAGCGCTGGCGACCCTGGTGGTCAACACGATCCGCGGCATCCTGAAGGTCGTCGCCGTCAAGGCCCCGGGCTTCGGCGATCGTCGCAAGGCCATGCTGGAAGACATCGCCATCCTGACGGGCGGCAAGGTCATCGCCGAGGAAGTCGGCCTGGCGCTGGACAAGGTCACGCTGGCGGACCTCGGTCAAGCCAAGCGCATCGAAGTGGGCAAGGAAAACACGACGATCATCGACGGCAACGGCGCTGCCGGTGACATCGAGGCACGCGTCAAGCAGATCCGCATCCAGATCGAGGAAGCCACCAGCGACTACGACCGTGAAAAGCTGCAAGAGCGCGTGGCCAAGCTGGCCGGCGGCGTTGCGCTGATCAAGGTCGGTGCCGCGACCGAAGTCGAGATGAAGGAAAAGAAGGCCCGCGTCGAAGACGCCCTGCACGCCACGCGTGCGGCCGTCGAAGAAGGCATCGTGGCCGGTGGCGGCGTCGCGCTGCTGCGCGCTCGCCAGCAGATCGGCGAACTCAAGGGCGACAACGCCGACCAGGACGCCGGCATCAAGCTGGTGCTCAAGGCCGTCGAATCGCCGCTGCGCGAGATCGTCTTCAACGCCGGCGACGAAGCCAGCGTGGTCGTTGCCGCCGTCCTGGCCGGCAAGGGCAACTACGGCTACAACGCCGCCAACGGCACCTATGGCGACATGATCGACATGGGCATCCTTGATCCGACGAAGGTCACCCGCACCGCGCTGCAGAACGCCGCTTCTGTTGCCTCGCTGATGCTGACGACCGAGTGCATGGTCTCGGAATCGCCGAAGGAAGAAGCCGCTGGTGGCGGCGGCCACGGCGGCCACGGCGGCATGGGTGGCATGGGCGGCATGGGCGGCATGGACATGTGATGTCCGCATCCGGGCGCCTCGGCGCCTGGAGCCGTCGCGCTCGCGACAACCGATCGAAAGGGACTGCCTCGGCAGTCCCTTTTTTTCGTCGCTGTTCCAGGGAACCCGATCGCGAGCCGTCACGCCCGGCAGAATGCGCGGCATGACCCTCCGCCTCGCGCTCGCCGCGCTGACGTTCGCGTGCTCGCTTTCCGGCACGGCCTTCGGCCAGGCGGCCGCGTCGGCGCCGGCCTCGGCCGCCAGCCACCCGCGCATCGGGCTCGTGCTCTCGGGCGGTGGCGCGCGCGGGCTCGCGCACGTGGGCGTGCTCAAGGCGCTGGAGCGCGCGCACGTGCGCATAGACGCCATCGCGGGCACGTCGATGGGCGCGATCGTCGGCGGTCTCTATGCCAGCGGCATGAGCGCCGAGCAGCTGGAGACCGAGCTGCGCCGCATCGACTGGGACGCGCTGTTCGCGACGCGCGTCGCACGGCCCTTCCTGTCGCAGCGCCGCAAGGAGGAGGACTTCGAGATCTCCACCGGCCTCGAGTTCGGCGTGCACGACGGCCAGCTCAGCGCGCCGCAGGGGGCCTTGTCCAGCCGCGGCCTCGAGCTGTTGCTGCGCCGCCTGACGCTGCCGGTGCGCCACGTGGACGACTTCGACCGCCTGCCGATCCCGTTCCGCGCCGTGGCCACCGACATGGAGACCGGCAAGCCCGTGATCCTCTCGCACGGCGACCTCGCGGTGGCGCTGCGCTCCAGCATGAGCGTGCCGGGCGTGTTCGCGCCCACCGAGGTGGACGGCCACCTCCTGGGTGACGGCGGGCTGGTGGACAACCTGCCGGTGGACATCGCGCGCGCGATGGGCGTCGACGAGGTGATCGTGATCAACATCGGCACGCCGCTGTCCGGACGCGACGCGCTGTCGTCGGTGGTGGGGCTCAGCGAGCAGATGATCGCGATCCTCATCGAACAGAACGTCGAGCGCAGCATCGCCACGCTGGGACCGCACGACCTGCTGCTCGGCCCCGACCTCGGCAAGCTCACCTCCAGCGACTTCGGCCGCGCCGCCGAACTGATCAAGATCGGCGACGACTACGCCCAGGCGCAGGCGGGCAGGCTAGCCGCCTACGCGGCCCCGGCGCCCGAGTACGCGCAGTGGCTCGCGGCGCACGTGCAGCAGCCCATGGAGCCCACGCCGTTGCTGGCCGTGAAGTTCGAGGGCTCGCTGCAGACCAACCCGGGCCGCTTCGAGGCCAAGCTGCAGTCGCAGGCCGGCGAGCTGTTCGACACGAAGAAGGCCGAGGCCGACGCGCGCCGGCTGGCGGCCAGCGGCGACTACACGAGCGCCGACTACCGCCTGGTGCCCGGCCCCGCCGGCGAGACGCTCGTCTTCGACCTGCAGGACAAGCCCTGGGGCCCCAACTACCTGCGCGCCGGCCTCGACCTGCACGCCGACTTCTCCGGCCACAGCGGCTTCGACGTCAAGCTGAGCCACAACCACCACTGGCTCACCGAGAACGGCACCGAGTGGCGCAACTTCGTGCAGGTCGGCGAGCGCCCGGCGATCTTCTCGGAGATCTACCACCCGCTGTGGCGCAACATCGACGACAGCTCCGACTGGTTCACCGCGGCCTACATCGCGGGCGACCGCCAGCACCGCACGGCCTACGCCACCGACGGCACCGAGGTGGCGCAGTTCCTGCGCTCCACCGGCCAGGCGGGCCTGGACTTCGGCCTGCCCTTCAGCCGCCTGGGCGAGCTGCGCGCGGGCTTCGTGCACCTGACCACCTCCACCACGCCCACGCTGCTGTCGGCGGCCTGGACGGGCCCCACGCAGGCGCAGGTCTGGCAGGAGGACGGCCTGCGCGTGCGCGGCGTCGTCGACCAGCTGGACTACGTCAACTTTCCCACCAGCGGCTACCGCCTCGAGGGCGAGAGCGTGGTGGGCACGCGGCGGCTGCGACGCAGCGAGCACATGGCGCGCGGCTCGGTGGAAGGCACGGTGGTCGACACCTTCGGCCGCAGCACCTTCGAGCTGCACGGCGCCGTGAAGCTGTCCGACGAGAACGCGCAGCTGGCCGTCGACCAGTACACGCTGGGCGGATTCCAGCAGCTCTCCGGCTACCGGCCCGACCAGCTCTCGGGCAATGCCGTGCTGTTCGGCCGCCTCAACTGGTACATGCGGCTCAGCCAGACGCCTGTCTTCGCGCGCGGCTTCTTCGTGGGCGCGTCGCTGGAGGCCGGCAACGCGTGGGACGACCGCTCGGAGATGTCGCTCGCGCACCTGCGCGGCGGCGGCAGCCTGTACCTGGGCGCGGACACCGGCATCGGGCCGATGTACCTGGGGCTCACCTATGCGCCGCGCGGGGAGCTGGGCGTGGCGCTGTTCATCGGCAGGCCGTAGCGCCTCAGCCCGCGTCGTCCTCGACGTCTTCCGCGTCGTCCTCGACCGCCTCGCCGCCCTCGCCTTCCGGCATCGGCGGCAGTTCGAAGTGCACGCGCTCGGGCATCGCCTTGCGCCACGCCAGCAGCTGCTCGGCGGCGTCTTCCACGCCGAGGCGGCGCAGCGACGAGAACAGCGTCACGGACACGTCGGAGTCGTCGGTGACGAAATCGGCCAGCACCTGCTGCGCGGCCTCGGTGGCCTGGCGCGCCTCGGTCTTGCTGAGCTTGTCGGACTTGGTGAGCAGCACCAGCAGCTTGACCTCGCCGGTCTTCACGCGTTGCGCGATGAAGGCCATCAGCTGGAGATCGAGCGGCGTGAAGCCGTGGCGGCTGTCCACCATCAGCACCACGCCGAACAGCGCGCGCCGCACCTCGAGGTAGTCGGCCATCACCTTCTGCCACACCAGCTTCTTGCCGCGCGCGACGGCGGCGTAGCCGTAGCCGGGCAGGTCGGCCAGGAAGGCCTGCGGGGCCTCGCGCGGGCCCAGCGTGAACAGGTTGATCAGCTGGGTGCGGCCGGGGGTCTTGGAGGCGAACGCCAGCTGGCGTTGCTGGGCCAGCGTGTTGATCGCCGACGACTTGCCAGCGTTGCTGCGGCCCACGAACGCGATCTCGGGCATGTCGCCCGCGGGGAGCTGCGAGATCTTGCTGGCCGAGGTCAGGAACCTGGCCGTGTGCAGCCAGCCTAGCCCTTCCTTGGCCTCGTCGGAGACCACGACCGGCTTCTTGTAGACGGGAGCCGGCACGGCGCGAGGGGGGGAGGGTTTGCGCGTACGCTTAGCTTCGGTCATGGTGCATTGTAAAATCGTTGGGTTTGCTCCATCCAAAAGCCTCCTCTGAAGGGTTCGTCGAGATGAAGTCCTTGTACGTTGTTGCCCTGGCGACCCTGTTCGCCACCTCCGCGATGGCCGACGAAGCGAAGGGCCCGGCCAAGCCGGACCCCGCCAAGGGCGCCACCATCTCGGCCACCGTCTGCGCGGCCTGCCACACGGCCGACGGCTCTCGCGGCATCCCGGCCAACCCGATCCTGCAGGGGCAGCACGCCGACTACCTCGTCAAGCAACTGAGCGAGTTCAAGTCCGGCAAGCGCGACAACGCGATCATGAAGCCGATGGCCTCCACGCTGTCGGACGACGACATGCGCAACGTCGCCGCCTTCTACGCAGGCAAGACGGCCAAGCCGGGCCAGGCCAAGAACAAGGCCACGGTCGCGCTCGGCCAGAAGATCTGGCGCGGCGGCATCGCCGAGAAGAACATCCCGGCCTGCGCCGGCTGCCACGGCCCCGCCGGCGCCGGCATCCCCGCGCAATACGCCCGCCTGGGTGGCCAGCACGCCGAGTACGTCAGCGCCGAGCTGACCCTGTTCCGCGCCGGCAAGCGCGGCAACAGCCCGCAGATGGCCACCATCGCCGCGCGCATGAGCGACGCGGAGATCGCGGCCGTGTCCGACTACATCGAAGGCCTGAACGCCGTGAAGTGAGCGGGCGGGCCGGCAGGATCAGGCGTCACCATCCAGATCCACACCCAGCTCCGCCGCCAGCCGCGCCACCTGCGCGCGCAGGCGCTCCAGCTCGCCCTTCATGCGCAGCTGCTCGGCGCGCATCGCCGCCACCTCCGACAGGCCCAGCGCCGCATCGCCCAGCGGCGTGCCGGGCCCGGCCGACGCCGCGGCCGGCGCGGCATCGGCAACCGGGCCCGCGAGCAGGTGCGCCCAGCGCGACTCGCGCGCGCCCGGCGCCCGCGCGAGCTTCACCACGAACGGCGGCTCGTGCGTGGCCAGTTCGTCGAGAAAGCCTTCCACCGACGAGATGTCGGCGAAGCGATGCAGGCGCTCGGAATTCAGCCGCAGCTCCGCCGCGGTCTGCGGGCCGCGCAGCATCATCATGGCCAGCAGCGCCACGCTCTGGCCCGGCAGCTTCAGCACGCGCGCCACGTTGTGCTCGAAGCGCGGCACGCGGCTGCCCGAGCCTTCCAGCACCAGGTGGAGCGACTTCAGGGTGTCGAGCGCGGCCAGCACGTCGCCCTCGCCCGCGTTGATCACGGGGTCGCGCGCCGTCTTCTGGTTGCAGCCCAGCGTGAGCGCGTTGAGGCTCAGCGGGTAGCTGTCGGGCACGGTGTGCTGCTTCTCGACGAGCACGCCCAGGATGCGGGTCTCGAGGAGCGATAGCGTGGGAAGCGTCATGGCGGAACGTCGAATGGCCGGATGTTCATGCCAGTATCGCTCGCGCCAGCGGGAAGCGCCCTGCGGACCGCAGGGCGCCGCGCGTCTTACTTCGTCAGGTCGAGCGCGTTGGTGAGGTCGCCCATCGCGGGCGCGCCGTTGGCCTGTAGCGCGCTGTCGCGCTTGGCCAGGCCGGCCAGCGTGTCCAGGCCGAAGCGGCGCGTGATCAGGCGCAGGATCGATGCCGTGTCGTACTGCGTGTGGTCGACCGTGCCCTTCTTGGCGTAAGGCGAGATGATGATCGCCGGGATGCGCGTGCCCGGGCCGATCTTGTCGCCCTTGGGCGGCGCCACGTGGTCCCACGCGCCGCCGAACTCGTCGTACGTGATCACGATGACCATGTTCTTGTACTGCGGGCTGGCCTGCAGCTTGGCCACGAGGTCGGCGATGCGCTGGTCACCGTTGGCCAGGTTCGCGTAGCCGGGATGATGGTTGTACACGCCCTCGGGCTTGTAGAAGGCCACCGGGGGAAGCGTGCCGGCGGCGGCGTCGGCCACCAGGTCGGTGTAGTCCTTCAGGTGGGCCGTGCGGTCCGCGGCGTGCGTCGCCGGATCGAGGTTGGCGTAGTAGTTGAACGGCTGGTGGTGCGGCTGGAAATCGACATTGGCGGTGGTGGCCACGCCGCTCGAATTGCCGGCATAGATCACCGTGCGGGCGATGGTCGGATCCTGCTGGCCGTCGGTCAGCGCCGCGTTCCACGAGCCGCCATACCACTTCCAACCGACGCTCTTGGCCGTCAGCAGGTCGCCGATGTTGGTCTGCGTCTGCGGGGGCAGCGTCGTGGCCTTGGCCGGGTTGGCGTAGGCCGAATCGGTACCGGTCAGATCAGCCGGGGCGTTGCCGCTCGGCTGGTACGGGGCCTGCATCGTGTTGACCGCGTAGAACTGGCTGTCACCGAAGTAGTTGGCCGGCGTGATGTTGCCGCTCAGCTGGAACGTCGGCGGACCGTCCATGGCGGAGGCCTTGGCGGTGGCTGCCGCGGTCAGGTGCGGCATGTAGTTGCCGGAAGAGTCCTTGTCCAGCACCGCGATGGTCGGGTGCGCGGCGGCCGTGTCGGCGTTGGGGTAGGTCGGCGCGCAGGCGCAGATCAGGTACTGGTGGTTCAGGAACGAGCCGCCGAACGCGCCTTCGAAGAAGTTGTCGGCCAGCACGTTGGCCTGGGCGAGCTTGTACAGCGGCGAGGCGCTGTAGTCGAAGTGGCCCATCGTCAGGCCGCCGGCGTCTTCCCAGGCGGCGAACATGTCGTTCTTGCCGCCGTTGATGGCCATCTGGTTCTCGAAGAAGCGGTGGTACAGGTCGCGCGTGACGGTAGTCGTGTCGAGCTTTGCGCCCGCGCCGGCCGCGGCGGTGAACCCGGTCTCGATCGAGAACGGCGCATTCTTCAGGCCGGCACTCTGGGCAGCGGTGATGACGACGCTGCTGCCCGGGGCGGTGACGCCGTTCCAGGTCTGCGGCAGCGTGGCCAGCACGGTCGTGCCGTCGCGGTCCTTCTGCGCGATGTAGGCCGAGGTCGGGTTGCCCGACGAATCGACCACCGTGGACAGGCCGTTGGCGCCCGGGAAGTTGCCGAACAGGTTGTCGAAGGAGCGGTTCTCGGCGTAGATGACGACGATGTTCTGCACCTTGCCCTGCAGCAGGGTCGTGGTGTCGGCGGGGGTGCTGGTGTCGGCGCAGGCGGACAGCACGAGCACGCTGGCGAGCGCCAGCGGCGACAGGATGGCGGCAAGCTTGACGGGGTTCTTCATGGGGGATGGCTCCTCGGCCGTTCTTCAAAACGCGTGAGCATCGCCGCGGGATATGACAGCGTCATGTAGGCTCGCCGCAAGCCGGTGCCGTTGCCCCGTCACACGGCCGCCATGAGAGGCCGCTAGGCTGCCGCGTCTCTCCCATCGCCTCGCGCAGACCGTGCCACGCCGTTTCCTGTCCCCGTTCCTCCTCGCGTGGCTCCTGCTGCCCGCGGCGGTCATCTCCCTCGCCGCGGCCGCGCCGCCGGCAGTCCCCTCGCCCGCCACCCGGCCGCCGTCGTTCTACGAGACGCCGTTCGAACGCCGGCCCGATTTCGGGACGCTGGTGGCCCTCGGCCGCTCGCTGTTCAGCGACAGGGCGTTGTCGGCATCGGGCCAGGTGTCGTGCGCGTCGTGCCACGATCCGGCGCACGCGTACGGCCCCCCCAATCGCCTGCCCGTGCAGCTGGGCGGCCCGTCGCGGAACCAGCCGGGGCTGCGCGCGGTGCCGTCGCTGACGTACCACCAGGGCATCCCCAGTTTCCAGGAGCACTTCTTCGACAACGACGGCAACGACAGCGAGGATCAGGGCCCCACCGGCGGCCTCGACTGGGACGGCCGCGCCGACTCCGGCCACGAGCAGGCGGCAGGGCCGTTGCTGTCGGCGTTCGAGATGGCCAACCCGGACATCGAATCGGTGGTTGCGAAGCTGCGCACGTCGGCCAACGCCGCCTCGATGCGCGCGGCGTTCGGCCCGCATGTCCTCGACGACGCCGGCCACGCATGGAACGGCCTGTTGCTGGCGCTCGAGGTGTTCCAGCAGAGCCCGGCCGACTTTTACCCGTTCACCAGCAAGTACGACGCGGTGCTGCGCGGTCAGGCCACGCTGACGAAGCAGGAGGCGCGCGGGCTCGCCGCCTTCAACGACAAGACCCGCGGCAACTGCGCGGCGTGCCACATCAGCCAGATCAAGCGCGGCGCCTTCCCCCAGTTCACCGACTTCGGATTGATCGCCATCGGCGTGCCGCGCAACCCGGCCATCCCCGCCAACGCGAAGCCGGAATACCGCGACCTGGGCGCGTGCGGGCCGTTGCGCACCGACCTGAAGACGCACGACGACGACTGCGGCCGGTTCCGCACGCCGTCGCTGCGCAACGTGGCCACGCGCGGCGTGTTCTTCCACAACGGCGCGTACACGAAGCTCGAGGACGCGGTGCGCTTCTACGCCTTGCGCGACTCGAACCCCGCGCGCGTGTATGGCGTGGCCAGGTCGGCTCGCTTCGCGGACCTGCCCGAGAAGTACCGCGACAACCTCAACCAGGAAGCGCCATTCGGGGCCAGGCCCGGCAACAGGCCCGCGCTGACCGAGGCAGAGGTCGCCGACGTCGTCGCGTTCCTGAAGACGCTCACCGACGGCTACGGCACGCCCGCGAAGAAGGACTGAGTGTGATCGCATGGCGCGACTGATCCGCTTCGCCCCGCAGCTGGGCCACTGGCTCACGGGCAACCTCGATCGCGCGCAGCCGCCCGCGGCGCTGGTGGAGACCATGCGCCAGCAAGGCACGCCGGCACACGCCGCCGAGGCCATCGTGGCCGCGTTCGTCGATGCGCGCGCCCGCCGCGCGGCGCCGCCGGTGGACGCGATCGAGGTGCCCGACGACGCGGGCTCGCCTGCGCCCGCGCGCCTGGCCCCGGGCACGCGCCTGGACGCGGGCGACCGCGAGGTCGTCGTCCACATGCGCACCGGCGACCCGGTCTGCGCCGCGCTCGGCAACGTGCTCGACGCCGACGAATGCCGCGCGCTCATCGAGCTGGCGCGGCCGCGGCTGAAGCCCTCGACGCTCGTCGACCCGATGTCGGGCCGCGACGTGGTGAGCGGCAAGCGCACCAGCCTGGGCATGTTCTTCCGCCTGGAAGAGGACGCGTTCATCGCGCGCCTCGACCGCCGCCTGTCGCGGCTGATGAACCTGCCGCCGGACAACGGCGAGGGCCTGCAGGTGCTGCATTACCCCACCGGCGCCGGCAGCGAGCCGCACTTCGACTACCTGCAGCCGGGCAACGCCGCCAACCGCGAATCGATCGCGCGCAGCGGCCAGCGCGTGAGCACGCTCGTGGCCTATCTCAACGACGTGCCGGCCGGCGGCCAGACCGTCTTTCCCTCGCTCGGCTGGGCCGTGTCACCCGTGTGCGGCAACGCCGTCTACTTCGAGTACGGCGACGACCACGGCCAGGTCGATGCGCGCTCGCTGCACGCCAGCGCGCCGGTGACGCAGGGCGAGAAGTGGGTCGTGACGAAGTGGATGCGGCAGCGGCGGTTCGTGCCGGCCGGCTGATGCGCCATCATTCGCGCGGCTTGATCCGTCATCCTGCGCGCAGTCGCAGGATCCAGGTGTCGCGCACGGGCACGTGCGACTCCACATGGATGGCATGCACGGCTTCGGACTCAAACGATACGGCGCACGCCAGGCAATCGCACGAGAAGATCGGCAAGCAGGTAGCACGCAATGCAGGCCAACGAACCCGTCAGCGCGAATTTCACGAGTTGCGGAGCCTGTACCTGTCGCCACGCCAGGGCGATGGCGACCAGCACCGGCGGGTGAATGATGTACACGGCATAGGCGCGCCGCACTAGCCACTGCTGGAACCGGCCAGGCGGGCGGGAACCCATCGTGAAACGCCGAAGAAGCACGAGGATGACGCCCCAGGCGACCAGCGGCTCCCAGAATGCATAGATCACCCCCAGCGGCTCACCCGCGAGAAATGGGACGGCCTTGGCGATGAAATACGCGGCGGGCAGCAAGGGAAATGCGAGGAGCGCGATGCGCTTCCAGAGCCGTGCCTGCGATGCCGGGACGCGTTCGAGCCAGCGCGGACCGGCAGCGATGAAGCCAAATGCGAACAACACCACGTAACTTCCGAAATAGCCCAGCTGCAGGCCCCAGACGTTGACACCCACCGGCCAGAAATGACGAAGGCCCAGGGCTGCGATGCCGGTGGACAGCGCAGCGAGAGCGAGCACCCCGTTGGATGGCCACGGCCGGGATGCGTCCGACAAGCCTTCGTCGCGATGGCCCGGACGAGCAGGCTTGCGCGCGTAGAGGACGGCGGCGACCGCGAAGATCAGCAACGCCTGCGCAAACCAGAGTGGCCCGTTCTCGAAGGTGTGACGGTGCCACGACTGGACCAGGGTGACGCCAAAGGGCTGCCCTCGGGAGGTCGCGGCCAATGCGATGGTGACCGGGCCCAGTACACCGCCAAAAAAGAGCAGGGGAACGCCCAGGCGGAGCCCGCGATCGGCGAGATATCGCCACGAACCCTTTCGGGCGATGGCGGCTGGCGTGAAGTACCCCGCGATGAGAAAGAACAGGCCCATGAAGTAGGCCTGGTTCGTTGTGCAGAACAGCACCAGCAGCGTGCCCGGAAGCGATGCCTCGGGCTTCACCTCACGGTAGTACCAGCCGCCGATCGCTCCGTAGGTGATGGCGGCATGGTGAAACAACACCAACACCGTCATGCAGGCGCGCAATGCGTCGAAGCCGGCGCTGCGTACGCCGGCGTGCGAAGGACTATTGCTCATCGCACGTCAAGCCGCTGGCTGGAGCGCGAATGCCTTGCGATCGCACTGCATCGAGGGAAGGGACGGGCCGTCGTCGACGGTGAGCCGGGCTTCCACGGTCGTCCCTTCGCGCAAGCCGGGCAGCCGCACGGCGTCGGCCGGGATTCGCAAAGCCGGACTGTCGCCCCATTTCATCACTCGCGCGCCAGCACGGGCCCCAGCGCGATGCCGGTGTGCGTCCTCCTGGCCACGAGGTGCTCCGGCGTCCCCTCGGCCACCAGCCTGCCGCCGGCCGAGCCGCCCTCGGGCCCCATGTCGATCACCCAGTCGGCCTCGGCGATGACGTCCAGGTCGTGCTCGATGACCACCACGCTGTGGCCGCCGTCGGTGAGGCGGTGCAGCACCTTGATCAGCTTGGCGACGTCGGCCATGTGCAGGCCCACCGTGGGCTCGTCCAGCACGTAGAGCGTGTGCGGCGCCTTCTGGCCGCGGCGGCCCACCTCGTCGCGCACCTTGCTCAGCTCGGTGACCAGCTTGATGCGCTGCGCCTCGCCACCCGACAACGTGGGCGACGGCTGGCCCAGCGTCAGGTAGCCCAGGCCCACGTCCCGCAGCAGTTGCAGCGGATGCGCGATGGACGGCATGCTGGCGAAGAACTCCACCGCCTCGTCCACCTCCATCTGCAGCACGTCGCCGATGCTCTTGCCGCGCCAGGTGACGGCCAGCGTCGCGGGGTTGAAGCGCGCGCCGTGGCACAGGTCGCAGCCCACCTTCACGTCGGGCAGGAAGCTCATCTCGATGGTGCGCACCCCCTGGCCTTCGCAGCCGGGGCAGCGGCCGCCGTTGGCGCCGCCGGTGTTGAAGCTGAAGCGGCCCGCCGCGTAGCCGCGTGCCTTGGCCTCCAGCGTCTCGGCGAACAGCTTGCGGATCGCGTCCCAGAACCCGATGTAGGTGGCCGGGCACGAGCGCGGCGTCTTGCCGATGGGGGTCTGGTCGACCTCCAGCACGCGATCGACCGAGTGCCAGCCCTCCACCGATTCGCAGCCGGTGGGCTGGGCCTTGCCGCGGCTGCTCACGAGGTCGGCCACGCTGGCCAGCAGCACGTCGCGCGCGATCGTGCTCTTGCCCGAGCCGCTGACGCCGGTGATGGCCACCAGGCGCTGCAGCGGCACGCGCACGGGCATGCCCTGGAGGTTGTGCAGCTTCGCGCCGAAGATCGTCACGTGCGTGCTGGCGCCGGCGTCGTCGGCCGCGAAGGCCACGTCGCGACGCGGCTGCATCGGGTGCGTCTGCGGATGCGCGAGGCAGCGGCCGGTGACCGACTCCGGCACCGCCGACAGGTCGGCCGCCTTGCCTTCGGCCACCAGGCGGCCACCGCGCTTGCCGGCGCCCGGGCCGATGTCGATCAGGTGGTCGGCGCGGCGGATCGTGTCCTCGTCGTGCTCCACCACCACCAGGGTGTTGCCTTGCGAGCCCAGGCGCGCCAGCGCGTCCAGCAGGATCTTGTTGTCGCGTGGATGCAGGCCGATGGTGGGCTCGTCCAGCACGTAGCACACGCCCTGCAGGTTCGAGCCCAGCTGCGCCGCGAGGCGGATGCGCTGCGCCTCGCCGCCCGACAGCGTCGGCGCGGCGCGATCCAGCGTCAGGTAGTTGAGGCCCACGTCCTCCAGGAACACGAGGCGGCTGCGGATCTCGCTGATCACGTCGCGGGCGATGTCGGCATCGCGGCCGCCCAGCTGCAATGCCTCGACCCACTTGCGCACGTCGGTGACGGCCCATTGCGCCACGTCGGTGATGGCCTGGTCCTCGAATCTGATCGCGCGCGGCGCGGGCGCGAGGCGCGCGCCGTGGCAATCGGGGCAGGCCGTGTCGTGCAGCTCCTCGGCGTCGGGCTCCTTGGTGATGAAGGCCTGCTCGCGGCCGCGCTCGTTCTCGTCCTGCACCGAGTCGTCGAACGCCGCGCGCTGCTCGCGCGTCAGCGCCAGCCCGGTGCCCACGCAGCCCGGGCACCAGCCATGCTTGCTGTTGTACGAGAACATGCGCGGGTCGGGCTCGCCGTAGCTGGTGCCGCAGGTGGGGCACGCGCGCTTGGTGGAGAACACCTTCACGCTGCCGATGCCCAGCGTCGAGTGGTCCAGCGCCATCGCCTCGGTGAGGCCGTCCAGCGGCGTGAGCAGGTGCATCACGCCCTTGCCGGTGTCGAGCGCCCTGGCCAGCAGCGCGCGCAGCTCGGCCTCGCGCTCGGGCGCGATCACGAGATCGCCTACCGGCAGCTCCAGCGTGTGCTCCTTGAAGCGATCCAGGCGCGGCCACGGATCCACCTTCAGGAACTCGCCGTCCACGCGCAGGTGCGTGTGCCCGCGCGCCTTGGCCCACTTGGCGAGGTCGGTGTAGACGCCCTTGCGCGCCACCACCAGCGGCGCGAGCAGGCCCACGTGCTGGCCGCGGTAGTCGCGCAGCAGTTGCGCGGCGATGCTCTCCACGCTTTGCGGCTTCACCGGGCTGCCGTCGTGGATGCAGTGCTGGATGCCCAGCTTGACCCACAGCAGGCGCAGGAAGTGCCACACCTCGGTCGTCGTCGCCACGGTGCTCTTGCGGCCGCCGCGCGACAGCCGCTGCTCGATGGCCACCGTCGGCGGGATGCCGTACACAGCGTCCACCTCGGGCCGGCCGGCCGGCTGCACGATGCTGCGCGCGTAGGCGTTGAGCGATTCGAGGTAGCGCCGCTGGCCCTCGTTGAACAGGATGTCGAACGCGAGCGTGCTCTTGCCGGAGCCCGACACGCCCGTGACCACCGTGAACTTGCCGCGCGGGATGTTGACGTCCACCGACTTCAGGTTGTGCTCGCGCGCGTTGACGATGCGGATGGACTCGTCCTCGATCGACGTCGCGGTCGACCGCCTGCGCTTGCTGACCAGCGATTGCAGGCTGGGCCCGTCCTTGCTGTCGTCGCGCTTGCCCTCGGCCTTGTAGCGCGCGTCCTCCACCGAGGCGTAGCGCGCCAGCTTCTCCCTGGCCACGTCGGCCGCGGCATAGCGCTCGAGGCCCAGCGTCTCTTCGTAGTCGCGCAGCGCGCGGCCCGTGTGCGATCGCGTGTTGGCCTTGAGGTCTTCGGGCGTGCCGACGCCCACGAGCTCGCCGCCGGCCTCGCCGCCTTCGGGCCCGAGGTCCACCAGCCAGTCGGCCGAGCGGATCACGTCCAGGTTGTGCTCGATGATGATCAGCGAGTGCCCGGCCTCCAGCAGCCGGCGCAGCGAGCGCATCAGCTTGGCGATGTCGTCGAAGTGCAGGCCCGTGGTGGGCTCGTCGAACAGGAACAGCGTGCCCTTCTTCGCGGCGGGCTGCTGCGGGCCTTGCGCGGCCTCGGCGAGGAAGCCGGCGAGCTTGAGACGCTGCGCCTCGCCGCCCGACAGCGTGGGCACCGGCTGGCCCAGCTTCACGTAGTCCAGCCCCACGTCGACGATGGGCTGCAGGCGGCGGATCACCTCGCGGTCATCCGCGAACAGCTGCACGGCCTCGTTGACGGTGAGCTCCAGCACGTCGGCGATGGACAGCTGGCGGTCGCGCCGCACCAGGTGCGCGTCCAGCATCTCGGCGCGGAAGCGCTTGCCGTCGCAATCGGGGCAGCGCAGGTACACGTCGGACAGGAACTGCATCTCCACGTGCTCGAAGCCCGAGCCGCCGCAGGTGGGGCAGCGCCCGTCGCCGGCGTTGAACGAGAACATGCCGGCGCCGTAGTTGCGCTCGATGGCCACGGGCGTGGTGGCGAACAGCTTGCGGATCTCGTCGAACGCGCCCACGTAGCTGGCGGGGTTCGACCGCGCCGTCTTGCCGATGGGGCTCTGGTCGACGAACACGGCCTCCGACAGCCAGTCGGCGCCCAGCAGCGCCTCGTGCCTGCCGGGGGTCTCGGTGGGCTTGCCGAAGTGGCGCGCCAGCGCCGGGTACAGCACGTCCTGCATCAGCGTGCTCTTGCCCGAGCCGCTGACGCCGGTGACCACCACCAGGCGCTGCAGCGGGAACTCCACCGTGACACCGCGCAGGTTGTGCTCGGTGGCGCCCTGCACGATCAGGCGCGGGGTGGACTCGACCACCGCGCGCCGGATGCCCATGCCCACCTGCTTGCGCGCGCCCAGGTACGCGCCGGTGAGCGTGTCGGCCAGCTTCGCGTCCTCCGGCTCGCCATCGAACACGATCTGGCCGCCCTTCTCGCCCGGGCCGGGGCCCATGTCGATCAGGCGGTCGGCCGCCAGCATCACGGCCGGATCGTGCTCCACCACCACCAGCGTGTTGCCCGCGTCGCGCAGGCGCTGCATGGCCTCGACGATGCGGTGCATGTCGCGCGGGTGCAGGCCGATGGACGGCTCGTCCAGCACGAACAGCGTGTTGACGAGGGACGTGCCCAGCGCCGTGGTGAGGTTGATGCGCTGCACCTCGCCGCCCGACAGCGTGCGGCTCTGGCGATCCAGCGTGAGGTAGCCGATGCCCACGTCGTTGAGGTACTTCAGGCGCGTGCAGATCTCGTCCAGCAGCAGCTTCAGCGCGTCGTCGGGCAGGTCCGTCGGCGTCTTCTGCATGTCGAAAAACCGTCGAAGGCGGTCGATCGACAGCAGCATCATGTCGTGCAGGCCCAGGCCCGGCAGCGCCTCGAGCTGCTCGCGCGTCCAGTCCGTGCCGTGCGGCATGTGGCGCTGCGACGGCGGCAACACCGCGTCGGCCTGCTCCTTGGTGCCGATGCGCCACAGCTGCGCCTCCAGCTTCAGGCGCGCGCCGTCGCAGGCGGGGCACTTCGTGTAGCTGCGGTACTTGGACAGCAGCACGCGGATGTGCATCTTGTAGGCCTTCGACTCGAGGTACTCGAAGAAGCGCTTGATGCCGTACCACTGCTTGTGCCAGTTGCCGTTCCAGTTGGGCGAGCCCTCGATCACCCACTTGCGCTGCGCGTCGGTGAGCATGTTCCACGCCGTGTCGCGCGGGATGCCGGCATCGCCGGCGTACTGCATCAGGTCGTCCTGCTGCTCCTTCCACGCGGGCGTCTGGATGGTCTTGATCGCGCCGTTGCGCAGCGTCTTCTTCTCGTCGGGCACGACGAGGCCCCAGTCGACGCCGATCACGCGGCCGAAGCCGCGGCAGGTCTCGCACGCGCCGAACGCGGAGTTGAACGAGAACAGCGCCGGCTGCGGGTCGTCGTAGCGCAGGTCGCTCTCCGGGCAGTGCAGGCCCGTGGACCAGCGCCAGCGGATGCCGGGATCCTCGGCCTCGGCGTTCTCGGGCAGCACGTCGACGTTGAGCCGGCCCTGCCCGCGCTTCAACGCGAGCTCGATGGCCTCGACCACGCGCACCTTCTCGACGTTGGCCACGCGGAAGCGGTCGGCCACCACGTCGAGCAGCTTGCGCTCGCCCTTCTCGTCCTTGATCGTGCGCTCGCCGTGCACGCGCGTGAAGCCGCTGGTGGACAGCCACTGCGTCACCTCCTCGGCCGTGGTGTTCGCCGGCAGTTCCACCGGGAACGTGACGGCCACGCGCGGATCGCCCTGCGCCGCGGCGCGGCGCACCAGGTCGGCGTAGATGGTGTCGGCGTTGTCGTGGCGCACCGGCAGCGCCGTGACGCGGTCGAACAGCGCGGCCGCCCGCCCGAACAGCAGCTTCAGGTGGTCGTTGAGCTCCGTCATCGTGCCGACCGTGGAGCGCGAGCTGCGCACCGGGTTGGTCTGGTCGATGGCGATGGCCGGCGGCACACCTTCCACGTGGTCGACGGCGGGCCGGTCCATCCGATCGAGGAACTGGCGTGCATAGGCCGAGAAGGTCTCGACGTAGCGGCGCTGGCCTTCGGCGTACAGCGTGTCGAACACGAGGCTCGACTTGCCCGAACCGCTCGGCCCGGTCACCACGGTCAGCTCGCCGGTGCGGATGTCGAGGTCGAGGTTCTTCAGGTTGTGCTGCCGCGCGCCGCGGATGCGGATGAGCCCGCTCATGTGCGTCCTTTGGAGGGTAGGCGGAACATTCTAGGCAGCTTGCATACCCCGCAACTTTCGACGTGCTCTCCTGTGGTTTGGCCACAGATCCGGGCAATTGCGCCCTTGAACAATCGCGGCGCGACCCCATGTCCGGGTCGGGACGCGGCCTCAGCGTCCAGTCAGCCGGTCGCCCAGCGCCCACGCCAGGCGTCCCACCAGCGACGACCAGGCCCACAGGTGCACCACGTGCCGCACCTGCACGTGCTGGCCGCTGAGCTTGTAGCGCTGCAGGCCCAGCCCCCAGTCGACGGCCTGCAGCCCGGGATCGCGGCCCGCCGCGCGCACCACCTCCGCGTTCGCCACCGTTCCGGGGCTGAAGTCCAGCCAGGCCGGCGAGGCCATGTTCGAGTACACGTGCAGGATGCCGGCCGACTCGAAGCAGATCGCGAACGCCGCCAGCCGGCCATCGAGGCGCAGCGTCAACAGGCGCCCGCGGCCGGACTCCGCATGCGCCCGCACGGTCTCCTCGAACAGCGCGCGCTGGTCCGGGTCGTCAAGTCCGGCGGCGCCCCGCAGCTGGCGATTGCGGTGCCGATGCACCTCGACCACCTCGTCCAGCTGCGCGGCGATTCCCGCGGCATCCCGCGTCCACGCGATCTCGCAGGACAGGCCCGCGGCCGCGATGCGCCGGCGTGCGCGGCTGACCACCGAGCGGGTATTGCGCGACAGGCCGCCGGCGACGTCGTCGACGGAATCGCAGTTCAATTGCGCGTCCTCGGCGCTGGCGAGAACGGCCGAGATCGAGAACTCGGCGCGCAGCGCGGCCAGCGTGGCGTCGTCGGCGGGCAGGTGACGCCACTCCAGCCCCCACGGGCGGCGCAGCCCGCGCAGCGAACCAGCCAACGCAGCGGCGAGCTCGGCGCTGGCGGCGCCGTCGAGCGCGGCCAGCCAGCCCGGCTCATCCGGATTCGTCGCGCCGTGGATGGCCCAGGCTCCCAGCCGGAGCCGCGCCACGGCCAGCGCCGTGGCCACGATCTCCGGTCCGCGGCGCACGATCACGCACCACGGCGCAGCCCGCCTGTCGTGCAGCATGCCCGCATGGACGGCGGCCCAGCGCGCGGACGCGGGCGCGCCGGTGCGCTCCTGCAGGCCGTCGATCTCGTCGCCGAGCGTCTCCAGCCGGCCCAGGTCCTCGATCAGCTCGGTCTCGCAGCCGGCGCCGTGCCAGCCGCCGCCCGGGCGGTTCGCGCGGTCTTGCGGATGAGCGCCTGTCGCGGTGGCCATGCCGCCGTCACGCGCGGATCGCGCGCCCGGCGGCGGCGCGTCCCAAGACGAACGGGCGACACGGGCTGGACATCGTTCCGGCCCGACCATGGCATTGCATCGCGAACTCCCTGCGAATGGCGGCGCCGGCCCGTTGGAACGGATCGCCTGGCGCGCCACCTGGGCGTCGGCAATCTGCATGCCCCGCCGGGTGAACCACGAAAAAGGCTGGCCGGCAGCGGCTCAGGGCCTGCGAATGAGCGTCGCCCGGCCGCCCGAAGACGCTCGCACCGCAGCCGTCAGGCGGAGGGTAGCCTTATGAGCCCCGCGCGCCCGTGCGGCTCGCCAGATTCACAGCTTGCTCAGACCCCGAACAGCCCGCGCAGGTAGGGCGTGAGGAACAGGCCCTTCGGATCCATCTTCTCGCGCAGCGCGAGGAAGTCGTCCCAGCGCGGATAGAGCCGGGCCAGTTGCGACGCCTTCAGCGAATGGACCTTGCCCCAGTGCGGCCGGCCGCCGTGGTTCAGGCAGATGGCCTGCACGGCGTCGAAGTAGGCCTCGAACGGCATGCCGCAGTACTGGTGCACCGAGATGTGCACGCTGTCGCGCCCGTGGTTGGGGCTCAGCCACAGGTCGTCGCCACGCACCCAGCGGACCTCGAGCGGGAACATCAGCGGGAACGTGCGCATCGAGATGAGCGCCTTGATCTCGCGCAGCGCGTCGGCGCCGCGCTCGGCGGGCACCGACCACTCCATCTCGTTGAAGCGCACCTGGCGCACGGTGGACAACATCGACCAGCTGGCGTCCACCTGCTCGCTGGCCGAGACCAGCGAGGCGCAGAAGCGGCTCAGCGGCGGGCACAGCGAGGGCACGGCCTTGCCGACGCCGCACAGCAGGCCGAACGCGATGTTCTCCAGCAGCACGTCGCTGACCCAGCGGCCCACGCCCGACTTGTCGACCGGCGCGTCGGTGGTGTTCCACTTCTTGGTGAGCACCGTCTCCGTGTGCGGCAGCCAGTAGAACTCGAACTGGCGGTTGGCCGCCACCAGCGCGTCGGCCTGCGCGAGGCAATCCTCGAGATCCATGCGGCCGCGTTCCAGCCGCAGCCGGAACGCCGGCACCAGGCGCAGGCTCACCTCGGTGAGCACGCCCAGGCTGCCCAGCGCGATGCGGCCGCCCGCGAACAGCTCGGGGTTCTCGCCGGGCGACGCGACCACCTCGCGGCCGTCGGCCGTGACGAACTTCAGCGCCGCGATCTGCGTGGCGAGGTTGCCGAAACCCAGGCCCGTGCCGTGCGTGCCGGTGCTGGTGGCGCCGGCGATGGACTGCACGTTGATGTCGCCCAGGTTCTCCATCGCGAGCCCGCGTTCGGCGAGCGCGCCCCCGAGCGCGTACAGGCGCGTGCCCGCATGCACGCGGGCGACGCGCGTGGCGGCATCGATATCGATGATGCCCTGCAGCTTGTCCAGCGACACGATGACGCCGTCGCTGGCCACCAGCGGGCTGAACGAGTGGCCGGCGCCGACCATGCGCACCGGCCGGCCGTCACGCCCCGCGTCCGCGAGCGCCGTCGCCAGCTCCGCGCCGCTGCCCGGCATCAGCACCGGCGTGCGCGGACATTCCACATACCCCGACCAGTTCTTCCACATCCGTCTCGACCTCGTCTCAGTTCAGAAGAAACATTGGCCGTCGCCGCGGTAGGTGGCAGCCTTGCCGACCACCGCCCCGCCCTCGACCAGCAGCAATTCGTTGAAGCGCTCGCACAGCTCGCCGGCCTTGGCATGCCGGAACAGCATCGGGTCGCCCGGCGCCAGGTTCACGCCGGTGGGCACGCGCACGGGTGTCTGCACCTCGCCCGCGCCCTCGGTGGCGATCAGCGAACAGCCTGTGGGCAGCCACGGCCGTGGCAGGCGATCGGCGCCGCCGGGGCCCGACGCGGGATAGCCGCCGCCGGCGCAGGTGACGATGCCCGGCGCCGGCGCGCGCGTGACCGCCACCGCGAAGCCGGCGGCCGGCCGGCCACGGAACGCGCCGTAGTGATCGAACAGCGTGGGCACGTACAGGCCCGAGCCGGCCGCGAGTTCGGTGACGCTGGAATCGGCGCGCGTGCTCTCGAAGCTGCCGGTGCCGCCGCCGTTGACGAAGCGCAGCGCGTGCCCTGCCGCGGCCAGCGCGGCCACCGTCGCGCGGCGGCGCTCGTTGACCTCGGGGATGGAGCGGCGCTTGAGGAACCGGATCACCGCGTTCTTCGCGGCCTGGCCGGGAACCTGGTCCATCAGGCCGGCGATCTGGCTCTCGTAACCCATCAGGCCGTCCAGGCGCAGCGACGGGTGGCGCGTGATCTCCGCGGCCAGCGCCAGCGCCGGCCCGGGGCCCTTGACCGGCGAGCGGAACACGCCGAAATGCAGGCCCGGAAAATCGGACGACATGTCGAGGTCGATGGCCAGCGGCAGCACCACGCCTTCGAGTTGCGCGATGGTCGCGATGCGCTGCACCTGCGCCGCGCCGTCCACCATCAGCGTGATCGTGCGGCCCGCGCGCACCTGCGCGGCGACCGCGCGCAGGTCGTCCGGCTCCACCGACGGATAGGCCACCAGCAGGTCATCGAAGCCTTGCGACGCGAGCCACGCGGCCTCGGCCGGCGAGTAGCACATCAGGCCCTGGAAGTACGGGCCGGTGGCCAGCACGCGGCGCAGGATCTCCACGGAGCGGATCGACTTGGTCACGAGCCGGATCGGCAAGCCGCCGGCGCGCGCGCGCAGGTCGGCCAGGTTGGCGTGCAGCGCGTCGAGGTCGACGAAGGCCGCGGGCAGGCGGGCGCCGGCCAGCGCGCCCTTGTAGTACGCGTAGTCGGGCGTGGCGGTCATGGGCGGCGGTGATCCTCGAGCGTGGCCACCAGCATGGCCTTGTGGCGGGCGATGAGCTGCTCGCGCAGCGGCGACTCCAGCGCCAGCGCGAGGCGCGCGGCAGCGCCGGTGACCTCGGAGACGAGCAGCGCCAGCGGGACCAGCACCTCGCGGTCGTCGCGGCGCAGGATGCGCTGCAGCGGCAGCACGAGGAATTCGGCGGTGCTGCGGGTGTCTTCCAGGTCGAGCTCGCGCAGGCCATGGTCGCTCTGCGCGCCGGCCCACACGGCCAGCGCGTCGGGCTGGTCGCGGTAGTGCGCGAAGTAGGCGTCGACGAGGCGGTTGACGGCCTCCGACACCGGCGGCGCCCCGGGGAACTCGACCAGCAGGTGCTGCACCTGGGCCTGCAGCAACAGGCGCACCTTCTGCAGGTTGCGCTTCGCGAGCTCGCGGATGATGTGCGCCTTGGACGGGAAGTACTGGTAGATGGAGCTGATCTGCACGTCGGCGCGCCGCGCCACCTCGCGCATCGCGAGCGCCTCGGCGCCCTGCTCGACCACGATGTCCAGCGCCACGTCGAGGATGGTCTCGACGCGCTGGCGGCTGCGCTCCTGCCGCGGCCGGCGGCCGGCTTCGCCGCTGGTGGCGCGCGGCGGCGCGGTGAGGGTGTCGGGTGGGTTCGTCATCATTGACACATGATCATTGATCACATTATATTGTGATCAACGCTCATATTCAAGTGGTTTCCCGCGATGGACTCTCCGACGCCTGCCAACGCCGCCGCCACTCGCCCCGACCTCTCGCTGGCGGCGCTGCTGCGCCTGTCCTGCGCGTACGCGATGGCGACCAACGGCACGATCCTGATGCCGCTGATCGTGGGCGCGCTGATGCGCCGCTTCGGCGTGGGCGAGGACGCGGCCACCGGCTTCGCCGCGCTGGAGATCGCCGGCATCGCGATCAGCTGCGCCGTCTTCCCGCGCTGGATCGCGCGCGCGCCGCGCCGGCTCGCGTGGATCGCGACGCTGGGCACGCTGCTCGCGCAGGCCGCGGGCGCCTGGATGCCCGGCGTGGCCGCGGTGGGCGGCGCGCGCCTGGTCACCGGCCTGTTCGAGGGCGTGCTGTTCGTGGTGGTGGCGGCCAGCCTGTCCAACCGCGCCGCGGCCGAGCGCGCATGGGGCGTCATCATCCTGGTCTCGGGCGTGATCGACTGCGCGCTGCTGGTGGCGGCCTACGCGATGCCGGAGGCCTTCGTCACGCAGTGGGTCTTCGTCGTCATCGCCGCGGCCTTCGCGCTGGTGGCCCTGCCCGCCGCGGCGGCGGGTGGCGATGCGGGACACGCCGTCGCCCTTGCCGCCACGACACCTGCACGCGCCGCGCTGCCCTGGCGCACGCTGCTGCCCATCTGGGCCGTGATGATGCTGGTCTACAGCGTGCTGTCGGCGCAATGGGCGCTGGCCGACGTGGTGGGACGCCAGCTGCACATCGCGCCGGAACGCATCGGGCCCGTGCTGGCGCTGGTGTCGCTGCTGGGCACGGTGGGCGCGCTGTCGGCCTCGCATCGCCGCAGCCACGAGCTGCGCCGCCCCATCCTGTGGGCCGCCGAGCTGCTGATGGGTGGCGCCGCGCTGTGGTTCTTCCTGGTGCAAGGCTGGGTCGGCTTCTTCATCGCGCAGCTGCTGGTCTCGTTCGCCTACTACGCGGTCACGCCGTTCCTCACGTCGCGCATCTCGGCGCTCGACCCCGACGGCTCGCTGCTGTCGCGCAGCATCGTCATCACCTTCGTGGCGGCCTTCATCGGCACCGCCGTGGCGGGCACCGCGCTGACGCAGCTGGGCGGACTCGGCTGCGGGCTCGCGCTGGCGGTCTGCGCGCTGCTGGCGCTGCCGTTCACGGGCAAGGCGTTCGGCCGCCGGGGGTGACGCCGGGCAGCACCGGTATCGTCTTCACGTGCCGCCGAGATAGCATCAGTGCTCCCCACCAGCGCTGAAAGCGACGACATGAACCGTTCCTCCCTTGTCCTCCGTCCCCTGGTACTGGCGCTGTCGGCCGCGCTGGCCACGCTGATCGGCGTCTCCGGCGCCTCGGCCCAGGCCGGCGCGAAGAAGGCGGTCAACACGCTCGACGACCTGCCGCGCTTCACCTACCCGATCGCGGGGACGGCCAGCGACCTGGTCAAGGCGGACGACAAGACCTTCGACGCGTTCGCCGCGAAGGTGCGCGCCGACGTCGACGCCGTGCTCGCCCAGTACGACATCCGGGACCACGGCGAGCTGCGCTCGCTGCTGACGACGCGCCTGCTGCTGCAGATGCTGTCGGGCACTGAAGACAAGGCCGCGCTGGACACCATCGCGCAGATCCGCGCGCTGGAGGACAAGCCCGATGCCAAGCTGCTCAGCGGCCTGCGCAACGAGGCGCTGCTCAAGGCGCATGCCGCCACCGGGCAAGCCAGCGGCCCCGAGTTCGAGCACGCCTACGCCAGGACCTATGCGGACGGCCTCGCGGCGCTGCCGTGGGCCGTCGTCGGCAACCGCATCAAGGAGGCCAGGAGCAGCGCGCAGATCGTCAGCGAATCCGTCGTGCTGGGCAGCCTCCAGGCCAACGTCGAGCCCGCGGTGGCGCGCTCGCACGAGGTGAGCAGCGAGATGGCGCGCATGATCATCGGCGCCCGCTTCAACCTGAAGGAAGCGGTGCCGGTGAAGGCGGCCACCGTGGCGCTGCTGGGCGCCGACGTGGCCGCGCACAACGTCCAGAAGCCCGACATCTGGGCGGCGCGCGACGTCGTCCTCACGGAGGCGGACAAGCTCACGCCCGTCACCGTGGCCATCTGGGACTCGGGCTCCGACCTGTCGCTGTTCCCCGGCAGGCTCTACGCCGATCCGCACCCGAAGGCCGACACCGACGCGCACGGCCTCGCCTTCGACCTGCTGGCCAAGCCCACGCACGGCATGCTGCAGCCGCTGACGCCCGAACAGGCCAAGGGCTACCCGGGCATGCGCGACAACCTCAAGGGCCTGTCCGACCTGCAGCTGTCCATCGACAGCCCGGAGGCCGACAACCTGAAGAAGCAGCTCGCCGCCATGTCGCCGCAGCAGGTGTCGGCCTTCTTCGAGCAGCTGAGCCTGTACGGCAACTACTCGCACGGCACCCACGTGACCGGCATCGCCGCGCGCGGCAATCCCGCGATCCGCCTCGCCTACTCGCGCATCACCTTCGACTACCGCCACGTGCCGGAGGCGCCCACCGAGGAGCTGACCCGCCGGGCCGCGCAGAGCTACATGGCGACGGCCGCCTGGTTCCGCGACCACGGCGTGCGCGTGGTCAACATGAGCTGGGGCGGCAACCCGGCCGGGTACGAGGACGCGCTCGAGAAGAACGGCATGGGCAAGGACGCCGCCGACCGCAAGGAGATCGCGCGCAAGCTGTTCAAGATCGAGCACGACGGCCTGTACGAGGCGATGAAGAGCGCGCCCGGCGTGCTGTTCATCTGCGCGGCCGGCAACGCCGACGCCAACAGCAGCTTCGACGAGAGCATTCCCGCATCGCTCAAGCTGCCCAACCTCCTGACGGTGGGCGCGGTGGACCAGGCCGGCGACGAGGCCAGCTTCACGAGCTACGGCGACACCGTGCGCGTGGATGCCAACGGCTACCAGGTGGAGTCGACGCTGCCGGGCGGCGCGCTGGTGCGCTTCTCGGGCACCTCGATGGCCTCGCCCAACGCGACCAACCTCGCGGCCAAGCTGCTGGCGCTCGATCCGAAGCTGACTCCCGCGCAGGTGATCCAGCTGATGGTGGACGGCGCCACGACCAGCGAGGACGGCCGCCGCCACAACCTCGATCCGAAGGAATCGGTGGCGCTGCTCAAGAAGCTTTGACGGCGGTCACTGCGCGAGCGGCGCGGTGAAGTCCAGCATGGCAAGTCCGGGAAAGGCCGTCGCGCGGTTTCATCGTGGTACGCCATTACGATGCCGCATCGACGACCTCCCGAACGCCGCCATGTCCACCTACGACTTCACCCCCCTGCCGACGCCCGCCTCCATCGCCGGCGAGTCGCCGTTCTGGCATCCGCGCGAACAGGCGCTGTACTGGGTGGACATCGCCGGCCACCAGCTCAACCGCTATGTGCCCGCCGCCCTGGTGCACGACCAGTGGACGTTCCCCACCGAGGTCTGCAGCATCGCGCCGCGCCCGGACGGCGGCCTGCTGATGGCGCGCCGCGACGGCCTGTTCCACTTCGACGTGCAGGCGGGCAGCAGCCGGCGCATCCTGGCCGCGCCCTACGACACGAAGAAGCTGCGCTTCAACGACGGCAAGGCCGATCCGCAGGGCCGCTTCTGGGTGGGCACGATCCACGACGAGCGCCTGCCCAAGGGCTCGCTGTACTGCCTCACGCCGCACAGCCTGGATCGGATCGTGGACGACGTGGCCAACAGCAACGGCCTGGCCTGGAGCCCCGACGGCGCCACGATGTACTGGACGGACACCAAGCTCAGCACCGTCTTCGCGTTCGACTTCGACCCGCAGGCCGGCAACCTGTCGCGCCGGCGCGTGTTCGCCAGCTTCCCGCCCAAGCAGGACGGCGCGCCGCTGGACACCTACGGCGGCCGCCCCGACGGCGGCGCGGTCGACGCCGAGGGCTGCTACTGGGCCGCCTGCTTCGAAGGCCAGCGCCTGGCGCGCTTCGCCCCGGACGGCAGGCTGCTGGAGTCGGTGCCGCTGCCGGTGCGCTGCCCCACGATGCCGTGCTTCGGCGGCGACGACCTGCGCACGCTCTACGTGACCACCTCGCGCGAGAAGCGCCCCGAGGCCGAGCTGGCCGCCCAGCCCTGGGCCGGCCACGTGCTGCACTGCCGGGTGGACGTCCCCGGCCTGCCGGCCAATTTCGCCGACGTCTGAGGCCGTCAGCGCGTCTTCTTCTCCGCATCAAGCCAGGGCGCGAGCGAGATGCGCCAGATGTTCGCGTTGCCGTTGTCCCACGCGGCGATGCGCGCGAGGTCGGCTTCGGCCTGCGCCGTCGTGCGCGGGTAGTGCACGGGCGTCTGCCGGTCGCTCGCGAAGTACAGCGTGCGGCCGTCGGGCGCCAGGCGCGACTCGTTGCTGTCGTTGCCCTCGAGGTTGACCGGCGCGCCGAGGTCGATGGCCATGCCCCAACCCGTTCCCCTGCGGAACGCGATGTAGAGGCGCTCGTGCTCGTCGGTGTCGGGATGCTTGGCGCTGAAGACGATGAAGGACTCGTCGGGCGCGACGGCCGGATCGACCTGCTGCATGGCCGGATCGCCCAGCGCCTGCAGCACCGGCTCCTGCCAGCCGCCGTCGCGCCGCTGCGCGCGCCACAGCTTGAACGGCCCCTTGCCGCCGACGCGGTCCATGAAGTACAGGCTGCCGTCGGCCGCGACGCTGGGGCCCCAGATGCTCGCGCCGCGGTTGACGATCGCGGGCAGGTGCATCGGCTCGCCCCAGGCGTCGCCGTGGCGCTCGACGCGCCACAGGTTGCCGCCCGGATGCTTCGCGTCGCCCTCGTCCAGCGGACGGTTGGAGACGAAGACCAGCGCCGAGCCGTCGGGCGCGAGCGTGGGCTGCGCGTCCATCCAGCGGCCGGAGAAGGGCGCGAGGCGCGGCGTCGACCAGCCCGCTGCCGTCCTGCTCGAAACCAGGATCGCGCCGTCGCGCGAGAAGACCAGGGTCGCGCCGTCGGGCGTGAGGTTGGCGTCGGCGTCGCTGGATGGCCCCGAGATCACCCCGGGAGCGACGATCTCCGGCTCAGCGGCCGATGCCGCGGCGGCCAGTGCGGCAACGATGAGGACGACGGCGGACGACAGGCGCTTCATGCAGGGCTCCTCGTGAAACGGCCATCGTCCGCGAAGCGACGCCATCGCGGCAGCGCGAAAGCGACGAAGCGCAGTTCCGGTGGCGCCAGCGACGGGCAGCACGCGCAAGGCGCCGACGTTCTCCAGCTCACGCGGCGCCACTACACTGCACCCATCGGCCCACGCCCTTCCGCCGTGCGCGTGCGAAACGCGAAGATCGAGCAACAAACGCGGAACGGTCGCGCGTGCACAATGACGCGCCGGCGGAGGCCGCCGGCCGCACGACGATTTCACGGAGAAAACGATGCGCTTGAAGACCTGGGCCGCCCTCGCGGTCGCACTGAGCCTGCCGCTGCTGAGCGGCTGCGGCGACGACAACGCCCAGAAGGGCTTCGTGCGCATCATCAATGCGACGACCGAATTCACCAGCCTCGACCTGTACACGCAGGCGAGCGACGGCAGCAACGACCTCGTGGTGAGCGGTACCGCCTCCGGTGCGGCCAGCGCCTACACCAGCATCGACAAGGGCGGCTACACCTTCAACGTCAAGAGCGGTTCCGGCGCCAGCAACGCCGCCACCACGACGGGCACCGTCAGCAAGACCGACCACTACACCATCGTCACCTACGTGACCGGCGGGTCGGCCAAGGCGCAGTTCCTGTCCGACGAGGAATCCAGCCCGGCCTCGAACAACGCGAAGCTGCGCGTTTTCAACGCGGCGCCCAGCGAGACCACGAGCGTGGACGTCTACCTGACCACCAACCCGTGCAACGCGCTCACCGTCGCCGACACCGCCTTCGCCTCCGCCGTCACGAGCCTGCAGTCGACCTACAGCCAGGTCACGGCGTCGGGCTCAGGCAGCGCCTGGAACGTGTGCGTGTTCCCGGCCGGCGACAAGTCGACGCTGCTGCTGGACCTGCCGTCGCTGACCCTGAAGAACCAGGAGATCGCCACGCTGATCCTGACCCACACCACGGGCGGCGTGCTGCTCAACGGCGCGGTGCTCGACCAGCAGGGCGCGATGGTGCAGTCCCCCAGCGCGATCTCGCGCGTGCGCCTCGCGGCCGATCCCGTCTCCGGCCTGACGACGCTCACCGTCAACGGCACCGAGATCACTGCCCAGGCGGCGGCGCAATCGGTCAGCAGCTACGTCACGATCCCCAGCGGCACGACGACGGCAGCCGTCACCATCGACGGCGTGACGATGAACGCGACGACGCTGCCCGCGCTGGCGTCCGGCAGCGACTACACGCTGCTCGTCACCGGCACCTCGAGCAACCCGACCGCCACGCTGATCACGGACGACAACTCGCTGTCCACCAGCACCACGCAGACCGTGAAGGCGCGCGTCATCAACGGCGTCAACAATTTCAGCGGCAGCGTCTCGGCCACCATCGACAACAAGACGGTGGGCACCGCCGCCTTCGCGACGGCGTCGCCCTACGTCACAATCCCGGCCACGTCGGGCACCTCCACCGTGCTGCCCAGCATCACCACCAACCCGGCATCGCTGACCAGCCAGACCTTCGCGGCCGGCACGGTCAACACGGTCTTCATCTGGGGCGACGGCAGCACGGGCCAGACCCCGAAACTCGGCGTCCAGGGAGACCGCTGACGCCGCTTCACGCAGGGAGTGCCGCCATGTCCGACGCCCATATCCGCCTCGAGCCGGCCGACGCCGCCGGCATCGCCACGCTGCGCATCTCCAACCCGGGCAAGATGAACGCGCTGAGCCTGGACATGTGGCGCGAGCTGCGCGCGGTGTTCGACGCCGTGCAGCATGCCGACGAGCCGCCGCGCGTGATCGTCGTGCGCGGCGCCGACCGCGAGTTCGTGGCCGGCGCCGACATCGAGGAGTTCCCGCAGTTCCGCTTCGAGCCCGAGTCGCTCGCCGCGTACCACGAGGACATCGTGGCCCCGGCGCTGCACGCCATGCTAGCCTGCGACGTGCCGCTGATCGCGCACATCGAGGGCGCCTGCATCGGCGGCGGCCTGGAGATCGCGGCCTGCTGCGACCTGCGCCTGTGCGAGCCCAACAGCCGCTTCGGCGTGCCCATCGCCCGCCTGGGTTTCCCGATGGCGCCGGCCGAGGTGGAGATCGTGTCGCACATCGTGGGCCAGACCCTGCTGCGCGAGCTGCTGATCGAGGCCCGCCTGATGGGCGCGGCCGAGGCGCACGAGCGCGGCGTGGTCACGCGCGTGGTGGACGTCGACCAGTTGGAGGCCGAGGTGCGCCGCGTTGCGACGAACATCGCCGGCCTGTCGCCGCAGGCGATGCGCCTGAACAAGCGCGTGCTGCGCGCCTTCGCCCGGCCCACGTTCAGCGAGCCCGAGGATCGCGCCGCCCACTACGCCTACGCGGATTCCGACGAGCATCGCGAAGGCCTGGCAGCCTTCATCGAGAAGCGCCCCGCGAAGTTCTGACCCGGGCGAGCCAGGAATATTTGCGGGCCGGTGTCCGTCCGGCGGGATCTCGTGCATCCCTGATCCAAGGAGCCGCGCGGTGCGGCGCCTCATCTGGAGACTCGATCATGGAATTCGTTCTGACCTTCAACCAGCCGCAGGCCGTCTACGAACACAACGCCGACCCGGTGACCGGGCCGGTCGCGCTGCGCCCCTGGCAGCTCTACATGGAGGCGATGAAGGAGGCCGGCGTTGTGCGCGGTGGCCAGCGCCTGGACGTCTTCCACGCCACGCGCGTGAGCGTGCGCGAGGGCAAGCGCCTGGTGCAGGATGGGCCGTTCGCCGACACCAAGGAACTCCTGGGCGGCTTCGTGCTGATCGACGTGCCCTCGCTCGACGAGGCCCTGCGCTGGGCCGAGCGCGCGCCCAGCTCCGCGCTGGGCAACACCGAGGTCTTCACGCTGAAGCAACCCGGCGCGTTGTGACCGCCGACGCCGCCGCCCGGGCCGCCGCCGAGCGCGCGGCGCGCCACCACTACGGCCGGCTGGTGGCCTGGCTGGCCTGGCAGTGGCGCGACATCGCCGGCGCCGAGGACGCGCTCGGCGAGGCCTTCGCGCGCGCCCTCGTGCGCTGGCCCGCCGACGGCGTTCCGCAGGCGCCGCAGGCCTGGCTGCTGGAGGTGGCCCGGCGCGAGCTGCTGACGGCCGCGCGCCGGCGCCGCCTGGCCGAGGATCCGACGCTGCGCGTGCTGTTTCCGGGCGACGAGGCCGCCGCGCCGGAGCCGCCCGCCGTCCCCGACGAACGGCTGCGGCTGATGTTCGTCTGCGCCCACCCGGCGATCGACGCCGGCGTGCGCAGCGCGCTGATGCTGCAGGTGGTGCTGGGCCTGGACGCCGCGCGCATCGCCAGCGCGTTCCTGGTCAAGCCGGAGGCGATGGGCAAGCGGCTGTCGCGCGCCAAGGCCAAGATCAAGACCACCGGCATCCGCTTCGACGAGCCCGAGGCGCGCGAGCTGCCCGAGCGCGTGGCCGCGGTGCTGGAGGCCGTCTACGGCGCCTACACGCTGCACTGGGGCGACGTGGACGACGCCGCGCGCGGCCAGCTGGCCGAGGAGGCGCTGTACCTGGCCGAGCTGGTGGCCGCGCACCTGCCGCGCGAGCCCGAGGCGCTGGGCCTGGCCGCGCTGCTGGGCCTGTGCGAGGCCCGCCGCGGCGCCAGCCGGGACGAACGCGGCGCCTTCGTCGCGCTCGACGAGCAGGATCCGGCGCGGTGGAACGCCGCGGTGGAACGCCGCGCCGAAGAGGCGCTGGCGCGCGCCGCCGCGCTCGGTGCGCCCGGGCCCTACCAGCTCGAGGCCTGCATCCAGTCGGCCCACATGCACGGGCGCCGCGCGGGCGACGTGCCCTGGGACGCCATCGTCACGCTCTACGCCGCGCTGCTGGCGCTGTCGCCCAGCGTCGGCGCGCGCATCGGCCACGCGGTGGCCACGGCGCGCGCCATGGACGATGCGGGGGCCGGGTTGCGCCTGCTCGAGTCGCTGGACCCGGCGCAGGTGGCCCAGCACCAGCCCTGGTGGGCCGCGCGGGCGCACCTGCTGGGCCTTGCCGGGCGCCGCGCCGAGGCCGTCGACGCGTACGGAAGGGCGCTGGCGCTGACCGCCCAGCCCGCGCTGCGCGACTGGCTCGCGGCCCGGATGGCGCGGGCCGCCGCGCCGGTGGACGCACAATCGCCGTTGTCGACGGCCTGACGCCGCCCGCCCACAACGACGAGACATGTCCCGCAACGCCAATCTCTACGCCCAGCTGCGCCCGTACTTCCCCTCGCACCTCGACGCCACCGCGATCGAGACGGCCGACGCCCCCGGCGGCCACGACGGCCACGCGGCCTTCACGCCGTTGCGCTACACCTGGGCCGACCTGGAGCGCGGCAGCGCCCGCATGGCCAACCTGTTCGCCGACCTCGCGCTGCCCGCCGGCGCGCGCGTGCTGGTGCACGCCGACAAGTCGGTGGAGGCCGTGATGCTGTACCTGGCCACGCTGCGCGCCGGCCTGGTCTACGTGCCGCTGAACACCGCCTACCAGGCGAGCGAGGTGGAGTACTTCATCGAGAACGCCGCGCCGGCGCTGGTCGTGTGCGCGCCGCGCAACTTCACCTGGGTGAGCCGGCTCGCGTTCGCGCGCGGCACGCGCATGGTGCTCACGCTGGGCGACGACCGCACCGGCAGCCTGCTGGAGCGCGCCGCGCGCATGGGCGACGGGTTCGAGACCGTGGCGCGCGCGGCCGGCGACGTCGCGGCCATCATCTACACCAGCGGCACCACGGGCCGCAGCAAGGGCGCGCAGCTGACGCACGGCAACCTGTTCGCCAACGCCGACGTGCTGCACTCGTCCTGGCAATGGCAGCAGGAGCGCGACGTGCTGATCCACGCGCTGCCCATCTTCCACGTGCACGGCCTGTTCGTGGCGCTGCACGGCGCGCTGCGCGCCGGCGCGAAGATGATCTGGTTCCACCGCTTCGACCCGCTCGCCACGATCACGCGCCTGCCCGGCGCGAGCGTGTTCATGGGCGTGCCCACGCTGTACGTGCGCATGCTCGCGCAGCCGGGGCTGGACGCGGCCGCGTGCCGCACCATGCGGCTGTTCGTCAGCGGGTCGGCGCCGCTGCTGGCCGACACGTTCGACGCCTGGCGCGCGCGCACCGGCCACACGATCCTGGAGCGCTACGGCATGAGCGAGACGGTGATGATCACCTCGAACCCGTACCGCCCCGAGAGCGCGCGCCTGGGCGGCACCGTGGGCGCCGCGCTGCCGGGCGTGGGCGTGCGCGTGCACGACGACCAGGGCCGCGCCTGCGCGACGGGCGAGATCGGCGGCATCGAGGTCAGGGGACCCAGCATCTTCGCGGGCTACTGGCAGATGCCCGAGAAGACGCGCGAGGAGTTCACCGCCGACGGCTGGTTCCGCACCGGCGACGTGGGCCGGCTGGCCGCCGACGGCGTGCTGACGCTGATCGGCCGCAGCAAGGACCTGATCATCAGCGGCGGCTTCAACGTCTACCCGGCCGAGATCGAGGGCCGCATCAACGACCTGCCCGGCGTGGCCGAATCGGCCGTCGTGGGTGTGGCGCATCCCGACTTCGGCGAGGCCGTGGTCGCGGTCGTCGTGCCGCGCGCCGGCGCGACGCTGGTGCCGGCGGCCATCGTCGCCGAGCTGAAGTCCGCCATCGCCCACTTCAAGGTGCCCAAGCACGTGAAGCTGGTCGACGCGCTGCCGCGCAACGCGATGGGCAAGGTGCAGAAGAAGCTGCTGCGCGAAGAGCTGGCGGCGCTGTTCGCCTGACCGGCCGCGCGGCGCGACTTCACGCGGCCGCCGAGAGCTTGCCGTCGTCGGCAAGAAGCTCGTCCGGAACCCCGCACGACACCGCCAGCCGGCGCAGCGACGCCGCCGGGACATGGACGTCGTGGCCCGCCACGTCGGCTCCGACGAAGCGCAGCAGGGCCTGGTCGTTCGGCGCGACCTTCGGGCGCAGGCGGTGGACCAGGTATTCGCCGGGATGGATCGTGGCAGGCCGCCCTTCGGCGGTGACGCCGTGGATCCTCACGCCATCCGGAACATGCACGCGGTAGCACTTCATGGTCGTCTCCTGGTTCGTCGGACCACGACGGGCGGCGCGCGGTCGCCCGCCGGGCACGGCGCTCGCCTCAGCCGGCGGTCACCTCGATGCGCCGCGGCTGGGCGTGCGCCAGTTTCGGCACCTGCAGCGTGAGGATGCCGTCCTTGAGATTGGCCTCGATGCGGCCCGCGTCGAGCTCCCGGCTGAGCGTGAACGTGCGGCGGAAACGGGGGACGCTGAGTTCGGCGAAGAGCGCGCGCATCTGCGCCGGGGCGTCCAGCTCGACGCGGCCTTCGATGGACAGGGTGTCGCCGTCGAGCTTGACGTCGAGCCGCTCCCTGGAAACGCCGGGCATGTCGGCGAGCACGGTGATGCCGGTGGCATCCTCGAAGATGTCCACCGCGGGCGACACGGGACGCTCGCTCGACGCGGCGGACTTCGGGTCGGTGAGTTGGTTGCGTTCTGACATGGGGTTCTCCTGGGCGGTCGGATGATCGGGGCGTCAGCGCACGGCGATGCGCTGCGGTTGCGCGGCCGCGCTCAGGGCGACGCTGATGCGGAGCACGCCGTCGCGGTACCTGGCCTCCACCCGCATCGGGTCGACATCGTCGGGCAGGGAGACGGCGCGCGAGAAGCGGCCCGCGGGTCGCTCGTTCGCGTAGACCTGCGCCTTCGCGTCGCGTGGCGGGACGGCGGCCGCGCGCTCGCCCGAGATCTTGAGCACGTTGCGCTCGATGGTCACGTCGATCGACGAGGCGTCGATGCCGGGCGCGAACGCGAAGACCTCGACGCTGTCCGGCGTCCGGCCCACGTTGATTTCGGGAAACGCGCCGTAGGCGACCGAGCGGATGCCGCCCGGCGCGCCTTCGCCACCGAACGACCGGGACAGCAGCCGCTGCATGGCGTCCAGTTGATCGAAGAGGCTCTGAGGCCGCGTGTGCATGATTTCAAGCATGTCGAGCTCCTTGCGGTGGGTTGACGGGGGCTGCCGTCCGGCAGCCGGGCCTGGATCGGGCGCGAACGTCAGGCCGACGGGCCGGAAGGCGAGGCGTCGTGCCTCGGGTCGGCGGGCGATGCGGTGGCGGCGCGCAGCCGTCGCAGCATTTCGCGGGCCTGGAGGTAGGCCTCCAGCTGGCGCGCGGACATCGAGGCGACGCCGTGTCGTGCATCGCGTCGCGGAGAATGCGGTTGATGGGCGGGCATGTTCAGGCTGGCCATGATTCAGTCCTCTCCGAATCGGTGGGTGGCATCTCTCAGACGCCTCAGCTAGGAGCGTCGGCTATGGTTTCAAGCATGCAAAAGCTAGGTAAAAACCCGGAATCCCGCGAGGACCTCGCGACGTCGGCGCCACCCGCGGGGCACCGCGCCGCGACATGCCCGCGCTGCGATCGCGCCTTCGCCTGCGGCGTCGGTGCCGATCGCGCCACGCCGTGCTTCTGCGTCGGCTACGCGCTGGGCGCGGAGCGCCTGGCGGAGTTGCGCGCAAAGTGGTCGGACTGCCTGTGCGCCGATTGCCTGGCCGAGCTGGCCGCTCATCCGGAGCGCGCCGCATGACGCCGTCGCTGCGCGACATTGCCGCGATCACGCTGGACCTCGACGACACGCTGTGGCCCGTGCGCCCCACGCTGGCGGCCGCCGAGAAGGTGCTGGCCGGCTGGCTGCGCACGCACGCGCCAGCCACCGCCCAAGGCCTGCCGCCGGCCGCGATGCTGGCGCTGCGCGCGGAGGTGGCCGCCGAGCACCCGCACTGGGGGCACGACCTCAGCGCGATCCGCCTGGAGACGATCCGCCGCGGGCTGGCGCGCCACGGCGACGACCCGGCACTGGCCGAGCTCGCGTTCGAGGTGTTCTTCGAGGCCCGCCACGCCGTGACGCTGTACGACGACGTGCTGCCGGGCCTGGAACGACTGGCCTCGCGCTACCGGCTGGTGGCCGTGAGCAACGGCAACGCGGAGGTGCGCCGCATCGGGCTGGAGCGCTTCTTCTCCGGCTCGGTCTCGGCGCGATTGCACGGCGCTGCCAAGCCCGATCCGACGATCTTCGCGGCCGCTTGCGCCGCGGCCGGCGCCGCCCCGCACCAGGTACTGCACCTGGGCGACGACCTGGCCGCCGACGTGGACGGCGCCCTCGCCGCCGGCCTGCACGCGGGCTGGATCTGCCGGCCCGACGGCGCGCACGCGAGCGAGCCGCCGCGCGCCGGTGCGCACCGGTTCGCCGACCTGCTGCAGGTGGCGCAGGCGCTGGGCGTGTAAAGAATTGGAAAGGCCGGCAAAGGGGTCTGGCATCTCCTTCGTCCGCGCCGCTTCGCCGACAATCGCGGCGGTCTGGATCGCGGATGAAGGCAATGCCTGACCCCGATCGTGAGCCGGGGATCGGGGTCAGGCATTGCCTCGAATCGCGTTCGACTTGACGGCTCGCGGCTTCGCCTCGACGCGATTCGAGGAGATGCCAGACCCCTTCGGCGTGCCCCCGGGAGCGGGCCTATTGCTGCAGCGGCGGCGCCTCGGTCGTGCCTTCCGGCGGCTGGCCCACGCGCGAGGGCGCGACGCCGTTGTTCATGCCGCCGCGGTTCTGGGGATGCATGCCGCCGCGGCCGGGCACGCCGTTGAGCGGCACGGCCTGGCCCGGCATCTGCGGCGTGAACTGCGGCGCGTTGGCGGGCTGCGGGACACGCTGGCTCTGCGCGGGATCGGGCTGCGAGACGGCCGGCTGCAGCGTGCCGGTCTCGGCGGCCGCGGGCTCGGGCAGTTGCAGCGAGAACGCGGTGGGGCCGCCGGACGGGCCGAACTCGGCGCCGCGCTTGCTCACCGCCAGCAGGGTGGTGTTGCCGTCGAGGACCGAGCCCACGCGCCACGTGCGCGCCGGCTGGCCGTCGATCGTCACGACGGCGAAGCCTCCGCCGGCCGAGCCGCTGGGCGGGGCGATGACGCCCACGAGCTGGAAGCGTTCGCTCTCCGGATGCACCTGCGCCGCAGCGACCGTCGGCACGACGATGGCGCCGAACAGGCGCTCCATCGGCCCATTGGCCGCCACCGCCTGCGGCGCCTGCGCCCCGGGGGGCACGGGCCGCGTGGCGGCGAAGATCTTCAGACCCCAGAAAGCGGCGCTTGCCGCCACCAGGGCCCAGACGAAAAAGCCGGTCCAGCGGGAACTCATGCGCGGATTATGATTCAAGACTTGGTGGCCGCAGGCCTTACGGAATTCCCTTCATGAATCAAGTCATCACCGCACGCCGCCGTTCACGTGGCTTCACGTTGCTCGAGCTGATGGTCGTGATCGTCATCATCGGCGTGCTCGCGGCGCTGATCGCGCCGAAGGTGCTGGAGAACGTCGACAGGGCCAAGATCACCGCGGCGCAGGCCGACATCTCCAACCTGATGAACGCGCTGAAGATGTACAAGCTGGACAACGGCCGCTACCCGAGCAGCGACCAGGGCCTGCAGGCGCTCGTCGCCAAGCCCACCGGCGGCACGATTCCCGGCAACTGGCGCAGCTACCTCGACAAGCTGCCCGACGACCCCTGGCACCACCCCTACCAGTACGCCAACCCGGGCGTGCACGGAGAAATCGATGTGTTCAGCTTTGGTGCCGACGGGCAGCCCGGCGGTGAAGGCAACGACGCGGACATCGGTTCCTGGCAGTAGGCCGCGCCGCGCCGCGGCCGGCTTCACCTTGCTGGAGTTGATGGTCGTGGTGCTGATCGTGGCCGTGGCCTCGGCGGCCATCTCGCTGACGCTGCGCGACCGCTCGCAGAGCAAGCTCGAGGAAGAGGGCGCCCGCCTTTCCGCGCTGCTCGAGACCGCCCGCACGCAATCGCGCATCGTCGGCACCGAGGTGCGCTGGCAGCCGCTGGCCACCGGCGGCTTCCAGTTCCAGGGCCTGCCGTCGCTCGCGGCCAAGGAACTGCCCACCGGGTGGCTGGACGGCGAGACCACGGCGACCATCGTCGGCGCGCCGCAGCTGCGCCTGGGCCCCGAGCCGCTGCTGCCCGCGCAGCGCGTGATGCTGCACCTGGGCGAGCACGAACTGGCCGTCGGCACCGACGGCCTGTCGCCGTTCCAGATCGTCACCGGCGCCGACGCGGTGGCCGCCCGATGAACGCCGCGCGCGGCTTCACGCTGATCGAGGTGATGGTCGCGCTCGCGATCGTCGCCATCTCGCTGGCCGCCGGCTCGCGCGCCGCGAGCTCGGTCGTCGACACCTCGCAGCGCCTGTCCGACGTCGTGCTCGCGCAGTGGTGCGCCGACAACCAGCTGACCGAGCTGCACCTGACGGGCGAGTTGCCCAGCGTGGGCAAGTCGTCCTTCAGCTGCATCCAGCTCGGGCGCACCTTCAAGGGCACGGTCAACGTGCAGCCCACGCCGAATCCCAGCTTCCACCGCGTGGACGCCGTCGTCGCCAACGAGGACGACCGCGAGCTGCTGACCATCTCCACCGTGATGTCGGCGCACTGATGGCCGCGCACGCAACGCATCGCCCCGCCGCGGGCTTCACGCTCGTCGAGGTGCTGGTCGCGCTGGTGATCATGGCCATCCTGTCGGCCATGGCCTTCCGGGGCATCGACGCCGTGATGCGCGCCAAGGACACCGCGCTGGCGGCCACCGACCGCACGCTCAAGCTCAACACGGGCATGTCGCAGTTCGAGTACGACGTCTCGCAGATCGTCGACAGCAAGGTGCTGCCGCAGGCGGTGATGTTCGACGGCGCCACGCTGCGGGTGGCGCGCCGCACGCACGAGGGCATCCAGCTGGTGCTGTGGACGCTGCAGGACCGGCGCTGGCAGCGCTGGGCCAGCGGCTCGTATATCCACATGTCCGAGCTCACCGACGCGTGGATGCGCACCCAGCAGTGGGACGCCATCAGCGGCAACGCGGTCACCGTGCTCGACAACGTCGACTCGTTCCAGGTCTACCTGTGCAACCCCGCCGCGGTCAACATCAACGGCTGCAGCTGGAACAACGTGCAGTCCACGCAGGGCGCACAGGCGCAGCCCGTCCAGCCCGGGGGAGCGAAGGTGGTGCCCGTGCAGCCCAGCGCGATCCGCATCTCGCTGAAGCTGCCCGAGGGCGAGCTCACGCGCGAACGGGAGCTGCCGCGATGGTGACCCCGCGCCGCCACCGCCGGCAGGCCGGCGCCGCGATCCTGCTGGCGCTGCTGATCATGACCCTCGTGGCCACGCTGGCCGCCGGCATGGTGTGGCTGCAATGGCGCGGCATCGAGGTGGAGGCCGCCGAGCGCACGCGGGCGCAGGCCGAGTGGCTGCTCAACTCGTCGCTGGACTGGGGCAACCTGATCCTGAAGTCGTCCGTCCGCAACGGCCAGACCGAGGACGACCTGGGCCAGCCCTGGGCCACGCCGCTGGCCGAGACCAAGCTGTCCAGTTTCCTGTCGGCCGACGGCAACCATTCCTCCGAGGGCGGCCCGGAGGCCTACCTATCGGGGCAGATCAGCGACGCCGAGGGCAAGTACAACCTGTACAACCTCGTGGTTCCGACAACCGCGGAGACCGGCAAGTTCAGCGAGATCAACCGGCTGAAGATCATCTGCACCGCCATCGGCATCTCGCCCGAGGTCGCCACGACGCTGGGCGCGGGCCTGAGCGAGAGCTTCAATGCGCAGCAGAACGCCGGCACCGGCGGCCAGCCCGGCAACAGCGTGCTGATGCCCGTGCAGCTGGACGACCTGGCCTGGTACGGGATCGACCCGAAGGTGCTCAAGCAGCTGGAGCCGTTCGTGCAGTTGCTGCCGCCCGGCGCGGGACAACAGGGCTTGGTCCTGACCACCATCAACGCGAACACGGCGCCCGCGGAGGTGCTGATGGCGGCGCTTCCGGGGATCTCGCGCGCGCAGGCCCAGCAGCTCATCCTGGCCCGCCAGACGCACCCGTTCACCAAGCCGACCGACATCTGGCTCGCGTTGAGCCGCAACGCCGCCACCCCCTGGGAGCCGCAGGAAGGCCTCCCGAGGAACCAGGTCGACGTGAAGTCCTACCACTTCGAGATCTACGGCCAGCTGCGCCTCGAGCAGCACGTCGTGCGCGAGCGTTCCGTGGTGTGGCGCAAGGACCCGTTCTCTCCGATCCAGGTGTTGCGGCGCGAGCGGCTTGCGCCCGACGCCACATGACGCGATACCGCGAACAAGGGATTGCCGTCGCCGTCGCCGAACCTGCCCTTCGCGTTTTCCCGCAGCGCCGTGTGACACAAAGTCGCCGGAACCGTCACCGCCACAGGCCACAATACCCAGCTTTGCCCCTGCGGCCCCGCCGAGCACGCCGTGCCGGCGCGGGCATCCGGCGTTCACACGCTGGCTGTAAATTCGCCTTTCGCAACCCATGTCCACGCTGATCATCCTGCCTGCAGCCCAGCCCCGGCTCGCTGCCCCGACGACCGCCGGCCATGCCGCGCCCGCCGAGTTCGACTACGTGCTGAGCACCGACGGCCAGCGCGTGACCGAGCACGGGCGGGCGGCACCGGCGGCGCTGCCGCGCGCGGCCCAGGTGGTGCTGGTGCTGCGCCCGGCCGACGTGGCGTTCCAGCGCATCGCGATCCCCAAGGCCCCCGCCGCCCGCCTGCGCGCCGCGCTCACCGGCGTGATGGAGGAGGGCCTGCTGGAGGACGAGGACGACATCCACCTGGCCGTGGCGCCCGACGCCAAGGCCGGCGCCGAGCACTGGGTGGCGGTGGTCAACAAGCCGTGGCTGCGCGCCCAGCTCGACGCGCTCGAGGCCGGCAACGTCGCGCTGGACCGCGCGGTGCCCTCGTGGTGGCCCGACCAGGGCGTGGCCGGCCACACCTTCCGCGAGGGCGGCCCCGACGAGCCGGCCCAGCTCGCCTGGCGCGACGACGCCGGCGTGCTGTGCGTGCCGCTCGCCAGCCCCGTGTCGCGCGCCCTGCTCACCGCGCTGCCCGAGGACACCGTCGTGCGCTGGACGGCCACGCCCGAGACGGCGCTCGACGCCAGCGAGTTCGTGGGCATGCCCGTGGCGTCGGTCACCGACGAGGAACAGGCCCTGCGCGCCGCGCGCGCCGGCTGGAACCTGCTGCAGTTCGAGCTCGCGCCGCAGCGCCGCGGCGTCAAGCTGGTGCGCGACCTGGCCGCCCGCTTCGCCTTCGACCCCGCATGGCGCGTCACGCGCATCGGGCTCGCGGCGCTGGTGGTGGTGACGCTGCTGGGCCTGAACATCCGCGCGTTCCAGGAAAGCAGCCGCATCGCGGCCAAGAAGGCGGCGCTCACCACGATCGTGGCCGAGACCTTCCCCAACGTGAAGTCCATCTACGAGCCCGCCGCGCAGGCCCAGAAGGAGATCGACACGCTGCGCGCCGCCGCCGGCCACCCCGGCGACGGCGACATCGAGACGCTGCTGCAGGCCGCGGAATCCGCCTGGCCGCAAAGCCACTCGCCCATCGACAACCTGAAGTTCGAGCCCGGACACCTGACGCTGCCGGCCAACGGCTGGTCGCCGCAGGAAATCGAACGATTCACCACGCAGCTGCGCGCCGCCAACGTCGACGTGCAGTCGAACACCGGCAAGCTGGTGCTGAGCCATCGCCAGCCCTCGGCGCGGAGCAAGTAGATGAGCGCCATCACCGACACCCGCGACCAATTGCGCGAACGCTACACGAAGCTCGATGCGTGCGAACGCCAGATGGTGGTCGTCATCGGCCTCGCGCTGGCCTTCCTGTTCGTCTGGCTCGTGTTCGTGCGGCCGGCGTGGAAGACGCTCGACGACGCGCCGGCGCTGCGCGAGCAGGCCGACGCGCAACTGCTGCAGATGCAGGCCATCTCCAACGAGGCCAAGCAGCTGCGCGCGCTGCCGCCGGTGCCGCAGGCGGTGGCCGAGCAGGTGCTGAAGGCCGCCACCGACGCGCTCGGCGGCAAGGCCAAGCTGTCGGTCCAGAACGACCGCGCCGTGCTGTCGCTCACCGGCGCCAGCGGCGAGGACCTCCGCAAGTGGCTGATCCAGGCCCGCGGCGGCGCGCGCGCTCGCCCGATCGAGGCCAACCTCGTGCGCGCCGGCGACGGCTACAACGGCACGCTGGTCGTCGCGATGGGTTCGCCGCAGTGATGGCCGGAGCCGTGTCCACTCCTCGCGCGGGACGCTTGCAGTGCGCCGCACGGCCGCCCGAAGGCGCACGCACCGCAGCCGCCAGGCGGAGGGTGGCCTGATGAGCATCGTCCGTTTGCGCCCGGCCAAGGCCAAGCGCGGCTTCGCGCCGTCGCGGTTCGCCAAGCCGCCCGAGGAAGGCCAGGCGCGCCTGCTGCGGCGCCATCGCCGGTTCGCGATCGCCGGCGCGGCCATCGGGCTGGTGACGGGCATCGTGGCCACGCTGCCGGCCAGCCTGCTCGCCAACGCCGTGGCCAGCGCCACCGGCGACCAGTTCCTGCTGGCCGAGGCCGAGGGCACGGTGTGGAGCGGCAGCGCCATCACGGTGCTCACCGGCGGCCAGGGCAGCCACGACGCCTCGGTGCTGCCCACCCGGCTCGAATGGACGCTGCGCCCGCGCTGGAACGGGCTGTCGCTGCACCTCACGCAGGACTGCTGCCTGGCGCACGGCATGGATCTCAGCGTGCGCCGCACGCTCGACGCCTGGCAGGTGAACGTCATCGGCCCCGACGAGCGCGGCAAGCCCGCGGCGCCGGCCGCCCCGGGGAGGCCGGGCGGCGCCGACGAGGCGGCGCTGGCTGGCGGCACGCCGCTGGGCCAGTGGCCCATGGGCTGGCTCGAGGGCCGCGGCTTCCCCTGGAACACGATCCATCCCGGCGGCGTGCTCACGCTGAGCACGCACAACCTGTCGTTCGCGCTCAAGGGCGGACACTGGAGCACACTGGGCAGCGCGCAGGTGGAGATCCGCCAGGCCTCGTCGCGGCTGACCACGCTCGACTCGCTGGGCACGTACCGCGTCCTCATCCAGCCGGACTCGAGCACGCAGGTCCGGCCGGGCGACGGCGCCACGCGCGCGCTGGTGTGGATCTCGACCATCGACGGCGCGCTGCGGATCAAGGGCAGCGGCCTCATCGGCGCCACGGGCCTGCGCGTCCGGGCCGAGGCCTCGGCCGCCCCGGGCGCCGAGGCGGCGCTGGACAACTTGCTGAATCTCATCGGACGCCGCAACGGTGCGCTGTCCGTCATTTCGATCGGGTGATCATGGAACGAACCGCACTCTCCCTCCGCCGTCTGCACGCGACCTCCATCGCGATCGCCCTGCTCGCCTCGTCCGTCACCCCGCAGCTCCAGGCCGCGCCGAGCAAGGCCGGCCAGGCCGCGTCCTCGGCGGACGGCTCGGCCGACGACGTGGTGCCCACCTCGCGCTCCACGAGCCAGAAGGTGACGCTGAACTTCGTCAACGCCGACATCGAGGCCGTCTCGCGCGCCATCGGCGCCATGCTCAACCGCGACATCCTGGTCGACCCGCGCGTCAAGGGCAACATCACCGTCTACAACGACAAGCCGCAGCCGCTGGGCGAGGCCTATCGCAACTACCTGTCGGCGCTGCGCGGACTCGGCTTCACGGTGGTGGAGTCGGGCGGCTTCCTGAAGGTGGTGCCCGAGGCCGACGCGAAGCTGCAGACCAGCGCCGTCTCGGTGGGCGCGCCCTCGGTGCGCGGCGACCAGGTGCTCACGCAGATCTTCAAGCTCAACTACGAGAACCCGAACAACCTCGTGGCCGTGCTGCGCCCGCTGATCACCGCCAACAACACGATCAACGCGAGCCCGGGCAACAACTCGCTGGTCATCACCGACTACGCCGACAACCTGCAGCGCATGGCCAAGATCATCGCCGCGCTCGACCAGCCCGCCGGCGGCGAGCTGCAGGTGGTGCCGCTGAAGAACGCGGTGGCCTCCGACGTGGTGCAGACGGTGCAGAAGCTGATCGACGGCTCCGGCGCCTCCACGCCGGGCGTGCCCGGGCAGACCAGCTCGACGTCCGTCATCGTGGAGAACCGCACCAACTCGCTGATCGTGCGCGCGCCCAACCAGGCGCGCATGGCCACCGCGCTCAACATCATCGACAAGCTGGACCAGCCGACGCCCAACGGTGGCCCCGCGGGCAACATCTGGGTGGTCTACCTGAAGAACTCCGACGCCGTGAAGATGGCCGAACTGCTGCGCGCCGCGATCTCGGCCGGCAGCACGGGCGGCGGCGGCGGCGGCACGTCGGGCGGCACCGGCGGTACATCGGCTGCCGACGGCCGCAGCACGGCCACGCAGAACCCGAGCGCGGCCACCGGCAGCTCCGGCACCGCCGGCGGCGCCTCGGCCCAGGCCACCACGCCGGTGGCCGCGTCGGCGCGGCCGTCCACCGGCGGCCAGGTGCAGGCCGACCCGGCCACCAACTCGCTGATCATCACCGCCTCCGAGCCGGTGTACCGCCAGATGCGCCAGGTGATCGACCAGCTCGACGTGCGCCGCGCGCAGGTCTACGTCGAGGCGCTGATGATCACCGTCGACGCCACCAAGGCGGCCGACATCGGCTTCCAGTGGCAGGGCCTGCTGGGCGCGGGCGGCAATTCCTACGTGGGCGGCGGGACCAATTTCGCGCAGAACGCCAATGGCAACGGCGGCGGCAACATCATCGACCTCGCGGTGGCCGCTGGCACGGTCGCGCGGGGCGGCACGACGACCACCACCACGACGTCTTCCGGCACCACAGTCTCGAGCCAGCTCGGCAACGGCCTCAACCTGGGCTGGGTGCCCAAGATCAACGGCGTCTACACGCTGGCCGCGCTGGCCCACTTCCTCGAGACGAACGCCGGCGGCAACGTGCTGTCCACGCCCAACCTCATCGCGATGGACAACGAGGAAGCCAAGATCGTCGTCGGCCAGAACATCCCGCTGGTCACAGGCAGCTTCACCAACACCGGTGGCAGCAGCAGCAGCGTCAACCCGTTCCAGACAGTGGAACGCCAGGACGTGGGCATCACGCTGCGCATCAAGAGCCAGATCGGCGAGAACGGCACCGTGCGCATGACGATCTACGAGGAGAATTCGTCGGTCCTGGGCACCAACAGCCAGGTCACGAACAAGACCTCGGTCGAGACCTACGTCACCGTCGACGACGGCGCCATGATCGCCCTCGGCGGGCTCATCAAGGACGAGTACAACGACAACACCACCGGCGTGCCGCTGCTGCAGAGCATCCCGCTGCTGGGCAACCTGTTCAAGAGCTCCGACCGCACGCGCCACAAGAGCAACCTGATGCTGTTCCTGCGCCCGATCGTGATCCGCACCCAGGCGGACGCCGACAAGCTCACCATCAACCGCTACGACTCGATCCGGGCCCAGCAGCAGAGCCTGCAGCCGGACCCGAGCCTGCTGATGCGGGTCAACGACGCGCCGGTCGTGCCTGCCGTCAAGCCCAACACGCACATCGACACCGGCGTGCCGCAGGATCCCCAGACGAAGTCGATCGACGTGCCCAGCGTGACGCCGGTGCCCGACCTGCGCGATCCGCCGCCGCCGTCGCCCACCAAGTAATCCGAGCGAGGCCACCATGGGCGCACGCCATCCCCTGCCCTACGCCTGGGCCAAGACGTATTCGGTGCTGATCGAGGACGACGGCCGCGAGCGCGTGCTGCACGTCAGCGACGGCACCTCGCGCACGGCGCTGGCCGAGGTGCTGCGGCTGCATGCCGTCGACCGCATCGAGCGCGAGACGCCGGCCGCGCTGCAGACCCGCATCGCGCAGGCCTACTCCGGCGGCCAGGGCAGCGCCGCGTCGGTGGTGGGCGAGGTGGAGAGCGCCGTCGACCTGTCGCGCATGATGCAGGAGCTGCCCGCGGTGGAAGACCTGCTGGAGGCCTCCAACGACGCGCCCATCATCCGCATGCTCAACGCGCTGCTCACGCAGGCGGCCAAGGACGGCGCGAGCGACATCCACATCGAGCCCTACGAGCGCAGCTCCAGCGTGCGCTTCCGCGTGGACGGTACGCTGCGCGAGGTGGTGCAGCCCAACAAGGCGCTGCACGCCGCGCTCATCTCGCGCCTGAAGATCATGGCCGAGTTGGACATCTCCGAGAAGCGCCTGCCGCAGGACGGCCGCATCTCGCTGCGCATCGGCGGCCGCGCCATCGACGTGCGCGTCTCCACGCTGCCGTCGGCGCACGGCGAGCGCGCGGTGCTGCGCCTGCTGGACAAGGGCGAGCAGAAGTTCAGCCTCGAGTCGCTGGGCATGGACGGCGAGGTGCTGGCGCAGTTCCACCGCCTGGTGCAGCAGCCGCACGGCATCGTGCTGGTGACCGGCCCCACCGGCTCGGGCAAGACGACCACGCTGTACGCGTCGCTCACGCGCCTGGACACGCGCACGTCCAACGTGCTCACGGTGGAAGACCCGGTCGAATACGAGCTGCCCGGCATCGGCCAGACGCAGGTCAACCCGAAGATCGACCTCACGTTCGCCAAGGCGCTGCGCGCGATCCTGCGCCAGGATCCCGACGTGGTGATGATCGGCGAGATCCGCGATTTCGAGACCGCCCAGATCGCCATCCAGGCCTCGCTGACGGGCCACCTGGTGCTGGCCACCGTGCACACCAACGACGCGCCGTCCACGGTCAACCGGCTGATCGACATGGGCGTGGAGCCCTTCCTGCTCAGCTCGTCGCTGCTGGGCGTGCTGGCGCAGCGCCTCGTGCGCAAGCTCTGCGAGTACTGCAAGCGCGAGGACGAGCACCATCGCTGGCATCCGGTGGGCTGCGAGCACTGCGTGAGCTCGGGCTACAAGGGCCGCACCGGCGTCTACGAGCTGCTGGTGGTGGACGAGGCCATCCAGAGCCTGATCCACGGCCGCGCCGCCGAGCACGACCTGATCAAGGCCGCCGTGGCCAACGGCATGCGCTCGATGCGCGAGGACGGCGAGCGCCTGGTGCGCGAGGGTGTCACGTCGCTGGAAGAAGTCGTCCGCGTGACCCGCGACTAGGGCATCCCATGCCGGCCTACAAATACGAGGCGCTCGACGCCAACGGCAAGTCGTCCACCGGCATCGTCGAGGCCGAGACGATGAAGGCCGCGCGCACGCACCTGCGCGGGCTGCAACTGGTGCCGCTGGGCCTGCAGCCGGTGGCCGTGACGGAGGCCGGCGGCGCCAGGCAGGGCTTCTTCGTGCCCAAGGCGTTCTCGTCGTCGGGCCTGGCCGTGTGGACGCGCCAGCTCGCCGGCCTGGTGGGCGCCGGCCTGCCGCTCGAACGCGCGCTCACCGCGCTCGCCGACGAGGCCGAGGAGCAGCGCCAGCGCGACCTGATCGCGCATCTGCGCAGCGAGGTCAACGGCGGTACGCCCTTCGCGCGCGCGCTGGGCAGCGTGCCGCGCGAGTTCGACGACGTCTACCGCGCGGTCGTCGCCGCGGGCGAGCAGAGCGGCGCGCTGGGCCGCGTGCTGGAGCGCCTGGCCGACGACCTGGAGGAACGCCAGGCCCTCAAGGGCAAGCTGATCGGCGCGGCGCTGTATCCGGCCATCGTCTCGGTGATCGCGGTCTTCATCGTCGGCTTCCTGGTCACCTACGTCGTGCCGCAGGTGGCCACCGTGTTCGCGAGCGGCAAGC
>JABCYW010000030.1 GCA_013289985.1 Betaproteobacteria bacterium | reverse complement strand
ACGTTGCATTTGTCCGGATATTGTTGCGATCTGCCCACAAACAACGCGGCGCAAGAGATCGCGGCAAATCGTGGGATATGCCTGCCGGGGTATTGCGGAGCAGGTCACTCGGCCGCCCCGCCCTCGCCCGGCGCCTCGTCGCCGAACGCGGTGCGGAAGGTGCCGCACCGCAACCCCTTGTCGGTGACGGCTCGCACCAGCGCCGCCTCGTCGCCGTGGGTGACGATCACGCGGCCGCAGCGGGCCGCGTCGACCGCGGCGAGCAGCCCCGGCCAGTCGGCGTGGTCGCTCAGGACGAAGCCGCGATCCAGCCCCGCCCGATGGCGCGCGCCGTGCTGCTGCATCCAGCCGCTGGCGAACGATTCGCGCACCCGCACCGAGCGCTGCCAGCGCCAGGGCGCGCTTGCGCCGGGCGGCGCCACGACCAGGGCGCCGCGCAGCGCCCGCGGGTCGTCCAGGTCGCCCCAGGGCCGCGTGGCCGGCAGCCGCACGCCTTCGGCCCGGTGCGCGGCGTTGATCGCCTCGGCCGCCGGGTGCACGTAGATCGGGCCGAGGTCGGCGGCGATGCCGGCCAGCACGTGCTGGGTCTTGCCCAGGCTGTAGGCGCCCACCAGGCTGGCCTCGCCGGCCGCGGCGTTGGCCTGCCACCAGCCGTTCATGTCGTCGAACACGTCGGCGTGGCGCGGCCAGCGGTAGAGGGGCAGGCCGAAGGTGGCCTCGGTGACGAAGCAGTCGCAGCGCACCGGCTCGAAGGGCTCGCAGGTGGGGTTGGCGTCGCCCAGCGTCGAGACGCAGTAGTCGCCGGCGAGCACCCACACCTGGCCGTCGACCTCGATGCGCACCTGCGCCGAGCCCAGGATGTGGCCGGCCGGATGCAGGCTCACGCGCGCCGCGCCCAAGGTGACGGTCTCGCCCCAGTCGAGGCCGGTGACGTCGATCCGGCCCAGCCGCGCGCGCAGCACGCCCACGCCGCGCCGGGCGGCGAGGTAATGGCGATGGCCGGTGCGGGCGTGGTCGGCGTGGGCGTGGGTGATCACTGCGCGCTCCACCTGGCGCCAGGGGTCGACGTAGAAGTCGCCGGCGGGGCAATAGAGGCCCTGCGGGCGGCGGACGACGAGGTCAGCCGCCAATTCCGCCTCGCGCGAGCCGCCCGGTGCGGCGCGCCAGCAACGCTCCGCGCAACCACGTCACGCGAATGCGCGCGCCGTCACATGCGCGCCCGACCCGCATGGAATACTGGCCCGCATGGAGCCGCTCCCCACCCCCGCGCCGCGATCCGCCGGCCTGCCGCTGGACGAACTCACCGCGCTGGCGCTCGGCGCCGACCCGCAGCGCACGTCGCTGCCCCAGCTCTACCTGGGCCTGAAGGGCCGCATCCCGCGGCGCACGTTCTGGCTGCACGGCGTGCTGTCGCTGTTCCTGATGATGGTGTTCGTCAACGCCCTGCTCGACATCGCGCGGGTGGACGACGACGTCGCCGGCAAGCTCGTCAACCTCGTGTTCGCCTGGCCCTGCATCGCGGTCTCGGCCAAGCGCCTGCACGACTTCAACTTCTCGGGGTGGTGGCTGCTCGTCAACCTCACGGGCATCGGCCTGCTGGTGATGCTGGTCGTCGGCCTGCTGCCCGGCACCCGCGGCCCGAACCGCTTCGGCGTCGACCCGCGCGAGGCGCTGGCGCGCGCGCGGATCAGTAGCGTCCATTGATGCCGGCCATGCGCAGGAACCAGTGCGCCACCATCGCGACGAAGGTGCGGCGCACCACGGCCAGCCAGCCCTTGGCGTAGGGCGGCGCCATCACCGGGCGGGAGGCGGCCATCGCGATCTCCAGCTCCTCGGCCGCGCGCGCCGCGAACGGCGCGTCGCACACCACCACGTTGGCCTCCAGGTTCAGCAGCAGCGACAGCGGGTCGATGTTGGAGCTGCCCAGCGTGGCCCAGTCGTCGTCGACCACGGCCATCTTCGCGTGCAGGTAGGCGGGCGTGTACTCGAAGATCTGCACGCCCTTGGCCAGCAGCTCGTCGTAGAGCACCCGCGCGGCCATGCCGGCGATGCGGTAGTCGATCTTGCCCTGCAGCAGCAGGCGCACCTTCACGCCGCGCTCGGCCGCGTTGGCGAGCTCGACGCGGAAGCGCCGGTCGGGATAGAAGTACGGCGTCACCAGGTCGATGCGGTGGCGCGCGTGCTGGATCGCGTCCATGTAGACGCGCTCGATGGAGCGGCGCTGGCGCAGGTTGTCGCGCACCACGAAGGCCAGGCTCACCGGCGGCTGCGTCGCGCCCGGGTTGGCGCGCTTCGGCCGCACGATGCGCAGCCGCGTGGCCAGGCGGCGGGCGCGGGCCATCGGCGCGGCGCTGCGCACCAGGCTCGCGAGCTCGTCGCGCCACACGCGGCCCAGCGTCGCGCGGGTCCAGATCGCCTGAACCGACTGCTCCACCTCGGCCACCGCGCTGCCGCGCAGGCAAACCGCGAAGTCCAGGCGCGGGGCATCGCTCCAGCCGTGGTGCAGGTCGTTGCGGTCGGCGATCAGGTTGATGCCGCCGACGAAGCCCACCTCGCCGTCGATCACGCACAGCTTCTGGTGCAGCCGGCGCGCCTGGCCCGGCTGGAAGTAGCTCCACCAGCGATCGATGGGGCGGAACACGGCCAGCTGGACGCCCGCGGGCGCCATCCACTCGCGCAGCGCGACCAGCGTGGCCTTGGAGCCGAAGCCGTCCACCACCACGCGCACCTGCACGCCGCGCCGCGCCGCCTCGGCCAGCAGCAGTGCCAGCGTCTGGGCGACGGCGTCGTCGTGGAAGATGTAGGTGGCCAGCCAGATGGTGCGGCGCGCCTGCGCGATGGCCGTGCCCATCGCCGGGAACAGGGCGTCGCCGCCGCGCAGCAGGTCGACGACGTGGCCGCCCTCGAACTTCGGCTTGACGCCCAGGCTCCAGGGCGCGCGCGCGCTGGCTCGTTCACATCGCTTGGCGTGGATCGCGGATCTCCCCTTGATGATGTCGGCCGACGTGGCCGACGGCGGCGCGAACGCGCCAGCCGTCAATTTAGCTCAAGCTCGGCGACGTACGGCAGGTGGTCGGACATCCGCGCCCAGCCGCCGCCGCGCGGCACCATCGTGCCCTCGCAGCGGAAGCCGCGCATGTAGATGCGATCCAGCGAGAAGACCGGCAGGCGCGACGGGAAGGTGGGCCGCTTGGGCAGGCGCCTGTCGGCCGACAGCGCGCGCGTGAGGCCGGCCGCGGCCATCGGGCCGTCCAGGCGCTCGCCCCAGTCGTTGAAGTCGCCCGCCACGAGCACGGGCTCGTCGTGCGGCAGTTCGCTGGCGATGTACTGCGCCAGCCGCTGCGCCTGGCGCAGTCGGCTGGAATGCACCAGCCCGAAATGCGCGACGATGGCGTGCACCGTGGTGCCGTTCCAGTCCACCGGCACGTACAGCAGCCCGCGCTGCTCGAAGCGGTGGTCGGACACGTCGTGGTGGCCCGCGTCGCCCAGCGGCCAGCGCGAGAGCAGCGCGTTGCCGTGCTCGCCGTGCCTGGTGAAGGCATTGGAGCGGTAGGCCGAGTTGTAGCCCTCGGGCGCGAGGAACTCGGCCTGGCCCTGTTCCGGCCAGCCCAGGATGGTCTGGTCGAAGCGCGCGGCGTCGCGCGAATGGTGCAGCCTCACCTCCTGCAGGAACACGAGGTCGGCGTCGAGCGCCTCGACGCCCAGCACCAGGTTGTGGATCTCCAGCCGCTTGGCCGCGCCCATGCCACGCACGCCCTTGTGGATGTTGTACGTGGCCACGCGCAGCCGCGTCGTCGCGGTGGCGGTCTGGGGAGGCAGGACGGTGAATTCCGACGTCAGGTTCATCACGGCAGCGGGTGCACGCGGCAAGGCGCACCGAAGAGGTGGAGGATGGTCGCGAAACCCGCTCGCGGGGGCGTTCCACTGGCAATACTCATGCCGGGGCATCATGCCACCGGCCCCGCCGCTACGCCATGCGCGGGGTCAAGCCGCGCCGGCGAGCCAGCGCGGCAGGTGCAGGATGGCCTCGGCGTTGGACGGCGAGAAGCAGGCGTCCGCCGCCTCGCGCCATGGCAGCCACCGGTACGCCACGTGCTCGCGCGGCGCCAGCACCACCGGCGTGCCCGCGGGCACCTCCAGCGCGAACACGTGCTCGGTGTTGTGCGTGACGCCAGGCGCGTAGCGCGCGCGCCAGCGGGGGTAGATCTCGTAGACGTTGGCGAGCCCGCAGTCGCGCAGCCTGGCGGCGTCCACGACGATCCCGGTCTCCTCGGCCACCTCGCGCACGCAGGTGTCGGCGAGCGGCTCTTCCAGCGAGTCCTTCGATCCCGTGACACTCTGCCAGTAGCCCGGCGCGTCGGCGCGCTCGATCAGCAGCACGTCGAGCCGCGGGGTGTGGATGACGACGAGGACGGACTCGGGGATCTTGGGCGGGCGCGCGGAGGTCTCGGAACTCATGGCCCGATGCTAGCGCGTCGAGCGGCCGCGCAACCCGAACCAGACCGCCACGACGCACGGCACGCCCAGCCCGATCCACGTCAGCCAGTCCCAGGCGCCGTCGCCCAGCAGCCCGCCGACCAGGCCCGCGCCGCTGAGGATGGCCAGCACCAGCGGCCAGCCCCACAGCGACCAGAACGCGTGGCGCGTCATCGCGCCGCGCTCCGCAGGTCGGAGGCGAGCACCCGGCGAACCGGGCCGCGCTTCCCGAGCCAGAGGTACAGGCCGCTGCCCAGGACGATGAGGGTGAGCACGTCCAGCAGCGCCCACAGCCATTGCATGGGCACGCCGCCGTAGTCGCCGAAGTGCAGGGGCTGCGACAGCAGCAAGGCATCCATGTACCAGGGCGCGGGCCGGCTGGCGGAGACCTCGCCGGTGATCGCGTCCACCAGCACGGGCTTGACCAGCCGCCCGGTGAGCGCCGTGCGTCCGCGCAGGAACACGCCGTAGTGGTGCTCGCTGCTGAACGCCGTGCCGGGGAACGCGATGAACGCGATCTTCATCGCCGGCTCGCGCGCGCGGGCGTTCGCGAACGCCTTCTCCAGCGAGCCCGACTGCGTCACCGGCGGCATGCCGCGGTAGTGCGACAGCAGCCGCGCCACCTGGTCGTCGCGCCAGTGCTCGATGACGAGGTCGGCCCAGGTGTTGACGATGCCGGTGGCACCGACCACCAGCGCCCAGGTGAGCGTGACGATGCCCAGCAGGTTGTGCAGGTCCAGCCACTTCGCGCGCGCCGAGCGCTCGCGCCGCACCTCGCCGAAGCGCAGCTTGCGCATGAACGGCGCGTAGAGCACCACGCCCGAGACGATGGCCGCGAGCATCAGCAGGCCCATGAAGCCGAGGAACAGCTTGCCCCACGGCCCGAGGAACAGGTCCACGTGGATCGTGTGGACGACGAACATCAGCCCGCGATCGAGCTTGGGCTCGGCCAGCGGCGCGCCGGTGCGCGCGTCGACGGCCACCTGCTTCAGGCCGGTGGCGGACCCGGGCGTGTCGCCCATCGTCACGTACCAGATCGTGTCGTCGTCGAGCTCCTGCGACACGTACATGCCCACCTTGGACGGGAAGCGCGTCTTCGCCGCCGCCATCACCTGGTCCAGCGTGACGCGGGGCGCGCCGCCGGGCAGCGGCGGCGACACCACCTCGGTGCCCAGCCACTGCCCGATCTGGTGGTGGAAGACGAGCGGCAGGCCGGTGAGGCACAGCACCAGCAGGAACACCGTGCTGGCGAGGCTGCTCCACTTGTGCAGCCAGGACCAGGCCCGCAGCGCGCGAGGCGTCATTCGGCGCTCAGTACGAGAACGTGCCCGAGATCGACACGGTGCGCGGCGCGCCCACGGTCAGGTAGCCCGCGCCCGGGTAGCCGCCCGCGGAGGCCCAGTAGTTGCGGTTGGTGACGTTGGCCACGCCGGCGCGCAGCGTGACCTCGTGCGACTGCACGTCGAGCACGTAGCGGGCGCCCACGTCGAAGCGGTTCCACGAGGGCACGACCTGCGTGTTGGCCGCATCGGCGTACTGCTTGCCGGTGTGCACGCCGCGCACGTTCAGCGCCAGGCCTTCCACCGACGGCACGTCGAAGTCGAAGCCGAGGTTGAACTGCGAGCGCGGCGAGCCGATGGCGTCCCTGCCGGACAGCCTGGCGTCGAGGAAGCTCGCGCCGCCCAGCACGCGCACGCCCGGCAGCGCCTCGCCGTAGACCGAGAGCTCGGCGCCGCGGTTGCGCTGCGTGCTGAGCAGCTCGAAGGTGCTGGTGGCGGTGTCGACGCCGTAGGTGGGCTTGCGCGACTGGAACACGCTCACCGTGCCGCCGTACGTGCCGGTGTCGACCTTCACGCCGATCTCGCCCTGGCGGGTCTGGTAGGGCTTGAAGGACTGGTTGGCGTTGACGACGGGCTTGCTCTCGCCCGCGCCGAAGTCGTACCAGGTCGATGGCGCGACGTCGCCGGCCTGCAGGCCCTCGACGTAGGTGGCGTACAGCGACACCTGCTTGCTGGCGCGGAACACGAGGCCGGCGATCGGCGTGACGCGCGCATCCTTGCTGGCCGGCGTGAGGAGGCTGCCGTCGCCGTAGTTGAACGACGTGCTCTCGATCTGCTGGCGGCGCGCGCCGACGGTCAGCAGCACGCTGCCGTCCAGGAAGTTCAGCGTGTCGGCCAGCGCCTCGCTGCTGGTGACCAGGCGCTGCGTGGTGAGCGGGTTCGACAAGGTGCCGCCGACCAGGAAGTTCTCGGCGGGCATCGCCACGAACTGCGTGGCGTAGAGCGTGCCGGCCGACACGGGGGCGAGGTAGTCGGAGAACGCGTAGGCATTCTTCGAGACCGACTGGTAGGCGCCGTAGGAGGCGACGACGGTGTGCCTGACCGGGCCGGTGGCGAACGAGCCGCGCAGGCCCACCTCGCCGGTCCTGATGCTGTCCTTGCGCGAGTTCGCCGAGGCGTAGAGCGTCTGCGCGCCGGTGGCGCCCGCCACCGAAAGGTTCTCGAGCTGGTTGTCCTCGTGGCCCTCGCGGAAGCCCCCGGCCGCCCAGGCGGTGACGCCGGCGGCCAGGTCGACCTCGGCGCGCAGCGTGCCGAAGGTGTCGCGCTCGTGCGAGTAGGTCCAGGGCTGGGCGATCTGCTTGTCCGCCCTCGGGGCGGTCGGGATAGCGCCGGAGACCGTGATGTTGGGCGTCGCGCCCTTGATCAGGTTGTCCTGCGAGCCGATGTCGGCCGACGCGCGCACGTTGCCGACGTGGAAGTCGGCGCCCAGCAGAGCGGCGTCGAGCTTGTCGCGTTCGCCCTTGACCGACGCGTCGCCTTCGCTGTGCACGATGTTCGCGCGCAGGCCCAGCTCCTTGTGCGCGCCGAAGCGGCGGCCGATGTCGACGGCCTCCGAAAGCACGCCGCCATCGACGCCCACGGTGACCTCGGCCTGCGGCGCGTTGGCCGCGCGCTTGGGCATCACGTTGATCGCGCCGCCCAGGCCGCTGCCGCCGGGCGCCGCGCCGTTGAGGAACGCGCTGGCGCCGCGCAGCACCTCCACGCGCTCGACCAGTTGCGCGGCCAGGTACTGCCGCGGCAGCAGGCCGTACAGGCCGTTGTAGGCGATGTCGTCGGAGTAGACGACCAGGCCGCGCACCATGTAGGCCTGCTGGAAGTTGCCGAAGCCGCGCGTCACGCGCACGCCCGGGTCGTTCTGCAGCACGTCGGCCAGGCTGGCCGCCTGGTAGTCCTGGATCACCTTGGCGGTGTAGTTGGTGATGTTGAACGGCGTCTCCATCACGTCCTGGCTGCCCAGAAGACCCACGCGACCGCCGCGGGCCACCTGGCCGCCGGCGTACGGCGCCTTCAGGCCGCCGGCAGAGGCGTCGGCGCTGATGACCACTTCCTGGACTTCGGGGACGCCGGCGGCCGCCTGGGCGTGCGCCTGGGCGGCGGCGAGCAGGAGGACGGCAACGGACAGCGTGCTGCGGCGGAAGACGGCGTGATGCATGGAGGCCCCGGATTTGTCATCGCTGCGGATGCGATTGATTCTCATTTGCTATTGTACGCAGCCGAGCAATGACCCTGCGTCGCGTCGCCACAAATCCGCCGCCGGACGGGCGCCGGGCGCCCCGCTCTCCCGACCTGCGAAAATGGCGGATTCACCGCTCCCCTGTCCCATGAATCCTCAAGTCGAAGCCATCCAGGCCAAGTTGCGTCAGATCGACGATTTCCAGAGCAAGGGGCTGCTGCGCGCCGAAGAAGCCGAGCCGCAACGCGCGGCGCTGATGAAGAAGCTGATGGAGCTGCTCGTGCCCGACACGCCGGCGCCCGGGCTGCCGCTGCGGGTGCGCGTGTGGGGCGCCGTGGCGATGCTGGCGCTGGTCGGCGGGTTCACGGCCTACCTGATCTCGGGCCACGCGGGCCTGCGGGCGCGCAGCGAGCAGATCCTGGCGCAGGGCAAGATCGCGGCGGCGCAGGATGCGCAGAGCCGCAAGGAACGCCTGGAGCGCATCCGGCGCGGCGAATCGCTCGCGCCCGATGCCTATGGACGCTTCCAGTCCGCGTCCGGCGCGGCGCCGGCTTCCGCTGCAACGAGTGGTTCGGCCTCGGCGCCGGCCACCCGGACCGGCGCCAGCGCGGCCGCCGAGGCCATCGCGCCGCTGCTGTCGGGCCGGGTGACGCTGGATCCGAAGCTGGCGCGCCTGGTGGCCTCCGACGACACCGTCTTCGTCACCGTGCGCACGCCGGACGACCCGACCGGCCTGCCGCTGGCGCAGATCCGCGTGGAGGTCAGCAACCTGCCGTTCGACTTCGACGTGGGCACGCGCGAGATGATCGGCTCGCCCGACCGCTTCCTGCACGCCGACAAGGTGATCGTGACGGCGCTGGTCTCGAAGAGCGGCCGCGGCCGCGCCAAGCCGGGCGACCTCACGGGCACCTCGGCGGTGGTGGCGCCGTGGTCCAACAACGTGCGCTTCGTGATCGACACCGTGGTGCGCTGAGGGGCGCGCCCAAGGAATTCCGCTCACGATCGGGGTCAGGCATTGCCTCCCTCCGCGATCAATGCCCTCGCAGTCGAGAGCAGCGTGGCGCGGAGCGAGGAGACGCCAGACCCCTGGTCTCAACCGGCGTTGGCCGCCGCCCCGGCGTTGCGCAGGCGGATGTGCAGCTCGCGCAGCTGCTTCTCGTCGACCACGCTGGGCGCGCCCGTGAGCAGGTCCTGCGCGCGCTGCGTCTTCGGGAACGCGATCACGTCGCGGATCGACTCGGCGCCCGTCATCATCGTGACGATGCGGTCGAGGCCGAAGGCCAGGCCGCCGTGCGGGGGCGCGCCGTACTGCAGCGCGTCCAGCAGGAAGCCGAACTTGGACTGAGCGTCCTCGCGGTTGATGTTCAGTGCCGAGAACACCTTGCTCTGCACGTCGGCGCGATGGATACGCACCGAGCCGCCGCCCAGTTCCCAGCCGTTGAGCACCATGTCGTAGGCCTTGGCGATGCACGCGCCCGGATCGGTGTCCATCAGGTCTTCATGGCCGTCCTTGGGCGCGGTGAACGGATGGTGCACGGCGTTCCAGCGGCCCTCCTCGTCGTCGCGCTCGAACATCGGGAAATCGACCACCCACAGCGGCGCCCACTTGTCCTCGAACAGGCCGTTGGCCTTGCCAAAGTCGGAGTGGCCCACCTTCAGGCGCAGCGCGCCCATGGCGTCGTTGACGATCTTGGCCTTGTCGGCGCCGAAGAACAGCAGGTCGCCGTTGGCCGCGCCGGTGCGTGCCAGGATCTCGGCGATCGCCTTGTCGTGCAGGTTCTTCACGATGGGCGACTGCAGGCCTTCGCGGCCCTTGGTCACGTCGTTGACCTTGATCCACGCCAGGCCCTTGGCGCCGTAGATCTTCACGACCTCGGTGTAGGCGTCGATCTCGCCGCGGCTGATCTCGGCGCCGCCCTTGACGCGCAGCGCCACGACGCGGCCGCCGGCCATGGTCGCGGCCGAAGAGAACACCTTGAAGTCGACATCGCCCATCACGTCGGTGAGCTCGGTGAACTCCATGTTGATGCGCAGGTCGGGCTTGTCGGAGCCGTATAGGCGCATCGCGTCGCCGTAGGTCATCACCGGGTACTGGCCCAGGTCGACGCCGATGGCGTTCCTGAACACCGAGCGGATCATGCCCTCGAACATGTCGCGGATCTCGTTCTCCGTGAGGAACGAGGTCTCGATGTCGATCTGCGTGAACTCGGGCTGGCGGTCGGCGCGCAGGTCTTCGTCGCGGAAGCACTTGGTGATCTGGTAGTAGCGGTCGAAGCCGGCCACCATCAGCAACTGCTTGAACAGCTGCGGCGACTGCGGCAGCGCGAAGAAGTGGCCGTCGTGCACGCGGCTGGGCACGAGGTAGTCGCGCGCGCCTTCCGGCGTGCTCTTGCCCAGCATCGGGGTCTCGATGTCGACGAAGCCGTTCTTGTCGAGGAACTGGCGCACCTCCATCGCCACGCGGTAGCGCAGCATCAGGTTCTTCTGCATCTGCGGCCGGCGCAGGTCCAGCACGCGGTGCGTGAGGCGCGTCGTTTCCGACAGGTTCTCGTCGTCGAGCTGGAACGGCGGCGTGACGCTGGGGTTGAGCACCTCCAGCTCGCTGCAGAACACCTCGATGGCGCCGCTGGGCATGTTGGCGTTGACGGCCTCGGGCGCGCGGGCGCGTACGACGCCGACGACCTTGAGGCAGAACTCGTTGCGCACGCTCTCGGCAACCTTGAAGCTCTCGGCGAGATCCTGGTCGCAGACGATCTGCACGATGCCTTCGCGATCGCGCAGGTCGATGAAGATCAGCTTGCCGTGGTCGCGGCGACGATGGGCCCAGCCCATGAGGGTGACGGTCTGGCCGGTCAGCTTGTCGTCGACGAGGCCGCAGTAGGTGGTTCGCATGGGGGTACTCCGTTTGTCGGTACGGTTTGTTCGGATGCCGGGCACGCCTCGTGGCGGCGTGCGGGCTTGATCTGGTATGTGGCAGGCCGGAGGTGGGGGATCACCCTCAGGACTGAACGCCGATGACCTGGTGGCGTTCAGCCCACCCGATTGGGGTCGGCCCCCTCCGGCGGGACGAGGATCCCGGCCGGGGGCGACACGACGCCCATGGAGATGATGTACTTCAACGCCTCGTCGACGCTCATGCGCAGCGGCCTGCAGGCCTCGCGCGGCATCATCAGGAAGAAGCCCGACGTCGGGTTCGGCGTGGTGGGCACGTAGAGGCTCAGGTGCTCGCCCGGCAGCTGCGCCGCGACCTCGCCCGTGGGCTTGCCGGTGACGAAGGCGATCGTCCAGCTGCCTTCGCGCGGGTACTGCACCATCACGGCCTCGCGGAACGCGTTGCCGTTGGTGGAGAACAGGGTGTCGGAGACCTGCTTGACCGACACGTAGATCGACTTGACGATGGGGATGTGCGACAGCAGGTTGTTCCACTGCTTGAGCCACCACGCGCCCACCATGTTGGTGACCAGCATGCCGGTGATCAGCAGCAGCAGCACCAGCAGGATGACGCCCAGGCCCGGCACGCTCATCAGCAGGTCGACGAGGTTCTGCGAGCCGTCGGCGTGCTCGGAGCCATGGAACAGGCGCTGCAGGCCCACCAGGACGCCATGGAACATGCCGTCCATCAGGTTGATGGCCCACATGAGCACGCCCACCGTGATCGCGAGCGGCAGCCAGACCAGCAAACCGGCGAACAGGTATTTTCTCAAGAAGGGCTCCCGCCGCGCGCGAACGCGGCCGTGGTGGCGTGCATGGGGCGGCGGGCGATCAGTGGCAGGCGCAGCTGCCGCCGCCGTGTGAGGCGGACGACGCCGACGAACCGCTGTCGGACGACGGCGCGGGCGCCGGGGCGGGTGCGGACGGCGTGGCGCTGCCGCCGGCGTCGCCGGAGGTGGCCGACGCGGGTGCCGCGGCGGGCGCACTGCCGCCCTTGAAATCGGTGGCGTACCAGCCGGAGCCCTTGAGCTGGAATCCGGCGGCGGTCACCTGCTTCTGGAACTGCTCGGCGCCGCAGACCGGGCACGTGGTGAGCACGGGGTCGGAAATCTTCTGCAGCACGTCGCGCGAATGGCCGCACGAAGCGCAGCGATACGCGTAGATCGGCATGGCTTGGCTCTTGTAACTGAACTCGGAATTATAGATTGCCCGGACCGGCCGGGGTGGGAAACCCCGCCGGAACGGCTCGCGAGCCCTGAATATGAGGGCATTTCGTGACGAAACAACCGAGGCGGGAGCTGCCTTCGGCACGCCGTGGTCGCGGCCGCCCGGTCAGCGGAAGTGGACGAACAGCTGCACGGCGCACAGCCCCACGACGAAGCCCACCGCCACCCACAGCATCGCCTGCAGCATCCGGTTGGTGCGCCGCTGCTCCTTCAGCAGCGCGGCCACCTGCGCGGCCGACGCGGGCACGGCGTCGCCCTCGACCTTGTGCGCGGCGATGGCCAGCGCCTGGTGCACCAGCCGCGGCAGCGCCGGGATGTAGTGCGCGTAGCGTGGCGCCTCGTCCTTGAGGCGCTCGACGAAGCCGCGCCAGCCCACCTGCTGGTTCATCCAGCGCTCGAGGAAGGGCTGCGCCGTGCTCCACAGGTCGAGCTCGGGGTCCAGCTGGCGGCCCAGGCCCTCCACGTTGAGCAGTGTCTTCTGCAGCAGCACCAGCTGCGGCTGGATCTCGACGTTGAAGCGGCGCGAGGTCTGGAACAGCCGCAGCAGCACCTGGCCCAGCGAGATGTCCTTCAGCGGGCGGTCGAAGTGCGGCTCGCAGACGGTGCGCACCGCGCTCTCCAGCGCCTCCAGCCGGGTGTCGGCCGGCACCCAGCCGCTCTCGATGTGCAGTTCGGCCACGCGCTTGTAGTCGCGCCGGAAGAAGGCGATGAAGTTCTGCGCCAGGTAGTCCTTGTCGGACTCGGTGAGCGTGCCGATGATGCCGAAGTCGAGCGCGATGTAGCGCCCGAAGCTCTCGGGCGCCAGGCTCACCTGGATGTTGCCCGGGTGCATGTCCGCGTGGAAGAAGCCGTCGCGGAACACCTGCGTGAAGAAGATGGTGACGCCGTCGCGAGCCAGCTTGGGGATGTCGACGCCGGCCTGGCGCAGCCGATCCACCTGGCTGATGGGCACGCCGTTCATGCGCTCCATCACCATCACGCGCGAGGCGCAGTAGTCCCACAGCATCTCGGGCACCAGGATCAGGTCCAGGCTGGCCATGTTGCGGCGCAGCTGCGCGGCGTTGGCCGCCTCGCGGATCAGGTCCAGCTCGTCATGCAGGTACATGTCGAACTCGGCGACCACGTCGCGCGGGCGCAGGCGCTTGCCGTCGGCGCTGATGCGCTCCACCCAGCGCGCCACCGTGTGCAGGATGGCCAGGTCGCTCTCGATGGCCTGCAGCACGTTGGGCCGCAGCACCTTCACGGCCACCTCGCGGCCGCCCTTGAGCGTGGCGAAGTGCACCTGGGCGATGGAGGCGCTCGCGACGGGCGTGTTGTCGAAGCTCTCGAACACGTCGTCGAACTTGCGCTTGAGCTCCTTGAGCAGCCCCGCCTCCACCAGCGCGCGCGCGGCGACGCCGTCGAACGGCGGCACGCGATCCTGCAGCAGCGCGAGCTCGTCGGCGATGTCGGCGGGCAGCAGGTCGCGCCGCGTGGACAGCACCTGGCCGAACTTGATGAAGATCGGGCCCAGCCGCTCCAGCGCCTGGCGCAGCCGCGGGCCGCGCGGCTCGTCGTAGCTGCGGCCGATGGCGATCATGCGCGCGAGCAGGCGCAGCCACGGCTGGCGCACGCGACCGAGCGCGATCTCGTCCACGCCGAAGCGCAGCAGCGTGAAACCGATGAAGATGAGTCGGCCGAAATGACGCATCGCTCAGGCCGGACGTGCCGAAGACCGGCTCTGCGGGAGATCCATGCTCAGGTTCTCAAGGCTTGTTGCGCGCCTGCAGCATGTCCAACATCTGCCCCATCGCCTTCTTGGCCACGTCGGCGGCCTGGGCGAACTGGGCGCTGGCGCGGCTGACGCCCTCGGCCACGGTCGGGCCGAAGAAGCGCTCGGCGTCGGCCGCCGGGTCCCAGCGCACGTTCTGGGCGATCCAGTTGACGTCGGCCGCCAGCGCGCCGTCGCCCTCGATGGACATCGGCGGCAGGCCGCCCTTGAACACGTTGCCTGCCGCCTTGGTGGGCTCGGACGCGTCGATGCGCACGTTCAGGTCGGGCGCGACGCCCGCCTCCTCGGCGGTCTCCACGGCCTCGAACAGGCCGGCCGGCGTGACGCGCAGCGTGAGCGGCGGCGGCACCGGGATCAGGCCCGGCCAGCCGCTCACGTCGACGCGGACGGCCTTGCCCGCATGCGCACGCAGGCGCTCGACCGCGGGCGGGCAGCCCGTGAGCACGTGGTTGGCGAACAGCACCATGCGGTTGCGCACGGCGGGAAGCCACAGATCCTGGAAAGGCAAGTCCATGGGGGCGATTGTAGGTGTCGCTCCGGTGCCGGCACGCCGATTCAGCACGCGTCGAATCCGTTCGGGTTCAGCGACTGCCAGCGCCAGCTGTCCGCGCACATCGCGCCGAGGTCGCGCGTCGCCCTCCAGCCCAGCTCGGCCAGCGCGAGCGCCGGGTCGGCCCAGCAGCTGTCGATGTCGCCGGCGCGGCGCGCCACCACGTCGTAGGGCACGGGACGCCCGCTGGCGCCCTCGTACGCCGCGATCAGCTCAAGCACGCTGTAGCCGCGGCCGGTGCCGAGGTTGACCAGCAGCGAGCCGGGCGTAGCCAGCAGCCGGTTCAGCGCGGCCACGTGGCCCTGTGCCAGGTCCACCACGTGGATGTAGTCGCGCACGCCGGTGCCGTCGGGCGTGTCGTAGTCGCCGCCGAAGACGGACAGGCGCGCGCGCCGGCCCACGGCCACCTGGGCCACGTAGGGCATCAGGTTGTTGGGCACGCCGCGCGGATCCTCGCCGATGCGGCCGCTCTCGTGCGCGCCCACCGGGTTGAAGTAGCGCAGGATGCCCGACTGCCAGCCGGCCTCGGCCGCGGCCATGTCGCGCAGGATCTTCTCGCCGATCAGCTTGGTCTCGCCGTACGGATTGGTGGCGCCGGTGGCCGCGTCCTCGCGGATGGGCAGCGTCCCTGGCTTGCCGTAGACGGTGGCACTCGAGCTGAAGACGATGCGGTTGACGCCATGCGCGCGCATCGCCTGGGCCAGCGTGAGCAGGCCGCCGATGTTGTTGGCGTAGTAGCGCAACGGCTGCTGCACCGACTCGCCCACCGCCTTGAAGGCCGCGAAATGCACCACGGCGTCGATGCGGTGGCGCCCGAAGACGGCGTGCATCGCGTCGGCGTCGCAGACGCTGGCGCGCTCGAACACCGGCGGCTTGCCTGACAGCTGCTCGAGGCGGTTGAGCACCTCGGGCGAGCTGTTGGAGAAATCATCGAGACCGACCACGTCGTAGCCGGCGGCCAGCAGTTCCAGCCAGGTGTGGGAGGCGATGTAGCCGGTCGCGCCCGTGAGGAGAATCGTTGGCATGTTGGTGTATTGGGACGCGCCGAAGGCGCCAGGACTAGTTCAAGCTCTCGGGAAGCGAGGGTCGCACCCGAGCCGAACCGAGCTCCCCCTCGGGGGGCAGCGACGGAGGAGCGTGGGGGTCCAATGTCAGCACTTGATGCCGACGTGGAGGGCGACCGCGCCGCCGGCCATGTTGTGCACGTCGACATGGCCGAAGCCGGCCGTCTTCATCATCGCCTTGAGCGTGGCCTGGTCGGGATGCATGCGGATGGACTCGGCCAGGTAGCGGTAGCTCTCGGCGTCGCCGGCCACCAGCTGGCCCACCTTGGGCAGCACGTTGAACGAGTACCAGTCGTAGGCCTTCTGCAGCGGCGCGGCGATCTTCGAGAACTCCAGGACCAGCAGGCGGCCGCCCGGGCGCAGCACGCGGTTCATCTCGGCCAGCGCGAGATCCTTGTGGGTCATGTTGCGCAGGCCGAAGGCCACGCTCACCAGGTCGAACTGGCCGGCGGGAAACGGCAGCTTCTCGGCGTCGCAGATGGACGTTGGCAGCACCAGGCCCTCGTCGAGGAGGCGGTCGCGCCCGACGCGCAGCATCGCCTCGTTGATGTCGGTGTGCACCACCACGCCGGTGGGGCCGACGCGCTTGGCGAACGCGCGCGCCAGGTCGCCGGTGCCGCCCGCGATGTCCAGCGCCTTGTCGCCGGCCTTCAGGTTGGCCACCGCCACGGTGTACTTCTTCCACGCGCGATGCATGCCGCCCGACATGAGGTCGTTCATCACGTCGTACTTCTTCGCGACGGAGTCGAACACGCCGCGCACGCGGGTGGCCTTCTCGTTCTCGTCGACCGTCTCGTAGCCGAAGTGGGTCTGGGTCATGGATGGTCTCTTTTCAGTGCGAGTGGCAGGCGCCGCCGGCCGGCCTGGCCATGTCGGCGTCGCGATCGAGCCCGGCCTGCGCCAGGCGCTCGAGGTATTGCGCGAGGAGTTCGTCCTGCTGCGAACCCAGGCGGTACAGGAAGTCCCAGGTGTACAGGCCGGTGTCGTGGCCGTCGGAGAACGTGGGCTTGACGGCGTAGTGCCCCACCGGCTCGATGGCGTCGATGACGACGTCGCGCTTGCCGGTCTGCAGCGTCTCCTGGCCCGGCCCGTGCCCCTGCACCTCGGCCGAGGGCGAATACACGCGCATCAGCTCGAACGGGATGCGGAAGCGCCGGCCGTCGTCGAACTCGATCTCGAGCGCGCGCGACTGCTGGTGCACCGTGACGGACACGGGAGTGCGATGAACGGAGCGGGAGGCGGACATCCCGCCAGTTTAGCGTTTACCCGGGCGTGGCCCGGCGGATCGGGCCTGCGGGCAACGACTCCCCCGAACGGGGGTGGCATCGGCGTAACGATTTGTGAAAATGCGGGGCGTCAAGTCTTCCGTCCGCTCCATGAATCGTCTCGCCCCGCTCCTTGCCCTGGCCCTGTCGACCTCGGCGTTCGCGGACATGCAGAAGTGCGCGGGTCCGCAGGGCACGACGGTCTACACGGACGGCGATTGCCCCGCCGTCGCCCCGTCCTCGACCCGCCCGGCCGCGGCGCCGCCGGCCCGCACCACGACCGTCGGGAGCGCGCCGGTGGACGCCCCGGTCGAGATCCAGGAAACCGGCGTGCCGGTGATCGTGCAGATGGCCGGCCGCTTCGCCTGGCTCGACGACGACACGCTGGCCATCACCACCTTCGCCGATCCCGACGCCAAGGCACCGTGGATGGTGCGCAGGATCGTCGCCTACGACGTGCCCTCGCGCCGCAGCAGCGTGCTGGTGGCGCGCGGCTTCGTAGACTGCACCAACCCGGGCTACAGGCTGGTGAGCCTGGAGACGGGCGACCTCGAGTCGCGCTTCGCGGTCGGCTCGCATGCCGCGCCGTCGGTGCAGCAGTTCCAGGTGTGGGATCCGGCCGCGCGCAAGCTCTCGCCGGCCCCGGCCGAATTCAAGGCCGGCTGGCACCCGGCGGCCTGCGTGAAGCCGGCGCCGGAGGACCTCGGCGTACGCGACCTGCTGGCCAGCAAGAAGCCGGTGCGCTACCTCCAGCCCGAGCACGGCACGCTGGCATGGGGCACGCTGGACGACAACGGCCATCCCATCGGCCCGACGCTGGTCACGCCCAGGAAGAAGGTGGCGCTGGCGCTGGGCATCAACGACATCTCGCACGACGTGCGCTGGCTGCCGTTCCGCAACGCCTACCAGCTCGCACCCGGCGTCCACGACCGCGCGCTGGATCCCCCGCGCGACGTGCCGCTGCTCACGATGGATCTCGACGGCAGGCTCGCCCGTCATCCGATTCCCCCCGGCCTGACGCGCCAGCTCGACGCGCTCGGCGCGCCCGCGCCGGCCGAGATGATCGCCACGCGCGCCGGCGACCTGGTGATCCAGCCGGGCGCGGCGGCCAACGGAGGCGGCCTGTACCTGGTGCAGGGCGAGCGGAGCCGGCGCATCTGGTGCACGGCGCGGCCGGCGCCGGGGCAGGCCGCGGGCGCCGACGGCTGCGCGATGTCGCAGGCCGTGGCGGTGTCGCCGGACGGCTGCCGCATTGCCTTCGACGCGCGCCCGGCCACGCCGATCGCCACCGGCTTCCCGGCCTCGCCCACGTTGAAGGTGCTGACCCTGTGCGACGGCGCCCTGCCGGCGGCGCCGACGGCGGCCGGCAACAGGAAGAAGGGCCGCTGAGGCGTTACGACCAGGCGTTGGTCAGCTCGAGCCGCACCTGGCTGCGGACGGGATTGCCGGTGCAGTGCCAGCCGCGGCGCTCGTAGAAGCCGCGTGCCTTCGTGTCGGCCCCGGTGCTGAGCCACAGCGTGTCGAGCCCGTTGGTCCACAGCCACTCCACCATGGTGTCGTGCAGCAGCGAACCGTAGCCGCGCCCCTCGGCGCGCGGGTCGACGAACAGCGCCCAGACGTTGGCGCCCTTGGCGTCGCCGATGGCGAAGGCGACGATCTCGCCGTCCTCCTCCACCACCCAGCCGCGGCCGCTGGCCTCCAGTTGCGAGATGACCTCGTCGTCCTCGATGCGGCCCGGCTCCAGCGTGTTCTCGACCACGGCGTAGCGCACCCGCCAGATCCCGGCCAGGTCGGCCCGGGTCGCTTCGCGCAACCCGGCTTTGGTCAACGTGGTATCCATCGCTTGCTCACCCATCGATCCGGATGCGGGACTCTTCTGCCCCTCGTGGCTCCCCATGACGCACTGCCGTGCGCGGACGGGGCTGTCCGCCCTCGTTTCCGCCCGTCCATGGTAGCGGCGGCCGCTCCCGCGGCCTATCGATGACTTCACGGATGCCGCGCCTTTCGCGGCACGATTTCACCGGGCGACGATGCCGGCGCGCCCGCGTCCGCGTCCTCAGGCGGCGGGCGCCAGCGCCGCCACGGCGCGCGCCACGCGCGCGTCGAGCTCGGGCAGGCCCGTGCGCAGGCGCGCGGCGGGCGCGGGCGCGACCTCGCGCGCGGGCGCCGCCCACACGGGCGCGGGGAAGTGGCTGTCCCAGTCGAAGCGGGCGATCACGTGCCAGTGCAGGTGCGGCACCACGTTGCCCAGGCTGGCGAGGTTGATCTTGGTGGGTTGCAGCGCGTCGCGCAGCACGCGTTCGACGGCGCCCACCACGCCCATCAGCGCCGCCTGCTCGGCCAGCGACAGGTCGCTCCATTCGGCCACGTGCGCGCGCCAGACGACGCGGTAGAAGGCCGGGAACGCGGCGTCCTCGGCGCGGATCACGCGCCACTGGACCGACTGGAACACCAGCACGCCGCCGGCCTCGCGGCACAGTTCGCAGGCGGGCCGGAAGGCGGGCGATTCGAGGGGATGGAAGACGGGCATGGCGCGGCGGCGAGGAACGTTGGCGGATGCGGGCCGCTCCGGGTTCGAGGAGGCCGCACGATGCGGTATTGTGTTGCACGCCGCGCCCGCCGGCGCGACCTTCGGATAGCCCCAACCGCCCCTTCGCCGGATCACCCCACGATGACGTTGCAACGCCGCTCCCTGCTCGCGCTCGCCGCCGGCACCCTCGGCCCTTCCGCCGCGCTGCTGAGCCCTTCCGCCCGCGCAGCCGATCCCTATCCGAACCACGCCCTGCGCTGGATCGTGGCCTACCCGGCCGCCGGCGGCTCCGATTTCCTCGCGCGCCAGCTCGCCCCGCAGATGGGCCGGCAGATGGGCCAGACCATCGTCGTGGACAACCGCCCCGGCGCGGCCGGCATCATCGGCACCGAGGCGGCCTCCAAGCAGCCCGGCGACGGCTACACCCTGCTCACCGGCGACAACGGCGCCATGGTGTTCCACACCGCGCTGTACAAGACGCTGCCGTACAGCCCGGCCGACTTCGTGCCGCTGGGCTTCATGGCCAGCTTCCCGCTGCTGCTGGTGGTCAATCCGAACGCCGGCTTCACCAGCGCGGCGCAGTTCCTCGAGGCGGTCAAGCGCAGCCCCGGCAAGTACAGCTACGCGTCGCCGGGCGCCGGCAGCCCGCACCATCTCGCGATGGAGCTGCTCAAGCAGCGCACCGGCAGCTTCATCGTGCACGTGCCCTACCGCGGCACCGCGCCGGCCATGCAGGACGTGATGAGCGGCCAGGTGCCCATCATGGTGGTGGACACCGCCGCCGGCCTGGCCCAGATCCGCGGCGGCAAGCTGAAGGCGCTGGCCGTCATGTCCAGGCACCGCATCGCGCTGCTGCCCGACGTGCCCACGCTGTCGGAGGTGGGCGGCAACGGCCCGCTGAAGGACTTCGAGGCCATCGCCTGGCAGGGCCTGTTCGCGCCCAAGGGCACGCCGCCGGACATCGCCGCGCGCTTGAGCGCCGAGATGCGCAAGGCCATCCTCGCGCCCGACGTCAAGGCCCGCCTGGAAGCCTTCGGCCTCGAGGTGGCGCCCACCGACGGCCCGGCGCTGGCGGCGTTCATCCAGAAGGAGACCGCCTTCTGGCACGCGCTGATCAAGGAACGGCAGCTCTCGCTCGATTGACATGGCCGACGCCGTCGAACACCGCATCGCCGCCTTCGTGGACAAGTACACGCCGGCGATCGCGGCGCAGCTGCGCGACGCGCGCCAGCGCCTGCGCGCGCACTTCCCGCGCGGCGTGGAGATGGTGTTCGACAACTACAACGCGCTGGTCTTCGGCATCGGTCCCACCGACCGCACGCGCGAGTCGTTCATCTCCATCGCCGGCTACCCGAGGTGGGTCACGCTGTTCTTCCTCGACGGCGCGAGCCTGGACGACCCGCAGGGCCTGCTCGAAGGCGACGGCAAGCAGGTGCGCGGCATCCGCCTGAAGACGCCCGCCGATCTCGATTCCCCCGCCGTGGCCGCCCTCGTCGCGCAGGCCATCGCGCCGCACCGCGAGGCGCTGGCGGCCGCGGCGCCGCTGTCCACCGTCATCAAGGCGGAGGTCGAGAAGCAGCGGCCGCGCCGTCCCGCCTCGGCGAAGGCCTGACCCATGTCCGCTGCCGACGCATCCGTCCAGGCGGCGCGCGACGAGATCGCCGCGCAGATCCGCGCCTACCGCAACCTCGTGGGCGCCGCGTCCAAGGCCTCGGGCATGAGCCTGACGCGCATCGACGCGGCACTGGCCGCCTTCGAGCCGGCGTTCTTCAACAACCTGCTGGTCGTGCTCGACGCGCGCTTTCGCGAGCGCGCGTCCACCCCCGCAGGCGCCGAGGTGCGCCTGCTCGCCGACGCGTTGCTGGCGCACGGCGGCGTTCTCACCGCCGATCCGGCGATCCGCCACGACGCGGACGGGGGGATGCTACGGCTGGACATCGGCGAGCGCGTCGCGCTGAACGCCGACGACTTCGAGGCGCTCGCCGCCGCGTTCCTCGCCGAGATCGAACAGACGGCCGGCGGCTGAGTCCGATGCACGGATCGGATAGGCGGGCATAGATCACGCATCGTCCCGCCGCGTGCGACGCGCGCCGCACACGGATGTAAGCAGATGTGCTGGAATGGGTCGACGGTAGAAGCCGCGCCCATGCAGCGCGACTCTCCGCCGCGAACGCCGGGCAGCAGACCCGGCGTCGCGGACCGGACGCCTGCGCCACGGCGTGCGCCCGGCTCGTGCTTCATTCGCCAGCGAGGGTCCCATGGAACAAAGAACGCCCCTGCAGCACCTGCTGCGCAGCCTGCTGCCATCGCGCGGCAAGTCGACCACCCCCGAGTTCATGGACACGCGTCCGGAAGGACCGGACATGGCGGCAGCACTTCGCCAGGTGCCGCTGCCACGCCGCGGCTGGGCCGAGTCGGCCATCGACCTGGAGCTGGGCACCGACATCATGGAGTACCCGGAAGACACCGCGGCCGACCTGATGGACGAGTTCTTCGCCAAGTCGGAGAAGCGGGCCGCCTGATCAGACGAGCACGCGCTCGATGCCGCCCGCGTTGGCGCGCTTCACGTACTCGGGCATCCAGTCCTCGCCCAGGATCTTGCGCGCCATCTCCACGACGATGTAGTCGGCCTCCAGCAAGCCCGTCTTCAGGTCCTCGCCGTAGCGCGACAGGCCTTGCAGGCAGCTGGGGCAGGACGTGAGGATCTTGAGGTCGGCGTCCGGCGCGGCGAGCCCCTTCGCGGCCTGGATGGCACGCAGCGCGGTCTCGTCCTTGCGGATCTCCTCTTCCTTGCGGAAACGCACCTGCGTCGAGATGTCGGGCCGGGCCATCGCCAGCATGCCCGACTCGCCGCAGCAGCGCGAGCTCTTGACGACGTCCTCGCCGACCAGCGCCTTCACCGTCTTCAGCGGATCCTGCAGCTTCATCGGCGTGTGGCACGGATCGTGGAACAGGTAGCCGTTGCCGGATTCGAGCTTGATGTTCTTCTCGAGCAGGTACTCGTGGATGTCGATGATGCGGCAGCCCGGGAAGATGTCCTCGAACTTGTAGCCCTGCAGCTGGTCGTAGCACGTGCCGCAGCTCACCACCACCGTCTTGATGTCGAGGTAGTTGAGCGTGTTGGCCACGCGGTGGAACAGCACCCGGTTGTCGGTGATCATCTCCTCGGCCTTGTCGAAGTCGCCGGAGCCGCGCTGCGGGTAGCCGCAGCACAGGTAGCCTGGCGGCAGCACCGTCTGAACGCCGGCGTGCCACAGCATGGCCTGCGTGGCCAGGCCCACCTGCGAGAACAGGCGCTCGGAGCCGCAGCCCGGGAAGTAGAAGACGGCCTCGGTCTCGGACGTCGTCGTCTTCGGGTCGCGGATGATGGGGACGTAGTTCTTGTCCTCGATGTCCAGCAAGGCGCGGGCCGTCTTCTTGGGCAGGCCGCCCGGCATCTTCTTGTTGATGAAGTGGATGACCTGTTCCTTCACCGTCGCGGAACCGACGGTGGCCGGCGGCGCGTCGGTCTGGTGCCGGGCGGCGATCTTGAGCACGTCGTGGGCGACGCGCTGCATCGTCGCGCCGACGCCCGTGAGCGCGGCGCGCGCGACCTTGATCGTCTGCGGATTGGTCGCGTTGAGCATGAACATGGCCGCGGCGCTGGCCGGCCGGAAGGTCTTCTGGCCCATCTTGCGCAGCAGGTTGCGCATGTTCATCGACACGTCGCCGAAGTCGATGTCCACCGGGCACGGCGCGAGGCACTTGTGGCACACGGTGCAGTGGTCGGCCACGTCCTCGAACTCCTCCCAGTGGCGCAGCGACACGCCGCGGCGCGTCTGCTCCTCGTACAGGAAGGCCTCGACCAGCAGCGAGGTGGCCAGGATCTTGTTGCGCGGGCTGTACAGCAGGTTGGCGCGCGGCACGTGCGTGGCGCACACGGGCTTGCACTTGCCGCAGCGCAGGCAGTCCTTGATCGAATCGCTGATCGCGCCGATGTCGGACTGCTGCATGATCAGGCTCTCATGGCCCATCAGGCCGAACGACGGCGTGTAGGCGTGCGAGAGGTCGGCGTGGCGCACGTCGGCGCCGAGCGCGGCCAGCGGCGCGCCGCGCAGCAGCTTGCCCTTGTTGAAGCGGCCTTCCGGGTCGACGCGCTGCTTGTAGGCCGTGAAGTCGGCCAGCTCGAGGTCGGTGAGGAACTCGAGCTTGGTGATGCCGATGCCGTGCTCGCCCGAGATGACGCCGTCCAGGCTGCGCGCCAGCACCATGATGCGGGCCACCGCCTCGTGCGCGGTCTGCAGCATCTCGTAGTTGTCGGAGTTGACCGGGATGTTGGTGTGCACGTTGCCGTCGCCGGCATGCATGTGCAGCGCCACCCAGGTGCGCCCGCGCAGCACCCTCTTGTGGATCGCGCGGCACTCCTCGATGATGGGCACGAACTCGGCGCCCGCGAAGATGCCCTGCAGCGGCGCCAGCACCTGCGTCTTCCACGAGGCGCGCAGCGTGTAGTCCTGCATGCGCTCGAAGAACGTGCGGGCCGGCTCGGCGCCGCTTTTTCCGGCTTCCTCGGGCTGCACGATGTCCAGGCCCGTCATCCAGCCCTGCCACAGCGCGCGCACGTCGCCCATCAGCGCCAGCGCGCGCGTCACGCGATCGCCCAGCAGCTCGGCCGAGGGGATGTTCTGCGAGTCGTCGCTCTTGCCCAGCGGCAGCGAGCCGGTGGACAGGAAGTCCTCCAGCGCGTCCAGCAGCGCGAGCTTGTTGCGCAGGCTCAGCTCGATGTTGATGCGCTCGATGCCCAGCGTGTACTCGCCCATGCGCTCCAGCGGGATCACCACGTCCTCGTTCACCTTGAACGCGTTGGTGTGCTTGGCGATGGCGGCGGTGCGCTTGCGGTCGAGCCAGAACTTCTTGCGCGCGTCGGCGCTGACGGCGATGAAGCCCTCGCCCGAGCGCGCGTTGGCCATGCGCACCACCTCGCTGGTGGCGCGCGCGACCGCGTCCTCGTCGGCGCCGACGATGTCGCCGAACAGCGCCATCTTGGGCAGGCCGCCGCGCTTGCTCTTGGTGGCGTAGCCCACCGCGCGCAGGTAGCGGTCGTCCAGGTGCTCCAGGCCGGCCAGGATCGCGCCGTTGGGCAGCCTGGCCTGCGCGAACATGAAGTCCTTGATCTCCACGATGGAGGGCACCGCTTCCTTCGGGTTGCCGAAGAATTCCAGGCACACCGTGCGCACGTGGGCCGGCATCTTGTGCACCACCCAGCGCGCGCTGGTGATCAGGCCGTCGGTGCCTTCCTTCTGGATGCCGGGCAGGCCGGCCAGGAACTTGTCGGTGACGTCCTTGCCCAGGCCTTCCTTGCGGAACTGGCGGCCGGGGATCTCGAGGACCTCGGTGCGCTCCAGCTTCTTGCCGGTCGCGTCGAAGTACTTGCACTCGAAGCGCGCCACCGGGGCGTCGTGGATCTTGCCCATGTTGTGGTCGAGGCGCGTCACCTCCAGCCACTTCGCCTCGGGCGTGACCATGCGCCAACCCACGAGGTTGTCGAGCGCGGTGCCCCACAGCACGGCCTTCTTGCCGCCAGCGTTCATCGCGATGTTGCCGCCGATGCAGCTCGCCTCGGCGGACGTCGGGTCGACCGCGAACACGTAGCCCGAACGCTCGGCGGCGTCGGACACGCGCTGCGTGACCACGCCGGCCTCCGTCCACACGGTGGCCACCGGCGCGTCGTGCCCGGGAATGGCGACCAGCTCGACCTCGGTCATCGCCTCGAGCTTCTCGGTGTTGATCACCGCGCTCATCCACGTGAGCGGCACGGCGCCGCCGGTGTAGCCGGTGCCGCCGCCGCGCGGGACGATGGTGAGGCCCAGCTCCACGCAACCTGCCACCAGCGCGGCCATCTCGGCCTCGGTGTCGGGCGTGAGGACGACGAACGGGTACTCGACGCGCCAGTCGGTGGCGTCGGTGACGTGCGAGACGCGCGACAGCCCGTCGAACTTGATGTTGTCCTTGGCGGTGACCTTGCCCAGCACCTTGCGGGCGCGGCCGCGCAGGTCCCAGACGTCGGAGAAGTGCCTGGCGAAATCGGTGACGGCCTGGCGCGCGCCCACCAGCAGCTCGGCGACGAAGGCGTCGCGCGCGGCATCGACGCTGGGCGTGCGGCGCTTCTCCACCTCGGCGAGGCGGTGGTTCAGCGCATCGATGAGCAACGCGCGGCGCTTCGGGTTGTCGAGGAGGTCGTCCTCCAGGTACGGGTTGCGCTGCACCACCCAGATGTCGCCCAGCACCTCGTAGAGCATGCGGGCCGAGCGGCCGGTCAGGCGCTCCTCGCGCAGGCGGTTCAGGATCTCCCAGGCCCGGGATCCGAGCAGCCGCAGCACGATCTCGCGGTCGGAGAACGAGGTGTAGTTGTACGGGATCTCCCGCAGCCGGGGGGCGGCGGAATGGGTCGCGGCGGCAGCCAGCGTGGTGACGAGGGGAGCGTTCATGAGGCCTGGGCAAGATCCACGCGTGAAAAGTGCCTGCAGCGTGGGGTTGAATCGTAACCCAGCAGCCTCGGCCGGCGTCTCGTGGGGTCTGCCTATCTGGCCGGCGGCGCCACCGGTGTCGTGACGGTTCTACACTCGGGCGTCCGATGCCTCGGTTTCGGGCAATCGTCGCTTCGCCCGTCGCGAAGGAACCCCTCGCGCATCGCAGCAGGACTCGCCGCCCATGAAGACCGCCGACTGGCCCTACCCGTTCTGGATCGCGCACCGCGGCGCGGGCAAGCGCGCCCCCGAGAACACGCTGGCGGCCTTTCGCGACGGCGCGGCGCAGGGGTTTCGCATGGCCGAGTGCGACGTGAAGCTGTCGGCCGACGACGTGCCCTTCCTGCTGCACGACAGCGAGCTGGAGCGCACCACCTCGGGCACCGGAACGGCCGGCGAGCGCCCGTGGGCCGCGCTGTCGCAACTCGACGCCGGCCGCTGGCACGGCGCCACGTACGCCGGCGAGCCGATGCCCACGCTGGCGGCGATCGCCCGCTTCGTGCAGGCCAACGGCCTGGCCGTCAACCTCGAGATCAAGCCCACGCCCGGCGTGGAGACGCGCACCGGCGACCTGGTCGCGCGCGCCGCGGCACAGCTGTGGGCCGGCAGCGCGCCGCCGCCGCTGCTCAGCTCGTTCGAGGTGCCGGCGCTGGAGGCCGCGGCCGACGCGGCGCCGAACCTGCCGCGCGCGTTGCTGCTGGACGAGCTGTGGCCCGGCTGGTTCGAGACCGCGCAGCGCCTGGCGTGCGTGGCCGTGGTCACCCACCACCGGTTGATGGACGCCGCGCTGGCGCAGCGCCTGCACGCGGCCGGCCGGCGGGCGCTGGTCTACACGGTCAACGCGCGCGCCGACCTCGCGGCGATGCAGGACGCCGGCGTCGACGGCGTGATCACCGACGAGGTGGAACGCTACGGGCCGCGAGCTCGGGCGGCCACGTGATCATGGCGTGAGGAGTTCGGCGCCCAGCTCGTTCTCGGCATCGGGCAGCCTGGGCAGCACGCGGATCGAGCGCAGCATGGGATTGCGCCACGCCACCAGCGTCAGCAACAGCCCGCAGCCGCCCGAGAACGCGAGCGACGCGCGCAGGTCGACGTGCTCGCCCAGCCAGCCCCCGGCCAGCGCGCCCGGCACCGCCGGCAGCAGGATCAGCCAGCGCATGGTGCTGGTCATGCGTCCCAGCATCGGTGCCGGCGTCACCGACTGGCGCAGCGCCAGGAAGTTGATGAACAGCAGCACCGCGCCGAGCCCGAACAGCATCAGGTTGAGCGCGAAGATCGCGACGCCCAGCGGCCCGACGGGCGCCATCGCCAGCAACGCCCAGCCGAGACTGCACGAGCCGATGCCCATCGTCATCGACGGCCCGGGCCCGAAGTACTGGCTGATGCGATGGCCCACCAGCGCGGCCAGCACCGTGCCGAAGCCCAGGCACACGTAGCTGAGGCCCACGCTCTGTTCCGACAGCCCCAGCGTGCGGGTGGCGAACAGGATGTTGACCACCTGCGCGGCGTTGTTGCACATCTGCCAGCCGCCGGCGCAGGTCGCCAGCACCACCAGCAGCCGGTTGTGCAGCACGAACCGCAGCCCGGCCTTGAGCTCGGGCCAGAAGCTGCCCTGTCTCGACGGCGGCTTCTCGCCCACGCGGATGCCGCGCAGGATGGCGGCCGAGACCAGGAGCAGGCCCGCGTCGAACAGCAGCGCCACGGGCGCGCCCAGCAGCTTGATGAGCGCGCCGGCCAGCCCGGGCCCGGCCACGTCGGCGCCCGAGCTCGCCAGCGCGTTCTTGGCGTTGGCCTCCACCAGCCGGTCGCGCTCCACCACCTGCGTGAGCACCACCTGCGCGGCGCTGCCCGCCGAGGTGTTGACGATGCCGATGACGAACGCCACCACGTACAGCCAGGTGATGGACAGCGCATGCATCCACCACGCGAGCGGCACGCTGGCCGCCGCGATCGCGAGCGTGATCTCGCCGGCGATGTAGACCGGCAGCTTGCGCACGCGGTCCAGCCAGACGCCGGACGGCAGCGAGATCAGCACGAACGGCAGCAGCTCCATCGTGGTGAGCGCGCCCATCTGCGTGGGCGACGCGTGCAACAGCACCGCCGCGGTGAGCGGCAGCGCCAGCATCATGATCTGCGCGCCGAACGAGCTGGTGAGCACCGAGGCCCACAGGCGCCGGTAGACCACGTCGCGCAGCAGGTCGTTGGGCGCCAGCGTGAAGCGCGCGCGCAGGGCCGCCAGCATGCGCCGGGGGGTATTGCCGTTCGCCGCGAGGGCGCCGGTCGATTTCCTGTCCATGTCTCTCGTCTCCCTGTCCTCGGGTCACTTCCGCGCCTCGTGGGCGGCGGGTGACCGGGTTGTCTTGCAGCGGCGTGTCCTGGATGGACGACGACTACCGCTGGGTTTCCAGCGGCATCGGGCGGGTGCCCGTCGGTGCTGGAGAGCTAGATGACCGGTGCGTTTCCGGCGGTCGCGACGGCGACCTTGCACGGATGCATCGAGTTGGCGTCGGACGACGATCCGCACGATGGCATCGAGGCCGGCGCCATGGCCGGCGCGGCGCCCGGAATGCCCACGACGTCGGCCAGGTGGCACTGCAATCGCGGTCCGGCAAGTTGGAGCGCGACGGCGGCGACCAGCCCCGCGGCCACGATCACGCCCCGCACGGCACTGCCGCGTTGCGCCAGGCGCACCGACGCCGCACGCGAAGCGCGTCGTCGGTACGTGGTGAGGCGGGGCGTCATGGGTGTTCCGTGGCTGTGTTCCGGCGCAAGAACGTCGATGGTAGCAGCGGCGCCCGCGCGCAGGCAAGCACCCTCCCACGAGTGCGGGGGCGTCGGCGCAACGGAATTCGCGCCGTCAGTTCTCGGGCATCTCGTGCCCGCAGACGCCGCACTGCACCTTCTTCAGCGACATCCACGGGAACGCCCGCAGCCAGCGGTGGTCGCACTTCGGGCAACGGCTGGTGGAGCGGCGCGAGATCAGCGTGAACGTCACCCCGATCCACGCGACGTCCAGCACCGTGTAGAGCGCGGGCGGCGCGGCGCCCGCCACGAACTGCCACGCCTTCACGACGAGGAACATGGCCAGGCCGCCCACCGGCAGCCAGCACCAGAGCAGGACGCGATCGCGGCGCAGCTGCGCCAGCGTGAGCTCAGCTCCGGTAGTCGGCATTGATCTTCACGTAGTCGTATGACAGGTCGCAGGTCCATACGGTGGTGGACGCGGTGCCGCGCTTCAGGTCGACGCGCACCGTGATCTCCGACTGCTTCATCACGCGCGCGCCGTCCTCCTCGCGGTAGTCGGCGCGGCGGCCGCCATCGGTGACCACGGCCACGTCGTCGAGGAACAGGGCTATGCGCGACTGGTCGAGGTCGACGATGCCGGCGTAGCCCACCGCGGCCAGGATGCGGCCGAGGTTCGGGTCGCTCGCGAAGAACGCCGTCTTGACCAGCGGCGAGTGCGCGATGGCGTAGGCCGCCAGCTTGCACTCGGCCTCGTCGCGGCCGCCGTCGATGCGCACGCTGATGAACTTGGTGGCGCCCTCGCCGTCGCGCACGATGGCCTGCGCCAGCTGCTGCGCGACCTGCGTCACCGCCGCGGCCAGCGCGCGGCCGTCGTCGGACTCCAGCGAATCGATGCGCGCGTGGCCGGCCTGCTGCGTGGCCATCACCACGAAGCTGTCGTTGGTGGAGGTGTCGCCATCGATCGTGATGCGGTTGAACGACGCGTCGGCCGCCTGCTTCGCGAGCTGCTGCAACAGCGGCGCGGCGATCACCGCGTCGGTGGCCAGGAAACCCAGCATCGTGGCCATGTTGGGGCGGATCATGCCCGCGCCCTTGCTGATGCCGGTGACGGTGACCATCCTGCCGCCGATCGGCACCCGCGTGGACGCGGCCTTGGGCAAGGTGTCGGTGGTCATGATGCCCTCGGCGGCCTGGGCCCAGTTGGCGGCCTGCAGGTCGCCGAGCGCGGCCGGCAGGCCGGCCTCGATGCGCTCGACCGGCAGCGCCTCCATGATGACGCCGGTGGAGAACGGCAGCACCTGCTGCGGCTTGAGGCCCAGCAGGCCTGCCGCGGCCTCGCACGTGCGGCGCGCGCGGGCGAGGCCGTCCGCGCCCGTGCCCGCATTCGCGTTGCCGGTGTTGATGACCAGCGCGCGGATGCCGTCCTGCCCATCGGCGCCGCCGCTGGCCAGGTGCTCGCGGCACACCTGCACCGGCGCGGCGCAGAAGCGGTTCTGGGTGAACACGCCCGCCACCAGCGTGCCGGCGTCCAGCACGAAGGTCACCAGGTCCTTGCGGTTGGCCTTGCGCACGCCAGCCATCGCGACGCCCACGCGCACGCCCGGGACGGCGTGCAGGTCGGAAGGCTTGGGGGCGGTGAGGTTGACGGGCATTGGGGGCTCCAGGAAAGAGACGCGATTCTAGAAGGCGCGGATGACGATCCGGCCAAGATCGACCTCCGCGCGGTGCGGCCTTGGGGCAAGCCGCGCGCCGCGCGGCGTTACCAGATGCGTCAATCCCCGCCGCTGCCGCAGCCACTGCCGCACGAGCTGCCGCCCCCGTCGCCCGAGCCGCCGTCGCTGCTGCCACACGAACTGCAGGACGAGCAGCCCGAATCGCCCGAGTCCTTCTTGCCCGCGGTGCGCTTCATCGGCAGCGCCCCTCCGACGCTGACCTGCTGCTTCAGTCCGTCGAAGCGGAGGTCGTCGGCCATCGCCGCCCCGCCGGCCAGCGCGACGCCGAACGCCAGCGCCTTGCCCGCCGGCGGCGTGCGCTTGTAGGCGCCGGCGGTCAGCCGCAACGGTCGAAGCACGCGCTCGGCGCGCGGGCTGACGAGTCGCCGGCGTCGAGCCAGCACGGCCGTGACGGCGGCGCCAGCCAGCGTCAGCATGACCAGGAACCCGATGCGATGCGGCGTGCTGAACACGTGGGCGATGCGCTCGACCTCGACGACCAGGAGGACGACCACCGCCAGCAGCGCCAGCGCGCGTCGCAGGGGCAGCGAGCCGACGTCGCTCGCGATGCCCGCGGCGACCAGGCGGCGCTCGACCTGGTCGGCCAATGGTTGCATCGCGAGGCAGGCGGCCGTGAATCGCACGCCGCTGTCGGCCGCGGCGACCGACAGGCAGGCGACTTCGGCCGGATGCACGCAACGGGGCTCGACCGTCGCGTTCATCGGGATCGGCGGACGCGCGCCGCGCTCGGACGGCTTGCCCGGCGGCAGGAGGATGCGGCGCTCCGTCAACAGGACGATTGCCGTCATCGCCATGCGCTCCGCGCCGCCGCTGAACCACGCGACCTCGTAGGGCTCGAGCCTGTCGCGCGCGGTCGATCGCACGGGCGGCAACCCGGCACGCAGTCCGAACCAGCCCGCGGCCACGGTGACCAGCAGCGCCATGCCCAGGAAGGTGGACGCCGAAACCTGCTGCAGCGAATCCAGCCAGCCGAGGTTGCGCAGCGCCAGGCCGGCGGCGATCGCCCCCAGGACGGCAATGACGGCCAGGCGATGCCCGTGTTGCAGCTCGAACGGCACCCGCCAACTCGGCGGACGGCCGACCTGCGCCTCGACGCCCTTGCCCGGCGACGGCCAGATCACGGCGGGAGCGCCAAAGCCGAAGTGCGACCGGTAGGCCGCCAGCGTGTCACGATACATGTCGCGATGACGCGCGCCCTCGCCCGGCCTGGCGGGTTCGTGATGCAGGAACTCGCCGAAGACGGCGTCGCAGAACGCCTTGTAGTGCACCGTGCGCGTCAGGTGCAGGTGCCAGGCCTCATCCACGTCGGGCGACGGGCTGGCCGGGTGTCCGGCGACCTGCGTCAGCACCAGGAAATGGCGGTACTCCTCGACCACGGCGAGCGCGTAGCCGAGCGTCCAGCCCTGGTCGTCGGCGAGGCGCGATTCGAAGCCCAGCGGATCGTCGGGCGCGGAAAAGCCGAAGGCCTCGATCCGCGCCAGCAGCGTGGCGGAGGTCGAGTCGGAGATCGGCGCGGGGTTCGTCACGAGAGCCTTCCCTTCTTGTTGTTATGGACTCTTCTTGTTGTTGCGCGCAGTGTTGTCCGCCGCGCGGATTGCCGACAATTGTGGAAACCCGAGGGGTCTGGCTCCCGCCAGATTACGTGCCCTTGCGGGCGACGACGTGGCAGGCGGGTGCCTGACCCCTTCGCTACTCGATGATGGACGCGCGCGCCGCGTCGTCCTGCTGGTCGTCGGGCAGGTGGATGCTGCCGGCGTGGAAGTCGTACTCGAAGACCTCGCCGTGGCGGCCCCATTCGATGACGGTCTTGAGCACGCGCTCGGCCTCGGCCGGATCCAGGTGCTGCTGCAGCAGCCGCAGGAACGGCTGCTCGGGCAGCGCGCGTTCGGGATCCTGCTCCAGGCTGTGGCGGATGTGCGCGGCGAGCGGCACGTTCTCCAGCACCTGCTCGCCGAACAGTTGCTGGCGCACCGTGTGGTCGCCGTCGACGTAGCGCCGGCCGAGCAGCGTGAGGTGAAGGTCGCCGTCCTGCACGCGGGCCAAGCCCAGCAGGCCGAGGGCGCTGGCCACGGGCAGCAGTTCGTCGTCGGTGAGCTCCGATTCCTCGGCCAACGCGGGCAGGTCGGCCTCGCCGTGGAACGGCGCGCCGGCCAGCAGCTCGAGCAGGCCCTCCATGCGCGCGATGTCGGCCTCGGGCAGGCGGTCGTGCAGGCGCAGCGCCTCGGGTTCCTCGGTCGTGCGACCGGCCCGGACGGCGCCGGCGGTCATCAGCGCGTAGACCTCGTCGATGAGCGAACGCACCCCGGCCGAGTCGGCGATGCGCGGACGCGGCAGGTCGATGGCCAGCTGGAAGCGGATGCGGCCCGGGTCGCTCGCGAAGATCAGGATGCGGTCGGCCATCAGCACCGCCTCCTCGATGTTGTGCGACACCACCAGCATCGCCTTGGTGGGCATGCCGCCCTGCGTCCACAGCTCGAGGATGTCGTCGCGCAGGCGCTCGCCGGTAAGCACGTCCAGCGCCGAGAACGCCTCGTCCATCAGCAGCACGTCGGGCTGCGTGACCAGCGCGCGCGCGATGCCCACGCGCTGGCGCATGCCGCCCGAGAGCTCGCGCGGCAGCGCGCCCTCGAAGCCGGCCAGGCCGATCAGGCTGATCGCCTTCTCCGCGCGCTCGGCACGTTCCTCGCGCCCGATGCCGCGGGCCTCCAGGCCCAGCTCCACGTTCTGCTGCACCGTCAGCCAGGGGAACAGCGCGAACGACTGGAACACCATGCTGATCGCGCGCGCCGGGCCGTACAGCGGCTGGCCGCGGTACTGCACCGAGCCGGCATCGACGCCGATGAGGCCGGCCATGATGCGCAGCAGCGTGCTCTTGCCGGAGCCCGACTGGCCCAGCAGCGCGACGATCTCGCCCTCGCGCAGCGTGAAGTCGACGCCTTCGAGCACCGGGCGCTCGCGACCGTCGGCCGCGCGGAAGGACTTGCGGACGTCCTGGATCTGGATGATGGGGGGGCCGTGCTTTTCCATGGTCGGTCAGTCTGCATTCGTCAGGTCAGAAGTGCATGCGCTCTTCGGCGATGCGGTAGAGGCGGCGCCACACGAAGTGGTTCATGCCCATCACGAAGACGCACATCACGCAGATGCCCAGCGCGATGCGGTGGAAGTCGCCGCTGGCGGTGAAGTGGGCGATGTAGCTGCCCAGGCCGCGGGCCTCCAGCGTGGTGTCGCCCCAGGTGACGTACTCGGACACGATGCTGGCGTTCCACGAACCCCCGCTGGCCGTGATGGCGCCGGTGACGAAGCTGGGGAACACGGCCGGCAGCAGGAAACGCTTCCAGCGCAGCCAGCCCGTGAGCCCGAGGTTGCCGGCCGCGAAGCGCAGCTCCGACGGGATCGACGACGCGCCCGCGATCACGTTGAACAGCAGGTACCACTGCGTGCCGAACACCATCAGCGGCGACAGCCAGATGTCGGGGTTGAGGTGCCAGTGCACGATCAGCACCACCGCGCCCGGGAACATCAGGTTGGCCGGGAACGCGGCGAGGAACTGGGCCACCGCCTGCAGCCGGCCCGACCAGATCGGCCGCAACCCGATCCAGACGCCGACGGGCACCCAGAACAGGGCCGCCAGCGTGATCAGCACGACGACGCGCAGCATCGTCGCGCAGCCCAGCAGGAACACGTGCCACACCTCGGCGAAGCCCACCTCGGCGTGCACGAACGAGTACAGCGCCCAGATGGCGTACAGGCCGCCGGCGGCGATCAGCGCGTCCCACACGCGTGCGAGCGCGCCGCTGCCGGGATGCGGGCGAGCGCGGATGGAGGTGCCGTCGAACGAGGTGCGGAACCACGTGAACGTGCTCTCCAGCGCGAACGTGAAGCGCTCGGTCAGCTTGGCGATGCGCTCGGTGCGGCGCGACCAGGTGAGCAGCCACGACGTGGGCGCCGTCTCCTGGCCGCCTTCCTCGAAGCGGAACTTGTCGGCCCAGGCCACCAGCGGCCGGAACAGCAGCTGGTCGTACAGCATGATGCCGATCAGCATGCCCAGGATGGCCCAGCCGATGGCCTGCAGGTTGCGCGCCTCGATGGCCAGCGCGATGTACGAGCCCACGCCCGGCAGCTTGATGTTCTGGCCCGAGACGGCGATGGCCTCCGACGCGACGACGAAGAACCAGCCGCCCGACATCGACATCATCATGTTCCACAGCAGCCCGGGCATCGCGAACGGCAGCTCGAGTCGCCAGAAGCGTTGCCAGGCCGACAGCTGGAACACGCGCGCCGCCTCCTGCAGTTCGCTGGGCACGGTGCGCATCGACTGGTACAGGCTGAACGCCATGTTCCAGGCCTGCGAGGTGAAGATGGCGAAGATCGCCGCGCATTCCACGCCGAACAGGTTGCCCGGGAACAGCGCGATGAAGCCGGTGACGGTGATCGCGAGAAAGCCCAGGATGGGGATGGACTGCAGGATGTCCAGCAGCGGCACCAGCACCTTCTCGGCCGCGCGCCAGCGCGACGCCGCCGTGGCGAAGGCGAACGAGAACAGCAGCGAGAACGCCAGCGCGATCAGCATGCGCAGCGTCGTTCGCAGCAGGTAGTACGGCAGCTGCCAGGGATCGAGCGTGAGCGGCAGCGCGTCGCCCAGGTGGTAGGGCCGCGTCATCTGCGCGCCGCCGTAGCCCAGCAGCACCAGCCCGGCCAGCACCAGCGGCAGCAGCGCCCAGTCCCAACGATTGCCGGCCTCGACGACCTGCCTGGGGAAGAAGTTCTTCTCGAAAGCCATGGCGGCGATTGTCGGGGCTAAATCTTGCCCGGAGACGACAAAGCCGCATCCGGGCGAACGCCGGTGCGGCCTTGTGGCGATCACGCCCGCGTTCGGGCCTTCGTCATCGGACTGTCATCAGGCCAGGCGGCCGTGGCATTCCTTGTAGCGCTTGCCGCTGCCGCACGGGCACGGATCGTTGCGTCCGACATGCGCGATCGGCTGGTACGGGTTGCCCGCGGCCACGTTCAGCGGCGCGCTCTCCTCGCTGACGCTGCCGTCGTCGTTGGGGTGCGTGTACTGCACGTTGCCCACCTGCTCGGCGCTCTCCTCGATGGCCTGCGCGGCCTGGGCGGCCTGTTCCTGCGTCTGCACGCGCACCGTCAGCAGTACCTTGGTGACCTCGGTCTTGACGGTGTCGATCAGCTGCGAGAACAGCTCGAAGGCCTCGCGCTTGTATTCCTGCTTGGGATTCTTCTGCGCGTAGCCGCGCAGGTGGATGCCCTGGCGCAGGTAGTCGAGCGCCGCGAGGTGCTCGCGCCAGTTGGTGTCGAGGTTCTGCAGCAGCACCATGCGCATGAACGGCGTGAACTGCTCCTCGCCCACCATGTCGAGCTTGACCTGGAACGCGGCCTTGGCGGCCGTGACCACCATCTCGACGACCTCCTCGTCATTGATGGACTCGCTCTTCTCCACCATCTGCGCCAGCGGCACGTCGAGCAGGTACTCGGCGAGCAGCGCCTTCTGCAGGCCGGGCAGGTCCCACTGTTCCTCGACGCTCTCGGCGGGCACGAACGCGCGCGCGAGGTCGTCCATCGTGCCTTCGCGCAGGTTGGCGATCTGGTTGACCAGCGACTTGGCCTCGAGGATCTCGTTGCGCTGCTGGTAGATCACCTTGCGCTGGTCGTTGGAGACGTCGTCGTACTCCAGCAGCTGCTTGCGCATGTCGAAGTTGCGCGCCTCGACCTTGCGCTGGGCACCTTCCAGGCTGCGGCTGACGATGCCCGCCTCGATGGCCTCGCCCTCGGGCATCTTCAGGCGTTCCATGATCGCCTTGACGCGGTCGCCCGCGAAGATGCGCATCAGCGGGTCTTCCAGCGACAGGTAGAAGCGCGAGGCGCCCGGGTCGCCCTGGCGGCCCGAGCGGCCGCGCAGCTGGTTGTCGATGCGGCGCGACTCGTGGCGCTCGGTGGCGATGATGCGCAGGCCGCCGGCGGCCTTGACCTGCGCGTTGATCGCCTGCCACTCGTCCTTCAACTTCTGGATCTGGCCGGCCTTCTGGTCTTCCGGCACCGAGGCGTCGGACTCGAGGTGCTCGATCTGCTTCTCGACGTTGCCGCCCAGCACGATGTCGGTGCCGCGGCCGGCCATGTTGGTGGCGATGGTGATGGCGCCGGCACGGCCCGCCTGCGCCACGATCAGCGCCTCGCGCTCGTGCTGCTTGGCGTTGAGCACCTGGTGCGGGATCCGGGCCTTCTCCAGCAGCCCCGACAGCAGCTCGGAGTTCTCGATGGACGTGGTGCCCACCAGCGCCGGCTGGCCGCGGTTGACGCAGTCGCGGATGTCTTCCACCACGGCCAGGTACTTCTCGCGCGCGGTCTTGTAGACGAGGTCCAGCTCGTCCTTGCGCTGCGTGGGGCGGTTCGGCGGAATCACCACGGTCTCGAGGCCGTAGATCTCCTGGAACTCGTAGGCCTCGGTGTCGGCCGTGCCGGTCATGCCGCCCAGCTTGGCGTACATGCGGAAGTAGTTCTGGAACGTGATCGAGGCGAGCGTCTGGTTCTCGCTCTGGATCTCGACGCCTTCCTTGGCCTCGACGGCCTGGTGCAGGCCGTCCGACCAGCGGCGGCCTGTCATCAGGCGGCCCGTGAACTCGTCGACGATCGTGACCTCGCCGTTCTGCACGACGTAGTGCTGGTCGCGGTGGTACAGGTGCTTGGCCCGCAGCGCCGCGTACACGTGGTGCATCAGCGAGATGTTGGCCGCGTCGTACAGGCTGGCGTTCTCGACCAGCAGGCCGGCCGCGGTCAGCAGTTCCTCGGCGCGCTCGTGGCCGGCCTCGGTGAGCGTGACCTGGTGGGCCTTCTCGTCGACCGTGAAGTCGCCCGGCTCGATGACGCCCTCGCCGGTGCGCGGGTCGGCCTCGCCGATCTGGCGTTTCAGGGCCGGCACGACGGCGTTGATGCGCACGTACATCTCGGTGTGGTCTTCGGCCTGGCCGCTGATGATCAGCGGCGTGCGGGCCTCGTCGATCAGGATCGAATCGACCTCGTCGACGATGGCGAAGTTCAGGCCCCGCTGCACCCGGTCACCGGTCTCGTAGACCATGTTGTCGCGCAGGTAGTCGAAGCCGAACTCGTTGTTGGTGCCGTAGGTGATGTCGGCGGCGTAGGCGGCCTGCTTCTCCTCGCGCGACAGGCCGGGCACGTTCACGCCCACCGTCATGCCGAGGTAGTTGTAGAGGCGGCCCATCCACTCGGCGTCGCGGCGTGCCAGGTAGTCGTTGACCGTCACCAGGTGCACGCCCTTGCCGGACAGTGCATTGAGGTAGACCGGCAGCGTGGCCATCAGCGTCTTGCCCTCGCCGGTGCGCATCTCGGCGATCTTGCCGTTGTGCAGCGTCATGCCGCCGATCAGCTGCACGTCGAAGTGGCGCATCTTCAGCGCGCGCTTGCCGGCCTCGCGGACCACGGCGAAGACCTCGGGCAGCAGGTCGTCGAGGGTGCTCCCCTGCTCGAGGAGGGCGCGGAACTCGGCCGTCTTGCCCTTCAGTGCCTCGTCGCTCAGCGCCGCCGCGGGCGCCTCGAGCGTGGCGATCTTCTCGACGACGCGCCGATATTGCTTGAGCAGTCGATCGTTTCGGCTACCGAAAATCTGGGTGAGGAGCTTGGGCAACATGCGTTCGTTCTGGGCCGGGAAGACAGGCCGCGGACAACGCACGGCGGCCGGTTTTGGCGGAGCCGGCTGTGAGCCGCGGGCCTGCCGGGGGTGGCAAGCAAATCTCGAAGACGCCTCGCGCCTTCGCACTGCGCCGCATCTGGGGATGCGGCGCGCGAGGACAAGGTCTTGCGCGACGGGATCCGCGTAATCCCCGAGGGGAACGGCGGCACCGCGCGCGCCGGTGGGTGCGGCCAATGGCCGAGCCCGCCCGGTACGAGGCGAAAAACGGCAAAGTGTAGCATTTGGGCCTCATCGGCCCGGGTGTCCGGCCTTCCTGGCGCTAACGGTGTTCCGCGCCCAGCGGGGTCGCCTGTACGGCGGCCGTCTGCACCGTCGGCTTGGCGTTGGGGCCGGCCAGGAAGCGCTGCGGATCCTGCGGGATGCCGTCCACCAGCACCTCGAAGTGCAGGTGCGGCCCGGTGGAGCGGCCGGTGGTGCCCACGTCGGCCACGACCTGGCCGCGCTTGACCAGGTCGCCCACCTTCACCAGGATCTTCGAGGTGTGGCCGTAGCGGGTCATCAGGCCATTGCCGTGGTCGATCTCCAGCATCAGGCCGTACTCGGGATGCATCTCGGCGGTGCGCACCACCCCGCCGGCGGCGGCGTGGATCTCGGTGCCCACCGGCGACGGGAAGTCGAGGCCGGTGTGCAGCGCGCCGCGGCCGGTGAACGGATCGGCGCGGAACCCGAAGCCCGAGCCCACGGCCACGTCGATCGGGCGGCTGCTGGGAATCATCAGCGTCTTCAGCCGCGATTCGAGCAGGCGCGACTCGGTGAGCGTAAGCACGTCGCCCTGCTCGCCGGCGGCCTCGGACAAGGCGTCCAGCGCGCCATTGAGCTCGGCCAGGCCCGGCTTGGACATCGGCACGAACGGGCCGCCCGAGCCGGCGCCCTTGGTGCGCGCGAGTCCCGACAGGTCTTCCGGCTTCAGGCCGGCCATGCCCGAGACGCGGTCGCCCATCGCCTCGATCTTGATCATGCGCGCCTGCATGTCGCCCACCTTCTGCGCCATCGCGTCGAGGTTCTCGCGCATGATCTTGTCGCGTTGGGCGCTCTCGTCGTGCACCACCAGCTTCACCAGCTGGCTGACGACGGGCCAGCCCTCGCGGGCGGCCTTGAGGAAGAAGTAGTGGTAGATCGCGCCGGACGTCAGCAGGATCGCCGTCACGAGGAAACAGGCCGACACGAACATCTGCATCGGGCTGATGTGCATGACCCGCGTGCGGGACATGCCGCCGTGGGTGATCATTATCTGCATCGCTACACTCTCCTGAGATGGCCCCGACCAGACCCAAAAAAACCGCCGACAAACCGCACGCGACGCCGGGGCCCCGCGCGTTCTACGCGCCCCTGCCGAACCGGCAGTCCGTGGTACCGCTCGCGCGGCCCCTCGGCGAGAGCCTCGCGGGCGACGACAGCCTGGCCAGCCTGCTGGCGCGCGTGCGCGCCTCGCAGGCGCGCCTGGACGCGCTGGCCGAGGTGTTGCCCGGCCTGCTGCGCCAGCACCTGCGTGCGGGCCCGCTGGACGATGAAGGCTGGACGATCCTGGCCGCCAATTCGGCCGTCGCGTCCAAGCTGCGACACCTGCTGCCCACGCTCGCGGAAACACTCGTGGCGAAAGGGTGGCAGGCTACTTCAATCCGGGTCAAGGTTCAATCGACGCAAGCCCCAGGACGGTGAACGAAAGAAACCGCGCGTTGCGCGGTTTGGGGGGGTGGGGCAATGCGGCATCAGAGGCTGATCGCCTCCACCGCCGCCTCGGGCACGTCGTCCACCACCGATGCATCCACCGGCTTGGCACCGGTCGGGTCGTTGCCGGTCTGGAACTCGGCCGCGACGGAAGCCGCCGGCGTGGCGGACGCCGCGTGACGCTCGATGAGCGCGCCGGACACCGCGGCGTCCACCACGCGCAACGCGCTGAAGAGCATCGACACCACGATCACGCCCAGCACGAGCGTGACCGCCCGGCTGAAATGGGCGTGGGCCATCCAACGCGGGGCGTGCAACCAGTGGAAGTGCAGCGTCATGATGGCTCCTTCGATGGCGCACCGGCCAGGAGGGCCGATGCGGTCGTCGAGATGCAGGCTTACTGGGCCGGGGCCGGGGCCGGGGTCGGCACCGGGGTGTCCGGCGTCGGCACGGGCGCCGGAGTCGATGGGGTGACTGTCGTCGTATCAGGTGTCTGCTGCATTGCTGGCGGCTGAACGTCGGCTGGCGGCGTCACCGTCCGCGCCGGCGCGGCAACGCGCGGCGTGGCCCTGGCCTTGGGCACGCGGGCGACCGGGGCATTGACCACCGGCGGCGCGGCCGGAACCACGGCCTCGACAGGCGTCGGAACGGCCGCGGCGGGCGCGGCGTCGGCTGCGGCCGAAGCGGCCTGCGACGTCGTCGGTTCGCTGCCGGCCGCCGGCGCCTGCTTGTCCATCTGGTCGACGGCCGCGTTGGCGGCGGCCGCCTGGGCGATCGGGTCGGGCATCACCGGCTTCGTGACCTTGCTGGACGGCGCCATCAGCACGATGGCCAGCGCGACGCCGCCCACCAGGGCCGCGCCGAGCGCGCCGATGGCCGCCTTCGGAACGCCCTTGGACGCACCGGGTTGCCAGTCGGCCGTCTGTCCTTCGGCCATCAGCGCGGCCTCGTTCGTGACCCCCGCGGCGCGGTAGGTGGCCGCCGGAGCGGGGCGAGCGCGACTGGGGGCGGGGTTGGGACGCACATTGCCGTCCGAGGCGCCGGCCGCGAAGTGGGGAGTGGTGTAGGTAGTCATGGCTCAAAGGTACGCCCCGCCCGGCGCGAACCCAATCGGCCAACGAGCCGATCGCCGGTAGGTCCGATCCGACAGCCCGCGCACAGCTTGATACAACTGTTGTCCTGCTGTCGTGTAGGCGGTGTCCGACACGGGGTGTGGCGCTCAGCCTATGTCCAATGGCGCCAGGCCTGCGCACACTGGATTCCAAGCAGACGAGCGCACATCCGCGCCGTCCCGAACCGACACGAGACAGGCCGGAGGCGGACTTGGACAATTTTTCAGCAGAACAGTCGCACGACGCGAAATTCGAAGCCGGGATGCTGCTCGACATGGCCGAGCCCCTGGTCCTGCTCCGGGCCGACGACAACCTCGGCGACGAAGCGGCGTTTCCGTCGACCTGGCAACTTCTGGCTTCCGGAGACGCGCCGAACGACTGAGTCGAGCGCCCGAACCGGGCGCTGCATAGGCAGCGCCGCAACGCAGGCGCCCGGAGAGGGTGCCGCGCCCGATCGGAAGCATTCCGGTCGTTGCACAATGTGGAGCAGAAGGTCGCGCCGGCATCGTCGACGGACCCGCTTGTGGCATGTCGAACCTGTTGGCATTCGTCGTCGAGGACAGCCCGGTGATCCAGGAGAACCTGATCGCCGCGCTCGAGGAAATGGCGCCCGTGAAGGTGGTGGGCACCGCCGTGGACCAGGCCGGCGCGCTGCATTGGCTCGGCGACGCCGCCAATCGATGCGACATCGCGATCATCGACATCTTCCTGCGCCAGGGTTCGGGCATGGGCGTGCTGCGCGCGCTGCACGCGGCGGCCGCGCCGTTCGAGCGCGTCGTGCTCACCAACTACGCCACCGCCGACATCCGGCGCCAGTGCCTCGAGCTCGGTGCGAGCGCGGTGTTCGACAAGTCGGGCGAGATCGACGCGCTGGTCGACCACTGCGTCGCGCGCGCGGCGCGGCACGCCTGAGCGCGCACTTGGCGCCAGCCATGTCGTTCTTCGGCGACCGCCGGGTGAAAGCGCGCGGCCGCCGTACCTGGCGGCCGGGGGCCGTCATCTCACTGGATCAGGCCGTTCTTGAGCGCGTAGTAGGTCAGGTCGCTGTTGGTCTCGAGCTGCAGCTTCTCCAGCGTGCGCGCCCGGTAGGTGCTGACCGTCTTCACGCTGAGGAACATGCCCTCGGCGATCTGGCCCACCGTCTCGCCCTTGGCCAGGCGCAGGAAGACCTGCAGCTCGCGCTCGGACAGTTGCTCGTGCGGCGGTCGGTCGCCCGCGCCCGCGGCGCCGTCGGCCAGCATCTCGGCCACCTGGGCCGTGATGTAGCGCCGGCCCATGGCCACCGTGCGGATCGCCTTGACGATCTCGTCGGGGTCGCAGCCCTTGTTGAGGTAGCCGCTGGCGCCCTGGCGCAGCAGCGTCGTCGCGTAGTGGGTCTCGGGAAAGCCGCTGAGGATCAGCACGGGCAGGTCGGGGCGGCGCGCCTTGATGGCCGCGAGCGCGTCGACGCCGCTCTGGTCGGGCATGGACAGGTCCATCAGCAGCACGTCGAGGTCGCCACCGCGCACGAGCTCGAGCGCCTCGCGGCCGTCGGCCGCCTCGCCCGAGACGCGCAGGTCGACGTGGTCGGACAGGAATTGCCGGAGGCCGGAGCGGACGATCGCATGATCGTCGACGATCACAACGCGAATCATGTAGTCTCCCGCGGAATCGATGAACTTGAATTCGGGTCGGCGAATTGCCGAAAGAATCGGCTTGTTCGCAACGAGGGTCACGCCGCTGCGTCAACAGCAAACGACGTACCCATCCATTCAAGTGTAGCGGGGAACATCACATGTCTTTTCTGAGGACGCTGGAAACCGCGAGGCGCAGCCGCTTCGCGGCTCCGGTGGCGCTCCTGCTGGGCCTGGCCGTGCTGCTGACCAACGAGATCGGCCATCAGCGCGCGCTGGCCGTCATCGCCAGCCGCGAGGCCTTGCTGGAGGCGCGCGTGGAAGTGAGCCTGCTGATGCGCGAGGTGATCGCGGCCGAATCGGGCCAGCGCGGCTACCTGCTCACCGCGCGTCCCGAATACAAGGAGCCGTACACGCGCGCCGCGGCCCAGGTCCAGGGCCAGCTCGCCCGGCTCGCGCAGATCTATTCGGCATGGCCCGATCGCAGCGCCGACGTGAAGAAGCTCGACGAGCTGACGCGCCAGCGCATGTCAGAGCTCGAGACCACCGTCAAGATGTTCGAGGGCGCGCACACCGAAGGCTGGCGCGAGGTGATGCTCACCGACATCGGCCGCGAGACCATGCTCGCCATCGAGGGCCAGGCGCGCAGCATGGCGCGCGTGGAGACGGCGCGCATCGACGACTCGCGCGAGCTGCTCACCGAGACCCTGCTGTTCTCGCGCATCGGCATCGCCGCGCTGGTGGTGTTGAGCCTGGCCGCGCTGCTGCTGTACGCGCGCCAGGCGCGCCGCCTCGACGACGAACGGCTGGAGCGCGCCGCGCAGCTGCGCTTCGAACGCGACCGGCTCGAGGTCGAGGTGGAACGCCGCACGCGCGAGATCACGCAGATCGCCAACCATCTGCAGACCGCGCGCGAGGACGAGCGCAGCAGCCTCGCGCGCGAACTGCACGACGAACTCGGAGGCCTGCTCACGGCCGCGAAGCTGGACGTCGCGCGCATGCGCAGCCGCCTGGCCGCGGCGCCGCCCGAGGTGCTCGAACGCATGACGCACCTGGTCAAGACGCTGGACGATGGCATCGCCCTGAAGCGCCGCATCATCGAGGACCTGCGCCCGTCGTCGCTGAGCAACCTGGGGCTGAAGGCCGCGCTCGAGATCCTGTGCACCGAGTTCGCCGAACGCAGCGAGCTGGTGGTCGAGACCGAGGTGGAGGAGCTCGCGCTGGACGACGCCGGCAAGCTCACGGCCTACCGGCTCGTGCAGGAGGCCCTCACCAACGTGGCCAAGTACGCCCGCGCCGCCACGGTGAACGTGAGCGTGAAGACGCGCGGCGCGTGGGCCGAGATCGACGTGCGCGACGACGGCGTCGGCTTCGATCCGGGCGCGGCGCGCGCGGCCGCGCACGGGCTGGCGGGCATGCGCTTTCGCGTGCAGTCGAGCCAGGGCGAATTGAAGATCAGGTCGCGACCGGGGCACGGCACCATCATCCAGGCGCGGCTGCCGTTGAAGGGACCCGCGCCGGCAACCGCCGAAGCGCCCGGCGACGTCGCCGCGCTGCTGGGACCGGGCGCCTATCCGCAGCCGCCTGCGAACGTCGGTTAGCAAACACGGCGGGCGCGCTGTCGGTGCCGTCCGACAGGCGGAACAGCCCTCCACCTATCGTGCTCCGGCGCACCGCGCCGTATCGTGGGATACCGTCACCACAACGATCCCAGAAGGAGCACAAACATGATCTCTCGTCTCGCCATCGCGGCCATGGTCGCCGCCACCACCCTCGTCACCGCCACCGGCTGCGCCGTCGAGCGCCACCAGGAAACCGTCGGCGCCTACGTCGACGACTCCGCCGTCACCACCAAGGTCAAGGCCAAGTTCGCCGAAGACTCGACGGTCAGCGCGATGGCCATCAAGGTCGACACGATGAAGGGCGTGGTGCAGTTGTCCGGCTTCGCCAAGTCCAACGAGGAACGCATGATGGCCGAGCGCCTGGCGCGCAACACGAACGGCGTGGTCGACGTACGCAACGACATCCTGGTCAAATAGGCGCCGACAGCGAACGCCAGGCGCGTTCGCTGCGCGCTAGGAGGAATGCCCCGCAAGCCGGGGCATTTCTCATGGCGGGACGCGGGGGCGTCCTCGGCAGTGCGAATCCGGACTCAGTGCTCAGTGCTGCATGCGCTCGGGCGGCGCATACCGCAGCCCGATCGCGATGCGCCCGGTCCAGAACACCATGCGCCCGGTGCCGGGAAGCGCGACGGGCCCGATGTAGCCCTGCGGCACCCAGCCCTTCTCGAAAGGCGCGGGGTGCGAGGCCGGTTTGCTGGGGCTGGAGACGGTGGAAATCATGACTCACCTCCTGAAGACTACCGGGATCGAGGCAAACGGCGAGCCCGGCCGTGAAGTGACAGGATGTTCCAACCGCGTGCCGCGGCCATCCCCAGAACGGGGGCGCCGACTCGACCGCGAAATGGCCTACGATCTCCTGATCCCTCCGGAGGACGAAAGCCTCCCCGCGGGAAGCCGAAGGAGACGCGCGTGGATCCCAGCGTGATCATCACCGACGACTCGGTGGAGTTCGTCCGTCAGGCCGACGGTCGCTGGCGCTGGCATGCGCGCACGCCGCAGGCAGCCGAACTGCTGGGGATCGCGCTGGACGCGCCGTCGCTGCTGTCGTTCAAGTCGGCCGTCGAGGCCGCCGCCGACGTCGCCGTGCACGCCAACGCCCAGCGCGACGCCACCGGCCGCCACGTCATGACGCGCGACTACATCCGCCGCATGATCAGCGCCATCGCCCTGCCCTGCCCCGCCTGCGCCGACGTCTTCTTCGGCGGCGTGTACTGGCACCGGCGCGACGCGGCCGGCGCCAACTGGGGCGTGGACATCATGAACGGCACCGGCGACTTCGACGGCTGCCTGGCGTGCGTCGCGAGCGCGCGCGAGGAACTGCGCCGGCTCTACGCCGTCGTCGACGAGGAGTGACCAGAAGCCCGGCCTGCGGCATGAAGCCGAGCTTGTCCTCCAGGTTCCGGGACGGCAGCCACGAGTGTCGCGCCTTCGCCAAACCGACGGCGCGGCTGTCCGCACGACGAAGGCAGGCGTCGGCGAGTTGGGGCGCTCCCTCCAGAACGGCCGGGCATCTCGTGGTAAACACTTAGTTGCGGCGCAACAAGAAAAGCAACTCCATGACTGACCAACCGTTCAAGGTACTCATCGTCGGCGGCGGCGCCGGCGGGCTCGAGCTGGCCTGCAAGCTGGGGCGCAAGTGGGGCCCCGAGCGGGTCGCGCTGGTGGACGCCAAGCTGTTCCACATCTGGAAGCCGTCGCTGCACGAGGTGGCCGCGGGCACGCTGGACATCCACCAGGAAGGCCTGTCGTACCAGATGCTTGCCCACGACAACGGCTTCTCGTTCCTCTACGGCGCGATGACCGGCGTGGACACCGGCGCGCGCCAGCTGGTCGTCGACGCGGTGATGGACGGCGCCGAGGAGGTGCTGCCGGAACGCCGCGTCGGCTACGAGTCGCTGGTGCTGGCCATCGGCAGCGTGTCCAACGATTTCGGCGTGCCGGGGGTCGCCAACCACGCGTTCTCGCTGGACGGCCCGCAGGACGCGGAACGCTTCCGCCTGCGCATGCTGCAGTTGCTGTCGCTGGTCGACATCCGCAAGAGCCACGACCCACGCGCCGCGCTGGACATCGTGATCATCGGCGGCGGCGCCACGGGCGTGGAGCTGGCCGCCGAACTGCGCGAGGCCAGTTCGCTGCACGCGCAGTACGGCCTGCGCCACATCGACGCGCTGCGCGACGTGCGCATCCGCATCCTGGAAGGCGCCCCACGCCTGCTGGCGCCGCTGGCCGAGAACGTGTCGGCCGCGGCCACGCGCCTGCTGCGCCAGCGCCACGTGGAGGTCAACACCTCGTGCCGCGTGGTGCGCGTGGACTGGAACCAGGTGACCGACGCCGACGGCACCGTCTATCCCGCCGACCTGTGCGTATGGGCCGCCGGCATCAAGGCGCCGCCGCTGCTGGCGCAGGTGGGGCTGCCGGTGACCAAGGGCGGCCAGGTGAAGGTGGACGGGCAGTTGCGCGTGGAGGGCGTGCCGGGCGCGTTCGCGTTCGGCGACTGCGCGTTCTGCCCACAGCCGGACGGCAAGTCGGTGCCGCCGCGGGCGCAGTCCGCGCACCAGCAGGCCGACTACCTGTACGCGCTGCTGCAACTTCCGGCCGGCACGGATCTCTCGGCACGGCCGCCCTACCTGTTCCACGACCACGGCTCGCTGGTGTCGATCGGCTCCAGCGCCACGGTGGGCAGCCTCATGGGCAACCTGTTCCGCTCCACGACATGGTTCGTCGAGGGGCTGTTCGCGCGCATGGTCTACGTCAGCCTGCACCTGATGCACCACCGCGCGGTGATGGGCTCGATGCGCACCGCCGTGCTGGCGATGGCGCGCTTCCTGGTCAAGCGCGCGCGGCCGCTCGTGAAGCTGCATTGACGGCGGCGGCGCCGGCACATGTCGGCGCCGATGCGATGCCACACAGTGCAGCAACCATCGCGCGGGAAGATGGGGCGACCTTGCTCCAGCGCGCCCGGCGCCCCCCGACGTGACCCCTGACGACCTGCCCGTTTCCCCGCCCCTCGAACCGTCTTCCCGCCGCCGCGCGGCGCTGGCCGCCCTGGCCGGCCTCGCCGCCGTCGCGGGCCCGGCGCGCGCGCAGATGGGCGGCGGAGGCGGCCGCGGCATGCGCGGGCAGCAGGACGGCACGCGGCCCGACAAGGAGACGAAGGATAGCCATCCAGACGCCTCGCCGCCGCGCGACCTGGTATCGGCCTTCGCGATGCGCCTGCGCGAGGGCGTGCCCGAGCTGGCGCTGGCGCCGCCGCAGCAGCCGCTGTTCCGCGACTTCGTTGCGTCGCTGACCGAGGTGGGCCAGCACAACGAGCGGCGACTGCAGCGCATCCTGTGGCGCAGCGCCAGCAGCTTCAGCGCCGTGGCGCCGTTGAAGAGCTACATCGCGGCCGAGGTGGACGAAGGCGAAGGCCGGCAGGAGGCGCTGTCGGAATTGAAGGTGGCCCACGACAGGCTCGACACGCAGCTGGACGAGCGCCAGCGCGGCGTGCTGGCGAGCCTGTTCGTGGCCACGCGCAGCGAGCTGCAGCAGCCGCGCGCCTAGATTTTCGGTTGCGTGCGCAAGGCCTGCAGGATGCCCATGCGCGCCTGGTCCAGCGCGTCGCGCATCTCCTCGGGCATGCGCGTGGCCAGCGTGATGTCCAGCAGCTCGTCGATCGCCTTGGTGTAGAGCGCGGCCAGGCCGGCCGGGTTCGGGTGCTGGATGAACAGCAGCTTGACCGCCATCTCGAGCGCCACGATCTGCCCGGACAGCCGGGCGTTCTCGATGCGCTGGTTCTCGAGGAGGTCGGCAAGGGTGCTGGTCATGGTCGGGCACGCGGCGTCGTTGCGGAAGCCGCGATGCTCTCACGCGCGCCCGCGTTTGGCGAGTTCTCAGCGATCATCCAGCGAGACGCGTGCCCGCTCGCACTGCAGCTGCGTGCCCACCGCCTGGCAGTTCGTCTGGTAGCCGTGCGAGTACAGCGGCCTGCCCACCCAGTCGTAGTCCGGGCCCGTGTCGTGGCGCGGGGTGAAGGCCACGAAATTGGCCGCGTCGTCGATGCTGCCGCTGCCCGTATAGCGCGCCACGGTGGGGAACGGGAACACCGGCCGCGTGCGCGTGACGTTGCCGTCGACCACCTTGGAGGCGATCACCTGGCCCGCCGGCGTGCCGCCTTCCACCCAGGCCATCAACGGCGTGAGCAGGTCGACGGTGTCGGGGCCCTCGCCGCCGCCGCAGTGCGCGACGCCGGGCAGCAGGTACAGGCGAGCGAAGCGGTCGACCACGTGCTCGCCCATCGTTTCCCGCATCGCGTCGTAGTACTCCAGCGTGGACTGCGGCGTGATGTGCTGGTCGGCCCAGCCGTGCCACAGCAGCAGCTTGTTGCCGCGGTTGGCGAAGTCCGACAGGTCGGGGTCGGTTGCGGCGATGTAGCTCGAGGTCCTCACGGTGCGCCAGAACGTGGGCACGTCGAACTTCAGGTCGGTGAGCTCGTAGCTCGGCGCGGCCACATTGAAGTACGCCAGGTAGCGCAGGTAGGACAGCGCGATCGATTCGCTGAAGGTGGGCTGGCCGACCGCCGCGGGCACGAACAGCGTCCAGTCGAGCTCGGAGCCCCACTCGTGCGCGATCTTCTGCTCCAGGTGCCGGCCCTGCGCGTCGGTGGCGCCGTCGTGCAGGCGCTGCACCACCGCCGCCTCCGCGTCGCTGAGGCAGGTGGCCGGATCCTGGCCCGCGATGCACTTGAGCGAGGCGGGCTGGAAGTGGCACTGGCGCGGGTCGTCGATCAGGCCGTCGACGACGCCGTCCAGGCGGTCGCAGGCGGCCAGCACGGCGGCGTGGATCAGCGGCAGCTTGGCCGCGAGCAGGATCGCGTTGCCGTTGGCGTCCTTGTTGGCCAGCACGTTCCAGCCGTGGTGGAAGGTGTTCTGCACCACGATGTCGTTGGCCGGCGCGCCGGCGACGATGCCGTTGAAGTCGTCGGGAAAGCGCTGCGCCTCCATCAGCGCCTCGCGCCCGCCGTCGGAGCAGCCGTCGAAGTACGAGTACACCGGCCGCTGGCCGTAGAACTTCGCGATGATGGCCTTGGCCACCTGGGCCGTGGCGTGCATGCCGCGGTAGGCGAAGTCGATCTGCGCCTGCGGGTTGTCGGCGGCCCACGAGCCGTCGTTCAGGCCTTCGTGGCCCATGTCGGTGCTGGCGCTGGCCACCGTGCCGTCGGTGACCACCGGACACGTCGAGGCCGCGGCGTAGTTGATGCCGGCGTTGCCGCACAGGCCGCCGCAGCCGGTCTGCACGTAGCGCTGCGTCCAGCCGTTGACCGGCAGGCGCATCACGAAGATGTCGGCGGGCGCGATCGTGCCCCGCACGGCGCAGTACGGTGCCGGCGCGCCGGTGGTCACGACCGCGGCGGACTGGATGGTGACGCTGCCGTCGGTGACGCCGTGCAGGTCCATCTGCGCGACGGCCGCGCACGCCATCACGGGCTGGAGCGCGCGCAGGTTGGCGAGGCCCGTCGCCGTGGCGGCCTGCGACGGCGAGGCCGCCGCGGCCAGGAGCGTCGCGAGGCCCAGCGCGGCCGTGCGGCATTGCTGAAGGAGCTTGAGCATGAGATGTTCCTTTGAAGACATGGGAGGCCCTCCCCGGTGGCCGGGCCCTCTGCGGACCCCGCGTCGGCGCGTCAGAAGCGGTGGACCATGCCCACCTGCACGCCGTTGATGGACCGGCCGTTCACGTCGGCCGGATTCGTGAAGTTGGCGTGCAGCGCGGCCGAGCCCGCGGGGCGGAAGCCGCCGTTGGCCTCGTTGCGGATCGTGTCCACGAGCGCGAGCAGCGTGGTGCGCCTGGACAGGTCGTAGTACGCGCCCACCGAGCCGCCGTCGGCGCCCTGGTGGCGGCCCGAGGTGTCGACGATCTTTCCCCACAGCGCGCCCACGCGCAGCTGCGGCGTCACGTTGTAGTCGGCCGAGGCCTGCCAGATGTTGTAGAAGTGTTCGAGGTCGGCGTTGGTGCCGGCGTTGTAGCCACCGATGTTGCCCAGGATCGTGCCCGCGGTCCTGCTCACCGCGCTCGACGTGACGTTGTTGCTGTGCACGAACGCGAGATACACCGTGCCGTATCCATACTTCCAGTCGGCATAGAGGTTGTCGTACTCGACGTCCTTGTTGACGATCGCGTGCGTGGGCGGCAGGGCGTGCAGCGTCATCGCGCCGGCCACGATGGTGTCGCCGATGTAGTCGACGCTCGCCTGCAGCACCAGCGGATGGTTGCCCACCGGGCTCTCGGGCAGCGAGGCATGGGCCTCGAACTGCATGTGGTTCCAGCGCGGGCTGATCCAGGCGACATCGTTGTCGTAGCGCGAGGGCACGCCGAAGTTGTTGATCACCGAGCCCAGCGTGCGGCGCGTGAAGTCGATGTAGTCGCCGTGCGAGAAGATGGGGCCGTTCTGGCGGCCGGCGCGGAACTCGCCCGCCGGCGTCACGAGGCCCACCCATGACTGGCG
>JABCYW010000029.1 GCA_013289985.1 Betaproteobacteria bacterium | reverse complement strand
GGCCGCGGACATCGACAGCGACAAGCTGCGCGGCTTCATGCAGTTCCCCGCGCAGTCGTTCGCCAGGCAGGTTGCCAGGGACCTGGAGACGCAGCGAGCGGCATTGAGCGAGGACATCGATCGCCGGAGCACCTCATCCGCATCCGGCGAGGCCGGCGCAGCGCAGACCGCCGAAGCCGCGGACCTGGCACGCGATCGCGAGGCGCTCGCGCACCTGGAGTCGGACATCGCGCACCTGAAGAGCGGCAACCTGACCCAGTTGCACACCGGTGGCCTGGGTGAATCGCTGCTCGCCGCCACCGACGGCGGCGTACTGTCGGAAGCGCTGCGGCGCCAGGTCGTCGGCAAGTACACGATGCGCGAATTCTCGGCCCAGACCGCCCAGCGAGTCGGCCAGATGTTCCATCTCGGCGTGCTGGGCAGTGCCGTGCCGTCGGTCACCGGCAAGGTCGTCTCGGCCGTGATGGGCGGCGTCAAGAAGTCGCCGGCCGGCGTGGTTGTCGGCATCGCCGGCGCATCCGGGATCATGGCCGGGATCGGCGCGCGCAGTACCCACACGGCGATCAGCGTGAAGAACAATCGGCGCGAAGCGGACCCCGACATCGGCCTGGCCGCCCAGGTGGGGCGCGGCGTGATGGGTGGCCTCGACGAGATGAATGCGCAGCGCGCCGGCAAGCAGGCCAGCCGCGCGATGAACGAGGCGCTCGCCGAAGAGCGCATCAACGACACGCTGCAGTTCGCGCGCGGCCTGCGGGCCCTGCTCGGCGAGGTCGAACTGGTCGAAACCCTGTCATTGGCGGAGGCCGCAGAACGGCTGCATCCCGGCCATCGGTCGGCGGGCGGCGCGGACGCGGTCGCCATCGAGATGACGCCGGCGGGCACCGGCGCGGGAACGTCGAGGCTGGCCGAAGGCTGACCGCCGGCTGCCCGCCCGCCTCGTGTTCGCGTCCTGCAGCTACCGCGTGCAGTGGCCCTGGGCGGCGGTTGATCCTCCCGATGCTCATGGCGCAGTGGTGCGAATCATGTAGATCCGGGCCATGCCAGGCGAGTGCCATGGAGGGTTGGTGACGCACGCGAAGACATCCACCGATTCGCGAAGCCGGCCTGACGCCTCAGTGAGGTTTCGCATTTGCATCGACTGCCGCGCTTTTGCGCCGTCTTCGCGTTGGCGCTTGCCTATCCTGCGGCTCATTCGAACAGGAACCACCGATGAACCGAACACCTGCCGCATCCCCACGGACGGACCCAACTCGCACCTTGACGGCGGCACAGTCGGACTTCATGTCCCGGTTGGCGATGCAGTTGGGCCTGCCGGTGTCCGAGAGTTCACAACTGGTCGCGCCGCGCCACTTCATGGGGCCATCGGGGCTCGCGGGCCGGCTGGAGTTGCATCCCGAACATGCGGCCGTGCGAGTGCAGACGCTGCTGCCGATGTCGCCGGGAGAATTCATTGGGCAGGAGGTCGACCTGCTGCTTGCCGTCCAGGGCGAACTGCTGACGGCGCTCGGCTGGTACCTCGGCACATCGGCGGAAGGCCTGCTTCAACTCGACTCCATGACCTGGCTGGACGACCCTGTCGAGGCGGCGGCGGCGCTGGACCTTGCCAACGGCATCGGTATCACCGTGCTTCGGACGCTGCTGCTTGTCGACGCTCCGCATGCCACCGGGCCCTCCACGAATTGACCCGCAGGGACTCCTATCATGCCGACCCCTCCATCCATCGTACCCGGACAGCAACCAATTGCGCGCGCGTCGACGCCGAATGAGCAGCAAGCTGCTGCCTCGTCGGCACGCCCGTTCGGGCCGACTCCTCGCGCAGAAGCCGCGGCTGGGCCGCCTCGGCGCGCCACCGGGGAAGGCGCGGCCGCCGGACCGCCTGCGCCACGCGCAAGCGTGCCGGTCGCCGATGCGCGCGCCGCCCGGCGCGGCGATACGGCGCTCGAGATTCATGAAGAGGACGCGATCGCGAGCGGGGACATCGCCACGCCCGAGCGCGCCGGATCGACGGCGACGCCCGAGCGCTTGCTGCTTGCCCGCGGTGAACGCTCGGAGTCCGGTAGTTGGCGCTTCACCGAACTGTCGGCGTCGAACCGCCGCGAGGCGCCGGAGCACGCGGTCATCGACATTCCCGAGCAGACCCCGCACGAGGTCGTCGCGAGCGCCCTGCGCGACCGGCCGTTCGAAGCAGACGCGCTGCCGACGGGCGAGCAAAAGGACAGCGAACTCGCGCGGCAGCATGACATGGAACGCGAATACATCGATGCGATGGCAACCGCGCTGCAGGCGCGGCGCTCCGCGTTCGGCGGAGAGGGCCTCTACCAGCTTGGAGAGGACATGAAGGCGCCGTACCAGGACGCAGTGCTGCCGGCGGTCTACGAGGCCACGCGCCAGTTCATCTCATCGGGGTCGCGCTCACCGGCGCGCAACGCGCTCATCGCGAAGATCGGCCCGCGATCCGGCCCAGGTGGTCGATCCGTGGGTGAGCTGGCCTTCCAGATGGATGCGGCCAGCATCTCCGGCGCGGTTGCCGGAGTGCCGGCCTACCTTACCGACGCCTGGGTGCTGCAGGCCCTCTCGCGGCGGGCGAAACTCGCCAACTTCCCCGAGATGAAGGCGGTCGACGTCAAGACGCTCGTGCCGGATCCGTCGCCCGTGCAACTGCGGCTCGTGGGGCCGGGCAAGGCGAAGGCTTACTGGCGTCCCGTAGAGCACGGGCCAGCCAGGGGTGCGGAACGCGATCTGCCGACGATGACGGAGCTGAGGAACGAGGCAGCGAGCCGTCGCGAGGCGATCGCACGCTGGCAGAAAAGGCTGGACGGCCAAGGATTGTTCCGCTGGTTCCAGCCAGGGATGTCCGGGGCCTTCAATGTTGCCCGGCGCGCGCTGTCGTCAACCCGGGCGCTCATCGAACCGCTCCCGGTGTTCGTCACATCGTTGGCGGCGTCGTCGAGCGCCGGTGCTGCCAGCAAGTTCGCGCTCACGATGGCGAAGGCGACGCCAGGCTTGTCGCAGGTCGACGTCGACGACCTCGTCGGCGGGCGGCAGAAGCTCAACCTCTTCGCCGTCAAGGCACCCGATGCCCAGAGGCCGGCCGCCAGATGGGCGGATATTCGGCGCCTGCCGCAGTTCGTCGGCGAGGTCGCGCAGGAGGCCGCGTCGCTGGCCGTGACATCGCTGCGGCCGTCCGTGGGCGACCGCTTCGCGCAGGCGGTCGATATCCTGCGCACCTCGCTCGCCAACGCGACGGCCAGCGTGGCATCCCAGGCTGTGGGACCGCTCCTCGGCAGCATCCTGCGCGGCGGCAGTGCCTCGCCGCTGGCCGGAGAATCCCTGCGGTCCGGTGCCTTCCTGCTGCAGCAGTTCGGGCAGAGCACGATCAATGACTACGAGTGGAATTCGTCGAAGGACTACACGAAGAGCGACGCCCATGACCTCGCGGGCGAACTCGATCGTGCACGCGATAGCAAGCAGCACGCGCTGATGCGGGGTGCCGATCGCACGCACACGCAGGTACTCGCCGGGATCCACGCGCTGCGCGAGGGCGCACCGCTCGCGGACGACATTGCGTCGGCGCTCGGCCAGATCCAAGCCATCCTGCAGCAGGAAGGTGCCGTGGACGTTGGCCGCCTGTTCGCGGCGAAGGCGACGCTCGAGCGCGCGACGGCGCAGGACGGCCTGCCGGTTGCGACCGCGGCTGGGTGCGGGGACATCCTCGCGGGCATCGACGCATCGATTCGACTAGCCGACCAGCACGAACTCCTTGCACGGTGGCGCCGGCCGGCAGACGCTGCGCCGGACCACGACGACCGCCGCCGCTAGCCGTGGCAGGTGCAGTGCCCGCGCCGCCACAGACCCGCGACATGGGTGGCGTGAACGGCACCGGTGCGCAGCCATTGCCCGATCACGCGGCGGCGGCTGCCGAAGAAGCCGCTCAGCAGGATGCTCGCCTCGAGGTTGACCACCTCGTGCCACCAGCCGGCGGGCACGAAGAGCGCGTCGCCGGGCAGCAGGTCGACGACCTGCAGCGGGACGGCGTCGTCGCGGGCGGCCAGGTCTTGAAAGGAGATGCGTGCCAGCGTGGCCCAGCGATCGTATTTGCCCGAGAGATCGTCGGGCGACCGCAGGGCGTCAGGCGGCGCGAGGTGGAAGCGCTTGCGGCCGGCGACGAGCATGGCGATGTTGTCGAGGCGGTCGCAATGCAAGCCGGTGCGGGCCTGGGCTGGCCCGATCCACGCGCTCGACGCCACGATCGACCTGCGCGGGAACAACAGGTCGGGTCGCAGATCCCGGCGCAGGTGTGGAAAGTGCGAGAGGAGTTCGAACTCCTTGAGATACCTCGGTGGTGCACCGTCCACCGGCGGCGACGCCAGCTCGCAGAGGTAGTCGCCGAGCGTGGACGACGCGAATCGCGTTCTGCCGATCTCGCGGTTGCCGACCACCAGTTCGACCGGCAACGATGGCGCCAGACTCGCCAGATGCGCAAAACTCCAGTGTCGTACCGCGGCCCAGCTGGCGCCAATTCCCCGCAGCACAAGCGGCTCGCGCGGTCGTTCTCCGATCATGGCTTCGGATTCGACCGTGCGCAGCCCGACCAGCCCGCATTCAGGGCGCGGTGACCACATCAGCGGAGCACGAATAGCCATGTCCCCATCGCCTGCAGCCATGTCAGCGGCAGATGCCGCCAGAGCGCGGACAGCGACGACAACGGGATCTTGCCGCCGAGGATTGCGCCGTAGTCCAGCGAGCCTGCGTGCGGGAAATAGTTCGGCCGCACGGCCACGATGCACCTAAAACCTTTGCGGAAGTAGTAGCGCAGTTGCGGGTCGCGCGGCAAGCCGTTGAGCCGTGCATGCGCGTACTCCTCGGCGGATCTTCCCGGATTGCGTTGCAGCCAGGCGCGCAGCCCGGGCACCGGCGAGCCCAGGTACATCTCACGCCAGCCGCTCTTGAGTGCGTGCGGCCAGAAGAACTCGAAGATCGCCTTGCCGGCTTCGGGTTCGATGCTGCTGAGGCTGATGCCGAACAGCGCCGGACTGCGGCCGCTTTCGTCTCCGTCGGGCCCGTCGGCGCACTCGCGCCAGCTCGCGGCCGCGCGAAGCGAGGGCGCATGCGCCGGTTTCGCGAACAGCGACGCGAGCGCTCGACCGGTGTCGTTGCAGAAAGCCCCGATCGACAGTCGCGGATAGGCCGCGATCCGCGCGGTGATGTCGTCTGCGCTCGCGGCTTGATGCACCTCCCAAGCGGTGTGCTCGAGCTGGATGAGCGCCGGGACGTCGGCCAGTTCGAGAAACCGGACGCTCACCCGTGGCCGCGCCGTCGCGCGGCCACGCAGCCTGTCGACGCGACGTGAGGCGACAGGCGAGATCGTGGCGTCTGGCGCGCGCCGCGTGATGCCCAGCAGGAGCGACTGCAAATCGAGTTGTCTGGTCATGGCGATGTGCATCAAAAAAGCGACAAGGCTGCCGCTGGTGGATGACATCGACGTGACGCCGTCGGAGGGATGCGACTTGCGAATGGTTCCGTGCGGTGGCCGCATGGGGTCTCGCCGCAGGTCAGAAATTCGTCATGAACTCGTCAGGACGTTGCCCGTGGCCCGCGGCTAGGCTGGCGCTTCAGAGCGGCAATCGATGCCGCCCGCGACCGAGATCACCGATCGAAACGTCGAGATTCGGTATCCGCTGTCGACGATCCACGCACAATGCACGGGAGGGATCATGTTCCAACGTTTGAAGCCATCAGGCATTCCGGCCATCTTGCTGGCCGTCAGCTCCACCTTGTTCGCGACCGCTCCGGCGCTGGCCGGAGCCGCGCTTGACCGCATCCAGGCGACAGGCGTCGTGCGCATCGCCTATCGTTCCTCGTCGGTACCGTTCTCCTATGTCGTCAACGGGCAACCCGTCGGCTATTCGATCGACCTGTGTCGCGACTTCGTCACCGCGATAGGCAAGGCCGTCGGGGCGAAGGCGCCGCTGCGCATCGAATTCATCGAGGTCACATCGGCCAACCGCATCGAGACGATGGCGTCAGGGGGCGCCGACCTGGAGTGCGAATCCACGACGAACACTGTCGAGCGGCGCAGGCGCGTTGCGTTCAGCATCCCGCACTACGTGACCGGTGCGCGTTTTGCCGTGAGGGTGGATTCGCCGATGCAGCAACTGCTCGACTTCGACGACAAGCGGATCGTATCGACGGCCGGTACATCTCCGCTGAAGGCCGTCCAGGATGTCAACAAAATGCACAGCCTGGGGATGCAGATCCGCGAGGTAGCCGATCACAGCCAGGGCCTGGACGCGGTTGAGCATGGCAGCGCCGATGCCTTCGTCATGGACGAGGTGCTGCTGGCGGGCCTTATCTCCACGAGACCCCAGCCTCCCCGGGTGAAGATCGTGGGCAAGTACCTCACGGTCGAAGCCCTGGCGATCGTTCTGCCGCACGACGACACGGCCTTGAAGGACGTGGTCGATGCGGAGATGAAGCAGCTGATTCGCGCCGGCATCGCCGCGAAGATGCTCAACCGCTGGTTCATGGAGCCGATTCCCCCGAGGAGGGCCACGATCGGACTTCCAATGCCCTACCTGCTCCGTGACTTCTGGATGTACCCGACGGACTGGATCCCCGAGAACTGATCAGATGGCCTCGTCCGCCGGATACATGCGCTCCCGGCTCAATGCGGAGGATGTCACGCTTCGGTGAACGGCGTGTCGATATCCGACCCGAGTGACGTCGGCACTGCAAAGTACCGGCTCAAGCCCGCGCTCGAGTCCGGTGCGGCCGAATTTCTCCAGGATCGAGTCACGGTGCGGCTCGGCGGAGCTGAGGGAGCGTGTCCTTAGCGGCGCCGAGCACCGTCGCCGTGTTGGGCCATCCGAAGTGCGAATCTGGCGCCGGTTTCGCGACTGCCCTGGCGCCGAGGCCGCACGGCGCCGCTCATGCGGCTTGCAGTTCACCGTGGATCGATTCGTATTCGCCGGGAACGGTGACGACGAAGTCCGTGTCCATTCCATCGGAATCGAGCTTTGCGTGAAGATCCAGCGCGACGTCGCACGGAGGCTCGGTCCTTTCGATGAAATAGCTGTCCCAGTTGAGCGACAAGTCGCGCAGCGCCTGGCTGAGCGACTTCAGGGCGGAGCCGGCGACCCGACGGTCGACGCAGGGCCCGCGTGCAGGGTCGAGGTACAGCTCGGCGATCAGATCCATGGCCCGAGCGATGCAGGATCGCGCGGTGCAGAGGCGTTCGTTCATGAGGATGGACTCCAGTGATGGTTGCACGACGAACGCTATGCCCGCGCGCGGCTGCGCACGCGTGCCCAGGCGCAATCGAGGCAGGCAAGGCGAAAAAGCCATGGACGATGCAGACCACCGGGCGGACAGACGCCTCGTCAAGGCGGTATGGCAAACCGCCGGAAAATCGCCGCCGGTACGGGTGCGCGATCCTGCGCCGGTGATGCCCGATCACGAGCACCCGGCGCGATCGACACTCTGCGGACCGCGCGCGACGCCTCGCTCGTTGACGTTGACAGAACGTCGCGTCAAATCAGCCGAAGTTGGCCCGGAATGCCTTGCCGCGAAGCGGTTCGGTATTGCGTTGCCTGAAGACATGCCGATCAAGGATCTCGTCAGCGCTGCCTACAAACGCTGGCGCATCGAGCGTGATTGCCAGGACTTGAAGCAGGACTTCGGGCTCGGGCACTACAAAGGCCGTGGCTGGCGAGGGTTCCACCACCACGCCAGCCTGAGCATCGCGGCCTACGCGTTCGTGATGAGCGAAAGACTCATCGCCGACAAGCCAGTCGGCGGAAAAAAACTTCATCGAACGCCAAGTGCCTGCCTTTCCCAGCGATTACATCCCCAGGGGCAGCCCTGCGCGCACAGCGACACGTGAATCACTCGATCACGACACTCCGGCTCAGTCTGAGCTACGGCGCGCCTCGGCCAGTGCCCCTGCTGCGGCAGAGCAAGCGCAAAGCTACTCTTGTGACGCAGTAAGACTAAGGTTGATAAAGCGCTCGGAGTTGCGCCGCAAAGGCGTCAGCGTGACGGCTATCCCTGATCGTCACGTCGTTTCGAATTAAGCCGACGACGATGAATGTGCCTCCCCCATTTAGGAGGCGACGTACGTCCGCCAGGAGACATTCAACAAAAAGAAGATCGTCTTCTTGTATTGCGGCGCGCCATCGCTGGTAAGAAACGGTCAGTCGCGATTCTTGAGCTGACATGATAGGTTCTTCAGGCGACATGCCGCACGGCATTGCGCCGTAGTCGCCCACGCCGCGCCTTTTCGCAAGCGATCCTAAAGCGCGGCGATCGCGTGTCATCGACTAACCAAACTGCGGAGCGCTTCTAGCAGCCAACCAAATCTAGTTAGCCGCGTTGAACTGGGCAAGGTTCGACGACTGCGCAATCGCCGACCTGGACGTCGAGTCGACTTCAGTGTCGAGCACTCCGGAAGTCGTGATTCAGAACGAAGGAAATCTAGCAACGCGCGTACTCCGACTGTCGAAATGTTGCGGCCAATCGCCAGAGGGCGCGACATCGGCGCCGCTCATGGCCGAAGTATTTCATCGACTACGCCCTTGTCGTGGCGGAGGGATGCCTATGCAGTGAGTAAGCCGATCGTACGGTGCTCCGACTTGCGATGTGCGCAAAAATGGAGCCGGGCGAAGACTTCCCGGGGGTGAGGATGAGGAAGGCACTCCTTCGAGGTGCGCGCGAGCAGAATAATCGAGAGCCGCAGGCAGGTCATGACCAACTTATGACGTGCATGAAACACGGGCGTCGTGACGTGTGCGCGTGATACAAAGCGCATGATTGAGGTGCTGGCAAAGCTCTTCTGGAACACTGGATCGCTGAAGATTTCGCACTGGCCAGGCTGGACGTTTCGCTAGCCGGGACGAATACGAAGATCACGGAGACGACCGCTGCGGTTGTGCGATTGGTCGGCGCATCTGTTGGCGGTTCAAAGCCGGCCGAAGGCCGAACTTCACGAGCGAAATACGCAGACGGAGAAACTTGCCGCGAGACTTGAAGTGGGATTCACCAAGTGACGATATCGGTACGTTTGGCGGCGTACTCCGTCGGAAGCGAGCAATAGAGCATGGCGAAAGAACAGCGCAGCGCGCAGGACATTCAGGCAGAGGTGGCCCTTCGGATCCATCAACTCCCAGGGGTACGCGCGGCCAGTGCGCGGATCGCGGTGCCGTTGCCTGAGTCCAGGCCTATGGATGGAACGGGCTTGAATTGGTGGATGTCAGGCTTCGGCAGCGCGCTTGGCTTTGAAGAAGAAATTCGCATGGTCGTTGCCGAAGTCGCCGAACATTGGAACCTCGCCGGGTGATGTATCTTCGATCAGCACGGACGAAGCAACTGGACATTGCGTCGCTACGCTTCCGCGTGGCGAACACGGCTCCCGCCACGGCTTGCATCTCGGCAGTCAAGGCGTCGCCAGGGAGCTTCCCCACCCGCTGAGATCTGATGAAGAGCGACGCGTGAAGATTTCACGAAAGTTTGAGTTGGCTCTTCGGCGACAGATGTTCTTCATAAGTCTGTTATGACGGAATCTGGCGCCGCAGCAGATCATCACGCTGACTGCCCAAGCAATTGCCTTCCACTCCTTCGTCAAGGATCTGGATTGCTCTTCGTTGTCTCGTGTGGAACACGACACTCGAACGTCCCTTCACAAATCCATCGTCTTCCGCTACCTCAATGAACGCACAGAATCCGACACGAGCGCGCCTGTTCAGCCGCTCGTTGATGAGCATCGCATGCTCCGCCGCCATCGCCCCCACCTGGGCGCAGACCGCCGCTCCGGCGACCCCTGCCTCTGCTGCCGAAGTGCTTCAACGCGTCGAGGTGACCGGCAGCCGCATCAAGCAGATCGACGCGGAAGGCGCCTCGCCAGTTCAGGTCATCAAGCGCGAAGACATCAAGAAGACCGGAGCCACCAGCGTGGCCGAGATGCTGAACCAGTTGACCATCACCAGCTCCAACGGCGCGACGATCAGCGACATCAACGGCTCTGGCACGTTCTCGCCGGGCGCCTCGCAGGCGAACCTGCGCAACCTCGGCGCGCAGAGCACCCTTGTGCTGCTGAACGGACGTCGCTTGCCCACGTTCCCGCTGCCAAATTTCCAGGAAACCTTCACCAACATCGACACGATCCCGCTGGACGCCGTCGACCGCATCGAAGTGCTAAAAGTGGGCGGCTCCGCGATCTACGGCTCCGACGCCATCGCGGGCGTGATCAACATCATCACGCGCTCGTCGTTCGAGGGCCTGCAGGTCAGCGGGTCGGATCAGACATCGCTCAAGAACCACAAATTCGGCGAACGCACCGAAGGCATCACGGGCGGTCTCGGCAACTACGACAAGGACGGCTACAACGTCTTTGGCAGCGTCGAGTTCTTCCAGCGGCAGTCGGTGATGTGGGATGGTGCGGTGTTGCGCGACGTCAACCCGAAGTACGGTGCCGTGTCGCCGTCGTTCGGAACGCCGTCCACCTACTCGTTCCCGGGCAACCTCGACTCCCAGGCGATTGCACCGGGCTGCACCGGTACGGTCCGTGACGGCGAGTGCCTGTACGACCGCTACTCGCGCGTGCAGGCGGTGCCGGCCGCCCAGCGCATCAACGCAGTACTGGGCGGAGATTTGCGCATCAACGACAAGATCAAGTGGCACAACGAGATCCAGCTGTCGTCGACCCGCGTTCAATACATCGACGCCAACCCTGCCTACGGCAACGACCAGCCGCCCACGACCTGGCTCAATGCCTCCACGGGCCAGCTGAACGCGCCGTTCTATGAGCGCGGACTGCCCGTCACCAACCCGCTGAACACGACGGGCCAGGACGAGAACACCGACGTCTTCCACTATCGCTTCGACGATGCCAACGCCGGGGAGCAGACCAACACCACCAGCTACCGCCTCCTGACCGGCCTCAAGGGGGCGATCAAGGACTGGGACTTCGACACCGCCATCGGCGTGATGGGCGGCCACACGAAGGATCGGTCGCGAGGCCAGTTCAGCGTGTCCGGCTTCAATCAGGAAATCGGCAACCCCGGGAATTCCGCTACCGTCCCCGTCCCCGCCGACTTCTTCAACGTGCCTGGCGGCTACAAGATTGGCGGACCGAACAGCGCGGCGGTACTGAACACGCTGTTCCCGCAATCCGGCTTCGACGGCACCTATCGCCAGTACTTCGCCGACGGCAACGCCACCCAAGCGATCGCGCAACTTCCGGCCGGGCAGCTGCAACTGTCGCTGGGCGGTGAGATTCGCCACGAATCGATGGTGCTCTCGCCCACGGCCAACCTGCTAGCCAATGACATCGTCGGCGACGCCCTGTCGCAATCCGACGGCGAACGCACCTTCGAAGCGGTCTACGGCGAACTGCAAATCCCGATCATCGACAATATGCAGGCGAACCTGGCTGCCCGTGTCGACAAGTTCCCGCACATCGGCGCGCACCTGTCGCCGCGCGCGTCGCTCGAATACGCGCCGGTCGACCTGGTCAAGTTCCGCGGCACCGTCGAGACTGGCTTCCGCGCACCCAACCTGCAGGAAAGCTCGCCGTCGACCAAGTCGGCCTTCCAACCGGGCGTCATCGACCCACAGCGCTGCCCGGCGGCCACGTCGATCGCCAACGCGCTGCGCGCTCAAGCCGCCAGCGACCCGAATCCGAACGACGCCGCGAACCTGATCGCCCAAGCCGAGCAGATCCAGAGCCAGGAGTGCAGCGAGTCCGTCAACGAGATTGCGGTGAACAACCCGAGCCTCAAGCCGGAACGTTCGTTGTCGGAGTCGCTCGGCGCCGTGCTCCAGCTGTCCAAGCACTGGAGCGCGACGATCGACTGGTGGTCGATCCATCGCAAGAACGAGATCAACCTGAAGTCGGTGCAGGACCTGCTGAACTCGGGCGACAGCACGGCCGTCACGCGCGCCCCGTTCGATTCGACGGGCGCCACCGATCCCACGTTCAGCGCTGCGCAGCTTGCACAGTACGGCATCACGCAAGGCCCGATCGCTTCGGTGCGGCTGGAGTACGGCAACCTGTTCGAGACCCGCACGTCGGGCGTCGATTTCGGGGTTGACGGCGACGTGGACACGCCGGTCGGCAAGCTGAGCTCGGGTGTCGAGGGCACCTACACCGCGAACTGGCAGACCTACAGCCCGACTCGCAACGGGACGGGTGGCTGGGGTGACAACCTGGCGGGGCGCTACGGCTATCCGCACTGGCAGATGAACTTCACGGAGTCGCTGGCCGTCGGCAGCTTCACCCACACGATTCGCTGGGCCCACCAGAGCGGCACGACATTGCAGGGCGACTTCAATGACCCGAGCTACACGCAGGCCGACTGCCCGAGCGAAGGCCTGACGGCCGCCCAGTGCAAGCTGAGCGCGTACAACCGCATGGACTACGCGCTCGAATTCTCGGGGGTGAAGAACCTGACGGTGGGTGCGAACGTCATCAACGTGCTGGGCCACCGTCCGCCGGTCGACTACCGCGGCTTCGGTGGCGCCTCGGGCATCGTCCCGATCAGCAACGAAGACGCCCAAGGACGCCTGCTGAAGGCCTACTTCAGCTACAAGTTCCTCTGACGTCGTCCGCGATCCAGGCCCGGCGAGGCAGGGCTTGGACGGCTTGCCCCCAAGAGTATGTTGATACTTCGACAGTGATCCGAGTACGACTCACTATGACCGATTTTCGAATCGGCGCGCATTGCGCCCTGGTGTTGGCCGGCGCGAGCATGTGCGCAGCGAGCCACGCGCAAACGTCGGCTGCGCCAACCCTCGCAGCGGCGTCCGGTGCCGCGTCCGATCGTGCTCAGAGAGAGAGCGAACGGACGCTGTACTGGATTCGTGTGTTGGCCGACAAGCCAGCCGTTCCCAAGACGACGGAGCGCAGACCTGCCCTCGCGGCGCCCAAGGGCTCCCCGCCCTCTGGCAACGCAGCGGTGGCCGCAGGCGAAGCGCCCCTGCCCTCGCGGGTGAAGGCGGCGCCGTCCGTGGTGGGGGCACGATCGACTGCGACCGGTGCCACGCCTGCCGCAGTCCAGATGCCGCGGACCGGCACCGATGGCGGGGCGGGGCCTGCCGATCTGGCGTCAGACGAACTTGACGCGCGGGCAGCCTCGCCGGCACACGTGAGTGCGCGGACAGATTCGATCGCCGCCCCAACGCCGACGGTGTCAGCCCCGGTGCCAGAGGAGGCCGCGATCGCGACGCCGGAGATCGATGAGCCGGACCCGGGCCTGGTCATGACAAAGTCCGCCGATCCGAAATTCCCGTTGTCTGCGATGCAGCGCTTGCGTCAGGGCGAGGTCGAAGTTCGTTTCGAGGTCGACCCCAATGGGCGAGTCGAAGATGCCAGCGTCGTGAAGACGTCGAGTCCGACCTTGAACAAAGCTGCGCTCGATGCCGTGCGCCAGTGGCAGTTCAGGCCGACACCTCATGGCCACGCCGCCGTCGTCGACCTCGCGTTCAACCTCGATTCTTGAACGACTTGACCTCGCTTACCAATCTCTGGCGCCTCGACGCCGTTCAGGGATCGCGGGATGTCGCTTTGCATCAGCGCCGGTTGCCGTATCGCACGACGACTTCGTAGCGCCAGTCGGAGCTTCGCTTGCGCGTGATAGCGCGTCGGGCCGACAACTACATTGGGCACATCTCAATGCTGCGGAAGCCGGAGCTCCCTTGACCATTTCGCCAATCAAATCGTCAGGCTCGGCGCATGGCACACCGCCGCTGGCCAACGAAGCCGCGTCCGGACAGGCGCAATTGTCCCCAGTGACGCGGACGCCGTCCGAACTGGCTCGCGATGAGGGTCCATTGTCGGGCCTGCCCAATAGGATGCGCCGCACGCAGAGCGCCCCGGGTAGCTTGCCGTCGCGGCGTGAGGCGTCGTGCGCCTTGCTTGAGGGACAAAGCAGCCGGTCTGATCTGATCACGGAAGGGCCGCTGCAACGCGGAGAATCGACACAGGCGGAAGATCGCGGGCAGCCCGAGGGCTCGGCTGGGTCCGCCGGCATCCTCGGGAGCGTGATCCGCGGCAGCAAGCATCTCGGCGCGCTCGCCTGGCGCCACCTCGACATGCGCCCCATGGTGAGCCGGGCGGACGATGCCGAATTCGTGGCTATGCTGCGCCAGAGCGGCGACATCGAGGCGGCGGGGCCACCTGCGGCCAGCCTCGACGGGCTGCAGCGCGACGTCGCCGACATGAAGACCCGCCTGCAAGGCGCCTTCGCGGGCGAGCATGCCTTGCCGCCGGACATCGCCCGTCACGTCGACCAACGCCTCGACGAGATCGCTTCGGTGCTGAGCGGCCTGCAGAAGGACGAGCCGGCTTCAAAGCGCGCGGCCATCTATGTCGGCATGAACCTGCTGCTACCCGTGTTCCCGATGGCCGTGTCCATCGGCGCCAATGAGAAGAAGTTCGTGGCCGAACTGTCGGCCATGTACGCGAAGACGGCGCTGATGGCCGTGGGCGCCATGCGCTCGCCGACGGCAGCGGACAAGCACAGCGTGAAGGATCACTTCCTTTCCCGGCACTACATCAGCCTCGTTCAGGCCGCGGTGTTCGCGCTGCCGACGCTCGTGAAGAAGCTGGACCGCCTGAATACCAACACGCCTTTCGCCGTCGGTGCGGGCGTCGCCACCAGCGCCGTCGCGTTTCATGCGTTCTTCGGCCAGCAGATCAAGGACCACGTCAACAAGAAGTGGCGCGGTTCGCTGAATCCGGCTGCGACGGCCTCGTGGAAGCAGCTCTCCCCGGAGACCCGGCGCGCGCTCACTGAGATCATGGCGGGGATCAAGGACCTCGCGCAGGCGGGCGAGCAGAGTCTCGTCAAGTCCAAGTCGGACTTCATGGAGGGCGGCAAGGAGCTCAGCCCGTACACCAGTTCGCAGGTGCATATGGCGGCGAACGCCTTCCACCGCGTTGCCAAAGAATTGACCGACCTGCTCGCGGCCGATGGCGCCGCAGGCGAGGCCCACGGCACGCTGGCTCGCCGCGACAACCACGCCTTCCCCGCGAAGATGGCCATGATGCTCCTGGCGACGGGTATCTGCGCCGGCACGACGGCGATGATGATCCCGGACACCATCGGCATCGTCGACAACGCCGGGGACGGCGTCTTCACGGCGCTGCTGATGACCAAGGCGGCCCTCGACCCCAACCTCGGGCGGCACGACGCGCTTCACGAGTTCCGCGGATTCGTCGGCCTGAGCCTGATCATGCTGGGCGTGCTGGCTGTCGACAAGGGCCTGTCCGCGACGCTCGGCAAGGGCAAGCAAGATTTCGACTTCATCGAGAAGGGCGGACCGCTGGCCGCGGCGGTAGCGGCGGTTGCGATGTCCATCCTCAATGTCACCATTCCGGGGCCGATGGGCAATGTGCTGAGCGGCGGATTGGAAAAGCTGATGAGCCTCAAGCCGTCGGACTTGCTGCATGCGATGCAAAGCGTCGGCCAGAACGCGATGGATTTCTTTACCAATTCATCACCAGCCAATGACTCGCCGACCTCGTCGGTTCGCATCGAGGAACTCGACGAAGGCGCGCACGCATCGCCCGCATAGAGGGAAAGCGACCCAACACACGACGATCGAAGGATGGGTTATCGGTTCCCGAAGGCGGCACGGCGGATCATTGGCGACGATGCGATTCGTACAGCGAGAAAGGAATCGTCGATCGCATGACCCAGGTGTTGCGCGCCTTGGCATCCGAGCCATTCGAATCGATCGTTCGCCGACGGGGAATATCGTTATGTGCGAATGAAAAATGGCTACCAAGAAATATCGCCGATCATCCTGACGTCCCCATCCAGCCGAACTCATTGCAGCGTTCCGATCGATCGCATGACAGGCTACAGCCTTTTCTCCTTCGGTGCGTATCCGAACAAGACCGGTCCGCGCGCGCGCCTGAGCTTCGACCAGTACTCCCACGCCTCGCCTTACGGCATCAACGGCACCTAGCTTTTCGCCAGACTGACGTTCACTTTCTGAACTCAGGAAACTTCGTCCATGAAATCGATCCTAAAAATGTTCACGTCTGCGAGCCGTAAGGCCGCTATCCTGCTGATCACCCTGTTCGTGTCGAATCTCGTCCATGCGAGGACGCCGCTGGTACTGATGTCCGACTTCGGGCTGGCCGACGGTGCGGTCGCGGCCATGCACGGCGTGGCGCTCGGTGTCGACCCCGAGCTCAGTGTCTCCGACCTGACGCACGAGATCCCGGACTACGACATCTGGGCCGGCGCCTACCGGCTGTACCAGACAGCCAACTATTGGCCGCAAGGTACTGTCTTCGTCAGCGTGGTGGACCCGGGCGTCGGCACCAATCGTAAGTCGATCGTGCTCAAGACGCTCACCGGCCAACTCTTCGTGGGCCCGGACAACGGCCTATTCACCTTGATTGCCGAGCGCGACGGTGTAGCCGAGGTGCACGAGATCGACGAACGCGTGAATCGCCTGCCGGGTTCCGCGGAGAGCTATACCTTCCACGGCCGCGACGTTTACGCCTACACGGGGGCGCGCCTGTCTTCCGGACAGATCACTTTCGAGCAGGTTGGCCCCAAGCTCGACAATGCCGGCATCACGCTGATACGCCACCCCGTCGCCCGGCTCGAAGACGGCCACATCAAGGGCGGCATCCCGGTGCTCGACGTCAAGTACGGCAACGTCTGGACGAACATCCCCAAGCCGCTGTTCGCGAAGCTCGCAATCCAGCCCAACGACCGCGTGACGGTGCGGTTCCTCAATGCGGGCAAGCTGGTGACTGAGGTGACGGCGCCGTTCGAAAGCTCCTTTGGCGAGGTGCCGAAGGGCAGCGCGCTGGTCTACGTGAATAGCCTGCTCAACGTGTCGTTTGCCATCAACCAGAGCAACTTCGCCAAAGTACACGGCATCGAATCCGGCCCCGATTGGGAAGTCGATATCGCGAAGACGCCCTGATCGCGGTTCCTCGACCGACGGCGCTCGCCGGTGGGAGTGGATACAAGTTGGGGGAGTCCCGGCGTTCGTGTAGCCTTCCGCCTGAGGCATGACCTGCGGAGGCTGCGATGCGACAGATGCAGTGGACGGTATCCTTGCAATGCGAGGGCGATGTGGACGACGAGCCCCTGGCGACGTTCACGCGACCAGTCGATTGCGCGAGCCAGAGTCAGATCCATGTCTACGATGACGCCAGGCGCCATTGCCGACGCTGCGGTGCCTACCGACGGATCAAGGATTGGCGAGAGCGTGTCGTGGCCACGACCCTGGGTGAAGTACGAGTCCGAGTGCCCCGTGTTGTTTCGTGCTTATGTACGCCGGAGCCTCTCGACGACGACATGCCAATGGAACGACTGGTATTCACGGAATGCCCAATCCAGCGATTGATTCCCGGTCGGCGCACGCCGGAGCTGTCGTACCTCTGCGCCAAGCATGGCGCCTCGCATCCGTACCGCGTTGCTGCGGGCATCGTTTCAGAGATCACAGGCCTGCGGCGACCGTGCCACAGTACCGTTCGGCGAGATACGCTGAACTGCGGCCAGCAGCTCGAAGATGCCCAGTTCCCACACCTCCGATCCCCGGAGGTCCAGCGCGTGTAGGTCGCGGGGCTCCCCCAACTTGTAGCCACTCCCAGAATATTCGTTCATCGACACCAGAAATTTGAAATGAAGATCATCTTGCGACTGCCTCTTGCAGTCATCTTGTTTGTGACCGTGCTTGCCTCGGCCCATGCTTCAGAGCACTCATCGGCCTCAAGCTTCTTTCGCCAGGCTGCAATCGACGATGTCGAGTTCGCGAACAGGACGCTTCTAGAGAACCATCCTGGTGCCGCGCCAGAAATGCAGGACGCGCACTTTCAGAAGATGCTCCAAGCAGCCTATGTTTTGGCTAAGGCCCGGGCGCCGGAGGTGAACACTGCTGAAGGCTATTTAGCGGTCATGTCGGGCTTCTCCAACACGCTCGACGACAAGCATTTGAGCTTTAAATCGGCACTCAACGTTGCGCGCCTGAATTGGGTTGGTCTGATCATGACGCTACGCAACGGTCGTTGGATCGTGGCCGACGAAGATCCCTGGAAGGGCAGGCTGCCATTGAAGGGCGCAACGCTCGTATCCTGCGACGGAAGGTCGGCCGATGACGTGGCGCGCGAACGGCTTGGCGGCTTTCGAGCGGATTGGTCCATTCCAGCGCAGCGGACGATTGCTGCACCCTGGCTACTCATTGACGAGAGCAATCCATTTTTAAAGGCGCTGAAGCAGTGCGAGTTCTCGACCTCGACTGGGACCCGCAACATCGACTTGGATTGGGATTCAGTTTGGCGCGACGGAATCATCTCGCGAATCAACGCAGCCAGAGGCACTGGCGCTGCGGGCTACGGCGTCAAGCGGTTTGGGTCAGGGTGGTGGATTTCGATACAAGAATTCACCGCCAAAGCGCCTGAGGTGATCGAGGCGGCTCGCGCGGTGCACGCCGAACTGCGCTCCGCACCATTTGTCGTCTTCGATGTTCGAGGAAATGGCGGCGGCTCCTCGGATCTTGGCGACCAACTCGCCGCAGTGCTCTACGGCGACTCAGCAGTGCCTCCTCCTGACAATTGCCGATCCCCGTGGCGGGTCTCTCCTGAAAACCAGGCCCACCTCGAGTCCTATCCCAGGTTGCTGGGCGACCGCCTATCCCCTGAGGCACGGAGCGACCTTGATCAAGACATCGCGGCTATGCGAAAAGCCAGGGCCGACGGGGCAGCCTTTTCCGGCCCAATCACCATTTGCTCCCACAAGAAGCCTCAGCAACATGTCGCGCCACGGGTCTATCTTGTGACCGACAGCGTTTGCTTCAGCTCGTGCCTGCTCGTCGTCGAGAGATTTCGCGAGCTAGGCGCGGTGCAAGTTGGCTCGGCAACCAACGGAAATACCAACTATGAGGAGAATCGGCGCGTCTCGCTTCCGTCAGGCCTCGGGACCATCGGGGTGCAAGCGAAGGTCGAACTGTCCTATCCCTCACGCGTAGGGCCGTTTGAGCCGGACATTCCGTACGACGGGGATCTTGGCGACACAGCCGCCCTCCAAGCTTGGATAGCAACAAAAGCCACTGGTGAATGGACACGTATTGTCGTGATTCACAACCGCAACTGAATGCCCCAGAACCGAACTTCCGAAGTTGAGGGCGACCTGACTTCTACGTTCGCCTGCCACCGGCGCTGCCGTCCGCGAACGAGCGGGTGGCGCTCTGAGCTTGATGTTGTGGCCCAGAGCCAGCAGCTTCTGTTGAAGTCACCGATGGCGAGCGCGCGACATGATGGCCCGGAGCTCGCTGCTTGTCGCGGCCGCCGGCAACGACGTGTCGATCAACCTAGGATTGCCCGCGACGACCTGAAGGCCCGCGAGCATCCGTCGAGAACAGGAAAGGATCGCTCCCCACGGACGTGTGTTCGAAGATGCACTCCACAGATCAGACCGGCAGCAAATGGCCGCCGACTTCCGACTCGACTCGACTCGAAATCTAGCAGGCGCTGCTTTCTGGATGGAACGCAGACGATGCTGATGACGACGCCACCAGTCTGCCACGGCATCGCTCGGATCAAGCGCGTTGGAGGACGTCGATGACGGCGGCCAGGATCATCCATGCGCTCGCGGCGGCCAGCCCGCACAAGGCCCGAATGCGGGAAGGGGCGCGCGAACGGGTTTCGACGCCGATGGGAGTCTTCGGCTCCGGGAAAATGCCGTACTCGCTGTCGAACAGATCGTCGACGAGCATGGTGCTGATCGGTAGCCCAGCGTCGAATGCGGTGGCGGACCTGGACGTCACGCTGTCGTTTTCAGTCTTCAATTGGGCACCCAGTCGGTGGGGTAGCGCCAGGTGTCCTTCAGCAGATAGTTCATCGGAACACCGAGCACGCGGCCCTTCGGCGGAATGGGCTCGTTGAACCAGCGTTCGTAGATGGCCTGCGCTTCATGCGAGTAGATGAGGCGCCGCATCTCCTCGTCGATCAGATGCTTGAACTCGGGGTCGTCCTTGCTCAGCATCATCGCGAGCGCCTCGATCGTCAGGAACTTGCCCACGACCTTGAGTTTTCCCGGCTCGGGGCTGCCGGAGATCAGGCCGTACAGCTGCACGTCGTCCATCGCGAAACCGTCGGCCGCGCCGCTTTCCACCATCTCGAGGGCCTTCGCGTTGTCCGGCACCTCGAGGATGTCGATGTGCAACAGGCGATCGTTGTTGGCCTCCCTGATGGCCTTCAGCGGGGTGGCGCCCTTTGTGGAGACCAGCTTCTTGCCTTCGAACATGGGAAGGTCGACGATCGGGCTCGTCGAGCGCACGAGGTAGCGCGTCCCCGTGATGTAGTGCGGGATGGTGAAGGCCACCTTCTGGCGGCGCTCCGCGTTGTTCGTGGTGGATCCGCATTCGAGGTCCGCCTTGCCGTCGACCACTGCGGCGATCCGCGTGGCCGGGGTGACGGCGACGAACTCCGGAACAAGCGTCTTCATCTCGAGCTTTTTGCGCAGGGCGTCGACCAATCGCAGGCAGAGGTCGATGGCATAGCCGACCGGCTTGCCGTTGGCGTCGACGTAGGAGAACGGGACCGACGCCTCTCGATGCGCGAGCACGATCCGGCCGCTCTGCCTGATGCGATCGATCACTGCACCTGCGTGCACAGGCTGAGCGGCCGCGGCGAGAAGCACGAAGAGCGTGAGGCAAGCGCGCACCGTCCGCATGGTGCGCCGGGCCGGATCGGATGTCGTAGTCATCGTATGGCGCCACGCGGTCGATCGACGCGACGCATCTGCTTTGAACGGTTCGGCGATGGTAGGGCGCCGGGCCGTGCGAGTCATGACGAAGCGATGACGTGCACCGACCGCCCGAAAGCGTGGATGCGACGTTTCGCCGGTCGTCGGCGCGGATGAGCCCGGCGAGCGCGATCGTTCAGCGCGAGGAGGGCGCCGCTTCGATCTCCAGCCGGATCGTCGTTCCCATGCCCGGCGCGCTCGTGATCGACAGAACACCTCCCAGCATGCGCGCGCGCTCTGCCATGCCGAGCAGGCCATACCCTGCGTGCGAAGCCTGAGCATCGAAACCCACGCCGTCGTCGCGGATCTCGAGTGTCCAGCGACCTTCGTGCGGCTGTAACGTGACGGACACCTGGTGAGCGCCGGCATGCCGGCGCACGTTCGAGAACGACTCCTGCGCAATACGAAAGACTGTCGTGGGGGCATCCGCAGGCAAATTGCGCGCGGCGGGGTCCAGTTCCAGACGGCAGTGCACACCGGTGCTGCGTGTGAACTCGGACGCCAGCCATTCGATGGCCGCAAGCAATCCGCCGTCCAGCGCAGGCGGGCGAAGCTGCGAGACAAGAGTGCGCACGCTGGCCACCAGACCGTCGACCCGTTCGAGCAGCGTGTCGAGCATGCCGCTCCCCAGTGGCTGGTCGGCGGTCGATCGCATGTGCATCACCGAGACTTCCATCCGCAGGGCTGCCAATTGCTGCCCCATTTCGTCGTGCAACTCGCGCGCGACGCGCTTGCGCTCCGATTCGAGGGACCTCGCGTTGTACTCGCCCAGTTCGCGCAGGGCTTCGCGCGATCGTTCGAGCTCGAGGGTGCGTTCCGCGATTGCCTGTTCGAGTCGCCGCCGGGTCGCCACCGCGCGTCGACGCAGCGCCACGACGGAGAGGAACCACAGCCCCACCAGGACGGCCACGTAGCCGAGCCTCGCCGGCACCGTCGCCCACCAGGGCGGCGCGATCTCGAAGCCGATCCGCAGTGCCGGTCCCGGTTCGTCGATCGGCAACTGCGCGGCAGCGCGCACTTGCAGCACGTACGAATTCGCTTCGAGCGCCTCGAGCTGGATCACGTTGCCGTCGATCGTCTGCCATGGCGCGTCGTCGTGCAGGCGGTACTCGATGCGGGCCCCGCGGCCGCGGCCGATGGCGGGCGTCCCGACCGTGACGCGCAGCCAGCGGTCGACCCAGGCGATTGGCGCGTTTGGCGCAGCGTGGGCCGTGTGCTTGCCGAATTGCAGTTCGTCCAGCCGCAGCGCGGGCGCCGTCGTCCGTGTCGGGTTCGGAAGGATCTGCGTCGCGCCTGCGCTCGTGCCGATCCACGCGGTCTTGTCGGGATCGACGAGGAACGCACCGGTGTCGACGTCGTTCCACACCAGGCCGTTGCTGCGGTCGATGTGCGACCAATGGCCCTGATCGAAGACGAAGACGCCCCTGTCCGTGTAGAGCCACATGCGATGTACCGAATCGGAATGCAGGGCGCCGATGGTGGCTCCACCGAACGATGATCCGTCGATGCGACGAACGAGGTGGGCGACGGTATCGCGGATGGCGTAGACCGAGATGCCTTGGTCGTCGCCGATCCAGAGCTCCGAAGGGCCGAAGAAGGTGGCCGCATCGTTGGGCGTTTCCATTGGCGCGCCGCGCTCGTCGCGCATCTCCACGCAGGCGTTCTCTTCCATGCGGCAAAGGTACCGGCCGGTCTGGAACCACTCGTGCGTTCCGTCCGCGAGCACGCTCACCAGGGGCACGGCGTCTTGCATGGCTGCCAGCGAGGGTTCGGGGCGCAGGTACGGGGGCGACGGGATCAATCGTTGCGCGCCTCTGGGGGTCGCGAGATAGAGATCGCCGACTCCCTGGACGATCTGGCCCAGGCGTGCATCGGTCGAGATCACCCGAGGCTTGGTTTCGGTGGGGCGCAACATCAACAGTCGATCGGCGTCCACCCACCACAATGCGCCGAGGGCATCGACGCCCAACGACGAGACAAGGCCATCTGTCGCCGGCGGCGAATTCAGGGCGCGGAACCTGTGTGCCGATTCGTCCAGCCAGGCGACACCCTTCGCCGTGGCGGCCCACAATCTGCCGTCGCCTGTGCGGGCGAACGCAGTCACGGCCGGGTGCGGCAACCCGGAGGCCGTGGTCCAGTGGTCGACCGCGCCATAGCCGATCCACCGATGCACGCCGCGAGCGTTCGTCCCCAACCACAGGTAGCCTTCTGCATCGAAGATCAGCGCGCGTACCACCGTTTCGGGCATCCCGTCGCGTTGCGTCCACTGTCGCCATTGCCGGCCGTCCCAGCGCGCCAGGCCGTCATCGGTGGCCGTGACGATGGCCCCCATCGGGTCTTCCGCCAGCGCGATGGAGCCCGCGAACCTGAGTGCGGGAGGTGCATCGAGCGTCGCGAATCGATCACCTCCGGGCGCGAGACGCGCCAAGCCGCGGCTGCTGCGCGCCCACAGGCTGCCGTCCCGTGCCAACAGTAGCGCGGACCAGGACGCGGACGGCAGTCCTTGCGGCGGGCCCCAGGTACTGAGGTGGCCATCACGGAACAGGCACAGGCCCGAACCGCATCCGAACCACAGCGCATGGCCGATCGCGAGCACCGGTCCACCGCGGGCCTCCCGGGTTTCCTCGAAAGGCGCGAATGCGGGCAAGGCCACGGGCTGAGCGACCGGCGCTTGCGATGGGGAGGCGGGTACCGTAACGGACCAGAGTCGATTTCGCCAATCCATGGCGAGCAGGGCATCGCTGTCGTCGAGGGCGAGCCGCTGGCCCTGGTCCACGAACACCTCCTTGCCGTCGGTTCTCAGCACGGCGGCCCACAGCGGAGCGCCGTCCACCTCGCGCCGCAGGAAAAGTCCGGTGCTGGTCTCTACCCAGAGGCGACCCCTGCGGTCGGCGAGCGCGCTTTCGATCGCCTTTCCCGCTGCGGCGGGCATGGGTTCGCGGTGGGCCCGAAAGCCATCGAATCGGAACAAACCGCTGTCGGTGCAGATCCAGAGCGTGCCGCCCGTTGCCTGAGTCAGGCAGCGCGCCGTCATATTGGTGAGGCCGACGTTCTCCTGGTATGAGTCGATGACGGCGGACTGAGCCTGCGCCCCGAGCACGACAGTCGCGAGGAGCAACGCGGTGGCGAGCACGGCCCGCAGGAGCCTAGTCGACGAGGCCATTGCGCAAGGCGTAGCGAACGAGGTCGCTCAGCGATGCCTGTCCTAGCTTCTCCATCAGCCGCGCCTTGTAGGTGCTCACCGTATTGGCTGCGAGACCCAGGGCGGCAGCGATGTCGATCACCGACTTGCCCTCGACGAGCGCGACCAGCACTTGGCGCTCGCGCGCCGACAGCTCCGATACCTGGGCCGGCGACTCCTGTGGCGCATTCAATGAGCGTATCAGCGCGCCGCTGAGCGAGGGGTCGACGTAGTCGCGTCCCGCCGCGACGTGATGCACGGCGTCGATCAGGAGCTCAGGCGAAGTGTCCTTTGTGAGGTAGCCCAGCGCGCCGGCCTCGAGCGCCCGACGGGCGATGTGCGGATCCGCATGCATCGTCAGCACGAGGATCGGCAGCTTCGGATGCGCCGCGACGACGCGTTCGATCAGGTCGACGTCCTTGCTGCCGGGCATCAGCAGGTCCAGGAGGAGCAGATCGACGTCGCCGACCTGGAGGCGCGACAGGACGTCGGCGGCCGTGGTCGCTTCGCCTGCAAGTGCGATGTCGTGCGCGAAGCCAAGCACTTTGCGGATGCCTTCGCGCACGAGCGCGTGGTCGTCTGCGATCAGTACGCGGATGTTCGGCGAGGACGCTGGGGATGGCAGATTCATGGCGGTGGGCGTGTGGCGCGGCTGTTCGTCTGCAGCCGGACTGGGCAACGGCCTTGCTGACAGGATTTGCGGAGGGGTGTAGAGCTTAATCTACATTCGATTGTCGTGGCTCATGGCTTACCCCGCAGCCGGCAGGGACAGGACAAGCTGCGCGGCGTGTGGTCATCGATCGATCGTTCGCCCATCATGACTTCAGGTTGCACGGCGACTAACCTGGGCCACCGGTGCAAATGCTCCATCGACCTCCGTCCTCGGGGTCGATACCTGCAGGCGGCCGAGTTGCGCTTGCAACGGTCGATGCCGACCGGCTGAGCGGGGCGCGCGACGGCTTGCGTCGGCTCCTCGATCGGCACGTCGCCACGCGCGCTATCTGGCCGTCGCTTGCCCCGGTCGAGCGCGCAATGGACAAGCACGGTTGGGTGGGCGTCGACCGCATGTCCCCGCAAGTGCTTCAAGATGCCGCGACGATGCTGGATCGATTGGCGGATGATCGGTGCGAATCGGGCGTCGTGGCGCTGCGCGAGCGGATGGCGTCCGTCCTGGGCATCGCTCCGGAGCGCCCGAGCGGGCCTCAAGTGCAGGAAGCCAGCTTCACCGATTTCATGGAGATCGACCGTGAGTGGGAGCAGCGATTGCGAGCTGCGGCGCCGATCGCGACCGACCGGCGCTATGACGCCGCGGAGCCGGCGCCTGGTTCCGGGGTGTCCAACGCCGCGACGAACCGATAGCCGAAGCGCTGGTGGGTACGGATAATGGACCCGGTGCCCGGTTCGTTGTCGAGCAAGGCCTTGCGCACGCGCATGATGGCCGCAGCCAGCGAGCCCGGTTGCACTATCTCGTCCTTCCAGATGGAGTCGAGCAATTCGTCGGTGGAGACGACGCGTTCGCGGTTCTCGATCAGGTAGACGAGCACGTCGAACGGGCGTGGCTGCAAAGGCCGCAGCGCGCCGTCCACGAGCACTTCGCGGCGCGCGACGCATACCTCTCGGCGCCCGAACTTCAGCGTCCACTCGTGTCGCCGTGCCCTCGGTGGCTCGCTCGCGGGAAGCGCCTGCGGCTTGACGAGCGCATCGTGCGCATTCGGGCTGCTGAAATACCAAAGCTGGCCGGTCATACATGGTCCTGTAGTATAAATATTACGTTGAATGTAGAGTAAAAACTACATACAACTACGCTAATCTACACCAAAGATCCGGTTCTGACGCCTGCTTTCTTGTCGAACTTCGCACGAATCCGCTGATCGGCCGCTGCGGCGAGACCGGGGCGCTCCACGGCGTGCCGCCGGCTTCGTCGAGACCTCGCTGCGTCAATGGTGGCCGTGTCGACGGACATTGCCGCGCCTGTTGAAGGCGCGGCACGCCGAGGCGATGAGGGGTAGCACACCGTCTCGGCAACCATCATGAGGCGGTCAGACGCCGGTCATGTGTCGCCGCGCCAATTTGCCTACATTGAAGTTTTGGCGTGTGTGCCGTGGGACCATCAGGATGCGTCTTGAGCTTCAATTGCACGGCCGGCGCACTGCCTGGCTGACGGCACACCTTTGCGCGGTGCTAGACGTCGCATGTCATGAAGCTGGTGACTGGACGGTCGCCGCGCTTACACATGACATTGGAAAGCTGGATGTGCCGCCCGAACTGCTTGCCAGGCCGGGCGCGCTCACCGGCGACGAGCGGCGCAGGATCGAACTGCATTGCCTGGCTGGTGCCAAGCGCCTCGCAGGATCCGCCGGGCCCGACACCGGCCACACGACGACGGCCGCCATCGCGGTCGCACTGTCGCATCACGAATGGTGGAACGGCACGGGGTACCCGTTCGGTTTGGCTGGAGCCGCGATTCCGCTGTGCGCGCGCATCGTCGCGGTGGCGGATGTCGTGGACGCGCTCACAAGCGTGCGGTCTTACAAGCCTGCATGGAGCCTGGCTGCGGCACTCGAGGAGATCACGGCACTGCGCGGCGTGCAGTTCGATCCGGATTGCGTCGACGCGATGCAGGCCGTTACCCGGGCGCTGACGCAGGACTGGAGGACGGTGGCGGAGGCGTGGGACTTCAAGTCGACGGTGCAGTTCGGTGCGCCAGACGCGCAGCCCCGTCGAAACGGTGGGGCTCACCGTCGCGAAGTAGAGCGGACTGTCGACGCGCCGGCCTGCGTGCTGCCAGGCTCAGGTCGTGCGACAGGAAGAGCGCCTGAAAAACAGCGGGCCGATTCCGCCGCCCAGGCCGCAAGTGTGAAGACCGCACGTGCGCAATAGAGCTTGTTCTTGTCGTTACGCTTTTGGATCCGATGAAGCCAAACGCATCCTCGACGAAGGCATCGGTCATTTCCGAGACCCCAAGTCGTGATCGACTCCAGATCTGCCTTGTACTGACATTGGGCCAGCCACTTGCGACGGCGTAAGCGCTCCGGCATAGAGTCGATAGTCGTCGATTGCGCCTTGAAGAAATGCGTCGGCCACATATTGGGAACGACCGAGATACGATGACGTCGTGGTGCCAAGATGATAGGGAGCCAGCGTCATGGCTTCATTGACGCCCACCGGCGCGCCGTTGACATAGAGGGTGCAGAGGCTGCCGGAAAGCGCAACGGCGATGCGTACCCATTGCGCCAGGGGGAGGGCCGTCGAGCCTTCGGTTCTCTGCGTGACATAGCCATGGCACGTGTCGATCGCGTAGGCAGGCAGTGCGCTTGCGTCCTTGACCGTCAACATCATCCAGCGCCGCTCGCCCGAACCGAAGTCGAACACCTGTGCCCACTTTCCGGCCGAGTCGATGCGCACGTGCGCCGCGATGGTGAAATCAGCCAGCGCCGCCGTAGTGCCGGGAGGCAATGCAACGTAGTTGTCCACACCGTCAAACACCACGGCACTGCCGGACTGTCCGGCGGTCCATGTGGCTCCGTTGGCCAGGGTACTTGCGGGCCAGGCCCCAGTGGCATCCGCCGTGGTGTTGCCGCGCCCCTCGTCGAACGCGAGGTGGAACAGCAGCTCAGGCGCGGTGGAGACGCGCGCGGTGTCTGACGCCGCGCTCTCTCGGTTTCCGCTCACGGCGGTGACGGCGTAGTGGTAGGTCGTCTCGGGCGCAACGCCAGCGTCCGTCCAGGTCAGCACGTCGCTGATGCCCGTGGCGATGGTCGTGAACGGGCCGGAGGCCGTCGTCGCCCGCTTCACGTTGTAGCTCGTCGCCCCCGCGACGCCCCACCATGAAAGCAGCACCTGGGCGCCGCGCAGGTAGGCGGTCACGCCGGACGGACTGTTTCCGGTGACGATCGAATCGCGCGAGAACGTGAGAGTGCCGAATCCGAGCTGGTCACCGTTGCCGCCATCGGTTTCCGGGTGGAGTTGTGCGACCTGCATGGCCACATAGGGCGCGGCCAAGCCGCGCCGCTTCACATAGTGGTTGTAGATCGATTCCCAAAATTGATGTGACATCGGGTAGAAGATCGTCAGCATCATGTTCTGAAAGGCCGCGAAGTCAGCCGCCGCCCAAGCCGGGTAGCCGCGCATGATCTCGGCGGCGTTCGCCCACTGGAAGCCATAGATGCCCGCCGAGAGAAAGCGATCGGCGTCGCCGTCCAGTGCCGTCGGCGTGGACGACCATGCGTTGAGAAAGGCGACGGCGAGGTCGGCATAGGCTGTGTCCCCGTCACCTTCCAGCGCAGGGCCAGTTGGTAGGTGCGGTCGATGTCGATGTACATCTGCGCGCTGTTGTTCGTGGCGCCGCGCGTAACCACCGCAAGCGGTCTGGGCGCGGCGCCGAGCTGCGCGCGTCCGTTGGCGGTGAGCGCATTCCATCCGTCGAGCCATGGCTGGACGCCGGCAGCCACCTTGGCCTTCATGCGGGCGAAGTCGTCGTCGGTATGAAGAAGTCCCGGGTGTACGAAGGTGCGTGGCGTCGCTGTCGTTGACCCCGTCTGGTTGGTGCCGTTCTACAACCATCGGTGTCTTCGCTACGACACGTGGGCTACGTCGGCCCGATGCAATTCGAACGGGCTTGGCTCGCTGCCCAGGAAGATCGAGCCGCGCAATGCCACCGGTTGTGGGATGCGGTTCCAAGGGGAGCAGTCAGGACGCCCTGGCGATTCAGGGGCCACACGGTGACCGTCTCTGCGACAGTGCCACACGGTAGGGGCGGATTGGATACCTGAAGAGTCATCACGGATTCTTCATGAATTGATCATGAAACATCGTCGCCGTGGGACTACCGTGAGTCTGTGCCCATGAACGTTCCACGCGACGACACTAGATGACAAAACTTGATCAGAGGTGCGCAAGTACCTCCAAGCGAAAACTCTATTCCCGGCTGGCGTAGAGGGGGCGAGAGTGGACAATGCGTCGCGCAAGCCAGGATCGATAGGGCTTGACCTATTTCCCCCGGATTCCCAATTTGGAGATCCTTTTGCCGATCTGTACAGTGCGGTGGCCCGAAGAGAAGGTGACTTCGCGCGAGTTGCGTGGAGGGTACCCAAACCAGGCGTCGTGCATTTGCTGGTCGTCGAAAGAGGCGCGTTGCCGAAGGGCGCCGCTGGGCAACTCGTTGCTGAGGCCCTGACTCTCTCGAACACCTTGCCGACCAAGCGCCTAGTTATAGAGGAAATCATCAATCAACCAACGATTGATGCATACGCGGCCGGTAGCGCACCCGAGTTGACGGTGCTTGGCAAGACCGCAGTCAATGCCCTGGATCAAATGGGGCTGTCCCCGAGCAGGTGTTCGTGGGATGTCGGGCCATACAAGATGAGAATGGTCGTCGACATTGACGAGCCCAAGTAGGGTGGGCTGTTCGTCATTTCGTTCAGTACCCAACCGTCACGGTAGCCGATCGTCGTTGTGCCCCCGGGGCGCTGGTGCAACCCTTTCGACTGGGTCCGGAATGTCACGGTCATAGACTGTTCATGCGTTTTGCGAGCAATCTCACTAGACTCGAATCGTGCTAGACGATTCCTGCTTCGCGTCCTTGGAAGGACTCGCCATCGCGAACCGATATGAAACATTGGTCAATTCACGAGGCCTGTGTCTGCACGCATCCGTCGAGTTTGGTCGGGAGGCTCGGCGACTTGGCATCGACAGTCGGTTGTTTTTCGTGAGATGGCGTGTACGCAATGACCTGAACTATCTCGAGCATTGGGCCGTGGCCACGGAGAATGGCCGTGTCCTTGACCTAACCGCTGTCCAGGTAGATGGAGACCCGCGACCATTGCGGCGCGTGGAAGAATACCCTGTCAACTACGTGCGGCCGCGTCTATATCCCGCTTCCGTCGTGCTCGACGCAATGACCGGCCACGTGTTGACGGCCGATCATCACTATCTGCGCCGGCAAGTGTGGAGATTGCATCTGCAATTGTTCCGCCATGATGCGGCCGAGGCGGTTTGGTCAGCGTCCCCACGCGCGCTGTACGAAGCAATTGCCGCGATATCGCGCTGTTGCTTCTCGTTGTCGGCAGGATACCTGCTTGAGCGCGTGCTTGCTCGCGCGGTTACGCTATTGAGCAGCCTCAATTCGGTTCGATGACTTGGGATAACGCTCGTCCTGGATCTGATCGGGAGTCGTTCGCTACGAAAAGCTGCGAGCGCAGTTTCGTCGCCGGCTGCAAGGCCTCGCCCAACGGCGCGGTCCGCGCCGCGACCAAGCACGCGGTGCGCACCCTGTCCGGGGGCTGCAGCAGGAGGTGAAGGTTTGGAACATCCGCACGACAGTGATATTGCCGGGCGCCGTAGCCACGGAACTGCCGAACAGCGCAACCGAGGCGGACATCGCCCAGGGCATGAAGGCCTTCTACGAATCGACGGCGATTCCCGCGGACTCCTTTGCTCGCTGCGTCGCGTTCGCAATGAGTCAGCCGGACGACATGGACGTCAACGAGATCCTGTTCCGGCCCACCAAGCAGGCCGCCTGAACTAGTGCCGGTTCGAATACAGCCGGTGCCCCCGGCGTCATCGGCAAGCTGACGTGCGATGCGTGGCCGCGGACTTGATCGACAAAGTACTGACATCACTGGCACCGTGCGTGACGCATCGGAGCGGCCCACTGGTGCGCCGGACGCCTGCAAGTGGCGGCGACGCGGATCTCCTACTGAGCAGCATGGGCGGCCGCGACGAGCCGCTGGCGTCCGCCTCAGGTCCCTCAAACTCTGAGTGACCCGCCGAGATCGGCGGGCCGTCGAACGCACGCCAACCGGAGATGGACATGAGCGACTCCCCCGCCCAGCAATCTGGCCCTGACCTGGCCCGCGGCTTACCCACCGACGCGCTCGCCGACGGAAAGATGCTGGTGGGCCACGTGGGCGCGGATCCCGTGCTTCTCGCGCGCAGCGGCGGCGAGTATTTCGCGATCGGCGCCGAATGCACCCATTACCACGGTGCCCTCGCGGACGGCCTGATGGTGGGCGAGACGGTGCGCTGCCCCTTGCACCATGCCTGTTTCAGCCTGCGCACGGGCGGGGCCATCAGCGCGCCGGCGTTCGACCCCGTTGCCTGCTGGTCGGTCGCGGTACGAAGCAACAAGGTCTTCGTCCTCGGCAAGGTGGAGACCGCGGCGCGCGCGCCCGCGGTCGTGGCTGGCGAATGGCCGCAACAGGTGGTCATCGTGGGCGGCGGTGCGGCCGGCTTCGCCGCGGCCGAGATGCTCAGGCGCCAGCACTACAAGGGCAGCCTCGTGATGCTCAGCGAGGACGATGCGGCGCCCGTGGATCGTCCCAATCTGTCCAAGGACTATCTCGACGGCTCGGCACCCGAGGACTGGGTGCCGCTGCGCCCTCAGGAGTACTACGCCGAACAGGGCATCGACCTGCGGCTGAAGAGTCACGTCGTGGCCATCGACACGCAGGCACGCGAGCTCGAACTTGGCGACGGCAGCAAGGTCTCCTACGACCGGCTCCTGCTGGCCACCGGCGCCGAGCCGGTTCGCCTGACGATTCCCGGCATGGACCTGCCGCACGTCCACACCCTGCGGTCGCTGGCGGATACGCGCGCGATCATCGCGGGAACCCCGACGGCGCGCAGCGTCGTCGTGATGGGGGCCAGCTTCATCGGGCTCGAAGTCGCCGCATCGCTGCGAAAGCGCGGCCTCGAGGTGCATGTCGTGGCGCCGGACAAGCGTCCCATGGAACGCGTCCTGGGCCCTGCGATGGGCGACTTCGTGCGCGGTCTCCACGAGGCGCACGGCGTCATCTTCCACCTTGAGGACTCCGCCACGGCGATCGACGCGCACCAGGTCACGCTGGTCAGCGGTGCCACCATCGCTGCGGACCTGGTCGTCGTCGGCGTCGGCGTGCGGCCTCGCCTGGAATTGGCCGAGAAAGCCGGCCTCACGCTCGATCGCGGCGTCGTGGTGGATGCCCGACTGGAAACCAGCGTGCCGGGCATTTACGCCGCCGGCGACATCGCACGCTGGCCCGACCCACACAGCGGTGATTCGATGCGCGTCGAACACTGGGTTGTCGCGCAACGCCAGGGCCAGACCGCCGCCCTCAACATGCTGGGCGGCCAGGCGAAGTTTGACGCGGTGCCGTTTTTCTGGAGCCAGCACTACGACGTGGCCATCAACTATGCCGGACACGCACAGTCGTGGGACGAGCTCACGATCGAGGGCGATATCGCACGTCGTGATTGCGCGGTGCGATACAAGTCCAAGGGGCGCCTGCTGGCGATCGCGACGATCAATCGCGATGCTGAGAACCTGATGGCCGAGGTAACGATGGAGGGCGAAGCGGCCTAGACTAGGTGCGCAACTGGGACGAGCATCTGTTTTGTTGACAACCGCCGTCGATGCTTCTGGAGGAAGGGAGCTTCTCTGGTCAGCATCGCCGCGAGCCCTTGCGGCGACATTGGCGAAAATGCTGCCCCGCGACTTCGATGTCGTCAGGCTGCTCCGCCGCACGTTGCTTTGAACCGCACCAACCTGGAAATCGGCCGAACGGACGTTGGTTCAAGGGTGCGGTCAACACGAAAAGTGCGGGAGTAACTGAAGGAATAACCGTGACAGGTTCGATCCGGGAAACGTAGGAAAGATGCCGCTTTCAGCTGGGTGTTCAAGTGACCCCGGCTCCACCACTTACCCATGCACATGGGGTTGTATGAAGACAAAGCGCTAAGCAAATCAACGGCTTAGCGCTTTTTTCTTGCCCGGATACGACCGCATGAGGCCACATACTGCCACCTAGTTGCCCAAGCCAAGACGCACCAGCCGTGGTCGTACCGCGTGCATCGGGCAGCCCATGCTGGAGAGACCCATAGCTGGCTGATTGCCGGCGCGGCGGCCTGAAGCTGTGTGTCGCCAACGCCGTGCGCGGTTGTGTGCACTCGATGCGCGAACCGAGAGGTGACGCGCCCTTGGCAGCCAGCACGGCTCGTGCGTCCATTGACGCAAGCGGCCATCTGCCGAATCAATCCGGGTTAGGCCCCTCGGCCTTGTTTTCCAGCACCTGGCCGGTCGCCGCGTCGATGCCGACCTCGTACGTGATCTTGCCGCGTCGAATGTCGAACGAGTAGCGCAATCCGGACCCGCCGGGCTCCTTCTCAAGCTCTTGATCCGTGATCTTCCCGGCATGGGCCCTCAGCGCGATCCTGCGTGCTTGGTCCAGCGTGACCTTGGCGTCTTTGGCGAGTTCTTCGCCTGTGTAGGCCGCAGCGGGCGCAATCCACCCGACGGTGACGACAGCAGCGACGGTCGAGTGAGCCAAGAGCAGGGCTAGTTTGCGGTGCATTGCGTCTCCAATTTCGTCCGAGGCGGGCATCTTCTAGGCTGGACCGAAACACTTAGCTTGCAATTAGCGGCAACGCACAAATTGCTGTCGAGCCGGAACTTAGGGACGCTCTCGCGATTGCTCGACGTGTGCGAGGTACTCGACACCCTGTTGAGTTAACGCGAGCTGAGGGCTCGATCACGAGCGCGGACCGCTCTACAAGACGAGTCCGCGAAGGGCGCCGAAATCAGGTTGAGAGCCCGCTGTTGAGTTGCGACGGGAGTTGCGGCTCAACCCGGATGATCTGTCGCTTCTCAATGCCTCGACGCTCAGGTAGTCCATAGCGAACTCAACCTGCGTGCCGACAGCCCTGACAGTCTCGCCCAACTGCCTTCGAGACGCCAAGCGCTTGCATCCACTAGCGTACTTGGAAGTTGGAGCCAAGGCGAATGTGGTTCATCCGTCGGCCCGCTGGTTCGCGCTGCTTCTGCTGTAATTTCATCGCGACCTCCACGATCGGGCGCCGCCCAATGAGCAAATCGCATTTCTGCCTGACGATGGGCGAGCCCAGTCAGTCGGGCAGCCCAGGTGCGTTACAGGCCAATTCTGTAAGACCCCTTTCCCGCAGCGCACATGCCCATCTCGGTGGTGATGCGGTTGTCGAAATCGGCGTCGCGGTCGCACTGGGCGAGGGCTTCGACGATGGCGAAGTTGCCTCTGTTGGCGCGGATCCAGCGGTACTTCTCGGCGTCGGAGGGGCCTGCCATCGGATGGTGCTGCCGGCCCTCCCGGTTGTTGTCGGTGGAGGCAAGCAGAAGAGGCTGCGGCGGTACCGGATCGTTGAATCGTGGATCGTTGGTCATGTTTTCCCTGAAGTTCGAGGCTTGGAGGAAGACGGTTGTCCGATCAAGCCTGGTGCTGGTCACTGCAGCACATGGGAAACCCGCCTCGCGGCAAGGGGGTTCGAAAACGCGCCCGCTTCGATGAGGCTTATGCGCGCGCGATCAACCGGGACGCCCCTGTTCCAGGTCGATCGTCTCGCCGAACTTGCTCACGACGAAGGCGAGCATCGCGGCAATGAGCGGTGTCGGGCCTGTGCCGTCGCCGCCGTCGGCCCGCTGCGGGCTGGGCGCTCACGCGTATCACTCGCCATCCAGGAATTCCAGCGCAATCCGCTCGCGCTCGATGATCGGGCCGCCGTGCTCCCACGCGGTCGACGGATGGCGGATCCACTTCCAAGTGCCCCCGGGCCGCTGCTCGTGAATGCCCGGGGCGTCCGCGATCTCGCTGCGACGGACGCGATGGCCATCGGCAAGCGCCACAACGATGTTGAGGTCGTCGCCGATGAGGCCAGCCACCGCGACACCGGTCATGTTGTCATCCAGGCGCGCGCTATCTCGGCTTCATCGGGGGAGACGTAGCGATTGCACATTGCCGGAGCCTACTGCAGCCATTGGCGCTGCTCCGTAGCACTCAGGAAGTACGAGTGCTAACTCGAGCGTGTAGTATGGAATCGCGTCTTGACCGAGCAAGCCAGCTCAACCTTGGCACGCTGCGTGCCAAAAAGATCATGAAATGGCTGGTTCCAAAGGGGTTCAGCCGAGTTGCCCAGGGCGACAATTTCTTGACGAGCAGGCATTGCCGCATTCCAGGAGCCCATCATGTCCGCGAGAACTACGATCACCGTCCGGTACAAGTTCGTCGATGAATGGCATGTGTTTCAGTCTGATCAGGTGCCAGGCCTGTATGTCGCTAGCCGCGATTCGAAGGCGGCGTATGAAGACGTCGGGCCTTCGATCAAGTTGTTGATGAAATTGAACGAGGGCGTCGAGTGCGACGTCACTCCCGAGCTACCGTTCAAAGAGTTCATCGCGTCGCTGCGCGATGCTGACGGCGCCATCGAAGCGCCTCTCGTCATGTCGAACAAGAGGTTCGTGCTTTCGGGCGCTCACGCTTGATCGCCCGCCGCATCAAAACAGCGGATGAACTCGAGGCGGAACTGCGCGCTGGCGGATTCGAGCCGACCGAGCATCGAACAGGTACGGGGCGCGTCTGGCGCTCGACGTCCAACGACAGGCACATCATCGTGCCCGACTCATACGATGGCTACTACCCCGATTTCATTCTCGAGGACGTCAAGGACTACATCATCGACACACGACGGATTGTCGACGACGATGCGAGTGGTACGTTTCACTAGGACGACTGTTGCGGCTGATAGGCCCATGCACTGCTTGTGGCGCGCTTTGTGCGCAGGACGATGAGGTGGCGGGGGTGCGACTGAACGGCTGGCAGCGACTGTGGTGCGTGCTCTCTGTAGTGCTGGCAGTGGTGATTGGCCGCGATGCCTACCTTCACGTTCCGACGGCCGACAAGATTCGTCGCGACGCGGCACTTGAGGCTCTGCGTACGTCGCCCGACTCGCCGATTCCGCCGTTTCCTGATCAAGTCGCCGCCTGCAAACGAAACGCGGGCACCGACATCGAGCGCAAGAAATGCGACCCTCCGGCGCCAACCCCGGAAGAGACCGCGGCATACGATCGCGAGATCCAAATCGGTGAGGATCACATCAAGAATGGCTTGCGCACTGAGCAATTTCAGCAGCTTGCCGAAGCTGGTGCGCTTTGGCTGCTAGTGGTGATCGCAATCTACGCGGCTGGCTGGACTGTTGGTTGGGTGTTCCGGGGCTTTCGGACCCCAAGGTCGCATCCCGACACTCCGGAATGAACAAGCTCCAGTCGCAACGGCGTGCGGGTAACTTTGCGGGTAACTCGTAGCGCAGAAGCGGCGCTGTCATAGGTGAGTTCGGTTGACCCCGGCTCCACCATCCAATACAACCGACGCCAGCGAAAACACCGCTGGCGTTGGCGTTTCTGGCGTCGGAAACCGTCGTTGGTTGGCGTGGGATCGCACGGATTTCGCACGAAAATTCGCATGGATTCGGGCCGACTCGCCCCGATCACCCGAGGTGCCCCTGGGGCACGTCCGCACGCCCGATGCGCGCGCCGAGCCCATGTATTCAGGCATGATGCGGCCGCATGAGTGCCGTGCCGCAGACCTATCGCTACGCCCATCCGTCATTCGTTTCGGACGGCGCGCGCCCCCGGCTCACGCTGTCGACGGCGGCGCCCGACGCCGGCGCGCCGCCGCGGTTCTTCGAAGGGCGGATGCTCGCGCCACGGCTGGTGGCCGAACTGCTGACCGCAGTGCACCTGGTGGTGGGCTCGCGCTTCTTCACCCCGGCCAACACGGTGGCCAAGACGATCGCGCTGGCCGACCCCGTCGTCACCAGTGGCGGCGGCCTGCTGCGCTTCGAGGGATTCTCGTCGTGCTGCAGCACCTACGTGCGCGCCGACGTGCTGCCCGCCGCCTATGACGGCCAGGTGATCGCCAAGGGCACGACCAACGTCGACTTCAACGCGCCGATGCGCGCGGCGCTTGCACGCGTGCGTGACGAGGCTGGGCTGGAGCTGGCCGTCGGCCCCGACGAGCTGACGCTGCGCAGCGGCAGTGCCGAGGTCACCGAGCGCCAGGTGGAACTGCCCACGCGCTGGATCCGCGGCATGGTCGAGGTGCAGTCCTGCCAGGCCGCGATGCGGCGACGCTTCGAGGTTTCGGCGTCCGCGGCGCTGCGCTTCCTGCGCACGCTGCCGCGCGCGTCGACCAGCCGCACGCCGCTGTGGATCGTCCCCGGCCCGGCCGGCCTGTTCGCGACCACGCGTGCGGCCGCGAACGGCGTGCGCGTCACCGGCACCCGCCGCCTGCGCGTGCTGGAGGCGCTGCTGCCTCGCGCCCGCTCGCTGGCCGTGTTCGCCGACGACGCGCAGCAGGCCAGCGCCTGGGTGCTGGACTTCGGCGATGCGCGCCTGACGCTGGCGCTGAGCCCCGAGGTCTGGCGTGGCTTCTCCGGCGAGGGCCAGGCGCTCCGGGCTCTGCTGCACGCGAGCACGCGCAGCGCCGGCGCGCTGGCGCGGGTGCGTTCCGTGCTGCAGTGGCAGCCACGACTCGACGCCGCAACGCTCGCCGATGAACTCGCGCTGGATGTCGGCGAGGTCGAGGACACGCTGCGCGTGCTCGGCGCCTGCGGACTGGCCGGCTTCGACGTCGCCGAGGGGCGTTACTTCCACCGCGTGTTGCCGTTCGACCTGTCGGACGTCGAAGACATGCACCCTCGACTGGCCGCCGCACGCGAGTTGATCGACGGCGGGGCCGTCAGCATCGTGAAGGCGTCGCCGTTCGAGGCCACCGTGCGCAGCGGCGACGTGGCGCATCGCGTGCGCGAGAAGGCCGGCGAGTTGCACTGCACCTGTCCGTGGTTCGCGGCTCACCAGGGCCAGCGCGGGCCGTGCAAGCACGTGCTGGCGGCCGAAGCGAGCCGGGGCGCCTGATGTTCGAGCCGAAGACACCGCTCGAGGCCGCGATCCACGCCGGCGACGCCGCGGCCGTGCTGGCCCTGCTGCGCGCCGAGACGCCTGCGCAGCGCTCCGTGCATCGCGCCGGCCTCGTGCGCATGGTCAAGCTCATCCAGGAGGCCGGCTGGCGCCCCGACGCCGACGGCTGGGGCGGGCGGCCCACACGCGAGCAACGGCACAGCATGGACACCGCGATCGTGCTTTGCGGCACCACGGCCGATGTCGCCGAAGCCAGGGTCGACGACGATGTGCTGGTGGCGGTCGGCACCGAGTTCCGCCCGCGGTCACTCGACGGCTTGGCTGACGCGCTGCTCAAGCGCTCGCCGGGGAAGATCGGCACCGTGCAACGGCTGATCGTCGCGGGGCTGGCGGAGCGGCCGGACAGCGAGGACTATGTGCTGGGTCTGGTGGCGCTGCCGCACGTCACGCGCGACGCCAACAAGCTCGCGGCGATGTTCGCGGCCGACGCCGGCCTGCGCGCGGTGCTGCCGCGCGTGTTCGACATCGAGGGCACCGGCGACTTCAGCCTGTCGTCCAGCGACAAGTACAGCCATTCGTCGCTGGCGTGGGGGCCGATCCTGCTTGCGCTGGTCGACGATGGCCTGGCCACGCGCGCGCAGCTGCTCGATCGCACGCTGGACGCGCTCGAGCGCGACTGGCCGCAATACCGCGCTGGCTGGTTCTCGCGCTTCCATGGCGAACTGGCACCGACCCCCGACGAGTTGCAGACGCGGTTGCCGCGCTACCTCGCGCTGTGCGCCAGCCGAATTGCGCCGACGGTGACGCTGGCGCTGGCCGTGCTGAAGCAGATCGATGCAGCCGCACCGATCGCCGGCGACGCGCTGCTCGACGCCCTGCGACCAGTCATGGCGTCTGCGGTGAAGGCCCAGCTCGAGGCCGCGCTGAAGCTGGCCGACCGCGTCGTCGTGCGCGAGCCGCGCCGCGCTGCACAGGCCGCCGACATCGCGGCCCTGGGCCTGCTGCACGAGGCCGCGCCCGCACAGGCCGCCGTGCTGGTGCGGCTCGCACGCTGGGGCGTGGACGGCGACTTGCGCGCGCGGCTGGCCGGCCTGGCCGGCGGGCTCGCGGCGACCAACCGCCCAGCACTGCAGGCGCTGCTCTCCGATGCTGGCGTCACCGCCGATGCAGGCATCGTCGGCGCCGTAGCCTCGGCGCCGGCGCCGGCGCCGGGAAGCGGGCCTGTGGATCCGCTGGGCGACGAGCGCCGCGTCGCGCCAATCGCCGACGTGCACGAGCTGGTCGACTGCATCGCGCACGTGTTCGAGCACGCGGACGACGTCGAGAACTTCGAGCGTGCCGTCGCGGGGCTGGTCATGGTCGCGCCTGGCGGCGACCGCGCGCTGTTCGGGCCGGTGCTCAAGCGCGCTGCGCGCATGGAGCGGCTGCTGCCGCGCGAGCTCGCGCGCCTACTGCGCTTCGCCGTCGCGGGCGAGGTCAGCGCAGGGCATGCCAGCAGCCCCGTCGAACGGCTGCTCGTCGGGCGTATCGACGATCTGTTGCGCCTGAGCCCGTCGCGGCAGCGCCTGGAGCCGCTGGACACGCCCACGCATCGCGGCGGCTACATCGCGGCCGATCGCCTTGCGCAGCGCTGGCAAGCCCACGTCGCCGCTGGCGTTGTGCCATCCGAGCGCGAGCAGGTGCGTGCGCTGCTGCGGCTGGCGCCCCGGCGCGGCACACCCGTGGGCGTGGCGGTGCCCGGCGACGCCCCGTTCGTGCACGCGCTGCGATACGCCCTTGGCGACGACATTGTTCCGGGCACCGAGCGTGCGCTGTTCGCAGCCGCGGCGCGCATCCGCCATCCGGGCGCCGACGATCCCGTGCTGGCCGCGCGCCATCCCGGCCTCGGGCCCGACGCGGCGCTGGTCGGCCGCTACGCCTGGCGTGTGGACACGCGATCGCACGAAGCCCAGGGCAAGACCTACACGAACCACGGCTTCCTGATGGAGAGCGAGCCGCGCGCCGTCGCGGTGGCCGACGACCTTCCGGCCGTGATGCGCCATTGCCCCGACGATGCCGACCGCCGCTTCACGCGGTGGTGGAGCTTCGCGAGCACCGATGCCGGCGCGATCCGCTATTCGGCGACGCTCCTGCCGTCCGATCTGCAAGCCTTCTTCGCCGAGGGCGCGCACTCGATCGGCAACAACCTCGACTGGTGGGAGGCGCGCTGGCACGACCGCGCCTACCTCGAGCCGCTGCTCGATCCGGTGACGCCCATGGGCCCGATGGCTTGCCTGCTGCTCGCGCTGGCGCTGGCCGGCAAGGAACCTGGGCAGACGGCGGTCGCGGTCGACGCGCTCGTCCACGCGCATGCCGAGGGCCGCTTCGCACCACCGCAGGCGTTGGGCGACACGCTGCGCGAGCTGCTGGCGACGCCGCTGCTGAAGGTCGCGCGTCTGCACAAGAGCCTGCAGGCGGCGCTGCGCGCCGATGCGCGCATCGCCGGCTTCGTGTTCGAGCTGCTGTGCGTGGTGCTGCAGGCGCGCCCTGAGGATCCACCGCGCGACATGGCGGCGCTGCTGGAGCTGCTGCTGGAACTCAAGGTCGCGGGCGAGCGCACTCTGCCTGCCGCAGTCCGCGACGCTCTGGCCGCGATGAAGCTGGGCGGCAACGGGCGGACGCTGCAGCGCCAACTGCTTGTAACCCCGGAGGAGTGACTTCCGGGGCTTTTCTTGTCGGGGCGGTCGCGTTCGTCGTGCCGTCGGTGCGGCGCCTCACCGCAATCCCCAACTTGGCGCGAGGCGGGACTTGCCCCTGCCATCGCCGGCCCCGATGATCGCCGATTCTCGACGGCACTGGCCGTCGCCAGCAGCCTGACATCGACGCCCATGGCCATCTCCCAGACGAATATCGCCAATCTCCACACCCTGTTGACCGACTGCGCCTGGAATTCGCTGGGCGGCATCGCCAAGGAGGAGATGCTTGCGCTGTGCCTCGACCTGAAGACCTACTGCATGGACGGCAAGTGGACCGCTCTGCCGGCCGACTACAAAGGGGCCTGGCTCGGCGAGATCACGCGCCGCATCGACCGCATCGTGCCGACCGGCACGACCGTCATCGGCTCGGTGGAGGTGCAGGGCAAGAAGCGCGACGTGACGCAGGCCCAGACCCTGGCGACGTTCTCGACCGACGCGCTGCAGATTCTCGGGCTGAAGTTCAGCCAGTTCACGATCAACCGGCACTTCCAAGGTCACTACGAGGGGCAGCCGGAATGGCTGGCGGGCAAGGAGGTGCTCGACATCGCGCGCGTGCTGCGGCAGTACCCCGAACGCAGCAACGACCTGCGGATCCGGGCCTACCACCACGCCGGGCAGTGGGTGGCGCTCAACAACCGCGGCTTCGCGCTGCACTCGCTGGCCAACGTCGTGCCGCGACGCATCGTGTTCGATACGGTGCTGTCGACCGACGAGCAGGAGCGGCTCGATCGCAATTTCGCCGCCTTGAACCTCAACCTCTCCGAGTCGCTGCCGGCATCCCGTCGCCGCAAGCAGGACTGGGATGCGGAGATCCCGAGCACCTTCACCGGCGTGCCCGAGACCCGCAACAGCGCGAGCATCGTCTATTCCATCAAGGCGATCAAGATGACGCCGGGCGCGGCGCCCGACAACGGCAACGAGACCGTCATGAACAGCGCGCTCTGAGGCGCCGACGCGGCGCTCGATCGGACAGGTAGCGTGCGGAATTCGCGCCGTGAAAGCCGGCGATCCCCGCGCGGCGATCACGCGGCCATGATCGTCTTGGCTTCGAGGAACGACTCCAGTCCGAACGGGCCGAACTCGCGCCCGATGCCCGATTGCTTGTAGCCCCCGAACGGCGCCAGCGCGTCGTTCTGCATGCCGTTGATCGCCACCCGTCCGGCCTCGAGTCGGCGCGCGATGGCCTGGGCGTGCTGGACGTCGGAGGAGAACACGTAGGCGTGGAGCCCGAAGGCCGAGTCGTTCGCGATGGCGACGGCTTCGTCCTCGTCGCGATAGGTGATGATGCACAGCACCGGGCCGAAGATCTCTTCCTGCGCGATGGTCATGTCGTTGCCGACATTGGCGAACACGGTCGGCTTGACGAAGTAGCCGCGGTCCAGCCCGTGCGGACGACCTTCGCCGCCGGCGACGAGCGTCGCGCCTTGCTCGAGGCCGCGGCTGATATAGGCCTGCACGCGGTCGAACTGATTGCGGTTGGCCATCGGGCCGATGGTCGTTGCCGGGTCGGCCGGGTCGCCGACCTTCATTCCCGCCACCGCCGCCTTGGCCAGTTCGACGACCTGCGCCAGGCGCCTGTGCGGGACGAGAAGCCGCGAGCCCGCGATGCACGCCTGGCCGTTGTTCAGGAAGGCGATGTTCAGCGCGGCCGGAACGGCCTTCTCGAAGTCGGCATCTTCCAGGAGGATCGTCGGCGACTTGCCGCCGAGCGCCAGGCTCACGCGCTTCATCGTGTCGAGCGCCTGGCGCGCGATGACCTTGCCGGTGCCGGTCGAGCCCGTGAACGAGATCCTGGCGACGCCGGGATTCGTGCTCAGCTCGGTGCCCACGACGTCGCCGCGCCCGTTGATGATGTTGACGACGCCGGCGGGCAGATCCGCCTCGTGAAAGGCTTCGGCCACGATCCGGGTCTGGAGGGCGCTCATCTCGCTGGGCTTGATGACCGTCGTGCAGCCGGCCGCGATCGCCATGGCGAGCTTGCTGCAGATGGAGCCGGCGTTGCTGTTCCACGGCGTGATCAGCACCGAGACGCCGACGGGCTCCATGACGACGGTGGCCGAGCCCACGCGACGTTCGAATTCATAGGCCTCCAGCGTGCGGGCGGCGTCGAGGAACGCCTGCGCGGCGTACTGCGAGACCCACGCTGCGCGCGACACCGGGCCGCCGTACTCCTCGATCGTCGCGTCTCGCAGTTCGTCGGCGCGGGACATGACCGCGGCGTGCAGGCACTCGAGCATCGCGACGCGCTGTGCCTTGGTGGTGCGCGCGAAGGCAGGCAACGCGTTCCTGGCGGCCGCGATGGCCCGCTGGGTATCTTCCTTGTCGGCCAGGACGACGTGGCCGATGACTTCCTCGGTGGTCGGATTGACCAGCGGGAAGCGTTCGGTGCCGTGCGGCTTGACGAAGGCACCGGCTATGTAGATGTGGTCGATGTTGCGCATGGTGGACTCCTGGACTGGGGTTGTCGAAACGGGTACGGATGGAATCTAGGCGCCCTTGTTTGATTTGATAAGATGGACAAATGTCGATGAGACGTCCTTGAAATCAGGACAATGCACAAATCAGGTCTGGTCGAGCTCGAGGCGGTGCTGGCGGTGGCTCGGCGCCGCGGCTTCCGCCCTGCGGCCGTCGAGCTGGGAATGTCCACGTCGGCCTTGAGCAGCGCCGTGGCGGGCCTCGAGGCGCGATTGGGGGTGCGCCTCTTCCATCGAACGACGCGCAGCGTGTCGCTGACCGAAGCGGGCGAGCAGTTCGTCGCGCGCGTGGGGCCGGCCATGTCCGAGATCCGGAGCGCGACCGAAGCGGCGACCAGCCAACGGCAAAGGCCGGCGGGGACGCTCCGGATCAACGCCGCGCTCGGCGCGGCCCGCATGGTGTTCGCTCCCCTGGTCGTGGAGACCCTGCGGCGCTACCCGGACATGACCATCGACATCGTGACCGAGGGCCGCATGATCGACATCGTGGCCGAGGGCTACGACGCGGGCCTGCGGCCGAGCGAACTGGTGCCGCGCGACATGATCCGCGTGCCGATCGGCCGCGACATGCGCATGGCCGTGGTGGCCACGCCGGAATACTTCACGCGCCACCCGAAGCCGAAGTCACCGTCCGACCTGGCGCGGCACCAATGCATCCGGGCTCGCCTGCCCAACGGCGCGCCGTACCGATGGGAGTTCGCAAGGCGAGGCGAGGCGCTGCACGTCGATGTCCCGGGCAATCTCGTCCTCGACGCACCGCTGCTCATGCTCGACGCGGTGCGGGCCGGCGTGGGGCTGGCGCACCTCGCCGAGTGGTACGTGGCCGAGGACGTCGCGGCCGGCCGTCTCGTGCGCGTGCTGCAGGAATGGACGCCGCCTTTCCCGGGGCTTGCCCTGTACTACCCGGCGGGCCGGCACATGCCCGCGGGGCTGCGCGTGTTCATCGACTTGATTCGAGAGCTGGAAGTTCAACAGGCTGGCGGCCGAATACGGTGACAGCCAATGGATGCACGGCCTGCCAAGGCACTTTCGACCTAGTGATACGGTTGCCGGTTCAGCCACGCGCCAAACTCCGAAACAGGCATCGGCCGCCCGATCGAGAAGCCCTGCGCGGCATCGCATCCCAAATTCCCGAGCGCGTCGAAAGTCGCATCGTCCTCGACACCTTCCGCGATGACATGCAGCTTCAGGTTGTGGGCCAGGTCTATGGTGGACTTCACGATGGCGGCACAGCCGGGATCTGCGATCATGCCGCGCACGAAGGACTGGTCGATCTTGATCGTGTCGACGGGCAGCCTGGACAAATACGACAGAGAGGAGTATCCGGTGCCGAAATCGTCTATGGACAACCGGACCCCGAGCTTCTTGAGGCCGTTGAGGACTTCGAGCGCCTTGGCAGGATCCTGCATGAGCGCGCTTTCGGTCAGCTCGAATTCGATCGCACCAGCTTGCGTTCCCCAGGTAGTGAGCTTGTCCGATACCCGTTCGAGGAAGCGATCGTCACGCAGATCGTGAGCCGACATGTTCACCGAGACTGTTTGCTCGATGCCCGCGGCGCGCCAGGCATAGGCCTGGCGCAACGTGTCCTCGAGAACCCAGTAGGTGAGTGGCGTGATGAGTCCCGTGCTCTCGGCCACGTGAATGAACTCGTTCGGATTGAGCAGCCCTTTCCTGGGGTGTTCCCACCTCACGAGCGCTTCGAGGCCGCAGGGCTGTCGCGGTCCGATCTCGACTTTCGGCTGGCAATACAGACGCAGTTCACCGTTCGAGATCGCTCGCCGCAGGTCGGCCATCAGCGAGATGTTGCGGACGCACCCCATGTCAAGGGCATTGTTGAACACGGCGATGTGGGTGCCTTGATGCCGGGCGCTGACCAGCGCGATGCCCGCGCGGCGAACGAGCACATCAGCGTCGCCTCCGTGACCGGGAAAGACGGCCAGCCCGCAAACAAGCCGGACGTCCAACTGGATGCCTTCCATCTCGAACGGTGCCGCCATGGCCTCGGCCAGGCGCCTCGCCGCGAGCCGGCCCGTTTCTGCACCTGACCCGCCGACGATCACCGCGAATTCGGCGTCCGCAAGCTGGGCGAGCGTCTCGTTGGATGCCAGCGCCGCCTCCAGCCGACGCGCGACCTGCTCCACCACTCGATCCGCAATCGATGATCCAAGGATCACGTCCACGTCCTGAAGCCGGTCAATCGCAAGTCGGATGACGGTCAGGGGTTGCGTGGTGTCGCTTGCAGAGCGAATCGCATCGCCCAGCATCCGGCGGAAATGCGCCTTGTTCGGCAGGCTGCTCACGGGATCGAACAGCATGAGCCTTTGCATCGCCTGCTCGGTCGCGGCGTGACGTTCGCGCGCCTGCAGAGTCTCGAGGCCGAACGCCAGGTCCGCCGCGGCCTCCTCCAGAGGAGCTCTCTCGAACTCATCGAAGGCATCCGGCTCGGGTGCGACGATGGTCAGCGCGCCGTAGATCCGGCCGCCTACACGCAGCGGAAGCGAGAGCACGGAACCGAATCCGTGGCGCCGGTTGAATTCGCGCCAACCGGCTGGAACGTCCGGGTTGTCCGGGATGTTGTTGACCAGGCAGGGACTGCCCGTTCGAACGGCGACGCTTGTCGCGCTCTGATCGGCCTCCGCGCCGAACCAGTGAGCGTCGTTGAGTTCCTGGAAGGCAGTCTCATGGCCGAACATGGCCAGAGGCGTGAACACTTCCTGGGCTTCGCCCTCGACGCGGATGACGATGGCGGCGCCATAGCCGGCTTCCTCCACGACGACGCGGCAGATCTCTTTCAGGAGCGCCCCCCTGTCGACAAGCCGCAGCAGCGCACGGTTGCTGCCACTCAGAGTGCGCAAGGCACGGCTGGTCCTCTGGAGTTCCTGTTCGCGTGACAGCGCTCGGGACATGGGAATCCTTGCTGTGAAGGAGCCGGTACCCAGTATAGGCACGATCGGGATCGCACGCGCTGCTTGCGCGATCCCTGCTCATTCAAAGCCGTGCGTCGAGTCGGGCGGAAGATCTCACGACGCTCACGTCCGGAGCGCCGCGCTTGCCGAAAGCCTTGGGAACAGCTTCAACGCATTCCCGGCCATGACAGCGCGACTTTCCTCAGGCGCGAGCACGGGGCTCTGCTCGACTTCGCTGCGGCAGTTCACGGCGAGGTCGCGGCGCAGGTACGGGTAGTCGGAGCCGAAGAGCACCTGGCCCATCCCAGCCACGCTGCGCAGCATCTCCATGTTGGCGGGCGACCACGACAGCGCCGTGTCCCAGTACAGCCTGCGGAACGTGTCCGCGGCCGTCCCGCGCTCCTCGGCACCCGGCATGACGTTCATCTCGTCGATGATCGCCAGGCGCTTCGCCAGGAACGGGGTCGTTCCGCCTGCGTGAGAAAAGATGTACTTCACGTTCGGCGTGCGCGCGAACACGTTCTTGTAGTGCATCTGCGCGATGGCCCGGGTCGTGTCGGCGGTGAAGTCGATCAGGGTGTCGGGCAGGTCGAGGCCACGCGACGATGCGTCGAAGGACGCGGTCGGATGCACGAAGACCACCGCCTTGCGCCGCTCGAGCTCGTCGAACAGGGGCTTGAACCGCGCGTCGCCCAGGTAGATGCCGCGCGCGTTCGAGAACAGCACGACGCCATCCATCTTGAGGACGTCCATGGCGTACTCCAACTCGCGCAACGCGCCGTCGACATCCGGCAGCGGGAGTGCCGCGAAGCCGCCGAGGCGGTCTGGCCGCTCCTTGATCAGGTCCGCGGACAGTTCGTTGACCCGCCGCGCCAGCTCACGCGCCTTCGCGTCGTCGCCCATGTGGACGCCGGGCGTGCTGATCGAGGTGATCGCGACGTCGATTCCCGCGTCGTCCATGTAGGACAGCATGGACTCCCTGGACCACGGCGGTGGCTTGATGCCCCCGACCGGGTTGTGCACGTCGTTGGTCGCGCGATAGAAGACATCCGGCAGGATGTGGTGGTGAACGTCGATGGTGAAAGACATGGCTGCTCCTTCACACCGACCGGGTGGACTTGATGAACTCGGCAGCGCGGCCGCCGATCATGAAGCTGGGCGCGTTGGTCGGGCCCGACGGGACGGCCGGCATCACCGAGGCGTCCGCCACGCGCAGGCCGCGAATGCCGTGGACCCGGAGCTGGCTGTCCACGACGGCATCGGCGCCTTTGCCCATCTTCGCGGTGCCGACCGGGTGGCCGAAACTCGCGGCCGCCGTGCGCACGAATTCGAGCACGTCCTGCTTGCTGGTGGCCGCCGCGCCGGGGACGACCTCTTCCTGCCGCACGCCATCGAACGCCGACTTGCTGCCAAGCTCGCGCGCCGCTTCCACCGCCCGCACGATCGCGGCGATGTCGCGATCCGTGCCGAGATGGTTGGCTTCGATGATCGGCGCGTCGCGCCAGTTCGCGCTGGCGAGGCGTACCTGGCCGCGGCTCGTCGGCTGGACGAGCGCCGGCGCGATCGTGAAGCCTTCCTTCGGCGGCGCGCCAAAGCGTGCCGCGGCTTCCGGCGTCGCGAGCGGCAACTGCTCCAGCACGAGGTTGATGTCGGTGTCGTGGCTGTCCACGCCGCTCGAGAGATAGACCTCGGCGTCGACGGCGTTGCTGTCGACGGGGCGATCCGGCATCTTGCCCTTGTACTGGTAGACGACGCCCGAGACGATCACGTGGTCCTGCAGGTTGCGGCCGACGCCGCGCAGATTGGCGACCGGTTTGATGCCCAGCGTCCGCAGCTGCTGCGCGTCGCCGATGCCGGAAAGCATCAGCAGCTTGGCCGTGTTGATCGTGCCGGTCGCGACGATCACCTCGCGATGGGCCCGGATCGTCGAGGCGCTGCCGTCGGCGGCGACGAGCTCCACGCCGCTCGCGCGGTCGCCGTCGACCACAACGCGGGTGACGTTGGCGTTCAGCAGCAGCGTGAGGTTGGAGCGGTCGAGGTTGGGGCGCAGGAAGGCGCGGGCGGCGCTCACGCGCGTTCCGTCTGCCGCGATGTTCATGTTGATGTAGCCCGCGCCGGCACGCATCGGGCCGTTGGCGTCTTCGTGGATGGGGAAGCCCATCTGGCGCGCCGCCTCGATGAACGCCGGTGCCGTGGGATGCGGATTGCCGGGCTTGCGGATGTGCACGGGGCCGCCGGCGCCACGCCATTCGTTCGCGCCGCCCTCCCAGTCCTCCTGGGCCTTGAACATCGGCAGCACGTCCTTGAAGGCCCAGCCCTTGGCACCGGCCTTCTCCCACCCGTCATAGTCGCGGGCCAGGCCGCGCGACCACACAAGCGCGTTGATGGAGCTGCCACCGCCCAGCACGCGGCCCAGCGCCATGTTGAACTGGCGGTTGTTCAGCTGCGGCACCGGCGCGATCGGCAGGTTCCAGTTCATCGGGCTGCCGAGGTTGTAGAACCAGATGCTGGGATTGCTGATCGTGGGCGAGCTGTCCGGACCGCCGGACTCCACGACCAGCACCGACGCGCCGGTCCTGGACAGTTCGCCCGCCACGACCGAGCCGGACGCGCCCGCGCCGACGACGATGTAGTCGTAGGCGCCTGCCAGCTTGGCCCGGTTGACCGCCTGGTTGTCGCCGGCGGCGAACGCCTGTTGCACCGCCGTCACCGAGAGACCGGTTGCAAGGCCGGCCGCGCCGGCCAGCGTCAGGAAGTTGCGCCGGCTCAGTCGGCCGCTGGACACCTGGTCCAGCAGTGTCTGCATGGTTTCGTTGGGGTTGCTCATGTCGATTCCTTTGTTGATTCGTTGGATGGCCGGCGCGCCAGGCGCCGGCCCGTTGGCTTCAGATGGGGTACTGGCGTTGACCGCTGTGCGCGTTGATCCAGATGACGTCCTGGAACTCCTTCAGGCTGTCGGGGCCGGTGCGGCCCCAGCCGCTGTCGCGCACGCCGCCCATGGGGGCATGGATCTCGTCGTTGACCGTCGGGGAGTTGACGTTGACGATGCCGGCGAGGATCCGCGGGGCCAGCTCGAACGCCTTGTAGGTGTCGCCCGAGAGAATGGACGACGACAGGCCATACATCGTGCGGTTCGCCGCCTCCACGGCCTGTTCCGCCGTGTCGACGACCTCGACCACCACGACCGGGCCGAAGGTCTCCTCGTTGGCGACTTCCGCGGCTAGCGGGACGTTGCTGAGGATCGTCGGCTGGTAGATCTGGCCGTCGAACGTGCCGCCCGTGTGCAGCGTCGCGCCCTTGGCCACGGCCTCCTTCACGCGCTGGTCGACCAGCTTGACGGCCGCGGGCGTGATCAGCGGCCCGATGACGGTCTTCGGGTCCTGCGGATCGCCGGAGACCAGTGTCTTCGTGCGGGCAGCGAACTTCGCGATGAACTCGTCCGCGATCTTGCGCTGGACGATGATGCGGCGCGTGTTCAGGCAGATCTGGCCCTGGTGGAAGAACGAGCCGAAGGTGGCGGTGCGGACCGCGTAGTCCACGTCCACGTCGTCGAGGACGATCATCGGGTTGTAGCCGCCCAGCTCCATCGTCGTGCGCTTGAGCGTCTCGCCGGCGCGCTTGGCGAGCATGCGAGCCGTCTTGACGCCGCCGATGAGGTTGATCACCCGCACGTCCGGGCTCTCGAAGAAGACGTCGGCGATCTCCGACGCGGCGCCGGGCGCATGGGTCACCACGTTGATGACGCCGGGGGGGAATCCGGCTTCCTCCACGATCTGCGCCAGGATCAGGCCAGCCGAGATCGGCGCCAGTTCGGACGGCTTCACGACGACCGTGTTGCCGGCGGCGACCGGCGAGATGACGGCGCGCCACGACAGGATGTTGGCACCGTTCCACGGCGTGAAGCTGGCCACCACACCCAGCGGGCGACGCACGCTGATGGAATGGAGACCGGGCTGGTTGGTCTCCAGGACCTCGCCCTTGGGCTGGTACATCCAGCCGGCGGCCTGCTCGATGGTCGCGGCGACGAGGTCTTGCTGGAAGGTCGCGAACGAGATGGTGCTGCCCGTCTCGACGGCCAGGATCTCGGCGATCTCGGCACGCCGGCGCTTCACGATCTCGGCGGCCTTGTTGAACAGCCGCGCGCGCTCGGCCGGGGTCGTCTGCGACCAGGCCGGGAAGGCCTTGGCGGCTGCTTCCACTGCGGCCTGTGCCTCCGCGCGGCCGCCGGCGGCGACCCGTGCGTAGAGACTGCGGTCATACGGACGGTAGACGTCGAACAGCTTGCTGCTCTCGGCCGCGCGCCATTCGCCACCGGCGAAATAGCGATATTCTGGGATCCCGTCCACGATGGTCACGCCACGAATGTTGCTCATGTTGATTCTCCAAAGACTGAGGGTTTGGGGTTGGTGGTGACCGATACATAGTTGGGTATTCGGCGCATCACCGCTCTGGCTTCTTTTTCAGATGTCGCGTGAGCAATGCGAACTTTTGCGTTGGCCGTATTGCCCATGCCCGGTGCACCGGTGGTGGCTCCTGGAGTCTTCATCTCGGTTCCTGGGTTTGACGTGATGAATCTAGGATCCGAACGATCACGCCGGTAGTCCGTCCAAACGGGTTTCAATCGTCCGCGTGGAGAAGCAATCGGCGCGCGGCCATCAAAGCGGATGGGGCACTGGATCTGGACGAGAAGTGCGCCCACGCGCGCCGCGCGCGAGCGAAGCCGGCCAGGCGGGCTACGCGGGCCGGATGAAGAGGGTCGTGCGCGAAGCACGCAATCGGAAGTCGCGTGGGACGACCGTCATGGGGCGTCCGCGCTCGGCGATGCGCCGGCATTGCGCGCATCCCGGCGGGCCAGGCGCACTGTCGCCGATGGCGACCGGTGGCCGACCTTCAGGTGTGGTCGACGAGGACGCGGTGCAGCTCGAAGTGTGCGATTCGCCACTGGCCATCGATGATCTTCCACGTCTCGTGATGGAAGCCGTAGCCGTGCAGGTTGCTGCCCGGATTGCCGTCCCGCGGCGCGAAAACGTGCCTGTCCGTCGATGCGGTCAGTGGTTGGCGATCGTCAACGCGACATAGCCGAACGACGACGCGAGGAACGCGATGGTGGCGATGGGGAAGATGACGGACGCGACGGGCGAGTCTTCGCGCGTCATCTTGATGAGCTTCAGAATCCGGGCCATGGGGCCTCCTGGTTGGGTAGAGCGATTCGTTCGTGAACGGCGATTCCGGATCGGCTGGGCCGTCTGCTACGCAGCTGCCAGACCACTTGGCGCGACATTGGCGGCGCCGCGTCGACGCAGGTAGTCGAGCAGGCGGAAGCGGCGGAACGTCCGGCGGATGTCGGTGCGCACCGAATTGACGTAACGCATCGGCTTCGGACCGATGAGGGGGCGTGTCGGGTGTGTCATGGCTGGCCTATGGTTGATGTCGGTCGGGATGGATCACTGCGCGGCTTGCGCAGCGGCGTTGGTGATGGTCGTCGAGCGCGCGGCGTTGTCGCCAGGCACAAGGCGATCGCCGCTGTCGTCGGCTGGATGCGTCGCGAACGGCTGGAAGCGGCTGCCCTTGAGCGGGGCCTTGAAGGGCACCTCCACGAGGATCGGCGACCAGCGCTTGATCGTGCCGTCGGCGCGATCCTGCCGAAGTTCGGAGATGA